>CAYPBS010000007.1:0-64081 GCA_964409015.1 uncultured Sangeribacter sp.
TGAAGTTATAGTCTACTGAAAAGCGCTGACTTAATAAATATTGCTTTCTTTCGCTCAATGGTTGGAGCGACTGCCATGTACTATATAGACTCTGAAGTTTATCCATTTCTATTGATTTTTACGTTTGAAGGTATATAGTATATACCTTTAAGCGTATTTTTGAGATTCCTTTTATAATACTAAATCCAAATTTCTTTTTGCACTCAGTGTGCAAAATTACTTTGAACGAACCATAACTCCTAATCCTTCTTTCAGAATTTAAAAAATTTCACGGATGGTGTCGGGGAGCAATGCTTGAAAATTCACTCGAAGTTGTTGAGTACGTTGTCATTTGCAGCCAGATACAGTAGTTTTGGGATAACAGTAGGGTGTGGGTATGTGGGAAGTATATGAACGGTATGGAATTCCGAGATGGGGCTGTCTATAAATGGTTGGAGGGCACGGCGTAACCGAGATTACGCCGCGCCCTCCGGGGTATCAACATGAAAGTTTATTCCGTGACTTCAGGATCGGGTTGTCCCCATGCCTGTGTGGAAAGACGTTTGTAGTTGTTATAACGCCATTGTGCATTTGCTTGGGCTGCCTGAAACAGTTCGGCTGCTTCGGCAGGATACTGCTTCATGACTGATGCGTAGCGTACTTCGCCTTTGAGGAAGTCTACAAACTTGTCCCATTGAGGTTCCTTGCTGTCGAGTACGAAGGGGTTCTTTCCTTCTTTCTCAAGCTCGGGGTTGTAACGCCAGAGCTGCCAGTAACCACATTCAACCGCGCGTGCTTCCTCTGCCTGAGCATGTCCCATACCGGCTTTAAGGCCGTGGTTGATACAGGGGGAGTATGCGATGATAACTGAGGGACCATCGTATGCTTCGGCTTCGCGGAAGGCTTTGAGTGTCTGAGCCTGATCGGCTCCCATAGCTACCTGAGCGACGTAGACGTAGCCGTATGTGGTTGCGATGAGTCCGAGGTCTTTCTTACGGATACGTTTGCCAGCGGCGGCAAATTTTGCGATGGCGCCGAGGGGTGTCGATTTAGATGCCTGACCTCCGGTATTGGAGTAAACTTCGGTGTCAAGGACAAGAATGTTGACGTTCTTACCGGATGCGATAACATGGTCGAGACCTCCGAAGCCGATGTCATAGCTTGCACCGTCACCACCGATGATCCATTGGCTACGTTTCACGAGGTACTGGCTCAGTCCGAGAATCTGTTTGCAGATTTCGCAACCGTTTTCAGCACTTTCCTTCACGAGCGGGAGGAGTTTCTGAGTAGCTGCACGAGATCCGTCGGCATCATCTTTCATTTCGAGCCATTCCTTAGCAGCGGCTTTGTATGCGTCGCTTGTCTTGTCGCTGTCGATCATAGCACCGAGCAGGTAAACGAGACGTTCGCGCATCTTATCGTATGCGAGTGTCATACCGAGGCCGAATTCGCAGAAGTCTTCGAACAGGGAGTTGGCCCATGCGGGTCCATGGCCCTTGTCGTTGATGGTGTAAGGTGTCGAAGGAACGGAGCCGGAGTAGATAGAGGAGCAGCCAGTGGCGTTGGCTACGATCTCGTGGTCGCCGAAGAGCTGGCTGATGAGTTTTACGTAGGGAGTCTCGCCGCAGCCGGAGCATGCGCCGGAGAATTCAAAGAGGGGCTGAGAGAATTGGCTGTTCTTGACATTAAGTTTAACGTCTACGAGGTCGCTCTTTGAGGAGACATGTTTCACGCAGTATTCCCAATTCTTATCTTCACCGAGCTGGCTCTCGATGTGTTTCATTTCCAGAGCTTTCTGACCTTTCTTGCCGGGGCAAACGTCCACGCAGTTGCCGCATCCGAGGCAATCGAGGACGTCAACCTGCTGAACGAAACGCATGCCGGCGAAGGCCTTGCCCATAGCGGGAATCGTATGGTTTTCTCCAAAGGGAGCATCTTCCATCTCTTTCTCCGTAAGGAGGAACGGGCGGATTGCTGCATGGGGGCAAACGTAGGAACAACGGTTGCACTGGATACAGTTCTCGGGATTCCATTCGGGTACGAATGCGGCGACGCCGCGTTTCTCGTAGGCGGCTGTTCCGAGCTCCCATGTGCCGTCGGATATTTCCTTGAACGCGCTGACGGGGAGGAGGTCTCCGTCCTGAGCGTTAATGGGGCGTACAACGTTCGTGATAAAGGCGGGATCGTGGCTTTCAACCGGTTTCTCATCAGGAAGTTCGGCCCAAGCGGGGTCTACCTCAAGTTTCTTGTATTCATTACCACGGTCGACGGCCTGATAATTCATATTAACGATGTTCTCGCCTTTCTTGCCGTAGCTTTTGTTGATGAATTTCTTCATCTGTTCTACAGCGAGGTCAACGGGTATCACTTCAGTGATGCGGAAGAATGCAGACTGAAGTATGGTGTTGGTACGGTTGCCGAGTCCAATCTCCTGAGCGATTTTGGAAGCGTTGATGTAATAAAGGGTTATATTGTTCTTGGCAAGGTACTTCTTGATTTTGTTGGGGAGATTGCGTACGAGGTCTTCGCCTTCCCAGATGGTGTTGAGGAGGAAAGTGCCGCCGGGCTGCAATCCGCGCATGACATCATACATGTGGAGGTATGCCTGAACATGGCAAGCGACGAAGTTGGGTGTGTTCACAAGATATGTCAAGCGGATCGGTTCGTCGCCGAATCTGAGGTGGGAACATGTGAAACCGCCGGATTTCTTGGAGTCATAAGCGAAGTATGCCTGACAATATTTGTCGGTGTTGTCGCCGATAATCTTGACAGAGTTCTTGTTTGCACCTACGGTACCGTCGGCACCAAGTCCATAGAATTTGGCTTGGAACATCCCCTTACCGCCGAGAGCGAGTTCTTCGCCGACGGGGAGGGAAGTGAACGTTACGTCGTCCACGATGCCGATGGTGAAGTGGTTCTTGGGGGTAGGAAGGGCGAGATTCTCATATACGGAGAGGATCTGGGCGGGAGTGGTGTCCTTGCTTCCGAGTCCGTAGCGGCCGCCTACGATCACGGGGGCATCTTCCTTGCCATAGAAGATATCCTTGACATCAAGGTATAGGGGCTCACCGTTGCTGCCGGGCTCTTTCGTACGATCAAGTACCGCTATACGCTTGGCAGTCTCAGGCATAGCTGCAAGGAAATGCTTAGCGCTGAAGGGGCGATAGAGATGAACGCTTACGAGGCCGACCTTTTCGCCTTTCTCACGCAGATAGTCAATGGTTTCCTTAATGGCCTGAGTAACGGATCCCATCGCAATGATGACACGTTCTGCCTCAGGGTCGCCATAGTAGTCGAAGAGACCGTACTTGCGTCCTGTGATCTTGTTAATCTCGTTGATATATTCCTCGACGATTGCAGGCACGGCATCGTAGTATGGGTTGCAGCTTTCACGGTGCTGGAAGAATACATCGGGGTTCTCGGCCATACCGCGACAAACGGGAGCATCGGGATTAAGGGCTCTGTTGCGGAATTCCGCCAAAGCTTCACGGTCAAGGAGGGGAGCGAGATCGTCACATTCAAGGGCTTCGATTTTCTGAATCTCGTGAGAAGTACGGAAGCCGTCGAAGAAATTGACAAAGGGTACACGGCTCTTGATCGAAGCGAGATGAGCTACCCCGGCAAGATCCATTACTTCCTGTACGGATCCTTCGGCGAGCATGGCGAAGCCGGTCTGTCGTGTGGACATTACATCCTGATGGTCGCCGAATATGCAGAGAGCATGGCTTGCAAGGGTGCGCGCAGAAACATGGAATACGCAGGGAAGGAGCTCACCTGCAATCTTGTACATGTTGGGGATCATCAGGAGAAGACCCTGCGATGCAGTGTAGGTGGTGGTCAGCGCACCGGCTTGCAAAGAGCCGTGGACAGCACCTGCGGCACCACCCTCGCTCTGCATCTCCTGCACAAGCACAGTCTCTCCGAATATGTTTTTACGACCTGCGGCGGACCACTCGTCGACATACTCCGCCATTGTGGAGCTCGGCGTGATAGGATATATAGCGGCCACTTCGCTAAACATATAGCTGATGTGGGCAGCCGCTTGATTTCCGTCGCACGTTAGGAACTTTTTCTCTTTACCCATAGTAAAATATCAGTTAAAAACGTGTTGTATAAATTCTCTCTGATCTAATTAATTACAGTCACTATACTAAAAAGAGGAAGCTACATAGAGACGTAGTCGTCCTACCCAGAAACAGGGATTTTTGATTCTGCGAAGTTACAAATTTTTTCTTAATCCGCAATAACAGCTTGACAGACAATTTCAGCGAAATTTCCGGAAGAGGATACACGGAAACAACGAGGTAAGAAGGTGAGTAAAAATATCGAGCGGAAAAAGCTTTTCAACCAACGAGAGGCTTCTTCGCTTCTCAAAAACAGGACAAACAACTTCAACGCGGTAACAATACACAAAAACGACGGTGTTTCATAATAGTCCGTCTGTGTCGTTGCTTTCGGTATTCAGATTCAATCACATCCGTATTGTGTATGCTCCTTTCGTCCTCATCCTCAGCGCCTGACATCTGACATATTCTAACAAACCTTTAGAGGCTGCGCCAAAATTTTCATTTTGACACAGCCTCTAATATATTTCAGGGTTAAAACTCCCTTATGGATCGATCTTACTCAGCTTCGATGATTGTCACGGCACGGTCGAACTGGGCACCTTTGAGACCGAAATCTGTTAGGTTGTTTGCGTCGATACGTGTCTGGAGCTGTGAAGCGGGTACACCAGCCTTGATGAGGCAGTTGTATACGCCATTCACACGCTCATTGCGAAGACGGGTATTGATTACATCGTTGCCGGTGTAGTTGTCAGCCCAACCGGTAAGGATATACTTCTTGTCGGGGTTGGCCTTCATGGTCTGAGCGATGGACTGAACGAGAGTCACTTCGCGGTTGCTCAGAGAAGAAACGTTGATAGGATAGTAGATGGTAGCGAGAGCGTTCACACACTTGCACTCTTTCTCGGGACGATTGAGGCAATCGTCAAGCTGACGCTGAAGATCCTTGATCTTATTGTCGGCATTTGCAAGACGAGCTACGAGAGCGTCACCTTCAGCATCGGTGTATTTCCAAGTAGGACATACGGCAGTAACAGGGCAATTCCAGTCTGTCTTGTTGAATTTGTAAGTGAAACCGGCCTGAACAGCGAGAACGCAATTCATATCCTTATTGAATTTCTTGGCGTGCATTACGTCGTTGTTGCTGTAGTCCATAACCGTAGCGCTAGCATCGAGGAAGATGTCTACGTGCTTCGAAAGGCGGAAATTATTCTGGAGACCGATTTCAGCGAAGAGAGTACGGTTGTGGGCGTTTCTCCATTCGTGGCTGTCACCGTCTTTTGTGCCATGATAATATGTCCAGTAGCCACCGCCACCACCGTGGAATACAGCATTGTAAACACGAGTGGGATTATAGCCGCAGAGCCAGTTTGTAAGGCTGAGCATGAGCTCAACTTTAGGACCGAGAGTAGCTACGCGCTCAGGATAAAGGGCTTCATCATGGCCGGAGATTGTCAAGGGGCCATGGTGAGGATCGCGGAAGAAACCGTTGGCTGTCGTAGCACCGCGAGCAATCTGGCCGCTGACACCAAAACGGAATCCCCAAACGGGAGTAAACCATTTACCAACATAGATATTGGCGCTGGCGCCTACACGCTGTCCGAATTTGGCAGCCCGATCGTGGTTGGAGAAAAACAAATTGGCACCACCTTCAGCGGTTACAAACCAGTTATCCTGCATACGATTGATAAGCAGACCTTGGCTGCAATCCTCTACATAGGTCACTTCCTGTGCTTTTGTAGTGGAAACGCCGAAAATTGATGCAGCTGCAAAAGCGAGCAAGGCAATTTTCTTCATACTTTTACTGATTAATTATTAAAGTTTTATTTTTGTTTTGTTATTCTAATCTTCTAACAGTCAGTATCTTGAATCGCAACAGCGCACATTGATTCCATGGAAATTTATACCTGTCACAATACGGTTGTTTCTCTTACAACGCGCAAATTTACAATTTTTTTTTAATTTTTAACGCTTGGATGGCAAAAAAAGTTTAATTTGCTCGAAGATGTTTTGCGTAGTATAACCGAATTTCTCATCTAAGACTTTAGCCGGGGCTGAGGATCCGAAGCGTTCCATGCCTACAATTTTGTGAACACCGGAGAAAAGAGGTTCAAGAGTCATGGGTAATCCTGCAGTCAGTCCGAACTGGGGAATGTCCCGGGGGATGACGTATTCGCGGTATGCCTCGTCCTGATCGAGGAACAAGCCTATCGAGGGAGCAGAAACGACCTGAGCCTTTATACCCTCGTCTGCGAGCATCTGACTGACTTTATAGAGCAATCCGACTTCGCTACCGTTGGCAACGAGTACGATGTCGGCCTCCTTACATTCCACCACAGGATAAGCTCCGCGACGCACACCTTTTTCAACTTCCTCAAAGCTCAAGGCCCGGTCAAGATCGGGTACATCCTGACGGGTGAGAATTAGAACGGTCGGTGTGGCGGTATTATCCATGGCGAGGTGCCAGCAGGCCACAGTCTCAAGACAGTCGGCCGGACGGAGGACAAGAAGCGAACGATTGCCACTGACGTTACGCATTTGCTCGAGCAAGCGCATCTGGAGCTCATGTTCGACGGGCTGATGGGTCGGGCCGTCTTCTCCAACCCGGAAGGAATCGTGGGTGAAGACATACTTGACGGGCAGCTGCATCATTGCACCCATACGTATAGCCGGCTTCATATAATCGGAGAAAACGAAGAAGGTACCGCAGCAAGCCATCATTCCGCCGTGCAACACAATGCCGTTCATCAGGCAGGCCATGGTTAGCTCGGCAACACCGGCATGCAGGAACCGGCCGGTGAAGTCACCGTTTGCCATGGCGTGAGTATGCCTCAGAAAACCGTCCGTCTTGTCGGAATTAGCAAGGTCGGCACTGGATACGACCATATTTCCAAGTTTTTCCGAAAGGACGCTCAAAACAGCCGAGGAGGCACCTCTTGTAGGGCCGCCGGCCTTGAAAGCTATCTTACTCCAGTCAATATCAGGTAAGGTTCCATCAATGTAACTGCGAAGCTTTGAGGCGAGCTCCGGATGCTCTTCAGCCCACTTCCTTTGCTCTGCCTGCCGACGGGAAGCGTTAGCAATCAGTTGCTTACGTCTTTCGACAAAAAGATCCCTCACGTCATCCCATATCTGCCAAGGATCTGCGGCATCGCCACCGAGCTTTCCGATAGTGCGGTCGACGTCTACACCGGCCTTACTGAGAGGCTGACCATGAGTGGAAACCCATCCTTCGCAACTTTCGCCTTCTGAGGTGACGCAGCTATGGGCCATGACTGTGTGGCCGATAATCAAGGTCGGCTTCTCCTTCTCTTCGATTGCTGTCTGGAGCGCACCTGCTATGGCTGCGGGGTCGGAGCCGTCGATATCAAGTACGTTCCATCCCCATGCACGGTACTTAGAGGCTGTATCCTCTCCCGTAACTTCGTCTACACGCGTGGAAAGCTGCACGTCGTTTGCATCATAAAACATGATGAGGTTGTGAAGCTTGAGGAAGCCGGCAATTCGACCGGCACCCTGCGATACTTCTTCCTGAATACCTCCATCACTTATATACGCGTAGGTCTTATGGGCAACTACTTCTCCGAACTGTGCAGCAAGGACTCTCTCAGCAATGGCACATCCTACGGCCATCACGTGACCTTGCCCAAGGGGTCCGCTTCCGTTCTCTATACCGCGGGAAGGATCCAGCTCCGGATGGCCTGTAGTGACACTTCCCCACTGCCGGAAGTCCTTAAGCTCCTCCATATTGTAAAAGCCAGAGAGGGCAAGCACGGAATATACCAGAGGAGACATGTGGCCCGGGTCAAGGAAGAAACGGTCGCGCGCAAACCAAGTTGGATTCTCGGGATCATAGTTGATAAATGCTGAATAAAGCACGCTTGCAAAATCAGCGCCACCCATTGAACCGCCGGGATGACCCGACTTGGCCTTTTCTACCATAGCTGCTATCAACACACGCATGTTGTCAGCGGCACGTCTTTGCGGAGTAGTGTCCATTGCTGTGAAAGTGATATATTAAGTGTTATTATTCTTTATTGTTATCCTGAAAAATTTCGAAAACAATTTAAGTATGCGAGGGATCTGCCGGTATCAGAGATTCAACGCCATATCTTTCTCCATTTCAAGAGAAGTCGGTATGTCTTTGTTTACATTCTTGCTACCGATAAGAGCGTAATAGAACAGGTATGCAAGCATGACCACAACGAGCCAATAGGAGTTCATGTAGCCGAGTGAGTCTGCAAGCGCATTCTGAATAAGCGGCATTACACCACCTCCGACAACCATCATCATGAAGATTCCGGAAGCCTGTGCGGTATATTTACCAAGTCCTTCGACCGCAAGATTGAAGATACCGCCCCACATCACGGAGGTACAGAGGCCGCAAAGCACCAGCATCAGGGCAGATATGGGCACTTCAGCCATACTGAATCCACTTTCTACGGAGTAAGCCGGCATGGATACCCTGATCGCATTGGGCAGGAACATAGCAAGAAAGACCAGCGTAATAGCTGTCGCAGAAACGAAGATAAGCTGCGTGCGACTAGAGACTTTTCCGGAAATAAGAGATGAGGAAAGTCGTCCCACAAGCATGAGAAGCCAGTATACAGCAGCAACAGCTCCGGCCACAGCCGTAGCGTTTTCGGTCACACCCGATGCCTTGCTGTCAGAGAGATAGAAGATAAGCACGCCGGGGATACCTACCTCTATGCCGACATAGAAGAAGATACCGATGACACCTAATACGGTATGACGGAAATTCCATGGGGAGTGGGGGTATCTGACTTTCTTTGCACCTGCCGTCTTGGCCGGTTCGGGTATCTTAACGAAGCTGATGATAATGAACGAAACTACGAAAACACCCATTGCGATAAGCAAGAGAGGAGTGACATCGCCGAGTGATGTGTCTTTTGTCACGGTACCGATCAGCATACCGACGAAAAGAGGTGTCAACGTACCGGAGAGGGAATTACAAGAGCCACCGGCCTGAAGCAACTGATTGCCTTTAGCGCCACCGCCCCCAAGCATGTTAAGCATCGGATTGACTACCGTATTGAGCATACATACGCAGAAACCGGATATGAACGCACCGAGAAGATAGATTATGAAATTAAGCATGACGGGCTGGCCGCTGACGCTAAAGAGGCCTGTGTCTGCACCGATAAGGCTTGAGAGATATTGCACTCCGAGACCGACAAATCCGATAGCCATGGCCCAAAGAGCGGTTTTCTTATATCCGATTTTAACAAGGAGATTTCCGGCCGGAATACCCATAAAAAGGTAGGCAAGGAAGTTCATCAAGTTACCCATCATACCGGCCCAGCTGTATGAATTTTTCCAGATTGTACCGATAGGAGCGGCAAGGTTAGTCACAAAAGAGATCATGGCAAACAGGAAGAACATAGCCACAATGGCTACAAGCTTGCCCTGTTTCCCCTCTTGGTTAGTTGGTTTAGATTTAGTCTTTGACATTATTACGTTAGGATTAAATATATATAAATAAGAAAAAGTAGTTAGTCTCAGTATTCTCTTTGTCCAAAAATGTCAGTACCGATACGCACCATTGTACTTCCTTCGTCGAGAGCTATTTTCCAGTCGGAGCTCATGCCCATGCTTACGATATCGAACCCTCTGAAATCCGCGGGCGCACTGTCTCGTATCTCATCAAATACACTTCGGATCTGCCTGAAATCGCTGCGGATGCGTGAGGTGTCATCTGTATTGGAAGCCATTCCCATAACGCCGCAAAGATGAACTGCCTTTAATGAGGAATACCTTCCGGCGGAAAAATAATCAAGCAGCTCCTGTGGCGCGAAACCTGTCTTGGTTTCTTCTGCTGCCACATGAAGCTGCATCAGCACCTTTACTATGACACCGGCTTTTTCGGCCTCGCGATCAATACATTCCAGAAGGTGAAGGGAGTCGACGCTCTCGATAAGAGACACTTTCCCGATTATCTGTCGGACTTTGTTAGTCTGAAGATGGCCAATGAAATGCCATCTCACATCCTCCGGTATCAAGGGGTCCTTTTGGATAAGCTCCTGAGCACGGCTTTCGCCAAAAAGGCGTTGCCCGGCTTCGTAGGCTTCCTGCAAAGCCTCTATCGGGTGAAATTTGGATACGGCCACAAGCCGGGCGCCGTATGGCTCCAAAGCCTTATGCAGTCTCTCTATTTCCTTCGCGATATGCGACATTTCGGATTAGTGTGTGGGAGGGGGAGTATGAGAAAGTTTTAGTCGTTGTTTTTCTTCTCGCCGGAAAGATTCGCGTCAAAAACATCCATTATAGGGGTTTCGACGATAGAAGCTATCTCAAAATCTGCCATGGTATCTTTCATTCCCTGAAGGAAATTCTGAAGAGCCTCGCTGAAATCTGCTGCCTGAACCAGAATAAGCGAAGCACTCTTCTTCTCAGTCGCGGTTTTCTCGTCAATAGTAATAAACATCACTTTCACAAGGTAATAGCGATCGCCATTCTCATTGCGGAAGATTTCGGAAATTTTAGTTTTTTTCTCAGAAGATATACTGTATTCGCCGGAAATAAACGGAGTCATTTCCTCTATGATACGGGCTTCAGCCTCCGTGAAAGACAAGGCATCTACAAGGTAGGCCTCAGTGACCTTTTTCATGGAGCCATTCTCCTGAATCTTATCGTAGCGAACTTTACATTCAAACCAAACTGCCATTGCAATTGCTTATTAGGTTATTATCAGTATAATAGCGCATCCGCATCAATGCAGACGCCGGGTTATACCGCAAAGTTAGAAAAAAATCCTGACACACCCCAAAAAAGGACTCACCATATTTTAGGAGCGAGAGGAAATTCCGGACATAATCCTGCATGCGGAGGAATAAACGGATATGCCCGTACTTTCCCTTTATGCGGAAGTACAGGCATGTCCATTGTTCTTTCAGCTCAGTGACTCAGCTGAAGACTGTGTCTTTCTTCATTATCCGTTTGGAGATATAAGCTTATCAACCGCCGTTTTCCGGCCAGCTATTCTTCTCCATCACGCAAGGCCTTATTGCGTGATTTGCTCTGAGATGAGCTCAAGTCTCGTTCTTCCTTGAGATCAATCTCGTTGTTTTTGTCGTCGATCACCTTATATTGCAGATAAGCCAGAGATTCGTCGGCTACGATCTTAAATTTTCTGCCATATTTACGTCGCCACTTTGTGTGTAGTGAGATAAGTCCTTTTTTGATGTATGCCTCCACAAATGGATGCACATACATTTTGAATTTCTGGACATTAAGGTGATTTACAAGCCAGTCAATCTTCTGCTCAAGGGTTTCCGTAAATAGGATCGAAGGCTGAATGACTCCCTTACCCAGACAGGAGGGACACTCCTCTTCCGTGGGGATATCAAGCACAGGCCGTACTCTCTGCCTTGTGATCTGCATCAGGCCGAATTTGCTCAGGGGGAGGATATTGTGACGTGCGCGATCGTTGGCCATGATCTGCTTCATGTGGTCGTAAAGCTGCTGACGATGTTCCGACTTGGCCATGTCAATAAAGTCGATCACTATAATGCCACCCATATCCCGCAGCCGCAGTTGCCTTGCTATTTCGTCGGCTGCCTTAAGATTGACATCAAGGGCATTTGTTTCCTGATCATTGCCTGCTTTGCTGCGATTGCCGGAATTCACGTCTACTACATGCAATGCTTCCGTATGCTCTATTATAAGATATGCACCATTCTTAAAGCTCACAGTCTTTCCGAAGCCGGACTTGATCTGGCGCGTGACTCCGAGACTGTCAAATATCGGGGCGTCCTTGGCGTAGAGCTTTACGACATCGCGTTTCTCCGGAGCTATCAACGAGACATAATTCTGCAATTGCGTGAATGTCTCGGCATCGTTGACCCAGATATTTTCAAAGGAAGTATTGAAAATATCTCTGAGCATACTGACAGCACGCGACTCCTCCTCGTAAATAAGCGCCGGGGGTTCGCTTTGCTGCATCTTTCGGATAGTCTCTTCCCAAGTCGTAAGCAGCGTACGCATCTCGTTATTCAGCTCCGCAACTTTCTTTCCCTCGGCCGAAGTACGGACTATCACTCCGAAACCCTTAGGCTTTATTGAACCGATCAGCTGGCGCAGACGGATTTTTTCCTCCGCGCTTTTAATCTTTTGCGACACCGATACCTTCTCCGCAAAGGGGATGAGAATCATGTATCGGCCGGTGAATGAGATTTCCGTGGTAAGGCGAGGTCCCTTGGTCGAAATCGGCTCCTTGGCTATCTGCACAAGCAGAGAATCACCTGACGCGAGCTGATCCGTTATCGAGCCATGTTTCGGTATGTCCGGCTCCCGCTTAAAAGATGAGAGCTGAGGGACCTTGCGTCTATCCTCGAAGGCCGCATTGATGAAATTCTTATAGGTCGCATACTGAGGACCCAGATCCAGATAATGAAGAAAAGCGTCTTTTTCGTAGCCGACCTTCACAAAGGCGGCATTAAGGCCCGGCATCAGCTTGTGCACCTTGGCCAGATAGAGGTCGCCCACAGCATAGCTGATATTGCGCGACTCCTTCTGCAGCGACACAAGGCGAGAATCCTCGAGCAAAGCACAGGTAATCTCTTTGGCCCCTACATCTACAATTAATTCGCTTTTCATCAGTATTCGTTTATCGAAAAATAACGACAAACCGCGATGGAAAGAGGCTTGAATCGCCACCGAGCACCGGGGTTTGTCGTTTAAGCTTCTGTTATAGTTATCATGCCCTCACTTTAGACCTACTTCGCTGAAGCCAACCTAAGGAGGTGCTAATCAATTCACAGGCTTATTTCTTCTTATGACGATTCTTTCTCAGGCGTTTTTTACGCTTGTGAGTGGCCATTTTATGGCCTTTTCTTTTCTTTCCGCTTGGCATAATTAACTACGTTTTATATGGTTATATTAACTTGTTGTCTAAAGATTTCGTCCTTTTCGGCACTACTCTACATGTTCCTGATTAAATATCGCGCACCTCTGCCATGAAAGTCTTCGCAGGCTTGAAGGCCGGGATCTTATGCTCCGGAATTTTGATAGTAGTGTTCTTTGAGATATTACGCGCTGTTTTTTCTTTTCGGGTTTTGATGATAAAGCTACCAAATCCACGCAGATAAACATTCTCACCATGAGCCATGGAATCCTTAACCGTTTCCATAAATTTCTCTATCGTGGTCAAAACCGCAGACTTCTCCAAACCGGTGCTACGAGAGATCTCGTTTACAATATCAGATTTAGTCATTTTTTGAGGCTTTATATATAAATAAGTTGTTTACAATCAGCTTTTTATATCGCCACAGGAGGCTTATCCCCCGTTTCGGCAGTGCAAATATCGTAATTTTTTTTCATTCAGAAGATATTTCACCATAAAAAAATCATTTCTCACAGGAAATTACGCCCTGTTTTTACGATTGATTATCAAGCCTATGGTTACTCCCTGAAATACATATCAAGATATTTTACTCCATTGCACGGCCGGTCCGAATCGATACTTCAGCTCCGCCTCTATGATGCGCAACGACGCTTCAGACAGGACCAGCTCCCCCGACCCTCCGGCTCCCCCCGGCCGCGACAATCCGGATATATCCGGATTGGAATCAAGTGTCTGAAGGGCAAGATTCCGTGCCAGCTCTATCATCCTTCCGTCAGAGCTCAGGGAGGCGACACGCAGATTAAACGCAAGCCCGCTCTGCTGAGTACCCTCCATATCTCCGGGTCCCCGGAGCTTCATGTCTGCTTCCGACACAACAAATCCGTCGGTTGTCGACGTCATGATCTCAAGCCGCTTCCGGGTATCCGCTCCTATGTTGCGCCGGCTCATCAGCACACAATAGCTCTGATCCGCACCGCGCCCCACCCGTCCTCGAAGCTGATGAAGCTGAGAAAGGCCGAAACGCTCCGCATTCTCTATTACCATCACTGACGCATTGGGCACATTCACGCCAACTTCTATCACAGTGGTTGCTACCATGATCCGGGTCTCTCCCTTCACGAACAGTTGCATCTGATAATCTTTCTCATCCGGCTTCATACGGCCATGTACGTAGCTCACCTTGAAATCCCGGAACGTATCGCACACCACTCTGTATCCCTCTTCAAGGCTCTTAAGATCCAGCTTATCGGTCTCGTTGATAAGCGGATAAACTATATACGCCTGTCTTCCGGCCGCCAACTCCCGATAAAGGGACTGATAGACACTCTGGCGGTCTTCCTCATATCGCAAAAGGGTCGTCACAGGCTTCCTTCCCGGAGGCAACTCATCGATCACGGACACACTCAGATCTCCGTACACCGTCATCGCAAGTGTGCGGGGGATGGGAGTGGCGGTCATGACAAGAACGTGTGGTGCAACCGTATTCTTTCGCCACAGCCGGGCTCGCTGTGCAACCCCGAAACGATGCTGTTCGTCGATGACGGCCAGCCCAAGATTCAGAAATTGCACATTATCTTCTATAAGGGCATGAGTCCCTACCAGTATCTGCATACTTCCGTCTGACAGAGACCTGTGAATCTCATTCCGCAACGATGTCCGCGTGCTCCCGGTAAGCAGACCGACCTTCACTCCGATGGCCTCACCCCACTCTCTTAAAGTCTCATAATGCTGCGATGCCAGAATCTCGGTCGGAGCCATCATACATGCCTGAAATCCGTTGTCCACTGCCATAAGCATCGACATAAATGCCACCATGGTCTTTCCCGACCCGACATCCCCTTGAAGCAACCGGTTCATCTGTTTCCCCGTACGCACATCTTCCCGTATCTCATGAAGTACACGTTTCTGGGCGCCGGTCAGCTCAAAAGGAAGTACATTGCGATAAAATCCGTTGAAACTCTCTCCGATATTCCCAAAGACAAAACCCCGCACAGCCGCATTACGGAACCTTGCAAACCGGAGTATGTGAAGCTCCACATAATAAAGCTCCTCCAGCTTCATACGTTCTGTCGCAGCTCGTAATTCCACATCGTTGACAGGAGAATGCATAGCGAACAGCGCTGGCCCGAGAGGCATGAGCTTCAGCCGGCTCACAAGCTCCGACGGGAGAGTCTCCGGTACAGACTTCAATTTTGTCTTCAGATTTTCTACCAGCCCGTGTATGGACTTACTTGTGATACCGATGTTCCGAGCCTTTTCCGTCAGTGGATACACACCTCGCAATCCAGCCGACAATCCGGCTCTGTCGGCTGGTTCCACCTCAGGATGAACCATCGACCAGTTTCCTCCGAAATACTGTGCTTTGGCAAAAAGCACATATTCTTTCCCCGGTTGATATGCGTTCTGCAGCTGTTTGATTCTCCGGAACCACACAACCTCCATAAGGCTCAATCCGTCGTGAAACACACCCACAAGACGCCGGCGGGCACCCTCCCCCTGAATCGAGAACCTGATAAACCGTCCCTTGATCTGAACCTGCCCAAGCTCCGGCGATAATTCCGAAATGAAATAGTAACGGCTTCTGTCCATGTATCGCGTCGGGAAATAATAAAGTAGATCCCGGAAGGTGCGTATCCCTAATTCCTTATCGAGCACGCTACCCCTTGCTTCGCCAACACCTTTCAGGAATTTTATGTCAGTATCCAATATTCCCGACATACCCTTCCTCCTCAGTCTTTTCGGCTCTTAAGCAAAAGATCGGCAATGAGAAAATCAGCCGGGAGGGTCACCTTTAGATTTGTCGACTCCCCTTCATATAGCGCTATCGGAAATCCCCCCTTCTGGACAATCGATGCGTCATCCGTCTGAGCCGGATCCTCCGGAGCCCGGTACGCCTCGATAAGTATATCGGAACGGAAAATCTGAGGCGTCTGAACCGCCACATATCTTGAACGGTCCAAAGGCTCCGACGAACCGTCCCCCTTATCCAACATTCGCAGAGAATCCGTCACGGCCACTACCGGCACCGCGCTTCCCTTCCCGTAAGCTGTACTCCATCCACGCTCTATCATATCCGCCGTTACGAGTGGGCGGGCACTGTCGTGAACCGCTACAAATGTATCCTCGTCAGCTTCTATCTCCATCAGCGCATTGGCCACTGATTCACGTCGGCTCCGGCCTCCGCATATCAATTTAAAAGGTATCCCCTTTCTCCATTCGCTGCCCGATGGTTCCCTTTCGCGTTCACTTTCCAATATGTCCAGCAGGTCAAATGCTCCGGGATGACACACAAGGATTATCTCCGTTTCTGCATCCGCGTCCTTAAATGCCTTCATGCTCCATTGATATATCGGATGACCCGCCACACTCTGAAACTGTTTCGGGACCTCACCCCCGGCTCGATGACCCTCGCCCCCGGCCAATATTACCGCAATCTTTCTCATAAGTCTGTATTATTATCTGATGGATGAACACATAACAACACAAGGCGTCCCTTGACATCATGAGTCTTATGTTCCGACTCATATACTTTATCGGCACACAGACCCTCCGACTCAAGCCACGCATGGAAGCCATAGTCGCTCTTCTTATCGTAGCTCGCCTGCCCCAGAGGTGCAGCCGGAGCTTCCCATACGTCACTGCTTAAGGCCACATAATAGACCCTCTCTTCCGGTTTGTGTATGTCGTTCGCATCCGGAATATCGTTCGAAACAGCCACCTGACCCGATGGAAGCATCGGAAGCATCCTGTAGCCCAGATAATGGTCCGTAATGTAGAATCGCATAAATCGGGATGGTATGAAGGTGTATATGTTGTACCCGGCTGGCACTATCCGGTTTATCTGCAATGCGATTCCCCGGTCGCTATGCCTGTTGATTATCAGCGGATAAACTATCCCGTAGCCTATCGGATACAGCACACATACTACCACCATGATTCCGGCCACGGTTCCTACCCCGAGACGGAAACGCCTCATAAGCCATTTTATGTAAACGGCTATCCAATATGCGATAAAGGGATACATCGGAAGTAGGTACACACTCCGTTTACTCTTCGGTATCGTATAAAACACCAGTATGACAACTATCGCTACAATACTGAACAGCTGCTGAGAGTCCAACTGACGGAAAAACTGTCTGACCCGTAATCTTTTTATCACCTGCTTTGCTCCCGACCTTTCTCTCCGACGCTTTGAGAACGCAAGGATAGCGGAGATCAGAAGCAGCAACGTCCACGGCAGCCAGCCGAGAAGCAAGGAGGTGAAATTGTACCACCACGGATTGACGTGCGACTCGTAGGTCATGGTACCGGCCATTCGCCCGAAATTCTCCTCCATCACAAGACGGTAGAACTGATCGCCCCCCATAAGCCAGGCCTTGTAGTAATAGAGCCCCGGAAGGATGCTTGCCCCGATAAGCAGAAGTAGAGCTACAATGCTCACAAAGAAGAAATTTCGCCCCGAAAGAAGACCGTAAATCCAATATACCGCAAGAGGCAGGATGATCCCGACCGGACCCTTCGTGAGGGCTGCTCCCGACATACATACAATACCCAGAAAATAGAACTGCAGCGGGCGTGTCCGCAAAGCCTTGCAGAGAGACATCATGCCGCCGCACATGAACGCGGTCAGAACCATGTCGACTCGACAGTTCGTGCCCGCCCTGTAACACTCGAATGACGTGAGGGTCAGAAGCGCTGTCAGCATTGCAAACCTGCAATCCGACCCGTCCCGGCTTTTTGGAGCGAAGAAACTGAACGTCATCGCAACAAGAGCTATCAGTCCTATCGCCGAAGGCAGACGGCACGCAAACTCCGATGCAGACCCGAAGACCCAGCAACTGATGGCGACAAGCCAGTGAAACATAGGAGGTTTATAGGCCATGTCCCCTGCATTGTCCGTCGGAAGTATCCAGTTGCCCTGACTTAACATCGTGTGTGCAACCACGACCTCTCTTGGTTCCCCCTTGGTGTTGAAATCTGTCATACCGATGGATGCCAGCAGCATAACGGCCGATACCGTTATCAGCAACCAGACGAGCTGCCGACGGGGATGATCGAATGTCGTCAGCGAACCGATGATATTTTTCATGATCTGTGCCACATCGCGAAATTAAAAAAAAAACCTCTCTCTCGCAAACCCCGATTCTACTCATCGATACAACTGATCCGTTCTTTTGGACTTACGGTCATCGTTCCCTCTCCCGATCTCCTTCTTCTCTGTAACGGGTCGTCCGGACTCCACTTTGCTTTCATCCTTTCTTTAGACAATCATCTGGTGAAATTTGGTTTGACTGTAGATACGAGAGAAAAATATGATTTTATATTACACTGTAAATTAGACAGATAACAATTTTTCTTGAAATTTCTTTGCTGATAATTTGGAAAGTAACGGAATCCTTATTAACTTTGCACTCGCAAATGAGACCAAGTCCTGTGGAGAGATGTAATCCACACCTACTTTAGACTTAGTCCATAGCAATTATCGCGGGGTGGAGCAGTGGTAGCTCGTTGGGCTCATAACCCAAAGGTCACAGGTTCGAATCCTGTCCCCGCCACACAGCAATGCCGGATCAGCGAAATGCTTTTCCGGCTTTTTCTTTCCCCTCTCTACACTTTATTTTTATCATCCTCCCCCATGACACCTCTCTACGAAGACAACCACATCATTATTGTTGATAAACAGCCCGGAGAAATCGTTCAGGGAGACAAGACCGGCGACAAACCTCTGTCGGAGATTGTCGCTCAATACCTGAAAGAGAAGTATGCCAAACCGGGAAATGTGTTTATCGGTGTTGTCCACCGACTCGACAGACCCGTGGGGGGTGTTGTGATCTTTGCAAAAACTTCCAAGGCGTTGACACGGCTCAACGATATGCTCCGCAATCATCTCATTCATAAGACCTACTGGGCCATTGTTGAAGGCACTCCAGAGAAACCGCAAGCCACTCTTTCCAATCGGCTCGTCAGTCGGGAACGCATGAACAAGACATTTGTCGTTCCCTCGGACTCAAATGATCCTGATGCCCGGGAGGCGAAACTCCACTATCGCCTTATCGCTAAGGGCGATCGGTATTCTCTTTTGGAAATTAACCTCATAACCGGCAGAAAACACCAGATCAGAGCACAACTATCCAACATTGGACACCCCATCAAAGGAGACCTTAAATACGGCGCTAAAAGGAGCAACCGCGACGGTGGTATCTCCCTTCTCGCCCGAAACATCCGGTTCATTCATCCCGTAAGCAAACAAGAAATTAACGTTACCGCTCCCCTCCCCTCTTCAGAACCGCTTTGGCAACTCTTGGCTGCCCCGCTGCCTGATACATGTATTTGACATATAAGCGGGTCAACCTCCAATCTAAAAATCATAAAACCTCCTTAAAATTATACTGCCGGAAGATTTCTACGGTCGCCGGATTTTTTCTAAATTCGCAGATTTATCAGACCTGAAAAAGATGAATCGCAAAGAAATTTTTGAAAAGGCAGCAGCCAGTCAGGAGGCTGCCCGCAAGGTGCTCGAATCTTCCCGTATTGCAGAGATCTGGCGACAGGCCGGTTGCAGGGTAAATATCGTGGGGTCGCTCCGTATGGGGCTTTTGGCCTCCCATCGGGATATCGACCTTCATGTCTACTCCACGGCAATCTCGACCCGTAGCAGCTTCGGAATAATGGCTCTGATCGCCGAAGATCCTCGTGTAACCGAGATTAAATGCATCAACGGCCTTAACACCGACGAGCATTGCGTAGCTTGGCACCTTAATTATCGCGCTGAAAATGACGAGAGTTGGCAGATCGACATTATTCATATTGAAGAAGGGACACAATACGATGGCTTTTTCGAGCGAATGGCCGACAGGATTAAGGAAACAATGACCCCTGAAGAGCGATTTCTGATTCTCAAACTCAAATTCGATACTCCTCAGGGATACGATTTTCATGGCGTTGAGTATTACGAGGCCGTAATAGCCGACAAGATCAGAAATATGGAAGAATTTAAGGTGTGGGTTGACGCCCGTCGCAAGAAGAAACCATATTATTGGATTCCCTGAAACACAAACGGAAAATAGCCGGACAGATATTCTCTCACATGTATATCGCGACTGCCTAAATTAGGGCATTTTTATTTTGCAGCATCACCATTTTTTTGTAATTTCGCACAGAAAAGATATTTTTGTGCAATAGCCCGCACTTTCCTCTATCCAAATTAGCTGACTGTCAGCAGATTATATAACGTCGGACATAAATGGTACTAAAAACCCGCGACAGACTCATCGAAGTGGCAAGGCAACTCTTTGCTCGAAAGGGCATTGAGAATACCACCATGAACGATATCGCTTCGGCTTCCGACAAAGGCCGACGTACCATTTACACTTATTTCCGCAACAAACGGGATATATTCAATGCTGTGATTGAGCGCGAAACTGGTAAACTTCTTGTCCGCCTTGAAGAAATTCAGCAGCGTCCCATATCTCCCGAAGAAAAACTGCGTCAATATATTGACTGCCGTTTCGATACGATGCGTGAGATAGTGAGCAGAAACGGATCGCTGAAAGCCGGTTTCTTTCGGGATGTCCGTAAGGTGGACAGGGCGCGACGCATTGTCTCGACCCACGAGGTCGAGATTCTCGGACGGATCCTGCAGGAGGGCGTGGAGAAAGGTGTTTTTGATATTACCGACGTACATCAGACCGCTTCGATTCTCGTCCACGCAGTCCACGGCCTTGACGTACCCTACATTCGTGACAACCTTGCCGATCAGGGACTTGACAAAACCATGGTCAAGGAAATAATAAATAAAATCGTGATCGAAGGGCTCCGCTCCAGAAAGGGCTAAACACTTTAACTGTCGGACTATTTGTTTATAAGAAATTAAATCTCTACAATATATGTATATCAACGCCATGGGGCTGTATGTCCCCTCCGCCAGAATCGGCAACGACTATTTTCTCTCTGTCAACGGTCTTACTCCCGAATGGATTGAACAGCGTACCGGTATTAAGTCCAGATCGAAAGCTGCAGACAATGAAAATCAGTTTACGATGGCTATTGACGCTGTTGAGAATGCCCTCCCTTCACTCCCCTACGACATCAAGGATGTCGATCTGATCGTAGGCGCATCCTATGCTGCATTTGACACCGTCGGGACCGTAGGCCACGTTATCCAACGTCAGTACGACATCTCCCATGCTAAGGTCGTTTATGCCACTTCCGCATGTTCTTCCTTCATCAACGGTATGGAAATAATCGAATGTTATTTCAAAGCAGGGAAAGCATCCAAGGCTCTGTTGATATGCAGCGAGCACAACACTTATTACGCCAACGAGTCCGACGCAAAGTCCGGACACCTCTGGGGTGATGCCGCCGTAGCCTATTTCGTATCTAAGGATAAGATGGCCGATACGGATTGGAAGATTCTCGATATTTTCACCGAAGGCCTCGGAAACCTCGGAAAAGGTCCCAACGGTGTCATGCTCAGACCTAAGGAATTCGGTATCAGTATGCCCGACGGACGCGACGTGTTCATCCATGCTTGCCGATATATGATCTACGCCTTACGCAAAAGTCTTGAAAACCTCGACATGCAGATCGAAGATTTGGGACACATTATCACCCATCAGGCAAACATGCGTATTGTCGCTCAGGTAGCTCATCTTCTCGACAGACCAATGAATAATTTCCTCAATAACATTCAGGAACTGGGCAATACCGGCTCCGCATCGGCTCCTCTCGTCCTTGCACAATATAAGGATGAGATCGCTCCCGGCGAAAAAGTAGCCTTAATCGTTTTCGGAGGTGGTTATTCGTGTGGCTCCATAATCGTCCGCAAACCAATTGACTAATTGAAATTTCATTATATAGACCCAATATTATTATGAAACTACTTGAAGGAAAAACAGCCCTTGTCACCGGCGCTGCTCGTGGCATCGGCAAAGCCATCGCTCTCAAATTTGCTTCCGAGGGCGCCAATATCGCTTTCACGGATCTCGTGATTGACGAAAATGGAAAAAAGACTGAAGAAGAGATCGAAGCCCTCGGTGTGAAATGCAAGGGATATGCCTCGAATGCCGCTAATTTTGCTGAGACTGAGGAAGTAGTCAAGAAAGTGCATGAAGATTTCGGCTCAATCGATATTCTCGTCAACAATGCCGGTATCACTAAAGACGGCCTCATGATGCGCATGAGCGAAGCTCAGTGGGACGCTGTTATCGCCGTCAACCTCAAATCAGCCTTCAATTTCATCCATGCCGTGCTGCCTGTCATGATGCGCCAGCGCCACGGTTCTATAATCAATATGGCCTCCGTTGTGGGCGTTCACGGTAATGCCGGACAGGCAAATTACGCGGCTTCCAAAGCAGGACTTATCGCTTTGGCAAAATCCATCGCACAGGAGGTCGGAAGCCGTGGTATCCGTGCTAACGCTATCGCTCCCGGTTTCATCGAGACTGCCATGACTGCTGCGCTGCCTGAGGAAGTGCGCAAAGATTGGTGTCAGAAGATTCCTCTCCGCCGTGGCGGTCAGGTCGAGGACATCGCCAATGTTGCCACCTTCCTTGCTTCAGACATGTCCGGATACGTCACCGGTCAGGTTATTCAGGTTGACGGCGGAATGAACATGTAATTCCGGTCCGGAAACTCCCCGTACGACAGTTTTTTACTCAGCCTGAAATAATAGGCTCGACCTCTTTCCTTTGTAACCTGTTGAATCACATAATCAAAAGCCTCGACTTTCTCAAGCCGGGGCTTTGTCATGTCAGGAAGTCTTTCTGAAAGTCTGTGACATACGATAAGAGACTGTCATCCAGTCCGTGACCGATGCTTCTTTCGTGTCGCGACCCTGTGGTTCTCCTTTTCCTTGTCTCCCTCTCTGAAAATGTGTACTTTTGCAATATGGGAACGCATCAAGGAAAACCGACCTCAAGAGAAAATATTTCAGATGCAATACGCTCAATGATTTAGGGCTTTAAAGAACTTTCACATGTAATATGGCTTTCAGCAATTTCACATTACGGCAGGGTGAAGCTGATACGGAAACCCCCTTTTTCCGCATGAAGCTATTTCAGGGAGGAGTAACATATTAAATTATCATCCGGAAAATCATTTTATCTCTTTCGTTTGTTATTCATACATGAAAGAAAAAGAATTCCTCCCGCTCGTAAAGGAGCGTTTGAAAATAGCAGAGATTAACCCGATGCAACGCCGGATGATGGATGCTGCTTCGGAAAGTCGCGATATAATTCTTCTGTCTCCGACTGGATCCGGTAAAACACTCGCGTTTCTTCTCCCGATGATGAAGATTCTCCGACCATCTACGGGTCGTCTGCAGGCGGTCATTATTGCCCCTTCCCGTGAATTGGTACTCCAGATTTTCGGTGTGCTGCGTGAAATATCCGGTTCTCTTAAAGCAACCGCTCTTTATGGTGGCCATAAAGTAGAAGATGAAGTAAACTCCCTTAAGGCGGGCACTGACATTATTGTCGCTACTCCCGGACGCCTTCTTGATCATATTCAGCGGCGCAATATCGATGTGAGACCATGTCGTATTGCCGTACTGGATGAATTCGACAAGTCTCTGGAGCTCGGATTTGAAGATGAGATGAAAAAAATCTTCTCCCATCTTAAGAACATAAGCCGCATCATCCTTACCTCCGCCACACAGATGCACATTCTCCCGGATTTCATCCGGTTAAACAATCCTTTGGAGCTTTCTTACCTCTCTGAAAATCGCAATCTGAGGAAACGGATGAAGATTCATCGGGTGGATTCAGACGGTAAGGATAAACTCGAAACTCTCCTCTCCCTTCTCAAAAACATATCTGAAGACAGTACTATCGGAAAAACGATTGTCTTCGCCAACCATCGGGAAAGTGCCGATAGAATATACCGCTACCTGATTTCCAAGGGAGTTTCAGCCACATTATATCACGGTGCCCTCGATCAGAAAGACCGCGAAAAAGCCATTGCAATGTTCAACAATGGATCGGCTCCCGTACTTATTTCCACCGATCTTGCCTCGCGCGGTCTCGATATAACCGGAGTCGATAACATCATACACTACCACTTACCCCTTCAGGAAGAAACATATACTCATCGCAACGGCCGTACGGCGCGTGTCGATGCCGACGGAGATGTTTATGTCCTTGTGGGTCCTCAGGAGACACCCGCTTCCTATATCGTCACCGATGATACATTCAGGCTCAACCCTGAAGCTGTCGGGAACCTCTCCGGAAACACTTCAACCCTATACATTTCTGCGGGGAAGAAAGAGAAGTTATCGCGTGGAGATATTCTCGGTTTTCTGACTGCTCAGGAAGGACTACAAGGTTCCTCCATAGGGAAAATCGATGTAAAGGATCACTTCAGCCTCGTTGCGCTTGATAACAAAGCTGCCGATCAATTGCTTCGTAAAGGAAATAACTTCAAAATAAAGGGTACTACCCGGCGTGTATTTCTCGAACGGTAGTCCGGAGCTCATTCACGATTCCGTAACACCGCTTATTGAGAAAAGACGCCCGCGCAAACCCTTCTCATGATCAAGACGTACACGCAACGTCATGCTGCACGTATTGTCGAATCGCTGACTTACGATTTCTATTCCCGCTTGCTTGGCTATCTTCATTACCTCGTTCATAGCAAGATAGGGAAACGTAAAGCTCACCTCAGTACAAACATGCATCTCCTCGATGACAGCCCCCTCGATCGCTTCGCGGGCTGCCATCCTGTAGGCCACGGTCAATCCTCCTGTACCGAGCTTTATCCCCCCGAAGTACCTCACCACTACGACCACGGCATCCGTGAGGGAAAAGCTTTGCAATTGACCGAGTATCGGCTTCCCGGCCGTGCCGGAGGGTTCCCCGTTATCGTTACATTGACGTTGGCACTCTGACCCCGTCCCGATGGAATAAGCCCAGCAGACATGACGGGCATCATGGTATTCGTTGCTGTAGCGACGAATGATCTCCCGCACCTCATCCACCGAAGAAGCATGGTGTGCGAAACCGTAAAAACGGCTCATCTTCTCTGTAACTTTCGACTCGCCGGGCGATGTAATGGTATTGTAACTGTCAGACATTCAAGTTAGTAACGCTTATTTGATTCTTCAATACAGGGACCTCCCTGCATCTCTTCTTTCATTGCTCTGTGGCGAGAAAATCTGCTACCACAAAAGTAGACCCTCCGATATACAGCAGGTCGTCGGCCTCCGCCTCCTCAAGCATCTTTCTCCATCCCTCTGCCACATTATCAAATACCCTCTCCTTTTCTACTCTGAGCCCGGCAGCTTCACAACGCTCTGCAAGCTTCTGCGCAGGCAGGGCTCTGGGAATGGAGGCGTTGCAGATATATAGGTCGGAATCTTTAGGCAACAGAGCCAGAATGTTGTCAATATCCTTATCGGCTACAAAACCGATGAGAAGCTTGAGTCTCTTATATTTTCCGCTATCAAGCATATCCTTGATTTGACTCATGTTCTGCGAAATACCTGCCACGTTGTGACCTGTATCCGCTATGGCTAAAGGCTCCTCATGTACCTTCATCCATCGCCCGGCCAGATGCGTATTGTCACATACATGGGCGATTCCACGCACAACACTATCCGTATCGAGCTCCACTCCTGCATCTGCCCGCAGCATTTCCACTGCCGTAAGTACGGTGTTGAGGTTATGACGCTGATAATGTCCGCCGAGAGGTGAGCTGTATCGGATCCCCTCAGCATCAGTGAAGTCAGATGGATCGAATTCTTCCTCAACTTTCGGATTTTCCTTTGCAAACCTAAGTGGCGCGCCGACCTGATTGGCTTTTGAGACGAAGACATCTTTGACCTTACCTTCCGCTTCCCCTATCACGACCGGAACCCCCTTCTTGATTATACCTGCTTTCTCTTCCGCGATCTTCTCCGGTATGTCGCCGAGGAATTGAGTATGATCCTTCGAGATATTTGTTATAACGCAAGCGATCGGAGTAATGATATTGGTGCTGTCGAGCCGCCCACCCATGCCGACCTCCACCACGGCGAAATCCACTTCGCGGCGTGCAAACCAGTCGAAGGCCATCATCATCGTCAATTCGAAGAAAGAAGGATGTCCGGAATAAGAGGAACCTCTGAATCGCTCCACAAAATCCACCACTGCTTCCTCCGGAATCATCTCGCCGTCTACCCTGATACGTTCGCGGAAATCCGCAAGATGAGGAGATGTGTAGAGTCCGGTGCGATACCCCTGCTCCTGAAGTATTGACGCTATGTTATGGCTCACTGAACCCTTGCCGTTGGTGCCTCCCACATGTATGGAGCGGAACCTTCTGTGGGGATGGCCGAAAAAGCAGTCGAGGGCAAGAGATGTGTCCAGTCCGGGCTTATAGGCGGCTGCTCCGGTTCTTGAAAACATCGGAAGCTGCCGGAAAAGCCAGTCAAGTGTTTCTTTGTAGTCCATGAAAGAAGAATCAGAGTCCGTAAATGAGCCATCCGGACACTCCTGCAAGAACAATTACAAGAATTGGATGAAGCTTGATCCTGCGTCCCCTCCAAGGAATAGGAAAAAACACAAGACAAAATGCCGCCACACAGATGAGGATATTGATTATTAGCTCACTACGTATATTATTAGGATTGAAATTCGCTTTGTTCATCAGCAGGATAGCAGCCGAAGCAATTAACCCTACGACGACAGGACGCAAACCGGAGAAAATCCCCTTGATGGCTCCGCTGTCATTATGGCGCCGTATGAAATGCGCACTGTAGAGAACCAGAAGGAAAGAAGGCACGACAACTGCCAACGTACAGAGTACGGAGCCGAGCAAACCCCATAAGACTCCGCTCAACATCGGATCCACGGCACCCGGAGCGACGAATCCGATATACGTAGCCGAGTTAATGCCGATCGGTCCCGGAGTCATCTGAGAGATTGCGACAATGTCCGTGAACATCGTTTCGCTTATCCAACCCGGATCGACGACGGAATGTTCCACAAGAGAAAGCATCGCGTATCCACCGCCGAAACCGAAGATTCCGATCTTAATATATGCCCATATCAGCTTCAGGTAAATCATCCCTCATCCCCCTTTCTGCGCATACGGCGCTCACCGATAAAGAAAAACAGCCAGCCACCGAGTCCACCGAGTATCACATACAATATTGGAGATGAAACCCAGCCGATATTCAAGGAAATCATCAGCGCGACAAGAAAAGGGATCCAGATTGTTTTCATCGTCAGTTTCGCGGCCTTTGCCGACGTGATCACCGGCGCGATTATCAGTGCGACAACCGCCGGACGAATCCCCATGAAGACGGCCGAAATCGTCCGGTTGTTCTTTATCACTTCCGGAGTAAGGAAAATAGCGATGGCAAGGATTATGACAAAGGAAGGAATTATTGTGCCTGAGGCGGCAACTACGCCACCTTTCCGGCCACAAAGCTTGTCGCCTACAGCGACAGCGATGTTGACAGCGAGAATCCCGGGAAGTGATTGCGCCAAGGCAAGTAGATCCAGAAACTCATCCCGCTCGATCCAATGATTCTTATCGACTATCTCCCTCTCTATAATAGAGATCATCGCCCATCCTCCGCCAAACGTGAATGCTCCGATCTTGAGAAAAGAGAGAAACATCCTTAAGAGCAAATTTGAGCGGCTGCCGGGTTCTTTATCGTTGCGTTTCATAATCGATGCAAAGTTAGCATTTTTTTGGAAACAGTCATCTCGCGCCCCCAATTCTTTAAATTTGTTAAAGAAAATAATTTTGGGATTTTTCGCCGTTCGGACAGATTTTACTATATTCGCAACTATGAAACGGAGATTACTCTACATTGCGGCACTTACATTGGTTATTCTTTCCGGAAGCATAAAAATGCACGGAGAAAAAGTAGGACTTGTACTTAGCGGAGGAGGCGCAAAAGGGATAGCACACATCGGTGTGATAAAAGCGCTGGAAGACAACGGAGTTCCGATCGATTACGTGGCCGGCACATCGATGGGAGCTGTCATAGGAAGTCTCTATTGCTGCGGTCATACTCCGGACTCCATGCTCAATCTCATTCTCTCGAAAGATTTCAGCTATTGGTCCTCTGGCAAGATCGATCCTTCGATCGCAAGCTTTATCTCTCGACCGAAGCCGACTCCAAGGATGGCCGAGGTCCAGTTCTCATTTCGCGATTCAACGATCATAAGCACTAACCTCAATCCGACCTCACTCATCAATCCGCTGCCGATGAGCTTCGGATTCATGACTTTGTATGCGCCCTACACGGCTCAGTGTGACAGCAACTTCAATCGCCTGATGGTGCCCTTCCGATGTGTGACGAGCGATGTCTACCACAAGCGCAAGATCGTGTGCCGGGAAGGGTCGCTTTCGGATGCCGTCAGAGCCTCAATGACCTTTCCGACCGTCTTCAAACCGATCGAAATGGATGGAGTGCTCGTCTACGACGGTGGTATATATGACAATTTCCCGGTCGATGTGATGCGGGAGGACTTCCATCCTGACTTCATCATCGGAGTGTCCGTGTCGGGACCGGACGGGAAGCCGGAGCCGGGGAATATCTTCTCTCAGTTGGAGGACATGATCATCCAGAACAACGACTACTCGCTTCCGGAATCTGAAGGTGTCAAGATTCAGGTGCCTGTTCTGCAGTTCGGAGTCTTGGATTGGGGTAAGGCACGTGAGATTTACGAGATCGGGTACAAAACCGGAGAAGCGATGGTAGATTCGATTCTGGGGCGCATTTCGGCACGCCGGACGCCTCAGGAAGTAGCTGAAATACGGCACGATTTCGCACACAGGACCCCTGCGCTTGAATTCGACAGCATAATACCGTCGGGAATCCCCAAAGGGCAGCAGAGGATCGTCAATTATCTCTTCACGCACAATCGTCCCCGACCATTTAATGTCGAGCGGGCGCGCACGGCGTATTACGACCTCATCGCCTCGGGAAAGATAAGCGACATGTTCCCTTACGCAGTGTTCAATCCCGTGGATTCTCTCTTCACGATGCATCTGGACATCACCCCCAAGAAGCATTTCTCTTTGGGCCTTGGGGGATGGCTCACTACTTCGGCCAACAGTATGCTATATCTCTCCGCAGGCTGGCACTCAATGAGTTACAACTTCCTTGATGTAGAATTAAGCGGATGGGTCGGCCAATCCTACTCAGCCGGACTTCTCGACACACGTTTCACAGTGACAGGAATTTCGGAGTCGGAGTTTTCATTTCAGGCATCCGCGAGCAGGAAGAAATACTACGAGAGCGAGACCTTGTTCTACAAGACGCATACACCTGACTTCGTCACTGAGTATCAAGCATATACACGTATCGGGTATGCCATGGGGGTAGGACACAGATACGCCTCGGAATTTTCTCTTGGCTACGGAGGCATACACGATCACTATTTCTCACCCCGGCCGGACGATAGCGACGTGGCCGAAAAGGCACACCATCAGTTTACCGTGCTTCATGCGACGCTTAACGGCAACTCCCTTAACAACCTCATGTATCCTTCGGAAGGAACGGAATTCAGTGCTGATCTGTGGGGCTATCATCTGCTTTCCCACATTCATCGGGAGGGAGGAGCCAAGCTAAAGGCAAACGGGCTGCGAGGTGTCGCGGAGGTGAAGTGGAAACATTTCTTCCCGTGGAAACATAATCTTTCGTTCGGAGTCTTTGCGAATGTGCTCGGCAACTTCGGAAAAATAAGAGGAGACTATATGTCTGCGCTCGCGCTTGCGCCGTCGTTCTCGCCAACCCCTTCATCCAAAGCACTTTTCAACCCGGGATACAGGGCATACAATTATGCTGCAGCAGGTGTTATACCGACATGGCAACCTGTGGCCAACCTTCAGTTCCGCGGGGACTTCTATCTGTTTGCGCCTATGAGGGAAATGCGATGCGACAGCAAGGGGATGCCTTACTACAAGGGATGGTTCAGGAAATCAGAATTCCTCGGAGAGATAGCCGCCGTGTACAATTTCAGTTTCGCCTCTCTGGCACTTTACGCGAATTATCTTACCTATCCCTCATCGGATTTTTCCTTGGGACTTTCGATAGGCCTGTTCTTCGAGGCTCCACGCTTTATAAGGTAGACTTTACTTCTGAAGATCCTCCTCATCTGTCTCCGCGAGGGAAATGAGCCGGTCGGGTATCGATCTCTTCCCTTTCCCCTTGACACCAAGGCGTTCAAGTTCTTGTGTGGCTTTAACGATATTGCCTTTTCCGGAGGAGAGACGTCCGAGCGCAGTATCAAACTCATCCTGCGCTGCGGAGATACTTTTCCCGAGATTCATGAAGGAATCCATGAAGAGCATGATCTTATCGTAAAGTCCCCCGGCCTTCTCTGCAATCCGGATCGCATTGTTGTTGCGTGTATCTTGATTCCAGAGACTTGTCACGACGTGCATAACGGCGAAAAGATGGGTGGGAGAGCTGATCGACACCTTATGTTGCCAAGCATATCTCCAAAGCTCGCTGTCAGCCTGTAAGGCAGCGATATACGCGCCCTCCACCGGGATAAACATCACAACGAAATCGGGCGTTGAACCGATATAGTCCTGATACCTCTTTGCCGCCAGCTCGTCCACATGCTTCCGCACGGAGCGCACAAGCCTCTCGGAAGCTTCCTTTCTCTCCTTCGCCGTCTCAGCTGCACAAAGGTCAAGATATGCATTCAGAGTCACCTTGCTGTCTATGACGAGTTTCCTGCTGTCGGGCATGTTGACGACCACGTCCGGGCGCAGTCCACGCCCTGAAGAATCGCGAAGCGACTCGCCGCTGTCGGTAGTGGTGAGCTGTTCCGTGAAGTGTACACCGGAAGTAAGGCCGCCTTGCTCAAGAAGCGTACGGAGCACCATCTCACCCCAATCGCCCTGAACCTTGTTCTGCCCCCGCAGAGCAGAAGCCAGATTGGATGCCTCCTCACCGAGGGAAGCATTAAGCCGAACAAGCTCATCTATCTTGTTGCTAAACGAGATTCTCGAAGCCTTATCCTCGACAGCCGCCTCGTCCACCGCCTTACGAAACTCCATCAGACGATTCTGCAAAGGAGCAAGAATGGCATCAATCTGCTCCTTATTATTTCGGCCTAACTCTTTCACACCCTGTTGCATCATCAGAGTCGTAAGCTCCTTGAAGCGGCTTTCGGCCTGAGCATTGACCGTCGCAAGCTGTCTTTGCCAAGCGTCGGCATCCGCACGCCTCTGCTGGGCAAAAAACTTCTCCCGCATTTCCATCTCAGCTTTATGCATCGCCGACATTTTCTCCATCTGGGCGGCGTACTCCTGACGCAAAGCTTCAGCGGAGGCCTCGGAGGAACCTTTATCCCGTTGTCTGAACAGTGCCACGGCAAGCAACAGCACTCCCACTGCCAATATTACATCCAAAAATATCATTTACCTATCAGTTTTTCAAATCCATTACTCATCCATATCTCACCATTCCTCCGGATAAGAAGCACCTTAAGCTTACAGCGGCGAGCCATTTCCGTCGCGCCCGCAAAGGGCATGGCCATGCAAGCCGTGGCAAACGCATCCGCCTCCATACATGTAGGTGCTACCACCGTGGCACTGAGCATGTCGTTGAGAGCCGGCGTTCCCGTGTGGGGGTCGAACGTATGTCCAAACCGCTTCCCGTCACCTTGCTCGCGGAAATTGCGGTAATTACCCGATGTCGCCACACCACAATCGGTAATCTCAATGACCACCTGTGCATCATGAATCACACTGTCGGCAGCGAATATGGGCTTGTCGATCTGCACACGCCATCTGCCAGCTTCGGAGTTGCTACCGGAAACGGTAATCTCACCACCAATCTCCACAAGAAAATCATTACAGCCGTTGCGCCTAAACATCTCTCCGACAGCATCGCAGCCGTATCCCTTTGCAATTGCGGAAAAATTAAAACAGATTCTCGGATCTTCCTTAACAAGTCTGCCATCCGAAATACCCGTACGTTTCAATCCCACGAAGTCCATTATGCTGTCAGTGGCAACCTTATCCGGTACTTTCCCCTCCTTGCCGGCAAAGCCATAAGCCTCGATAAGAGGAGCCAAAGTAGGATCGAAATATCCACCGCTCAAATCGAATATCCGGCAGGAAGTCCTGTAGACATCCGAAAAAACGGAATCCACTTCTTCAGAAGTATTGGAATTAATCCGGCTTACGACAGAAGTTGGAGAAAACACACTTACACTCTCTTCGACAGAATGGAGAGTGTTCAAGACGGAATCGGCAAGCGACTCATCACCTTTATACGTGATATGATAGCCTGTATTCCAAATCATACCCTCCATGGAACGGAATTCACTTTCTCCCCTGCAAGCAGTAAAGAGGAATATGAGAGAAATACCGGTCATTAAGGCTGCTATAGCTTTTTTTGTACAAAAAAATCCCATACAATTAATCTTTTCCGTCATCGGTTCCGCAAAGATAATCACAAAATAGATAACCGGGAAAAAATCAGTAATTGCATCCTCAAAAAAAGCGAGACTACCCGACTTGAAGTGACAAAAAAAATCATCGAAGAATAGAAGCAAGATGCGGAAGCAGCGAGGCATCTGTATTGAGTCCCACATTAAACTCCCCATATACATTTGATTGTCAAAAGGCATTTTACGTGCAATAGAGATACCGTAAGTATTTGATACTGTATTAGTCTATAAAAGATTAAGAAGTTTTATATGACGCTCGTTATTGGAGTTTGAAAAAACGGTACAAGCATCGGTGTCGAGAATAAAACTAAATGGAGTTGGGTAGTTGTTAACGATTACTTCAACCTCCATTTGAAATGTAGAGGATTTGATTGAAAACGGCACAATATCTCGTGCAAAATATACAAGAGATGCTGTAATCGCAAAAATATGGATATGAATGGTTTTATAAGTTTTTATCAAGAGCCTCTATAAGTTTTTCCTCAGAGGGCAAAACAAGTTTATATTTAGATGCAAAGATTTGGCGAGCCTCGTTCAATACACTGTACTTCACAAGCGTTTCGTCCTTATCTTTACATAATATTATTCCAATAGTAGGGTTGTCATCGGACTGACGTTTGAGATCGTCAAACATTCTGACGTACATTTCCATTTGGCCAATATCTTGGTGCGTCAACTTATCAGTTTTAAGATCAATAAGCACAAAGCATTTTAGTAAATAATTGTAAAACACCAAATCCACATAGAAATGCATGGTTTCGGTACTTATGCGCATTTGACGTCCGACAAATGAAAATCCGCTGCCAAGTTCAAGCAAAAATTGTTCGATGTTATCAATTATGGCAGACTCCAATTCGCTTTCCAAAAATTTGCCGTTACCCTTAATTCCGAGAAATTCCATCACATAAGGGTCTTTAACTATGTCGTGCTGCGCTAACGGTTCTTTATGTTCGGTCAAAGACGATTGCGAGATAAGGCGGTGGAAAGAGTCTGTTTTCAGATTACGTTCCAACGTGCGTACGCTCCAATTGTGCTTCGATGATTCGTAAATGTAGTATTGGCGTTCCCTTTCATCGTCACATCTCATTATCAGACGAATGTGTGACCAACTTAAAAGGCTACACAGTGTGTAACTTTTTTCTTGGTCAGGATAGGTAAGATAAAAACGTCGAAAGTTTTTGAGATTGGCAACGGAGAGTCCGTCACCAAAATCAGCAGCAAGAGATTGAGCCAATCGCTCAATCAGGCGCGAACCGTATTCTGCACGATAGCTTCCTTTCAGCTCTTGTTCAACAATGCGTTTACCAATTTGCCAATATGTTTGTGACATAATGGAATTGACAGCCATATAGACACGACTGCGTGCCTGTAAAAGCAATTCTTTTATCTCGGCGTAGAATTTAGACTCTTGTATGTTGGTCATCAGTTCTGTTCCCATATTACAAATTTACAAATTTTCGGAGAATTAAAAGAAGAAACAGGATAATTTTATATCGTTACGGAACACTGGCGGATGGAACAACTTAGCGGTTTCCTCCATTATCAAATATCCTGTCAAGAATCAGATCAGCACCGTTGACGGTGATGTATGAGATGCAAGAAAGCATCTGTTCAGCGGGCAGCAAATCCGCTTCACATTTGGCGCGCTCCTCACCGAACAGATCCGGACGTGATAAGCATAAAATCTGACTCAACTCCGTAAATCAAAGAATCCGTGGCCAGTTGAGAGCAGGAATAGATAACCCCGGGAAAAAATCTGTAATTGCTTCTTCAAAAATAGAGAAATATCATAATAATTATATATATTTGCAGCGTATCAGTTACAATTTAAAATACAAACATTAACACATACGAATTTATGAAGGAATCTTATTTGTTTTTAGCAGAAGGATTCGAGGAGATCGAAGCCCTCACACCTATCGACGTCATGCGGCGTGCCGGTATGAAAGTCACAACCGTCTCCATCACATCCTCACGTCAAGTAAAGGGAGCGCACGGTGTTATCGTAACAGCAGATGTTGTCTACGATCCCGTGATGTTCACATCGCCCGACTGGCTTATCCTCCCGGGAGGTATGCCGGGAGCATCCAATCTCTATGACTTCGCTCCTTTGCAGGGACTTCTGCTTCGTCATAAACAGAATGGGGGCAGCATAGCCGCAATATGCGCAGCTCCGGCGGTTGTGCTGGGGCAACTTGGTCTTCTCGAAGGGGAACAAGCCACCTGCTATCCGGGATTTGAGAAGCTATGCAAGGGAGCCGAGATGATCGATTCGCCGGTAGTCGTGAGCAATAATCTGGTTTTAGGCAACGGTCCCGCGAATGCTCTCGTATGGGCTCTCGCAATCGTAGCAAAGGCTCTCGGGGAACCGTCAGCCCGGTCAGTCGCATCGGGAATGCTCCGATTTGACAATCCCGAGGAAAAACATGATTTTAATTTCGGATAAAATCAGGATTCATTGCCGTACCATATTCGGATGATCCGGAGGTCAAGATTCAGATGCTTCCGGGTCATCCGACTCTTTTTCATACGGGTGGGGCAACGGTAAGAGCGATGTCCTTCAGGAGAGTTTCCGAAGCGGTCGAGTACTCCGACTTCAGAATGTCATCTACCTTGGCATCCACTCCCCTGAATCGGACATTGAATCCGGGAATAAAATCATTTGTACCGAAGTTGTCGATACGTTCAAGAAGGTTTCCGACAGTGAAGTCGGTCAGGTCCTGAGCGGGCACAATACCACAGTCCGTGAAAGAAGCGCCACCAGTATGCACCAAGTAAATTAGTCCGGCTTTCTTAAGGTTTTTCACTACGCGGGTCACGAGCCGAACCGGAATAAGATATGCTGCCGAGATCTCGTCTGCCGAGAGAGGTTTCCGATTCTGAATATGGCGCACAGCGATGACTGCCGCAACCGCAACGAGTACTTTCTTATAATAGTTTATACTAATATTGTCACCGGATTTCGTAAAGGGGAAGTTAAACACATATTGCGCGGCATAGGTGAGTACACAGCCGGACAATGCAATAAGCCAAGAAATCATAAGCCACATGAGGAAGAGAGGGAGGAAGGCAAAGGATCCGTAAATGGCGTTGTAACGCGACACCATAATCTGGCCGTTGAGAAACACCAACTGGAGAATCTGAAACGCTATGCCACACAGGACTCCCGAGATCGCAGCATAGCGGAATTTCACCTTGGTGTGAGGAATCCAATAGAATGAGAATGCGAATGCGAGACAGACGAGAAAGAATGGGGCGAGATCCAAAAGAAATCCGATCACCGGAGAGAGCAAGGGGATGCGGAACATTTCACGGAAAGTGTCGTTCATAAATACATTAAGACCGACGCTGCATATCAGCATCACCGGGACGAGAAGACATACGGCAATATAGTCCACAAGTTTCTGGTAGAGCGTCCTGTCGTCTTCGGCGCCCCAAATCCAGTTGAAATTGTTTTCAATCTCCCTCATCAGCGTTACCACGGTATAAATAAGGAACACTATACCGACCCCGAGGAAAATACCGTGGGAGGTCTCATTGAGATAGGAGTTTACAAGCTCCATGAGCGTCTCCGTCATGTGTTTCTGTGAAGGGATAATATTGACAATCTCAGTCTGCAAGAGATTCTGCAAGCCGAAGCCCTTGCAGATGGCAAGGATAAGCGCAAAGGCCGGAATAATGGAAAGGAGGGTATTAAAAGTGAGAGCATAGGAACGGGTCTGGAGATCGGGGTCCATGACCGTACGCACCGCGAGATTGACCGTCTTGATAAATCTGACCTTAAAGGTGGGTCTATGGTCGTTCCAGACACCTTCCCACATATACGTTCCCCATCGCTTCAGAGCATCGAAGGTATGGGAGAGTTTCCCGGCGGATTTAGCTTTTTTATCATTTTTCATACTATTATAACAATTGCGGCACACAATGTTCATTGCATGCCGCAGGAAAAGAATGAGTGGAGGACAGCTGTAAGCCGGGTTATGTACGTCAACAGGCTCACGCCGGCAGACGCGTCTGTCATTTATCTATGCCTACGGTTGCCCGAAGGCTAAAGCTGCCTACCCCCCGGCAACGGACGAGCCATCCTTAACTGCCGGTATACTTGACATTGCAACCCATAAGATGTAGAGCGCCTCCATGTCGCCACAGAAGCCGGTGAGCTCTTACCTCGCCATTTCACCCTTACCGGCCGGAAAATTATCGACGGCCGGCGGAATATTTCTGTTACATTGTCTCTGCGGTCGCCCGCAGCTTTCGGTTAGAAAGTATGGTGCTCTGTGTTGCCCGGACTTTCCTCCCGACATCAGTGATGATGTCCGGCGACAGACCGCCATCCTCCACTCTCTTATTTCGAAGTCGATCTCCTTCCCGACCTGCGGCAAGGGTGACTTAACTTTGTCATTTCACAATCACCGTTCCGGAGCCGGATTTCCCCGCAGCACGACCTGAGAGCATCTTCATGGCCAAGAAGCCGTTGAGACTGTAGGCAAGAAGGACACAACCGGTCGTGATCCATAGTCCTGAGGTGAAACCGTCAGCCCGCAATATCATCATTACGATGCCAGCCGCGAACATCAATACCGGCACTACCACAAACCATCTCTCCTTGGGTCGTCCCGTCCCTTTAAGAACCCACACGAGCTGATAAGCTCCGCAGAGAACGAGTAGTATTCCGAGTGTGAAGGCCACATAATTGCGGAAGAAATCGGGGAATATAAGCATCAGGGCGCCCAATGCTACCGCACCGGCAGAAACGAGCATCAGTCCAAAGGTGGTTGTCCAATTTTTCTCTTTACGGCTGTTGCGGATTCCGAGAATAAAGTTGATGAGTCCGGGAACGATAAAAATCACAGCGGCGATCACAGTGAGAGTATCGAGAATCCGGCTTTCACCGCGATAGACAATAAACAATACACCGGCCACTAAAGTGACGATATATGTGATAATGTTGGGATTCATAATTCTAACAAATAAAGGTTATTACGATGTGTCTGAGTCTCACGTCAGCTTTTCTTCATCATATTGCATCTCTGAAGGAGGAGATTGACAATGAGGTCGGCTAAAGTGTCAATACTGACAAGGGAGGAATCAAGGGAGAGGTGATAATTATCAGCACGCCCCCAATGTCTGCCGGTGAAGTCGTTATAGTAAGCTTCGCGCCGACGGTCGGTACGGACCATCATCTCCCTGAGCTCATCGTCAGAAAGTCCGGTTGCTTCGTTCCTCCTCATGCGCTTAAGCCGTTCCTGAGCCGGAGCATGGAGAAAGACCGAGAGGATATTCGGGAGATCGCGTCCAATATAGTCGGCGCCACGCCCGACAATCACACAGGATCCGCGCTCCAAGAGATTGCGGATGACCTTGCCCTGAAATCTATGGATGTCTCCTTCGGAGAAGGTTTTACCATGATAAGAAGCATCAACTGCACCGCAGCTTGCGGAGAGCCAAGCAGCCAGCCGCGAAGGTCTCCGTTCGTCATTTCGCTCCAAGAGGTCAGGACGAATTCCAAGCTCCTTGGATGCATCCCTGAGAATCCGGCGGTCATAATACGGTATACCGAGCCTGTCGGCCAAAGCCCGCCCCAGCTCGCGGCCACCGCTGCCGCATTGCCTTCCTATTACTATTACAAAATCGGATGGAGTCACGGTTTCAACTATAGGATGAACAATAGTTACGTTTGAAATTCTTCACAAAATTAAAAAAAAAATATGTAATAGGTGATTTTTTTGCTAAATTTGCGCGATAATAATTCCGGCCAGCCTGTCCAAAGAGGTATAAGGCCGCGAGCATATCAATCCTAACAAACTGGATTACAATCAATTACGCATTACTATGAGCGAACTTGACAAAATCCTCTCCAACGATTCAGACGGCATGGCCTGTTACGAATATCTCGTCAACAACACCGATGCCGGGTGCGACTGCATCGACAAAGTGGCGGACAACATCATCCGGATAGACAAATCGGGACAATTTGTCTCGAGCGCGGCGCGTTATCTAAATGCAGTCGAGCCGGAATTATATTCCTCAATCATCAGCAAACTCATCAACTCAGCTATCGAGAAGGATCGCGATCATGTATATCTTCCGGATCTTCTGAGCGCAATATGGGGAAAGGATTACCCGGAGCATGCAGAAGAATTGAGGGAATCGGACGATAATTTCCGCCGTATCTACAAACGTCTGTATCCGTCAGGATTGATCTGAGATACATTATTACCTGCTTATTACCCGAATGAGATTCAACCGCATATCACTTTTAACCCTTATCACCGGAATATCGGCGTATGCCTTGTCTTCCGGCGCCACTTCCCTGACAACACCCGACCTAACCATGACTTCGTCAGATAAAACCCTTTTTACAGATACTACTGCCACAGGACCTGTGGCCGACATCCTCACCACCGCAGGCACCGTGAAGATACGTCTCTACGACGATACTCCGGCTCATCGCGACAATTTCATCAAACTTGCCGAAGAGGGAGCATACGACGGTGTACTGTTCCATCGGGTCATCAAGGACTTCATGGTCCAGACCGGGGACACTAATTCGAAGGATCCGAACAATACACGTCCTCTGGGCACAGGGGACCCCGGCTATACACTCGAGGCGGAAATCCTCTATCCGAAGCATTTCCACAAGTATGGAGCTGTGGCCGCCGCTCGCACGGGCGACGAAGTGAACCCGGAACGCCGTTCCTCAGGTTCACAATTTTACATCGTGACGGGTCAGAAATATTCCGAACGGACACTCGACAACATGAGCGCGCGCATCAACGACCAGAGGAAAGAGAGTTATTTCCGGAATCTCGTGAACAGCCATCGGGATGAGATCATGGCGCTTCAGGCCGCCAACGATACGACAGCACTCGAGGCTTTGCGGCGGCAACTCGTGGACAAGACCATCGCCGATGTGCCTGACGCTCCTATGGCGGAGAATGTGCGCGAGGCGTACAGCAAATCGGGGGGCACCCCTCATCTGGATAATCAATACACCGTATTCGGCGAAGTCATCGAGGGTATGGATGTCGTGGAAAAGATCCAGAATATGCCTACGAACGGCGAGGACCGCCCTCTTGAGGATGTGAGAATCATTTCCATAAGAATAGAGAAATAAATACCTTTGAAATTTTCTTATATTAAGAAAAGTAATTAATTTTGAGCGTCGCGACATGCACTGCTGTCGCCTATCCATTATTCAGTAATCAATATCAATGTCATGAACGAGCTTGAAAACGCCCCCGTCAACGCAGCCGAGAGCGTCACTCCCGACACAGCGGCCGAAACCGCTCAAGTCGCCAATCAGGAAGAGAAGACAACTGTCTTATCAGAAGTCGCAGAACCAACCGCCGAAGGAGAATCTGCTGACACTCAGGATACCGCAGAAGAATCGGTGTCAGAAGAGGTTGGAACACGAAAGTATTTCGATATGGACAAGCAGCAGCTCATCAGTGAGCTGAAACAGATCATCGACACCGACGGGTGTAATCGCCATAAGGAGGTCAATGCGATCAAACAGGCTTTCTTCGCAATCAGGAAAAAGGATCTCGAAGAGGAATTCCGCCGTTACACAGAGGACAAGGAGTCGGAAGCCCTGTTCGTTTCTCAGCCGGATCCCCTTGAGAACGAGATGAAGGATCTTCTCTCCAAATTTCACGAGATGCGTACCGACTTCCTTGCCAAGGAGGAGCAGCGCCGCATGGAGAATCTTGCACGTAAAAACGAGATACTGGACAAGCTCAAAACCATAGCAGCAGACATCGACAATATAAATCTCCATATACCCGAAGTGCGTACGCTTCAGGATGAATTCCGGGCTATCACCGATATACCTTCGGGCGCGGTGAACGACAGCTGGAAGAATTATCAGCTTGTCATAGAGCAGATTTTCGACTGCCTGAAAATGAATAAGGAGCTGCGCGATCTTGACTTCAAGAAGAATCTCGAAATCAAGCGCGATCTTATCGAGCAGGCGAAGGCCCTTCGGAACGAGGAGGATGTCATCGAGGCTTTCAGGAAGCTTCAGGGACTACACGACATCTGGCGCGCGACCGGTCCTGTCGCCAAAGAATACCGGGAGGAGCTTTGGAACGAATTCAAGGAGCTCAGTACTGAGGTCAACAAACGTCATCAGGAGTTTTTCGAAGCGCGCAAAGAGGCCGAACGTGCCAACGAGGAGGCCAAGACCAAGATATGCGAAGAGATCGAGGCAGTCAATATCGATGAGCTGAAGACATTCGCACAGTGGGACAAAGCAACGGAATCCATAAAGGAGATGCAGGAGCGCTGGAAAGGGCTCGGATTCGCCTCACGCAAGGTCAACAACCAACTGTTCAACCGTTTCCGCGAAAGCTGCGATAAATTTTTCGCTGCAAAGGCAGCTTTCTACACACGGGTGAAGGAGGAGCTTGCTTCCAATCTGGCCAAGAAGATCGCCCTTTGCGAGAAGGCCGAGGCCCTGAAGGATTCGACCGACTACCGGCGTACAGCGGAGGAGATCCGCGCCCTTCAGGCCGAATGGAAGACGATCGGAAGTGTGCCCCGCAAACATTCCGACTCCGTATGGCAGCGTTTCCTGAACGCCTGCAATCATTTCTTCGACGCCCGCAAGCAGAATCAGAACGAGCATAAGAAAGAGGAGAACGAGAACCTTACGGCAAAACGCGGGGTGATCGAGGAGCTTCGGACTCTTGAGGCCGAAACGCGCGAGGAGGCAGCCAAGGCTATCCGCGAGGCGCAGGACAAATGGCAGACGATCGGACACGTACCTTTCAAGATGAAGGATAAGATCTACGAGGAATTCCGCGAGGTCATCAACGGAATACGTGAGAAGTATGACTTCCGCGAGACGCGTGCCCGCATGAATAATTTCCGCCGGCGCATCGACGAAATCAAGGATGACGACAATAAGCTCGGACGTGAGCGCGACAGACTGCTCCGCGCTATCGACAACAAGCGCAACGAGCTTAAGATATATGAGAACAATCTCGGATTCCTCAATGTGAAGTCAAGCTCCGGCAACTCTCTGGTCAAGGAGATCGAACGTCGGTCGCAGCTTATCAAGGCTGACATCGCAGAGCTCGAGAAGAAGCTTCAGATGCTCGATTCAAAAGAGAGTGAACCCGCACCCGAAACTCCGGCTGCGGAACCTGCCGCCACACCTTCAGAAAACGGATCAGAGAATTGATCTTCCGTCCACTACATATCCCGGAAGCTCCGCTCCCCTGCGGGCTTCCGGATATTTTTCTTATAGGAACATCTAAAGTCCACGGTACCATCCAACCGCCGATTGCTTTTAAGGGATGATTGAAAAAATCAGACTCGGGAAATACGTCAGGGCCATTTTGATTACGGGAGACTTCGCTGTCATCAACATGGCGTATCTCCTTGTGCGCCTGTTCATGCATCCGTCTCCTGAATTCGAGTCGAAATATGTGTGGCTGCTCCTCAACATCGCCTTCATCCCCTCGGCCCTGATATATTCGGACGTTCACAAACTTCGGATCCTCTATGCCGACAGGCTGATGATTCAGGTCTTCAAGAGTACGCTTCTGTATGGAGCGGTTATCATCTCGCTTCTGTACATCTTCGATCAGTTTGACGTCGGGTGGGCATCGGGTATCCCTTTCATAGCCATCTATCTCGCTCTGTTAGCAGCATGGTGGCTCATCTCCCATAGAATCATACGTCGCATGAGGCGTATGGGGTTCAACTTCAAGCGTGTGATTGTCATCGGAGCCAACGCGACAACCCGGATGCTTGTCAAGGAGCTTCAGAACGACACGGGCTACGGTTATCGCATCATGGGTTTCTTCGACGACGACAAGGAGGCACTGGAGGAGTATTCGGATTGCTACACAGCTCCCTACAGCCATGTGGCGGATTTCGTAAAGGCCAACAAGATCGACCTCGTATTCTACACACTGGACGCAGCCGACACGGAGCGTCTGGGATTTGCCATGCGTGTGGCCGACGAGTCAGGTGTGGAATTTGTGTATGTGCCTTATTTCAATCCGATGTTACGGGGACACTTCATGCAGTCGGATGTCGGCTCGATGCCAGCGATGACGCATGTGATGTCGCCTCTTTCCAAGGATCGCAACAAACTTCTCAAACGTACTTTCGACCTTGCTTTCTCGATTCCACTCGTGGTACTTTCACCTCTGGTGCTCATACCGGTAGCCATAGGCATCAAGATCTCCTCACCGGGTCCGGTGTTCTTCCGCCAGAAACGAACCGGCATCTACGGGAAGGAGTTCTGGTGCTACAAATTCCGCACGATGAGAGTCAATGACCTTGCAGACAGCTTGCAAGCGACAGAGAACGACCCGCGGAAGACGCGCTTCGGCGACTTCCTCCGGCGCACTTCGATCGACGAGCTTCCGCAGTTTTACAATGTTCTTCTGGGGAATATGTCTGTGGTCGGTCCGCGGCCACACATGGTGAGCCAGACCGAAGACTATTCCCGACTGATAGACAAATACATGCTCCGGCATGCGATAAAACCGGGTATCACCGGCTGGGCGCAGGTGAACGGCTACAGGGGTGGCACCAAGTATCTATGGCAGATGGAAAAACGTGTGGAGTATGACGTACATTATATTCACCACTGGAACATCTTCCTTGATCTGAAAATCATTTACCTTACAATATTCAATGCCTTTAAGGGTGATTCTAACGCATACTGACATGTCTGACGGCAAATTACTTCTAATCCTTACCATATCGCTTCTTCTTTTTTCTTCCAATGTCTCCCTCGCCCAGCATCGCGACGAGAGCCAGATGCTGCGCAAGCCGGGCGCCTCAGAGATACATGCCCGCGCCCACTCGCGCGATACAAAAAACCTTCGGACCCAGATGCCTTCGGATTCCGTCAAGGCATCGGATGCTGCTGCCCCTACCGCCTCCGACCAGAAAGAAGAACCTGCCGACGAGTTTCTGCAGGCGGGGATCCGGATGCTCAATCGCGGAGACTACGTGGCCGCTCTTAAGTCGTTCGGGGAAGCATCCCGAAGAGGCAATCACGAGGCTCAATACCGTATCGGGCTTATGTATAGGGACGGTGTGGGATTGAACCGCGACAGCTCGGAGGCAGCTTACTGGTTTCGCAAAGCGGGGAGCAACGGGCACGCCGGGGGGCAATACGAGATCGCTGTGTGTTTCATGCAGGGAAGAGGTGTCTTACAGGATTCCCGAGTGGCTGCCGAATGGTTCTGGAGAGCAGCCGAAAACGGGCATCCGAAGGCTGCCTTCTACCTCGCGCGTATGTATCGCGACGGAGTAGGAATGAATAAGGATCTCCGGAAGGCCGCCAAATATATGTCTCAGGCAGCTGAAGCGGGAATTCCGGAGGCAGCATCGGAGCTGGAGGAAATAAAGGGGGCTATCTCCCGCACACCCGGAGCGAACGCTGCAAAAAAGCCGAGTAGAAAAGGGGGAAAATAAGCCGTATTGCGCAATTATACGAATTTCATTTCGTCACCGTAGCACCGATTTTCGTAAAGAAAAAATTTGAAAAAACTTTTGGCCAAATTATTGCGTAAATCTTTTATTATAATTAACTTTGTAGACACTGCAGAAACGCCTTAGAAAGCGTTGAGTAGATAGAGATTATAACCAATACTACAAACCTTATATATCCCAGACATGAGTTATCTGAAGTTTGATAAGAGCCTGATGATGAATCTGGAGCAAAGCCTTCATAAAGAGATGCTTCGCACCAACAAGAGCGGCGCTTATCACTGCACATCTATCGTGGGATGCAACACCCGCAAGCAGCACGGGCTTCTCGTCATCCCCATTCCGGAGATGGACGATAAGGCCCATGTGCTTCTTTCGTCTCTCGACGAGACCGTGATCCAACACGGTGCACCGTTCAATTTGGGGTTGCATCAGTATGGCGACAATGTATTCAGTCCCAACGGCCACAAGTATATCCGCATGTTCGACTGCGAAAGTGTACCAACTGTCACGTATCGTGTCGGAGGAGTGATTCTCAAGAAGGAGAAAGTGTTTATCTCCCACGAGAACCGTATCCTCATCAAGTACACGCTGGAAGATGCCCACAGTCCGACGACGCTTCAATTCCGGCCATTCCTTGCTTTCCGCAATGCCAACGACCTATGTATTGAAAATTCGGCGCTTGACAAGAGCATGACGGCGGTGGCTAACGGCGAGAGCTGCTGTCTATATCCCGGCTATCCGAGGCTTTTCATGCAATTCAATAAAGCAGCGAAGTGGGTGGCCGACGGTCACTGGTACAACGGAATAGAATATTTCAAGGATAGAGATCGCGGAATCCCGTACAAGGAGGATCTGTGGGTGCCCGGATATTTCGAATTGCCGATCAAAAAGGGAGAAAGCATCATTTTCTCGGCGTCTACTTTTGAGACGGATCCTACGGAATATGAGCATATCTACGAGGAGGAGATAGCCACCCGAACCAAACGCACAAGCTTCTACAACTGCCTGAAGAATGCAGCTAAACAGTTTTACCTTAAGAACGATAAGGGGACTTACATAATGGCAGGGTATCCGTGGTATAATGTACGCGCACGCGACGAGCTTATCGCACTTCCGGGATGCACGCTGGCTATCGACCACCGGAATGATTTCCCGGTTATCATGGATACGTTTATCAAGGCTCTCCGACGCTATATAGACGAGGGCATCAAGGATAAGACCATTCATGAGATCGACCTGCCGGACATCCCGCTATGGACGATATGGGCTCTGCAGCAGTACCGCCATTCTGTCGGTGTAAAGGAGTGTCGCGATCGTTACGGAGAGGAGATCCTGAGGCTTGTATCGGATGTGATTTCCGACAGAATAAACAATCTCTTCCTTAACGACAACGGGCTCGTAAGCACTAATGGGCGTGATGTGCCGGTGAGCTGGCTGTCGGCTTCCATCAATGGGAAACCGATAATACCCCGAAGCGGATATCTGGTGGAGTTCAACGCACTCTGGTACAACGCGCTCTGCTTCGCCATGGCGTTATACGAAGATGTGCCCGAGAAGTCTGATTATCTGAAACCGATGGCTGAGATTGCAGCTAAGTGCAAGGAATCGTTCATCAATGTATTCCTTAATGATTTCGGTTATCTGTATGATTATGTCGACGGGACGTATACGGATCTGAGTGTCCGTCCGGACATGGCAATCGCCATTGGTCTTGATTATTCCCCGCTCGATCGCCGTCAGCGTAAACGTGTGCTTGATTTCGTGACCCGAGAGCTTCTTACGCCTAAGGGATTGCGTTCTCTCAGTCCTAAGAGTCAGGGATACAATCCTACTTATGTGGGAGGTCCTATCCAGCGTGAGTATGCGGTACATCAGGGTCCGGCTCGTCCGTGGCTTTTCGGGTTCTATGCAGATGCTTATCTGAAGGTGTTCGGCTATAGCGGTATCTCCTTCATAGAACGTATGCTCATCGGCTATGACGACGAGATGACCGAGGGATGCATCGGATCGCTGAGCGAGATGTACGACGGCAATCCCCCCTACACGGGTCGAGGAGCTGTAAGTACTGCCAAGAATGTCGGAGAGATACTCCGGATTCTTAAGAATGTAAAGGAACTTAACAAACTTCATCAATCCGACGATCTATAATCATGAAAGCACTAATGTTCGGGTGGGAATTCCCACCTCATATTCTGGGCGGACTCGGTACCGCCAGCTATGGCCTCACTCAGGGAATGCATAATTGCGGCGACATGGACATCACTTTCGTGATCCCTCGTCCTAAGGGTGATGAAGACAGATCATTCGCCAATATTGTCGGCGCGGGAGACACTCCGGTGGCATGGCGGGATGTCGACTACAACTATGTGCAGTCCCGCATCGGAAAGGTTATGGATCCGCAACTATATTTCGATCTCAGAAGCCATATCTATGCGGATTTCAACTATATGCGTCTCAACGACTTAGGTTGTATCGAGTTTTCGGGCCGATATCCGGATAATCTTCTTGAGGAGATCAACAACTATTCTATCGTGGCAGGAGTGATAGCCCGTACAATCCCTTGCGACATAATCCACTCCCACGACTGGCTGACCTATCCGGCCGGCATACATGCCAAGAATGTGACAGGGAAGCCTCTCGTTATACATGTCCATGCAACTGATTTCGACCGTTCACGAGGCAACGTGAATCCCACCGTGTTCGGTATTGAGAAGGATGGCATGAATCAGGCAGACCATATCATCACTGTAAGTAATCTTACTCGCCGTACCGTAATCGACAAATACGGAATCGACCCCTCCAAGGTCACTACGGTGCATAATGCCGTGATCCCTCTCAGTCAGGATCTGCTCGATATTCCTAAACCGGAAAACAAGGATAAGGTCGTCACGTTTCTGGGACGTATCACGATGCAGAAAGGACCGGAATACTTCGTCGAAGCTGCCGCAAAGGTACTTCAGAAGACTCCTAACGTGCGCTTCGTGATGGCGGGTTCAGGTGATAAAATGGATGATATGATCCGTCTTGCCGCACGTCGCGGTATCGCTGATAAATTTCACTTCACGGGGTTCCTACGTGGCCGTCAGGTCTACGAGATGCTCAAGGCTTCGGATGTATATATCATGCCCTCCGTTTCGGAGCCGTTCGGCATTTCTCCTCTTGAGGCAATGCAGATGGGCGTACCTTCCATTATATCGAAACAGAGCGGTTGCGCAGAGATCCTTAACCACGTAATCAAAACCGACTACTGGGATATCGATGCCATGGCAGATGCCATACACTCCATCATCACGTATCCGGCCATGTACCGGAGCCTTAAAGACGAGGGAATCGAAGAGATGAAAGGGATAACTTGGGAAAAAGCCGGTCAGAAAGTTATCGATATCTATCGCTCTATTCTTGACCGTCGGTGAATCATCCCGGTAGTAAACAATTCAATCACACTTACAGAATAAAATAACACTTCTCAAAATATGAAATCAGTCTGTTTTTATTTCCAGATACATCAGCCATTCCGCCTGAAACGCTATCGTTTCTTTGACATTGGCAACGACCATTACTATTACGACGACTTCGCTAACGACGATATCGTCACCCGCATCGCTGAACGCAGCTACATCCCCATGGCTCAAACGCTCCTCGATATCGTTAACAGTGGCGAAGGTGATTTCCGGTGTGCAATTTCTATCACGGGTACTGCAATCGAACAACTTCAGCAGTATGTCCCCGAATTTATAGAGCTTCTTAAGAAACTGGCCGACACAGGAAAGGTTGAATTCCTTTCGGAGACATACGCCCACTCTCTGGCGTCTCTTGAAGATACTGAAGAGTTTATCCGGCAGGTTAAGGCTCACGACCGGCTCATACAGAATCTGTTCGGTCAGAAACCGAAAGTCATCCGCAACACAGAGCTTATCTACGACGACGATGTAGCAGCTGTGATAGCTTCCATGGGTTTCAAAGGAGCTATAACAGAGGGGGCCAAATATATTTTAGGATGGAAGTCACCTAATTTTGTCTATTCGGCAGCTTCCGCTCCAAAGCTTAAACTTCTTCTTAAGAACGACAAGCTCAGTGACGACATCAGTCGCCGATTCAGCGATTCCGAATGGGATGAATACCCCCTTACAGCTGACAAATACATGGACTGGATAGCTCAGCTTCCCGAAGATCAGCAGATCGTGAACCTTTTTATGAGTATGGAGACATTCGGGGAATTCCAACCCAAAGAGACAGGCATATTCCAATTCCTGCGTGCTCTACCACGCTTTGCAAAAGAGAAAGGTGTCGGCTTCATGACTCCCTCTGAAGCGGTGTCGAAACTTAAACCGGTCGATGCATTGAGTATCCCCTACCCTATCAGCTGGGCAGACGAGGCTCGTGACGTATCGGCATGGAAAGGCAACCGGCTCCAAAACGAGGCACTCTCCAAACTTTATGCTCTTGCAGAGCGCGTAAACCTCTGCACGGATCGTCGACTGAAGCAAGATTGGCAATATCTCCAGAGCAGCGACCACTTCTACTATATGAGTACGAAGAATATGGCTGATGGTTCCGCGCATGCCACTTTCAGTCCTTACGAGTCGCCGTACGCCGCCTTCACTAATTACATGAATGTTCTGGCAGACTTCGAGGTACGTGTCAATGAACAGTACCCTGAGTCCATAGACAATGAGGAGCTGAACTCTCTCCTCCTTACTATCAGGAATCAGGCTCAAGAAATCGAGACGCTCAATAAGGAAGTGAAACAACTCCGGACAAACATCCTGAACGCCGAAGATTCAAACAATCAGGCTTCAATCGAGAAGCCTAAGAATGAAAAGAAACCGGTTCGTAAAACCACCGCTAAAAAAGATACACAAAAGAAATAGATCTTTTTAAGATTAATTAGAAGAAGGAGGGTGAATCATGCTTGGACTATGATTCACCCTCCTTCTACAATTCTCCGATTCTCAAAAATACTATCTTAGATCGTGCCCTTACTTAGAGAATGACTTTATATGTATAAGCTCCAATCTGAAGAATATATACTCCCTTAGACAAGCCGGAAAAAGAAACAGGGGCGTTCTGAGTATGCTTACAGCTGCGCAAAAGGTTTCCCTGCAAGTCATATACATTTACAGTACAATCGGAGGTATAAATGATTTTGACGACATCTTTGCCGACAGCGACCAAGGGTTTAGGAGAAGCATGAGGATATTCAGATACATCGGTCGGAATCTCCTTCTCAACTACATAGCTCACGTGCCCGTCTCGGTTTACACCGCTCACATTAATTCTATATCTGTTTGAACCGGTTGATAACTTCTCAACGGAGGTTTCCGGAACATCATCACTTTCAGCAAACATACGTTTTAATTTAGCCGGTCTTTCTTCCTGTGGTGCTTCCGAGTCATAAATGAAAGACGCAGAAGTTATGTTCCATCCGCTGTCAACATCAATTGCAAGAGAAAAATCATCCCCTTTGTTGATTTCAATGCGAGGATAACTATTTGCACCGGAAGAATGAGTGACTGTTAAAGAAACGTATACTTTTGAGTCATCGTCATCATCTCCGCTTGTTCCCGGATCTGTCTGAGTCATTTCGACCTCTTCGACCATGCTCTCATCACTCAGAATACCAAACCAATTTGCTTCTCTATATTTCTCGCTTGTACCGATAGGAATAATAAGCTTTTCAAATTTGAAAATACTCTCAGAAGAAAAGCATTTTATCAAGTCAACAGCAGAAGCGAACTGAATTGGATCAGCGCTTCTTGATACTAATGTAATACCGTTATGAATGTCTTTTAAAAAATCAAAGGTATTTGACCCAAGCTCCTTCAATGTCGAAGGTAATACCAGATATTGTATGCCATCAATAGCAAATGCATTAGACTCTATAGTTTCAATACCTTCATTAATTTCAAACTTTCCTTCTTCATCAATTAAAGTTGTACTGGTAAAAATATTACTTGGAACGACCGTAATATCAGATCCAAAAACCACATTCTTGATTTTATTAGACTTAAATAACGAACTTGGGTAGGAAATTTTAAAATTTCTTCCTATTATTACTTCGTCTATAGTACATGACCATATAGGAGCATCTTTAGAAACATTACCAGAAAGATATATAATGCTACCTCCATTGGAAAAGACAAGGGATTTTAACGTTAGGTCATTTATGCAGTTCTTTCCTAAAGATATCACACTCGCAGGAATTGTAATTGACGTCACATCTCTGTTACCATTAATAGCGTTGTCATTAATTCCTACAACTGGATATGTCGCTCCATCATAAATGATAGATTCAGGGATAATGATATCCCCACTGTAGGTTCCACTCGTTACATACGCTTGAGAATTCTTTATCTCGTATGAGATATCATCTACGACGATAGATTCGGCTTTCCCTACAATCGATAAAACCGATAAAAAAATATAAAGATAGATTGTTTTCATTTAAATATAAAGGAATGTAATTTAACAATTAAAATCCTCCCATCTCATTTTACTGAGATAAGAGGATTGTTTCATATATCTCAATTGAGAAATTCAACTTCAGCTTACCATGCCAAAAATATTCTGAGCCTGCGACTCGCTAAGGCAGAATAGCGAATCGTAGAACCAGCTAATGATTCCGAGGAACATGATCCCTCCGACACATAGCCATAGAGCGACCTTTTCGGCACCACGACTTTCAAATCCTATAATAACCGGCTCATCGGGAGAAATCCACATTGCCTTTACAACAAGGAGGTAATAGTATAGAGAAATTATCGTGTTGATAAGAGCGATAAGTACAAGTACATAAAGCGCTACACTTCCAGACTGCGTAGCTCCGGTAAAGATGAGTATCTTAGAGAAGAATCCGGCAAAAGGAGGAATACCTGCCAGAGAGAAGACTGCAAGTGTCATGGCAAAGGAAAGCCACGGGTTGGTCTTATGCAGACCTTTGTAGTCGTTCATGTTCACTTTCCCGGTCTTGTTTTCTATAGCCTGTATAACCCCGAATACGCCAAGATTGCTGAAGATATATACGAGGATATAGAACAACATAGATGTCAGTCCGAGAACATTCACACTAATGACACCAAGCATAATGTATCCAGCCTGAGATATTGAGCTGAAGGCCATAAAACGCTTCATGTTCTTCTGACGAATTGCAAAAAGGTTACCGACCGTGATGGTAAGTATTATTATGGCATAGAGCATCCATTCCCATACCATGGAATATATCGGTCCAAATACCTGACAAAGCATGATCAAAAATGCTACTGCCGCAGATCCTTTGGATATCACGGACAGATAACCGGTCACTGATGTGGGGGCTCCCTGATATACGTCTGCTGTCCAAAGATGGAAAGGAACAAGCGAGAGCTTAAATCCGAAACCACAAATGACAAATGCAACGGCGCATATCAACAATGCAGTCAGATTTCCCGATGCTATATGTGCCACAACATCGGAGAAATAAAGAGACCCTCCGGAGCATGCATAGACAAAACTAATACCCATTAGCATTATGGCGGAAGAGAATACGGCAGTGAAGATATACTTGACTGCGGCCTCATGGCTCTCGTAAACACTCTTGTTGAATGCTGTCATTATCGCCAAAGGAAGCGAAGCACACTCCAATCCGATTACGAATAAAAGGAAATGGCGAGCGGAAATCATGAGATACATTCCGAAGAGCGTCACAAAAAGAAGCTCATAAAACTCACCGCGACGTACTTTAGCGTCGTCTGAATCAATCCAATGTAGAGCCTGTAGCAAAACAATGAATACACCGCAATTCAGAATAGTCTTAATATACCAGATCAGCTGCGAGCTAACATACATCCCCGCAAAGGCCTCGGTCTGGCCTTTCTGAAAGAAGCCAAGTACGAAACCAGCGATTGTGATACCTCCGAACAGTGTCAGAGCAAGTGGGGATACCCATACGTCACGATGCCGATTATTGCCGAATGTGTCAAACAGGAACACTATTAGCAGTACTCCGAGAAGCATCAGCTCCTGTTGCATTACAAGAAAGTGGGAATAATCCATTATTTTATTTTCTGTATTGTTTTCGGTTAATTGTTTATGAAGAATGGAGGTTATAATCAGATGGCAGCTTTAACTGCATCCATGATCGGCAGAAAACTCTGTTGGATGGCTTCACTTATCCAGTTAGGGAAACATCCAATACCTGCAATACAAACTATAAGAGTCACGGTGCTCAGTCGCTCATACCAATTAGCATCCGTTAGGGCAAGGTGGTGTTGATCCTGAACTTTACCCAAGAGAAGCTTACCCACGACACGTAGGATATATACCGCAGTAATTACAATCGAGCATGTGGCAGCTACTACAAAGATTCTGTGGAAGAGATCTGCATCTTGGAATGATCCGAAGAAAATAGTCATCTCAGCGACAAAACCGGAGAGGCCGGGAAGACCCAAAGATGCAAAACCGGCGATCATGTAGCAAACTCCTAAATAAGGCATCACTCTCATCAGTCCACCCATCTGACGGATATCACGAGTATGGGTACGACCGTAAATCATACCGATAAGCGCAAAGAACAGTGCGGTCATCAAACCGTGGGAGAGCATCTGGAGAATAGCACCTGTCATAGCCGTGGTATTAAGCATCAGAATAGCAAAGAGTACCATTCCGCAGTGGCTTACCGAAGAGTATGCATTAATGTATTTTAGGTCAGTCTGTACGCAAGCAGAGAAGGCTCCGTAAACAATGCTTATACCTGTCAGGATAATGAAGATCCATGCAAGGTCATTGGCCGCCTGAGGCAGAAGATAAATTGCAATACGGAAACAGCCGTATCCTCCGAGTTTCATCAGTACACCTGCGTGAAGCATTGATACAGCTGTAGGAGCACAGGCATGACCGTCAGGACTCCATGTATGGAACGGGAACATGGCTCCAAGTACACCGAATCCAACAAACGTCATCGGGAAAAGGAAGTATTGCCATCCCTGAGAGATGCTGTTATGATGAGCAATCTCAAGAAGATTCCATGTGAGAGGCTGACCTGCGGGCGCCGAGTGCCAGTAGATTCCGAGAAGACCTATCATCAGGAATGCGGAGCCGCCCATAAGCATCAACGTAAGCTTCATCGCCGAGTATTCTTTTCTGCCCGTACCCCAGACACCTATAAGAAGATACATAGGGATAAGTGCGATCTCATAGAACATAAACATCGTGAAGATGTCAATTGAGATAAAGAATCCGTAGACTCCCATGCTTAGGAGCGAAAACCAAAGGAAGAAGTTACGAGGAAGCGGAGTAATACGCCATGATGCAAAAACACCTGCGAATACAATTATGGAGCTAAGCATCAGCATAAAGACTGAAATGCCATCGACACCAACAGAAAGATGAATATTAAGGGGTCTATACCACATCCAGTCGCCGCGGAAGAGCATCTCGTCGCCGACTCCGGCAGCGCGCGCTGAAATAAAGAGACAACATAGCACGATCGAGATCGCTAACAGAGCGATTGATCCGGTTGTCATAACAAGGCGTATCTGATTGATCTTATTCCCGCTAAGCCCAAGTCCGGCAAGCATTAGCAACGGAATGATCACAAACCATATTAACAGATTGTCGAGTATCATATTATTTGCTGTGTTTCGGTTAGTTGGGAAATTGGGTTACAGGATTATACAGATCATTGTTACAGCTGCAATTGCAACAGCTCCGAAGAAATACCACCATACATAAGCCTGAATACTTCCGCTCTGCATACCTCTGATAGCATAAGAGGTCTTCTGAGTAGCCTTGGCGAACATATCCATAGTTCCGTCTATAATGTGGCGGTCAAACCATGCTATGCTTGTGCATATAACATTGAATATGATCTTGTGGGTAATGAACATGTAAAGCTCGTCCCAATAGAATCTGTGGTGAGCCGCTGTCCAAAGAGCGGGCCAGATATTTGCGACCTTATCAGGAAGATCATTACGACGGATATACATCTTGGTTGCAATAAGAATTGCCACGACAGCAGTACAGAGACTTGGTATTGCCACTTTCACCCATTCGATATGAATATGGTATGGCATACGATTCCATGTGACAAATTCTCCAAAAGGAATAAATCCGGCAACACAGCTTACAGCTGCAAGTATAATCAGAGGTAGTGACATCTGCCACGGAGCATCGTGAGGCCTGTGGTGCTTATAGTTTGCGTTGTCATCCCACCAGAAGATGAGATAATAGAGACGGAACATATAGAAAGCCGTCAGACCTGCAACCATTGTCATCCAAACACCCCAGAATGTATTATTGGCATACATTGCTGAAAGCATCTCGTCTTTTGAGAAGAATCCTGCGAAAGGATATATACCGGCGATCGCGAGACACCCGATCAGGAAGGTCCAATGGGTGATAGGCATATATTTTCTCAGGCCTCCCATCGCGGTGTAGTCATTGGAGTGGACAGCATGGATAAGGGCACCAGCTCCAAGGAATAGCAACGCCTTGAACATTGCGTGTGTGAACAGATGGAACATGGATGCCATATAACCGAGTCCATCGTGGATCTCAGGAGAGGCAACCCCAAGCGATACCATCATAAAAGCAATCTGAGAAATAGTAGAGAAAGCGAGCACACGTTTGATGTCGACCTGCGTGCATGCAACCACTGCAGCATAGAAGGCAGTTGCGGCGCCTACGACAGTAATGAACAGCATCGCGCCTTTGTCAAGGCAATAGATTGGGAAGAGACGGGCAACAAGATAAACACCTGCGACAACCATAGTGGCTGCATGGATCAGAGCAGAAACCGGAGTTGGGCCTTCCATAGCATCCGGAAGCCAGATATGCAGAGGTAGCATTGCAGACTTTCCCATACCTCCGGTGAAGATAAGGATTAGCGCCCACGTAAGAACACTACCACCCATAAAGGTGGCTCCAGCCATAGAGTTAATGACCAGTTGCTGGTGATTTGTTATATCAAGGAAATTGAAAGCAGAGAAATGCTGACCTGCAAATACCGGATTTCCGGCCTGTGACTGGAAGTAGTAGGTAAAAGCAAGGATACCTATCAACATTCCTAAATCTGCAAATCGGGTTACGATAAACGCTTTCTTGGACGCACTTACAGCAGAAGGGAGCTTGTAATAGAATCCGATGAGTAGATAAGAGCTGACACCTACGAGTTCCCAGAAGATATACATCTGGAATATATTGGTGGCCACAACAAGTCCGAGCATTGAAAACGAGAAGAGAGCGAGAAAAGCATAGAAACGCTGGAATCCCTTCTCTCCTTCCATGTATCCCCATGAATATAAATGAACCATGAAGCTGATGGTGGTTATAACCACAAGCATCATAGCTGAAATAGGATCAAGAAGGAAACCGATATTTACCGTGAGTGTATCAGTGAAGCGTAACCAAGTCACGTCAAACACCTGAAGCTGCTGTCGCACTCCGTCAACAATAAAAGCCGGCGAATCGCAGAAAAAATATGTGAACGCCACGCAATACGCAAGCACCATTGTAGTGCCCATACCTAATATACCGATAATTCCGGCTGCCTTATGGCTCATCTTCATGCCCGTAAGACCGAGCAATAAGAATGTAAAAATCGGTATAGTCAGGATTAAAATAGGAAGTGTTATATCCATGACTTAAAACTTCATTTTTGAGATTTCACGTATATCAATATTTTTCAGCGAACGGAAGATATTGATAATGATAGCGATCGCAATAGCCGTTTCGCACGCAGCGATAGCAATTGAGAAGAGTGCAAAAAACATACCCTCCATCTGACCCGGGAACAGGAAACGATTGAAGACCACAAAATTCAGGTCGACAGCGTTGAGCATAAGCTCCAGAGAAATAAGTATGGCTATAAGATTACGGCGCGAGAGGAAGCCGTAGACACCGCAAGCAAACATAATGATTGCGGGCACGAGATACATCAACATTTTTAGTTCCATAATCTTTTATTTTTTTCGTGCTATGGCAAGCGAGCCGATTATACATGCTAAAAGCAGAACACTGATTGCCTCGAAGGGAAGCAGATATCCGTACTTCTCCGTGCCGAGCAATGCCTTGCCTATCTTTTCCATATTGACATCTCCTGTCAATGCCTGAGTAAGAGTAGTGCCGTCAGAAGCAATAGGGAATGTCACGAACACGTACCAAAGCAAAGCCACTCCCAACAGTGCTGTCGTGAATGCCAAAGCCTGCTTTTTCACGGAAACCTCCGGCGTTGTATCGTCGGGGCGATGAGTAAGAAGAATAGCGAAGACGAACAGCACGAGTATACCTCCGGCATAAACCGCTATCTGTACAGCTCCAAGAAACTCATAACCCAACTGGAAGTATACGACAGCTGTGGCAATAAGGGTAAAGAGCAGATAAGTTGCGGCGCGCAATATCTTCTTACTTGTAACTGCCATCAGTGAGAATACCACGATAGCAATGGTGCATACCAAGTAAAGAATGAAATTTCCTATCATTATGCTTTAGATTTAGCGATGTTATCATCGGATTTAACAGCCTTAGCGACAGTGCTTTCTGCTTGTGCCGGTTTAGAATCTTTGGCTGCCTGTTTAGGGGTGGCGGGAGCAACCGAAGGCTTGGCGGGAGCAACCGGGGTATCTTTTTCAGGCAGATAATTCAGCTGCTTGACAAGACTGCCACGCTGGAACACGGCTTGCTCAAAATCATTGGTAAACTCGAGTGCGTTTTGCGGACATGTCGTGACACAAAGCATACAGAACGTACAACTGCCAAGGTCGTACATATACTTGTCGAGCTTACGTTTCTTTTTGCCGTCCGGCAATTCTACCATCTTCGTCGTCAACTTGATTGTCCCATTGGGGCAATTCATCTGACAGATTCCGCAGGCAATGCATTTATGATGTCCCTCACTATCATAGATGAGAGTGAGCTCTGCACGGAAGCGATCTGAAATCTTGAGAGTATCGCGATTTTCAGGATAGCACTCAGTGATCTTGGGTGTCACAAGTTCTTTACCTGTGACACTCATTCCCTGCACAAGACTCTTTATGCCTTTGCCTACCGATGAGAAATATTCTTTTATACTGCTCATGGATAAATTAAATTTCCTTTTCTTTGTGAGCCACCAAGACTTTCACATCTTGCAGCTCTATCTCTTTATATTATACACTATGTAAAAAGGCTCTATCTTTCAACCTGTCCACCGATAATATCCAGAAGCTCTGTTGTGATTCCTTGCTGACGAAGTTTATTATACTCCAGCTGCAAAGATTCAAGTAGCTTTTTGGCATTGTCGTTGGCACTCTGCATCGCCATAATTCTGGCAGCCTGTTCGGAAGCTCTGTTTTCAATGGTAATTTCCTGCATTGTAGACTGGACGTACATAGGAAGTACCTGATTGAAAATACTGTTAGGATCCGGTTCGAAGATATAGGGTTTATTGCTTTCCGCAGAGGATATTTCAGAAGAATCCTCAAGCAAGGCTGAAGGTATGATCGGGAACAACTGCTCGTTTACAGCCTTCTGACGCGAAATAGAGAAAAACTTCATATATACTACAGATACAAGATCCAACTCTCCGCTAAGGAAAAGACCTCTCAGCATATCGGTAAACTCACTTACCTTGTCTCCCTCCATCTTTGAATCCACACCGGGTGTAACAACGACATCAACATGACCGGAACGTATCTTGCTGACTGCTCTGTAGAGTTTAGATCCGACAACATAAATTTTTATATCTACGTCCTTTCCATATTTATCCCTAAGGGAGATGATTATATCAAGAAGATACTTAAAAATATTGATGTTGTACGCACCACACAACCCGTCATCACTTCCGTAAGCCACTATACCAATAGTTCTTACGTCAGCATGTTCTTCAATAAGAGGAGAAGAGAACGTTGCGTCTGCATCAAGAAGGTGTCCTACAATCGATTTCAAGCGATTCTTAAACGGCAGAAGCATGCGAAGCATCTGCTCGTTCTTATGGACCTTAGCCGAAGAGATCATCTTCATGGCACCTGTAATCTTCTCACTTGAAGAAACAGAACCTATGCGTGTCTTTAATTCCCGTAATGTAGACATAGTTATCTCTGAGCCTCTTTATTCTTTGTTGTACCCGGTTGGTTAGTTATCTTATATTCCTGTGCTTCAATTGAATCAAGCCTCAGCGGTGTATTTTCCGGCAACTTCCGCTGCACATTGACGGAGAATCTTTTCTACGTCTTCAGTCAGCTTTCCGGATTTAATGACGTCGAGAGTTTCCTTCTGATACTTAGCTTTTAACAACTGCAGGAACAACTCTTGAAATTCATCAATCTTATCAAGAGGTACATTCTCAAGAAGTCCATTGACACCACAGTATATCACGGCGACTTGATCCTCTACCGGCCAAGGATGGTATTGCTTCTGAATGAGGAGCTGCTGATTTTTTCGACCCCGGTCAATTACTTTTGCAGTTACAGGGTCAATATCTCCACCGAATTTGGTGAAAGATTCCAACTCGCGATATTGAGCCTGAGCAATCTTCAGTGTTCCGGCAACCTTCTTCATGGCCTTTATCTGAGCGTTACCTCCGACACGTGACACAGAAATACCAACGTTCACAGCCGGACGTATACCCTGATTGAACAATGCAGATTCAAGATATATCTGACCGTCAGTAATCGAAATCACATTAGTAGGTATATAGGCGGACACGTCACCGGCCTGAGTCTCGATAATCGGCAGTGCCGTCAGAGAACCACCACCCTTTACAAGAGGCTTCAGGACTTCAGGAAGATCATTCATCGATTTTGCGATCTGCTCATTGTCAATGATCTTAGCGGCACGTTCAAGCAGGCGGGAATGAAGATAGAAGATATCACCGGGATAAGCCTCACGTCCCGACGGACGCTTAAGGATAAGAGAAATCTCGCGATATGCGACAGCTTGCTTCGACAAATCATCATAAACTATGAGGGCATCCCTACCGGTATCACGGAAGTATTCGCCTATGGCTACTCCTGCGAAAGGAGCGTAATATCGCATTGATGCAGAATCAGAAGCTGTAGCAGCTACAACTACGGTATAATCCATAGCACCGAACTTTTCCAACGTGTGGACAAGTGATGCAATAGTAGATGCTTTCTGACCAATGGCAACGTAAATACAAAAGACAGGTTTACCCTCTTCAAAATTCTTACGTTGGTTGATGATTGTGTCAATCGCAATCGCACTCTTACCAATCTGACGATCGCCGATTATAAGCTCGCGTTGGCCACGACCGATAGGAATCATGGAGTCCACTGCTTTAAGACCGGTCTGCAAGGGCTGGGTTACGGGCTGACGGAAAATAACTCCGGGGGCTTTACGCTCAAGAGGGAGACGCATACGATCACCAGTGATGGGTCCTTTTCCATCAATAGGCTCGCCGAGAATGTTTATAACTCGACCGAGTAATCCCTCACCTACAGGAATCGACGCGATCTCGCCAGTGCGACGCACCGACATATTCTCCTGCACGGAATTGACGTTATTGAGAAGCACGACACCGACATTGCTTTCTTCGAGGTTAAGAGCGACTCCCTTAACACCATTCTCGAACTCCACAAGCTCATTGGAGCGTACGTTCTCAAGGCCATAGACATGTGCTACGCCGTCACCGACACTAAGCACTGTGCCTACTTCCTCAAACTTTGTTTTAGTACTGACGTCAGCCAGCTCTTGTTTCAGGATATCAGATATTTCGCTTGGGTTTAACATCGTCCTGTATTACTTGCTTAAAAGGTTTAATCTTAAATTCTCAATCTCATTGCGCAGAGAAGCATCCATCCTTACCGAATCGACATCTATTACAAATCCGCCTATAATATCCTTGTTTATATTATACGAAAATTCAAGTGTCGTATTCTTGAAAGATTTTTCGACAAGAGCACGCAGTCTATTCATTTCCGCCTCCGGAAGATCAACGGCTGTAGTTATGCAGACCCTTGAAATATTATACCTTTCACGATAAATGTCCCTGTAGCAGTATGCCATCTGCTCCATCCAAGGAGTCCTGTTCTTACTGATGACAAGTCTGACAAATCCTTTGTAGAAATCTTCCAGTTTCTTTCCGGCAGCCGCATAGAGCAACCTTGTTTTATCAGAATCCGGGAGAAAAGGATTAGCAATCATTTTTGCCAAATCAGGATTCTGCTGAAACGACTCCACGACAGTCTTCATCTCGTCGTAAACATCAGCCGAGGCCCGGTTCTCCTCAGTAAGCTTAAAGAGAGCTTTAGCGTATCTGCGTGGTATCAGTCCTTCGCTCATATCAATTCTTCTCTATTTCGTCGATAAGCTTATTCACAAGCTTCTGCTGAGCAGCAGAACCATCAAGCTGCTCACGCATCATCTTCTGAGCGATCTCAAGGGAGAATTTGCTCACTTCGTCACGAAATTGCAACTCGGCTTCCTTGCGTTGCTGTTCGATTGAAATGCGGGCATTTTCCATCACTTTCTGAGCCTCAGCGGATGCCTCGTTTTTAGCCTCCTCTATTATCTGGCTCTTGATCTTAGCAGCGTCCCGAAGCATTTCAGCCTGCTGCTTCTGTGCCTCGGCTATGTAGCGCTTCCCCTCTGCACGCGCAGAATCAAGTTGCGACTTTGCATCGCGGGCATATTCTACACCCTTGTCGATAAGGTCGGCACGCTCGTCCATATTTTTCATTATGGAAGGCCAAGCCCACTTATATAATATGAAGAACAGGATGATGAATGATACAAACATCCAAAATACCAAGCCGAAATCGGGCGTAAAAAGTTCCATCTTGCGAAAAGCTTAAATAAATTGAATAACAGGCGACTCTGAGAGTACGCAACACTCGGATTGAGATGACTCCGATAGACTCCGCCCCTAAAGTGTACAACTATAGAGGCATCATGACGACTCCGATTATTTAAGGAAGATAGCGAGTGCAGATACAATCACAGCAAAAAGTGCGACACCCTCCACAAGAGCAGCAATCACAATCATATTGCTTCGGATATTACCGGCAGCTTCCGGCTGACGAGCGAGAGCCTCCATGGCGGAAGCACCGATCTTACCGATACCGATACCGGCAGCAATAGCTGCAAGACCAGCGCCTAATGCTGCACCAAGCTGTGCGAGACCGAAACTAATAGTTGAAGTAGTTTCAACTGCATTGAGCAAAATCGTTGATAACATAGTGTAGTTCGTTTATAGGTTATTATTTAATGTTTTTATTTCAATTGCATTTTTTAGTCACTTCAAGAAGCAGGAACATTCACTGAAGCAGCAGAGCTCTTAGCTCCATGTCCCGCTTCTTCTGTATCTGCATTTAAGTTATGCTCGGCTTTGGAATGTTCCTCATGTCCTTCCTCCTGTGCCATACTGATAAATATAGTAGACAACATCGTGAAAACGTATGCCTGTATCAGACTGACCAAAACATCGAGACATAACATGAATATTGTAAAAACGACTGATAGCACCGTTACACCACCTGTAGCAGCAGCTCCAAAAGTAGCGAAGATAAATATAAGGCAAATAAGCGTGATCACAATCATGTGTCCTCCCATCATATTTGCAAAAAGACGTACGCAGAGAGCAGCCGGCTTCGTAAAAATACCGAAAATCTCAATAAACTGCATGATAGGAAGCGGGAATTTAAGCCAGATAGGGACATCCGGCCATAATATCTCCTTCCAATAATGTTTGGTAGCTCCGATATTGGTCATGATAAACGTCAGAAGAGCAAGGACCAAAGTAATAGCAATGTTACCAGTCAGGTTTGCTCCACCCGGAAATATCACAATCAAACCGAGAAGGTTCATCACAAGGATAAAGAAGAAGCAGGTCAATAAGTACGGCGCATATTTGCCGGACTTCTTACCCAATATAGGCTTTATGACTCCAAAGTATACAAAGTCCACACCAAGCTCAAGGAATCCCATACCTTTTCGAGGTGCCTTAAAACCATTCCTGTTGTAATACCGTGCCAGCGAAAGAAGCATCAAGGCAACTACTATCGCGGCTATGAAAAGAGCAAGGACATTCTTTGTAATTGAAAAATCGAGACACTTATAATCGCGATAATATCCGCCCTTTACTCCATCCCACTTATTCGCCGGAATATAGAAGAAATCCGGACCGTAGACGATATCAGAGGGGTTGCCGTTCACTATAGGGATCTTCTTCTCAGCAGCCTCCTTAGAAACAGCTTCGCGAGCGGACTCCAATTCTCCATCTTCTATCGGGAAAATCTCAACCACCTTACCGGGATGATTTCCTCCCTGCGAAAGTACAAAAGTATATTTCTTTCCGTTCTTTTCAACCGTATAAGGGACAGGCCACAACTCTTTGACAACTTTACCGGAAGGTTCTTCAAGAACCTCAAGCTCCGTAAGGTTGTCGGAAGAGAACATGTGCCAGCTTCCATCCTTCGCACGTACAAAGACAGGCAAAGGAATACGATATTCATGCATGAATGGCACTTCCCATCCATAGCCATCGCCAAGATGATGAAAGATAATCTCCTTTACGTCAAGATTGTCCTTCTCCTGTTCTTGCTCCTTACCGGCATTATCGCCTCCGCAGGAAGTCACCATAAAAGCGACAGCCAACAGTGCCAACAGATATTTCAGCAATCCTTTTGCCATTATATATGCGATTATACGTTGTATATCAGTCTAATGTTATAATCAGCTCGTCAAGCTCTCAGTATATACAGACAGAAATAATATTATTATCCACATCTACTACTCCACCTTTCACACTTACCTCGCCTTCAGATCCGTCGGCCTTTGTAAAAACTATTTTACCGGGAGCTAATGAGGAAAGGAGTGCGGCATGATTGCGCAACACTGTAAAACGACCCATCTCTCCGGGCAAAGTTACTGAATCGACCTCACCGTTAAAGACTGTGGAATGTGCTGATGTAATATCAAGTGTCATAGCTGTGTATTGTATCAATCTGGAGCTTAAATGCTGACAAATAAGTACCCTTCTTTACTTATACTTCGGCAAGCATCTTCTTACCTTTCTCAATGGCCTCGTCGATAGTACCAACATTGAGGAACGCCTGCTCGGGATACTCGTCCATCTCGCCGCTAAGTATCATCTTGAAACCACGGATAGTCTCATTAAGAGGTACCATAACACCGGGAAGACCAGTGAATTGCTCGGCAACATGGAAAGGCTGCGAAAGGAAACGCTGGGCTCTACGAGCTCGCGATACGACAAGTTTATCTTCATCACTAAGCTCGTCCACACCGAGAATTGCTATAATATCCTGAAGCTCGTTGTACTTCTGGAGAAGTTGTTTTACAGCCTGAGCAGTATTATAATGATCCTCACCGATAATATTGGGGTCAAGGATACGGGAAGTTGAATCCAACGGATCAACAGCAGGATAGATACCAAGCTCGGAAATCTTACGGCTTAATACGGTAGTAGCATCAAGGAAGCTGAAGGTGGTAGCCGGAGCCGGGTCAGTAAGGTCATCGGCCGGCACATAGATTGCCTGAACAGATGTGATTGAACCCTGCTTTGTGGAAGTGATTCGTTCCTGAAGTATACCCATCTCGGAAGCCAGCGTCGGTTGATAACCAACAGCAGAAGGCATTCGACCGAGAAGTGCCGAGACCTCAGAACCAGCCTGAGTGAAACGGAATATATTATCGATAAAGAGAAGCACATCCTTACCGCCGCCATCCTGATCGCGGAATTGCTCAGCCACAGTTAGTCCGGAGAGGGCAACACGAAGACGAGCACCCGGCGGCTCATTCATCTGACCGAAGACAAGTGTACTCTGTGAACTGTTTACCTCCTTCAGGTCAACGTCAGCAAGGTTCCACTCCCCTTTCTCCATACCTTCCTTGAATTTGTCGCCATACTTGATAACGCCACTTTCAATCATCTCGCGGAGAAGATCGTTACCTTCACGCGTACGTTCTCCAACACCGGTAAATACAGAGAATCCGTTATGACCCTTGGCGATGTTGTTGATAAGCTCCATGATAAGCACTGTCTTGCCCACACCGGCACCACCGAAAAGACCGATCTATGATATATTTCCGGCTTCTTAAAAGAAATGAAGTTTACTTATGTGATATTGCGCTGAAATACAAACTTGCGATTTTGATACAGGGCAGTATTTTTGAAATGTTTTATAATTATGTTTTTGCCTTTTTCGATGAGAATAGCGAAATGTATAGCTGCAATCAATATATCACATTTTTTGTCAGTATTGCGGGCGTAATTTATTCTATCTTTCTTACGCTGAGTCTCGCTGTTAAAAATGTACTGTCAGACAGGCAGAACAGAGAACTTCAATCTTTTATGTATATGCAAAAGCAGCAGT
>CAYPBS010000008.1:0-51557 GCA_964409015.1 uncultured Sangeribacter sp.
CCGGGGTAAGGCGTGGTCTGCCACATGAAATAATTCTTTGTGGAATAATATGTAACTTCCACCACAATATCGCGCCAAGAGCCTGACAGCGAGACATAGTCACGGTAGATTGGCTTAAGATTTGGATTGCCCGTTTCATAGCTGTACCTGTCAAGGTAGCGGACTGCGCTTCTCAGTTGCTCAAAAGAGGGACGTGTGGTTTTTTTGACGTATGCGATATTGGCGGAGATATTGCCGATCGGAAAAGAGAGGGATGCGTTTGGAGCAAGGGTGTGATACCGCCGATTCTGTTCATCTGTATTCTGGTTCTTCATATAATATTTCGAGTCGGTTAATTCCCATCTCAGTCCGGCTGATAGTGATACCTTTCCAAATGATTGTGACAAATCGGCAAATAGAGCCGTGGTGGTTTCCTTGATTTCTGTGTTACTGTCCTCTATGAAATCCACATCAGCTATATAATGATCCTTTCGGTGGATGTCGCTTATCTCTGAGCCAAACTGCAAGGAACCCCTCCATGCCGGGAGAGAGGCGGTGATGTTACCGGCAAGAAGACGGTTGAAGACATCATTATTGGTTGAAAACGTTCTTTCCGGATTGTATGCGGAGTACTCATTTTCTTGTGTGGTTCGGTCGTTGATTTGCCACATAGCATCGAAGTTGGTAGTCAACAGCCATGTGCCTATGGAACCGGTATAATAGGTGCTTAAAAGATGTTGCCGGTTGTTCCTGTTATTCATTCCGTCATACGTCAGCTCATCTTCAAGTAAGGAATTCAGTAGTCGTGAGGTAAAGGATGCACTGTTTCCGGTGGCCGAACGGTATGCGAAGTCGTAATAGAAACCTGCATATTGGTTTCCAGAGTTATAGTTGAGAGCGATCTTTCCCTCATACACCGGATACTTCGAGAAGTCATTGCTAAAACTGTTTTGTGTGACAATACCGGATTTAAGATAAAGTTTGGAATTGTTTTCTACCCGTTCACGTTCGCGATAGTTTTCATAATTCAGCATACAGAAAAGATCGAAGCCTTTCTTACGGTAGTTGAAATTGACCTGCTCAAAGAGATAGACATAGTGCTTGTACCCATCTGTTGTCCGGTCGTTTAATGAGACCCCTTCTCCGACAGGAGCCACCGTATTAATACGTATCACCGCATTGACCGAAGAGTCGTAACGCGCTCCCGGAGAAGTCACGACATCTATAGTTTTAATGTCGGCCGATGAGAGTCGGTCTAATTCTGATTGGTCCCGGACCTGTCTGCCGTTGATGAAAACTATCGGAGCTCCTTTGCCAAGTACCTCAAGACTGCCTCCGTTCGTTGAGACGAACGGCATTTTACCGAGGACATCCATTGCAGTCCCGGTATTGGCAAGGTAAGTGTCGGAGATTTTTACTTCAAAGCCATCTGTTGTTAGTTTCGCTTTCTTGGGAAACGCTTTGATAACGATTTCTTCAAGTGTAGTTATTGAATCTGTGGGCTCAGTGCTTGCGTAAAGCGCGTGAGAGGTGAGGCAGAGTGTGACCCCCGCCATTAAGTGTTTTAATGACATGTTGCTATGTTTATTTATAGTTTTTTCTATAGACCGCCCACTACTATCCATCCGCCGCTGGATAGATTTTGTAGAACGAGATTGTGGCATCTGGTAGTCCCGTCCGGCATACGTAAAGTGTATGGAACGTATATGTTGCCCTCTTTTCCCGATGTGAAGGCACTTCCAATGGATTCCGGTACGGCTCCTTGAAATTCCTTGCGGTAAATTGCTTCAAGAACGTCTGTATCCATTGCCTTTTCAAGTAAGTTGCGGTTCCATGTCTCCAAGGCATTCAGGAAAGCCGAAGCTGCTTCAACGGGGTCGAGGCTGTCCAGTCCATGCAAGCTATTGGTAGTCATGTCTATAAATCTTATTCCGGAAGGAAGAGTGTTCAGGTTTGTGTGTGGTAAATCGTAAATTACATTCGTTATTTTCAGTATCTCGGTCTTTTTCTTGTCATGGATGATGCTGACTGATGCGGTTTTAAGGTGTTTGGTTTCAGCGTCAATTACATAAGTCCGGATATTTTCCGATTCAGCTATTGAAGCGTTCAGTTTATAAGGATTACTGAAATCGCCCTGAGGTTTATAGTGTACGGTAAGTACTATTTCCCCGTTCTTTTTCTCAACCTCATAACGGGCTTCGGAGTTATTGACACAGTTCTGCAACTCTGATTCAAGTATTTTCTCAGGTGTGAGTAATAAAGCCATTTCTCCAAGCACTTCCTTTGGATCTACATTACAGGTACGCCAACCGATATTCAGCTCGTCAATCCAATTGTATATGACTTCATTATTTCCTGTTGCTGTGCGACCCCCTTTGTCAATACGCCAAGTATAGGTAGAATCTGATTTTGCTATCGAAATCTTATGCAGGACGAAATCCTCTGACGGATTGATGTATCTGAAATTCTCCATGGGCCGGGTTCTTACCTCTACGGTCATTTCAATATTGTTGGAGTTTATTAAGGTCTTGATTGTTTCTTCAAAAACTTCTTTTGCAAACATCCTTGAAGGCATTAAAACCGCCATCAGTACTGCTGCTGCAACACACGATGCACCAATACCCCAGATCCACCATAATGTTTTTCTTTTACGAGTGGAGGAATCAAGCGTTAGGTTTATCAGATTGCGTAACTCGTTTGAAGCCGTAAAGTCACGGCGAGGTTTCAGCATATCTTTTATGTCTTTATATTCTTCCATGACTATAGTTTTTTGAAATATTGCCTTCTGAGTTTTTCCATTCCTGTCTTATAGCGGGATTTTACGGTGGAGGCGGGGATGGAAAGGATCTGACTGATTTCTACGAATGATAACTCATCTATCACGCTCATTCTCACAACTTCCCCTTCTTTATAAGGCAGATTGTCAAGGATACAGTTCAGACGTTCAATTTCTTCCATATCCAAGACATCCTCTTCTGAAGAATCCGGAATTTCATCATCCGATTCGATAAGAGGACGGGAATTAGTGCCGGCGATATAATAATCTTTACAGAGATTGTAGACAATCCTAAACAAGTACATCCTTAGGCTCTCCCGCTTGATTTTAGAAATGTCGGTTTCCAAAATTCGTCTGACAGCTTCATGCACGAGGTCTTCAGCATCTGACTTGCTTCCTGTTCTTATCGAGGCGAATCGGACAAGGTAGTTGAGATTTGACTCAATTACTTCACCAAGTATCCGTCTTGTCCCTTTGTCGAGTTGTTTCTTCACAATCTTATAATTGGTCTCTACTCTAAAGACTATGGGCTCTATGAAATCGACGATTTTAAATTGTTAAAAAATATAAATGTGGCTGTGTCAAAATGAGAATTATGGCGCAGCCTCTAAAGGTTTGTTAGAATCGGTCAGTTGTCAGGCACTGAGTCCGAATTCCGAAAGCAACGACACAGATGTCCTATTCTCACACACCGTCATGAAAAAGATTGTAGATGTCTTTCTTCCTTTGCTATATCTTAATAAAAGCTTTTTATTTATGCTTGTTGATGTTTCGCTCCTGTTAGGGTAGTTTGTTAAATATGCCTTAAGTTTCTGTAAGATAAGGGGTGGGATGATACGTCAATGCGTTGAGACAGGAAATTATTTTTTAATTATGGATGCTGTTGAAAAAGCGTTTTCGGTTATCCCTCATGGCGAGGATATATGAATCGGGCGAGTCCGTAAATATAGCGTCGGAAGCCGGGTCTATACCCTAATAGACGGTCGAACCATTTCAGATGCGGATTTATTAGCTTGACGACATAGCCGACATAGAACATTGCAAAAAGTGTACCGGGTCCGACAACTGTCCATGGCCATGCATCGAAAAAACAGTATCCGGAAATCACGGCTAAAATCACGAGTGTCGTATCCACGCATATTTTCACCACTGGGAACGGTTTGTCCGTTACGCGCGATATTGCTACCTGAATGCCCTCACCGGGCATAGTTATTGATCCACACCTTATTTCTAAGGCAACGGCACATCCGAGTAGGGTGGCACCGCAGAATTGTGCGATTATCTGAGAATGGATGGTTGAATAAGAGGAAAATACTGAAGTAATCCACATGTTGAGATCGAGTAGTGCGCCAAATACAAATCCTATAAGGATCTGCAACAGTTGGATCATTTCGAAACGTTTTTTGAGAATGAGAATCTGTGCGACAACGAGAATTATGTTCATCGCATTGGTGTATCCGCCGATCGTCCATCCCGGTACGATTCCGACCTCTCCGGCCAATGAAAAAGACATGGGAATTGAGGATATAACACCACTTCCGAGATTTGATCTGACACAAAGTGCTACTCCGAAAGTCATAAAAAACATTGCCACAATCAGAAGAAAATGTTGCCATACGAAACCGATGACTTTCTCTTTCAAGCCTTTTCTCTCCATAATTTTAATGTGCTTTTGCGGAGTACAAAGATACGAAAAAAATCGAGTTTTTTTATGTACCTTTGCAGTATATTTTGGTTTATGATGATTTGTGAGACATCTTACTCTCATAACATTCTCAGAGCCTCTTTAATTTGACAATTTAGTGATGAGTAGAAAGAAGAAACCGTTACCGCTTCTGCATAATGTGGAGATTTCTGATGTTGCCGCAGAAGGGAAATCTATTGCAAAAATTGCTCTTCAGGAAGGAAATAATGACCGTATGGTGGTGTTTATCCCGTACGGGGCTCCGGGAGATGTTGCCGATATACAACTTGACCGAAAGAAACGCAGCTATGCCGAAGGGCATATCACCCGGCTTTTGAAACCTTCCGACTGCAGGGTGACGCCGGTGTGCAGACATTTCGGGATATGTGGCGGTTGCAAATGGCAGCATCTGAACTATGCGGAACAGCTTGAATGTAAGAAACGTCAGGTCGAGGATGCTCTGAAGCGTATTGCCAAGGTTGAATACCCGGACGTAAAGCCAACTTTAGGAGCCGAGAATATATATGGGTATCGCAATAAGATGGAGTACACCTTTTCCGATCGTCGCTGGCGCACATGGGAAGAGGTTAGAAGCGGAGCCGAATTCTCCGGTCCTTCCGAGGCTTTGGGATTCCATATCCCCGGAGCGTTTGATAAGGTTCTTCATATAGAGGAATGTTTCCTTCAGCAAGATCTCGGCAACCGTATCCGGAATTTCATGTTCGATTATGCTATCGAACACGGTCTGTCGTTCTACAATATTAAGGAGAATCATGGTTTCCTACGCACATTAATGCTGCGTATTTCCTCCACCGGAGAGGTTATGGTGGTGCTTGTCGTAGGAGAAAATGAACCTCAGATCTTGGATGCGTTGCTTAATGCGACCTGTAAGGCTTTTCCTGAGATTACATCAATGCTTTATGTAGTCAATCTAAAGGTCAATGACAGTATCTCCGATCAGGAAGTCATACTTTTTAAAGGCCGGGAATATATTGAAGAGGAGATGGAGGGATTGCGCTTCCGGGTCAATCCGAAATCATTTTATCAGACCAATTCAGCTCAGGCCTATAATCTTTACAAAGTTGCCCGTCGGTTCGCAGGACTTGATGAGTCCGACGCAGATAATCTTCCATTGGTCTACGATCTTTACACCGGCACCGGAACGATCGCTCAGTTTGTGGCGCGCAATGCAAAAAAGGTTATTGGAATCGAATATGTCGAGGAGGCCATAGAGGATGCGAAGATGAATGCTGAAGTCAACGGCTTGGATAACCTTGAGTTTTTTGCAGGAGATATGAAGGATGTTCTGACCGACGGGTTTATCTCTTTGCATGGCCGTCCGGATATCATGATAATCGATCCTCCGCGTGCCGGAATGCACCCCGATGTTGTTGAGGTCGTCAAGAGGGCGGCTCCGGACGTAATTGTGTATGTAAGTTGCAATCCTGCGACTCAGGCAAGGGATCTTGCTCTTCTTGATTGCGATTATCATATCACGGATGTACAGCCCGTTGATATGTTCCCTCAGACACACCATGTGGAGAACGTTGTTAGACTTCAGCGAAGATAAACCGACATTATGTAATACTTGGACCCCTATATCGGGGGTGAGATAGTGCCCGAAATAAGCATAATGAAAGGTTGTATGTTTGTGTTTACATTATTTAACATATTTCGCAATTCTTGATATGCTCATTAAACGTATCAAATAGCTTTGTGATATTTTGTTTATAAGGTGTTTTTCGTTGGTTAAATATTAATTTAGGTATCAAAAAGAGTATTATGTTTTTGCGATATGTTTTATAACACATAAAATAAATTGTATAACGGAGCGGGAGGATGTAATTTTGCAACGTAATCGAAAGGGCGATGAGACGTATTAACGATTATGTGCCTTTTGATTATAACCTCAACTAATCTGATTAACTAAAATTTAAGACCAAAGAAAACTCGAAAGAGTGTAAAAGCGTAAAATTTTTTCATAATCTACACACTCAATATTTTATACACATCACATTCATACCTTAGATTTTTACCATGAATCCAGTTGAGCCTCCGAAGAGATTTTCGGGGGCTCGAACTCTTTTTCGGGTGCGTAAGATTATGTGAGGAAAAGATAAACCATCGGGGGAGTTGTATCGTTGTGTAATTAAACAAGGATAAAAGAATTACACAAACTAATCCATATTACTATGTCAAACACTATCATATCCAGCATGCCATATACGGGTCTCATTAGAAATAAAGGGAGAGTAACCCGCAGAAACCGCTCTGTAACGGAAGCTAATGACAGAGAACTCGTTTTCAGACCGATAACAGCCGATAACATTTCCCAAGTATGGGAGATACTGCACAAGGATTCAGGACGCTCTTGTGATTTTTCTTACGGAGGTATCCTTATGTGGGCAGATGTATTCGAGTATGAGTATGCCATTTTGGATGACACTCTTTTCATCAAGGGACGGAGCGAAGACGATATGCAGTCGGTTGCTTTCTCTCTTCCGGTAGGAAAGATGTCCCTGAGGGAAAGCATCGCCATTCTTTCCGACTGGTGTATGAAACACGGAACCGCACTCAAGCTTACTGCCGTACCCGAATATGCGGTAAGCGATTTACTGGCTCTGCGTCCCAAGAATGTAGTGGAGCTTGATGGATGGGCGGATTACTTATATGACATCGAGAAACTTGCCACTCTTTCCGGAAAGAAGATGGCAAAAAAGCGCAATCATGTCAATCAATTTGTAAACTCTTATGGCAATGACTGTTACGAAAGAATCGATAGCAGCAATTTAGGTGAGGTAGAGGCATTCATGCGGAATCTCATGTCTACTCCTGCGCCCTCGGCTGCCGCTGCGATCGAACGCAAGCTCGCCATGGAAGTGCTCTTGGCTTCCGAGAAGGAACAAGCCAACTATCTTGGTGGCTTGCTGAGAGTCGAAGGGAGAGTCGTGGCATTCACAATTGGAGATATAAAGGGCGATACACTTTTTATACATATAGAGAAAGCCGACCGAGACATCTCCGGAAGCTACGAAATGATCAATAAGGCATTTGCCGAAGATATGCAGCAGGCTTATCCGCAACTTCGTTTTGTGAACCGCGAGGATGATTCCGGAGATGAGGGATTACGGAAAGCCAAGATGTCCTATCATCCTGTTGAGTTATTGCGCAAATTCAGTGTCGAATTCTAACATGTCTTATGTCGTCCGGACAACAAGATGAATCAAAAGTTGTTGTTCGTGCGCGCATTAATATGGAATTCGATGTCAGAATCGGATAGATGGTTGACAAGCTTACGGCTGATAGAGACTTTGTTGCCGCAACGCAGTTTTACCTTCGATCCTTTTTCATTGTCCACAATCTCGAAGAAGAGGTCTCCGGAATGAGAAATTTTTTCCGTTAACAAATTTTTAACTTCGTTAAAAGAGGCCTTGTCTTTGAAATCCGATGGAAGGACGATGGTTATGTTCTTGACAAGAGAATCCTGAAGCTCCGAAAGCAAGCTTATATTTTTGATTCGTACATCAAGGCGATCCGCGTTGTATTTTCCTCTGGTCACGTTAGCGGATATGAGCACCGGAGTGCCCGGAAGTCCGTATTTCTTATATTCAAAGTAGCTGTCTCCAAAGAGGTGCAGATCAGCCGAGCCGGAAAAATCCTCCACTGTCAGAAGTCCCCACGGAGTTCCTTTCTTTGTGAGACGTTCCTGAAAGCCGGTAACGAGGCCACCCATAGTTATTTCTGCTCCTTCTACCTGAGAATCAACGAAATCCACACAATGAACGTTGCAGCCATATTCTAACTCCATGTAGTAAGGATCGAGCGGATGAGCCGAAAGGTACATTCCGACCAGTCGTTTCTCCTCATCAAGAAGACGTATCGGAGCCCACTCCTCGAATACCGGATAGGGTGGATGTTCAGTTTCTATTTCCTCAAAATCACCAAATAGACTCGCTTGTGACGAATTCTTATCTGCCTGATATCTTTGTCCGTATCTCACCAGTATCTCGCTGAAACCGACCTCTCCCTGAGGAACAGGAGCAAACATCTCCCGTCTGACGTCAGGGAAGCAATCGAAGGCTCCGGAGAATGCAAGAGCTTCAAGAGTCGCTTTGTTGCATGCGCTTGAGCCAACCCGTTCAACAAAATCGAAAATATTCTTGTATGGTCCATTGGCTTTACGTTCGGACAGAATGGCTGTCACAGAGTTACCTCCCAGACTTTTTACAGCTCCCAGACCGAAACGGATCTCTCCCTTGGAGGTGACAGAGAATTTCTCTGCTGATTCATTGACATCTGGACCCTTGACCGGAATCTTCAGCGCCTTACACTCATCCATGAAGATGGTGAGCTTAGAGAGATTGTTGAGATTGCGGCTCAACACTCCGGCCATGTACTCCGCCGGATAATTGGCTTTAAGATATGCTGTCTGATAAGCAACCCAGCTGTAGCATGTAGCGTGACTTTTGTTAAAAGCGTATGAGGCAAATTTTTCCCAGTCTGCCCATATCTTTTCCAGAGTCTTTTCTTCGTGGCCATTGGATTTTCCTCCATCAAGAAATTTTACTTTAAGCTCCTGCATTTTTGCAATCTGCTTCTTACCCATGGCCTTTCGCAAGACGTCGCTCTCTCCACGTGTGAAATTGGCGAGAAGTCGGCTCAATAACATGACCTGCTCCTGATAGACCGTGATTCCGTAAGTGTCGTGGAGGTATTTCTCCATGACCGGTATGTCGTAGACGATTTCCTCCCGTCCTTGTTTTCGGGCAATGAACTGGGGAATGTAGTCCATCGGACCGGGACGGTAAAGGGCGTTCATGGCGATGAGGTCTTCAAATTTGGAGGGTTGGAGCTCCCGAAGATATTTCTGCATTCCGGCCGACTCAAACTGAAATGTCCCCACGGTGCGTCCGTCGCAGTAAAGTTTGTAAGTGGCCGGGTCGTCGAGCGGGAAAGTGGAAGGATCAAGGTCTATCCCCCGCGAAAGCTTAACATTCTCAACCGCTTCCTTGATGATGGACAGTGTTTTAAGTCCGAGGAAGTCCATCTTAATCAGTCCGGTCTCTTCGATTACCTTGCCTTCGTACTGAGTCACGAGTACCTTGCTGCCATCGGTATCTGTCGCAGTGCTTACGGGTACCCAATCGGTGATGTCGTCGCGACAAATGATTACTCCACACGCATGCACACCGGTGTTGCGTACCGTTCCCTCAAGCTGCCGTGCGTATGTCATCACCTGACGGATTGTGGGGTTCGGATTCTCCATTTCCTTACTAAACTCGGGGACATACTTAAGGCAATTATCAAAATTGATTTTGCCTGATGGAAGTCTGTCGGGTACAAGTTTGGCAAGACGGTTGGCTTCGGGCAGTGGCAGCTCATGGATCTTGGCAACATCCTTGATTGCCATCTTAGTGGCCATGGTGCCGTATGTGATGATATGTGCGACCTTCTCGGCGCCATATTTTTTTGTAACGTAGCTGAGTACCGTATATCTCCCGTCGTCATCGAAATCCACATCAATATCCGGGAGCGAAATTCGATCGGGATTCAGGAAACGCTCAAAAAGAAGGTCATATTTAATGGGGTCGATGTCAGTGATTCCGAGGCAATAGGCTGCCGCGGAGCCTGCGGCGGAACCACGACCGGGACCGACACTGACTCCAAGACCATGTCGCGCAGCATTGATGAAATCCTGAACAATAAGAAAATAGCCCGGGAAACCCATGGTTTTCATTATGTGAAGCTCAAATCTGAGTCTCTCTTCCACCTCGTCGGACAAAGGACTGCCATAACGTTTCAAAGCGCCCTCATGGGTGAGTTTGGCAAGGTAATCCGCTTCAAATTTTATCCGGTATAGCTTATCGTATCCACCGAGTTTTTCGATTTTTTTCTCAGCTTCCTCTTGGGTAAGGACTATGTTGCCGTTTTCGTCGCGTGTAAACTCATCGAAAAGCTCCTGTTCCGTTATACGGCTTCGATATTCCTCTTCGGTACCGAAATCCTCCGGGATATTGAAATTAGGCATGATAGGAGCATGGTCGATGCTGTAGACCTCGACTTTATCAACAATCTCCTGAGTGTTCTCCAATGCTTCCGGGACATCGGAGAAAATCTCGTACATCTCCTTGCGGGTCTTGAGCCATTCCTGCTTCGTATAGTGCATGCGTGTCGGATCTGCGAAGCGTTTTCCGACATTGATACAGATTAGTCTGTCGTGTGCTTCCGCGTCTGCTTCGTCCACGAAATGGGAGTCATTGGTAGCAATAAGCTTAATGCCATGCTTACGCGACATTTCTATAAGAAAAGGATTAACACGTTCCTGTTCTGTAAAAACGTCACGGTTTCCGTCCGGTTTGTCGGTCTTATGTCGTTGGAGCTCAAGATAATAGTCATCGCCGAAGGTTTCCTTATACCAAAGGATTCTCTCCTCCGCGCTCTTTAGATCGTTTCTGAGTACAAACTGAGGTACCTCTCCTCCCAGACAAGCCGAAGCCACGATGAGTCCCTCCCGATAACGTTTCAGCGAATCGCGGTCGGTACGGGGATGATAGTAATATCCTTGTGTCCAAGCCTCACTTACGAGCTTCACCAGATTATGATAACCTTTCCGGTTTTTGGCGAGAACAATGAGATGGTATCCTTTGTCAGACTTATCTCCCACATCAGTCTTGCTGTTACGGGCCACGTACATTTCGCAACCGAGGATCGGTTTGAGCTTCTGATCGTCCGGAAGCTTCTTGTTGGCTTTAGCAACGTAGTTGGCAAATTCCTTGATTCCGAACATATTGCCGTGGTCTGTGAGGGCAAGACCTTTCATACCGTCGGCTATGGCCTTGTCTACAAGTCGCGGAATTGAAGCCGCGCCGTCGAGAAGTGAGTATTCGGAGTGGACATGCAGATGAGCAAATGGCACCATATCAGATTATTGTATGTTTGCAATTGATAAAAAAGCGGAAGGGACTCTGATGCCCGGCATCCAAGGAAAGGGAGCATCGATAGCACAAAGATACAAAATTTCTTTGACAAACCGGAAAGCTTCGCCGGAGGTTATTTCACAAATTCCGGGCGTTCCAACATACTCATGCAATCTTCGTTCCCCTTAGAAGCGCCTTCCCTCCAGTAGGTCTGAGCCTTAACGATATCGTCCGGTTCGTAGAGACGCCCAAGATACAGGTAGGCTTCAGGATGTTTGTTTCCGGCTGCCCTGAGTAACCATTTTTCAGCTTCGTACCTATCGTATGGCAGGTTTGACAATATGAAATGACCATACATCAAACCCAGATTTTGCTGTCCGGATCCATTCCCTGATTTTGCAGCGCGCATAAACCAATATGTGGCTCTATCCAGCTCTGTCGCGGCCTCCGGGACAACAAAGTCATACCCTTTGTCATAGCGATGAGCGTCATCATTTATTCTTTTGGCAGAATTGTGGAAGGAGACACCGACCCAATTTTGTGCAGGAGGATAGCCCATACGAGCATGTTTCACCATAAATTTATAGCTGTCACCTTCCGGACCACCGTAATCATAAAAAAGATGTGGTTGATCGACATAGATTGAGATGATGGAATCTATAGCTTCATGTTGCTTCGCCAAGTCCGGGGAGGTAAGTTGGCAATCAAGAGTGTAATTCTTGATGTGTTTTCTTTCAGTGGCGTAGTTTATCGCTGCGACAGAGAAGATCCCCAATGACAGGATAGCTCCGGCAATCCAATAATGCCGGATGATTGCTTTTGTCATCTTGGAACCGGTATTCTTTTTCTTTCTGAGTACGAAAAAGAATATCCAATACAGTAGAAACAGAAAGGTGATTACGACATAAGTAAAACAGTAATCATCTACAGTGTGGAAAGAATGGAAGGCATAATCGTTCCATCGATGGAAAATATAGATAGATGTCAATACAAGTCCCAATATGGAGATAAGTGTGGCTACTATACAGATATAGGGAATCGTTTTATTGAGAAGGGTAGAGGTTTTCATATCTCTATAGTGATTATCTGAATATATCAAGCAGGGTAGAGGCTTTCAGACATGTCTCTTTCCATTCTTCGGCAGGATCAGACAAAGCTGTGATACCACCTCCGGCATAAAGTCGAATCTTTTTTGTGGTCAAATCAACAGCCATACAACGTAATGTTACAAAAAAGAAACCTTTACGACGGTTGAATATGGGACCACTGTAACCTCCGTAGAATTCACGAGGTTCCGGTTCAATCATATCAATCTCTCTCAAGGCTTCGTCACGGGGGAATCCGCATACAGCAGGAGTGGGGGAAAGACGCGATGCAAAATCCAGTATGTCAAAATCTCCTTCCGGTAACCGCACTGAGATGTTGGTGCAAAGGTGCTTCACAGGTCCTGCAAATTTGTCTACCGGCCCTATTATTTCCGGAGAGAGACCTATGCTCCTGAAAATGTCCTGAATGAAGTCCGTGACAAGCTGTTGTTCTTCAATATTCTTATAGTTCCATTCAGCTTCCGAGGTTGCATTCATTGTACCTGCGAGCGACATGCTCTCCAACCTGTCGCCCGAAACATGCACAAGAACCTCCGGTACGGCACCTATCCAGAATGTATTGCCATCCGTGGTCCAGCAATAAACGTATGAATCAGGATAAAAGCAACAAAGAGCATGAAACATTGCTCCGAGAGGGATAACATCAGCGTAGGCCTCTATAGTGCGTGCTATGACAGTTTTACCGCCACGTTGTTCAAGTATCCGGGTAAGGTTCTTTATGGCTTCGAGATATGTCCCCGCAGGGGATTCCGGACATTCCGCACTGATATGCGGCAAATGCGTGGGATGTATCTGAGGTGTCTGAAACTCAATTCCCGGCAAAATGATACCGGCACTTTCCGAAGGGTCATACCGGGCTATCACAAACCCGGAAGTATTTCCATCGTAGTGTGAAGCGTCGGTCAGAATTCCTGAACCTAAACTGATACTATCCTCGCCGGGCAAACGATATGCAAAGAAAGGTTTGCCCAGTGAAGCGAGGGAATCGAAAGCTTTGACAGGATTTTCAGGATGTATGGGATCAAAGCATGCGTCCGATGAGGTCATAGTTGTAAGAATCTGTGATTGAGACATCCACAAAATCACCCGGAGAAGCCGGGGCTGTTTCCCCTTCGAAGTGTATCAGTACCTCGTTATCCACTTCGGGGCTATCCCATTGCGTACGGCCTATCAGAGTGTTGTCTTCGACCCTGTCAATGAGAACCTTCACCCGCTCTCCGATAAGTGAGCTATTGAGCTCTTCAGCAATCCTGCTTTGAGCCTCGAGGAGTGCATCGCGACGTTGCTCCTTTATTTCTTGAGGAATATTGTCGGAAAAATGTAACGCGGCATAAGTGCCATCTTCCTCACTGTAGGAGAAGGCTCCCAAACGATCGAAACGAGCTTCTTTCACAAAATCGAGCAATTCGGCAAATTCTTTCTCACCCTCTCCCGGGAAGCCCGTCATCAGTGTAGTCCTAAGACGGATTCCGGGTACCTCCTTTCGGATGCGACGGATAATGTCAAGCGTTTCCGAGCGACCGATGTGGCGACGCATATTGGTAAGTACACGATCCGAAATATGTTGGAGTGCGATGTCGAGGTAGTTGCACACATTTTCCCTGCGACGCATCACATCAAGCACATCGAAAGGGAAATCAACCGGATACGCATAGTGTAGCCTTATCCATTCCACCCCCGGGATATCGGCCATTCCGTCAATAAGCCCGGCAAGAGAAGAGCGGCCGTAAAGATCTGTCCCATAAGCAGAAAGATCCTGAGCAATGACATTGAATTCTTTTACTCCCGATTTTGTAAGCCGACGTGTCTCCTCCAGTATCTCTTCAATCGGACGGGATTTATGGCGTCCTGTTATCAGCGGTATCGCGCAGTAGGCACAGAAACGATTGCATCCTTCCGAAATTTTCACGTATGTGCTGTAACGGTTGTCAGTAAGAATACGTTCCCAAGGCTTTGTGCGATGGTTTCCGGGATTCAGATCCGGAAGGATCGATACGATTTTATCCCAATCGAATTTTCCGAAAAAGGCATCTACTTCAGGAAGCTCGGCACGCAATTCTTCAAGATATCGCTGGGAAAGACAGCCCATCACAAATATTTTACCGATTCTGTTTTCGTTTTTTGCCTCGATAAGACGCATGATCATATTGATCGACTCTTCCTTCGCATCTCCAATGAACCCGCATGTGTTTACCACGGCAATTTCGCCACACACATCATCACTATCATGATGCATATCGTAGCCACGTACTTTCAGCTGCTTCATGAGTCTCTGAGAATCGACAAGATTCTTCGAGCAGCCCATCGTAATAATGTCGATTCTACCTTTCCTCATTATCCTTTTGCTGCATCTCCAAAAAGAGAATTGACAAACTCCTCACGACGGAAAACCTGCAGATCGTCGATACCCTCGCCGATTCCGATGTATTTCACAGGGATCTCAAACTGGTTGGAAATACCGATCACTACACCACCCTTAGCCGTGCCGTCGAGTTTTGTGATAGCCAAGGCGTTGACTTCGGTGGCCGCAACGAACTGGCGGGCCTGTTCGAAAGCGTTCTGACCGGTGCTTCCATCCAAGACGAGAAGAATCTCCTGAGGCGCATCGGGAACAACGCGCTTCATCACGTTCTTGATCTTGGTGAGCTCGTTCATCAGATTCACTTTGTTGTGCAAGCGTCCCGCCGTATCAATTATCACGACATCGGCTCCCTGAGCCTTTGCCGAGGAAAGGGTATCGAAAGCTACTGCCGCAGGGTCGCTACCCATTTTCTGCTTTACTACCGGCACACCAACGCGTTCTCCCCAGAGATCGAGTTGCTCCACAGCAGCTGCACGGAAAGTGTCTGCAGCTCCCAAGACAACCTTCGCACCGGCATTTTTGTATTGAGCGGCAAGCTTGCCTATGGTTGTGGTTTTGCCGACACCATTGACTCCGACAACCATTATCACGTAGGGATTTCCGTCAGCATCCTTACGTTCTGAGAAGTCTTCATCGCTTGTTGCCTCGTCGGGGCGTTTCACATCTGTCAGCAGAGCGGTGATCTCTTCGCACAACATCTTGTTCAGCTCTGTGGAATTGACGTATTTGTCGCGTTTCACACGCTCCTCAAGCCGACGGATGATTTCCAAGGATGTGTCTACGCCGATGTCGCTGGTGATGAATACCTCTTCGAGATTGTCCAGAACTTCATCGTCTACAGTGCTTTTGCCGGCAATGGCGTGCCGGATCTTACTCCACACACCTTCCTTGGTTTTCTGAAGACCTGAGTCCAGCTTCTCCTTTTTCTCCTCGCGTGAAAATATCTTCTTAAAGAATCCCATTATGTAATAGAATTGTATTTGGTTAGTCGGGTTGTTTTCAAACAACAAAGTTAGTGAAAAAATTCGATATTTCTCATCGGTGTATCATAGAATCGTTGTTAGTGGAAATTAATTTCACGAATATTTTTCGGTCTCGGAATTATTTCATATATTCGCGACAAATAAACCGTAAAAATAGCATGAAAATATGGATGTAAAGGCTTTCAGACAAGAGCGGGGGCTCACTCAGCGCAAGCTTGCAGAGATATGTGGCGTGACACTGCGCACCGTACAGAATTGGGAGAGCGGCAAGCACTTGCCGGAAAATGTGCGCAGGCATCTGCTCGCGATTGCCGATGCGGAAGAAAAGGGCCGCAGCAGGTTTGCCGGGCAGGATCCGCAGACCCCTGTGATAAGCTATACGGAAGGGGTGCCTTATTATGACGAGGATTTTGTGTTGGGATTCAACAGCCTTGGATTTCCATCATCAGAAAATCCTGAGTTCCTGATCAATATGCCCCGTTTTCAGAATGCTACACTATGGTGTAACGCTACGGGACACAGCATGGAGCCTGAGATCAACAACGGCGATATAGTTGCTCTGGAGCTTGTGGAGGATCCAACATTCCTGTTGATGGGGGAGATTTATGCGATTGTTACGACCAACGGCCTGCGTACAATCAAGAGACTCAGACGTGCTGCAACTCCGGACTCATATCTGCTTGTGCCGACGAATCCTAACTATGACCCTCAGGAGATTCCTAAAAACAAGATTCTTCGGGTTTTCCGGGTGTTAGGCAATCTTCATGGATTCTGACCCATGCTGCGCAGCTTTTCCTGAGGATATACGATACGCTGGTTGCTGCTGCCCCGGAATCTGAGATCCGGATCTCTGAGTGCAGCCACATACCTCCCTTCGACTACCGCTTCAGCATGCCTGACGGCTTCAGTAAGATCGTGAGAAGAGAGAATCTCCTCCCACGTATAACCAGTATAAACCCATACGTTGTGACCCAGAAGATTAATCCTGTCAATCAGATCTGCCACGAATTCTGGATGATACAGGGGGTCACCCCCCGATAGCGTGACATCGAAATCCTCCTCTTCGATTATCCGCATGATCTCTTCCAAAGTCATATCCTCACCACCCCCGAAATCCCATGACTGGGGGTTGTGGCATCCCTCGCAGTGATGTGCGCATCCGGCGAAATATATGGAAGTACGCAGTCCGGGGCCGTCGACAGTTGTACCTCTGACGATCGAAAGCACTTTCATTTTTTAGAAGCCGAAGGATTTACTTATGGACTATCCGGTCCTTCAACTCCGCGAGTTTGCCGGAATTCCAGCGGTCTGTAGTACCGACAAGGTACCCTGTGATCCGTTGAATGGTTTCGAAGCGGCATCCGCATTTGGGACAATGTTCCATCGAGGTGTCTGCGTTCTCGTAACCGCATCCGGGGCAATGGTTCCTGTTGTGGTTTACCGATCCGTAACCTATGTCGTAACGATCCATAAGGTCAACGATTTGCGATATTGCTTCTTCGTTGTGGGTTGCATCACCGTCGATTTCAACATAAAATATATGACCTCCGAGCGTCAGGGCATGATATGGAGCCTCAATCTTGGCTTTGTGACGAGGAGAGCAATGGTAGTACACCGGAACGTGGTTAGAATTGGTGTAATAGTCCTTGTCAGTGATACCTTTAATCACGCCGAAAGTTTTCCGATCGCGTTTTGTAAAGCGGCCGGCAAGACCTTCTGCAGGTGTGGCAAGGATACTGAAGTTGTGGTGGTATTTTTCAGAAAATTCATTGGCTCGCGAACGCATGTGGCTCACAATCTTCAGGCCAAGTTGCTGGGCATAATTATCTTCTCCGTGGTGTTTGCCCGTCAGAGCGATGAGACACTCGGCCAGACCGATAAAACCGATGCCGAGAGTGCCCTGATTGATGACGCTTTCAATTGTATCGTTGGGCTGAAGGTTCTCGGTTCCGTTCCAAAGCTTCGTCATCAGGAGAGGAAATTGCTTGGCAAGAGCCGTTTTTTGGAAATCGAAGCGATCTGAGAGTTGGCGTGCCGTAATCTCCAATACCTCATCAAGACGCTGGAAGAAACGTTCGATGCGTTCTTCCGGATCGGTAATGCTCATCACCTCAATGGCGAGACGCACAATATTTAAGGTTGTGAAACTGAGGTTCCCTCGTCCGACTGAGGTTTTGGGCCCGAATCGGTTCTCATATACTCTGGTACGACATCCCATGGTTGCAACTTCGTGAAGGTAGCGTTCAGGATCGTCGGCTTTCCACGCATCGTCTTGGTTGAATGAAGCATCAAGATTGAGGAAATTAGGGAAGAAGCGTCGGGCAGTGACCTTGCAAGCCAGCTTGTAAAGGTCGTAGTTAGGATCCTCGGGAAGATAGCTGACACCTCGTTTCTTTTTCCAAATCTGAATTGGGAAAATGGCTGTCGCGCCGTTGCCGACCCCTTCGTAGGTGGAGTTCAGCAGCTCACGTATGACACATCTACCTTCGGCAGAGGTGTCCGTACCATAATTTATGGAGGAGAAAACAACCTGATTGCCACCGCGCGAATGGATAGTATTCATATTGTGTATGAACGCTTCCATGGCCTGATGAACATTGCCTACGGTGCAGTTCATGGCATGTTGCACGGCTCGTTCTGCCCCGGTAAGGCTTTCTAACGGGCGGCGTATATAATCCTTGAATTCCTTATCGGCATATTCGGACAGGTCAAGACCTGTGACTTCAGATACCTTTTTCAGTTCCTCTTTGAAAGAAGCTCTTACGAAAGGAGCCAGATAGAAATCGAAAGCCGGAATCGCCTGACCTCCATGCATCTCGTTCTGAGCGGTTTCGAGAGATATACAAGCAATTACACTGGCTGTCTCGATACGTTTTGCGGGTCGGGATTCCCCGTGCCCGGCTACAAAGCCGTAACGAAGAATTCTGTCCAACGGATGTTGTACACATGTAAGCGACTTGGTGGGGTAGTAGTCCTTGTCATGTATGTGGATATAGTTATTGCGTACCGCCTGTTTGGCTTCCGACGAAAGCAGATAGTCGTCTACGAAGGGCTTCGTCGTCTCTGATGCGAATTTCATCATCATTCCGGCCGGAGAATCCGTGTTCATATTGGCGTTTTCGCGCGTCACATCATTGTTTTTGGCCTCAATGATCTCCAGAAACATTTCACGGGTTTTGGCGCGTCGCGCGATGGAACGCTGGTCGCGATATGCGATATAGCGCTTGGCTACTTCCTTACGGCTTGATTTCATAAGTTCTATCTCGACGCGATCCTGAATCTCTTCTACCGTCATTTTCTCATCGCCGGTCACCCCGATTCGGTCTGTAATCTTGGAAATAAGAGCCTCGTCTTCTCCTAAATCTGTAGTGAGCATTGCCTTGCGGATGGCTGCTTTGATTTTTTCTTCATTATATCCTACCACGCGACCATCGCGCTTCACTACGAGCTGTATCATCTGAGTATTACGATTTTAAATTATTTGAGAAGGATTATTGGTCTGACAAAGGTAGATATAAGTTTTGAAAGAGACAAGCCATGAAACTAAATTTGCTCTTTTTGACAACTTTTTAACAATCTGTAAATTGTAAACTTATGATTCTTAATGTATTACGTACTCAATACGGATAACTTTCATTTGTCGGCTGCTTTAGCGGTGTGTCTAATCAGTTAACTTATCGGTTTTGAATTGATTGGAAATTACTGTTATATTTAAGGCTGGCCGAGCAAGCCAACACTATCTCATGCATGTGATTTCTATAATTTGATATGCTAAGAAGCCGGGATGCATGATATGATCTCAGAGGGTTAAGCGTTTAGGAGTGGTGGGACAGTCACAAAAAGTTTATTTTGTTGACTTCTGTCAGGAGTGAGGATTTTTCGTTAAATTTGCAACTGAATTAATACATGAGCCAATGGAAAAGCCTTTGATAGCTATAGTAGTCCCCTGTTATAATGAACAAGGAGTGTTAAAGCTTAGCATACCACGTTTAATCTCCGTGCTTGATGAGATGACAGCAAGAAGAGAGGTTGCTGAGGATAGCTATGTGTTGTGTGTTGATGACGGAAGCAGAGATGACACATGGAAGGAGATATGCGATCTTTCCGAGTCCGGCGGGAGGGTGAGAGGTTTGACACTCGCTCACAACAGTGGCCATCAATATGCTTTGCTCGCCGGACTTATGGAGGTGAGATATGATTGCGATGCGGCTATTTCCATTGATGCGGATCTGCAGGACGATCCGATGGCGATCATTGAAATGGTCAAGCTTTTCCGCGAGGGAGCCGAGATAGTGTACGGAGTGCGTCGCTCGCGTGTCACTGACACATGGTTCAAGCGCAATTCAGCGCGAGGTTTTTACCGTTTGCAGAAAGCGATGGGGCTTCAGACAGTCTACGACCATGCGGACTACAGGCTTATGAGCGCCCGTGCCTTGGATCTGCTTTCTGAATATAAGGAGCGGAATCTCTTTTTGCGTGGTATCGTTCCATTGATCGGACTTAGGACAGCTGTTGTGGCTTATGACCGTCATGAACGTGTAGCCGGGGAGTCCAAATATCCATTGAAGAAGATGCTCGCCTTTTCCATAGACGGCATCACATCTTTCTCGGCACGCCCGATGAGATGGATATTCAATTTTGGTCTCATTCTGCTTATCCTTGACATTCTCGTTGCGATCTATGTGTTCTGTTCCTTGCTTTTTGGCGATGTACAGGTTGGATGGAGCTCATTGATGCTATCCGTATGGTTTCTCGGAAGCGTGATTCTGATGTCGATTGGTGTGGTAGGGGAGTATATAGGAAAGATTTTTGTGGAAGTAAAATCCCGTCCACGTTATGCTATAGAGGATCGGATCGGTTTCCCCTCAAAATAAAGGAAAAAACACGAAGATGCGATCTAATATACAGATTCGCATCTTCGTGTAAATATTTAGATAGAAGTGGTCGGGGTTACTCCTCCGGCAGCGGTTGGAAATCTTCTTTTCCAACTCCGCATACGGGACAAACCCAGCTATCCGGAATATCTTCAAAAGCGGTTCCAGCCGCGATACCTCCATCAGGATCTCCTACTTCGGGGTCATAAACCCAGTCGCATACCGTGCAAATGTATTTTTTCATTTCTAAATGGTTTTAGTTGTTTGATATAATTTTTGTTTTATTTGAGTCTTTGTCATCCCGGTGATTCGTCAGAGGTTTTCTGACCTTGCCGGTTACAGATTCAACGCCATGTTCTTAATAAAGGTTCACTTGCCGTCTAAGAAAATCCCGTTTGGTGTCGGAAGTTTCCTGCGAGAAGTGGCTTTTTCAAACCGAGGGATTGCTATTGGATAGGTGTTATAACTGCAAAAAAGACAGGTATATGATTAAGGAGGGTTGCGGGAATGGAGAAAAATTTGTATCTTTGCAGTCGGATTTTTGGCATCTACATGATATGATGCTGATTTTCAAACATTTAATAATAAATCATTTAAGTTTTTATGAACCAGTACGAAACCGTTTTCATTTTAACTCCCGTTTTGTCTGATGTCCAGATGAAGGAAGCGGTAGAAAAATTCAAGACGTTCTTGGAGACTAATGGCTGCGAGATCGTTAATGAAGAGGAGTGGGGACTCAAGAAGCTTGCTTATCCCATCCAGAAAAAAAGCACAGGCTTCTATTGCCTGCTCGAGTTCAAGGGCGAACCCTCTATTGTAAAAAAACTCGAAGTTGCCTTCCGTCGTGACGAGCGTGTGATCCGTTTCCTCACCTTCCGTCTTGACAAGTATGCCGTTGAGTATGCTGAGAAGCGTCGCAGAGTGCGTGCAGAGAAAGTAGCTGCTCCCGAGAAGGTGGCCGCTGATAACAACGAAAACAAGGAGGAGAATTAATCATGGCACAGAATAACAGCGAAATCCGTTACCTTACACCTTTGTCGGTTGACACAAAGAAAAAGAAATACTGCCGCTTCAAAAGAATGGGCATCAAGTATATCGACTACAAGGATCCCGAATTCCTTAAGAAATTCCTTAACGAGCAGGGTAAGATCCTTCCCCGTCGTATCACCGGCACAAGCCTCAAGTTCCAGCGCCGTGTAGCGCAAGCTGTGAAGCGTGCACGCCATTTGGCACTTCTGCCTTATGTGACAGACTTGATGAAATAAATTCACCCCAAAATTGAAGTAAGAGCTATGAAACTTATACTTAAAGAAAATGTAGCCAATCTGGGCTATAAAGATGATGTGGTGGAGGTGAAGAACGGTTATGGCCGCAATTACCTCATCCCGCAGGGTAAAGCAGTAATCGCCACGGAAGGCGCTCTTAAGCAGCTTGCCGAGAATCAGAAACAGCGTGCCCACAAGCTCGCCAAGATCAAAGCTGACGCTGAGGAAGCTGCAAAGGCTCTTGAGGGTGTTTCGCTCACTATCGGTGCTAAGACAAGCTCTACCGGTACTATCTTCGGATCTGTCAACAATATTCAGATTGCCGAGGCCCTTGAGAAGCTTGGCCACAATGTTGACCGCAAGCTTATCTCTATAAAGGAGACTGTGAAAGAGGTTGGCAAATACAATGCCGTCATCAAGTTCCACAAGGAAGTTTCCGTAGAGATTCCTTTTGAGGTCGTTTCCGAGTAATTCGAGAAATCACCATAACGCATACAGTTTGGAGGCTGTGTCAAAATGAAAGTTTTGGCGCAGCCTCCAAAGGTTTGTCTGAATAGGTCAGGTGTCAGGCGCTGAGTCCGAATTCCGAAAGCAACGTCACAGATGGCCTATTATGACACACCGTCAAATTTTTGTATTCAGCAGATACAAAATTTTCCGGCGTCTCTTATCTGATTGACAAAAGACGCCGGAAGATTTTTTGCTCTATGACTTGGTGAGGCGATTAAAAGTCAATGTCTGAATCCGGTTCCGGTTCGAAGTCGCTGTAAGAGGCGACTGCCGAGTCAGCCTCTACAGCCACTGGAGCGCTTGTGCTGAAGTCCGGACCCATGGAGATTGACGGAGAGGAATATTCGCTGATCTTCCCTTCAGGGTCGATCATATTTTTCAGGCTGTTCTCCAGCTCGGGGGCTTCTGCGGAAGATCCTACAAGGACTTCGCATGTCGTACCTCCTTCTAAAGCACTGACAAAGACAACCACTGTACCTTTGTTGTAGAGAGCTCCATATTTGTTGCCGTCTGTTACTCCGCTTTTTACAAGTTTGTATCCGGCAGCGGAAAGTGCAGATTTCATCGCTTTAAACCCTTCCTCACCCCATTGTGATTCGGTAGAAAGATTTATCACGATACCGGCCAATTTGGATGCAGGATTCCAGTAATAACTCGAAGAATAGGAATAGTAGTCATAACTATAGTCGGCCATCTGCGCCGTAAATTGGCCTACTGCAGAAATACTATAGCGGAATCCGGTTTTGTTGAGGTCTGTGAGATCTGCGTTGGAGCTGCGGTATTGGTATTGACTCGGATCCTCATTGCCGAATAACTTGCTTGCCGATGTCCCGAATACATAGTTGGAAACTCCGTTGGAAGTAATCATTCCCACTATTGATTTGGCTACACCGTTCATGTCGAAATAATCGGTTTCAACCTGAGGAGATTGTGCGAGATTGAAAGAGAAATCGTAGATGTCTTCTTTGCATTTTGCCTTAAAGTTGTCGTTAAGAAGGCTATATGTCGATCCCTCCCGGGCAAGATAACCGAATCCCTTTAGATAAGACATTTCCTTATAGTCAAGGGTCTTTTGGACTTCCCCTTTTTTGTTGATAAGGACGACTTCATTTTCATTACCCTCACGTTTGCCGATAAATTTGCCATCTTCTTTGGCAAACTCGAGTGACTCAAATTTGGGACGAATCACAGTCTCTCCTTTGTAGTCCAGCACACCATATTGGCCGTCCTCATTTTGGTATATGATGTAATCATCGTTTATGTCGGCGATATACCTGATTTTTGATGACAATTTGGTTTTCTCACCCTTTTTGTCAAACATATAGTATGTGTCCTCGTTTCTTGTAAAGAGCTTTCCGTTGATGAATTGAGTATTCACGACCGAAAAGTCTTCCGGAAGTTTGAAGACCTGTTCCCCTTTTTTATTGATTACGGAAATAATCATATCTGAAGACTCTCCATCCTTCTTATTTGATTCCGTAACTACGAGGGCGAGTCCTTCGTAAAATCCGGCGGCCATTTTATATTTTGCAGGGATGGCCAGCTTTCCGGATTTATCCACATAGCCCATAGTATTATCTTCAAGACTCACGATGAGCAGCCCTTCGCTGAAAGAAGAAGCACACGCCACAACCTCGCAATTCTTTATCGGATCGAGAGTAAACTTTTTCTTCCCTTTACCATCCACAATGGAGATTCTCTCGTTCTTGAAGGTTACGGGGATAAGATCATCCTCCATGCAACCGACACTTTTCAGGTTCTCGCATCCTTTTACCGGCTCGGGCTTTTTGCCTCCCGATTTGTAGAGAGTGTATCCTTCGCCTTCCTCCACGGAGAAATAGCCGTTGTAAGAGGCCGTCGGACAATTCTTAAATTCATCCTGATATACGATCTTGCCATCCTTGTCCATCATGCTCCAGTTACCCTTCTTGGAAAGCTTCACCGGGATAAGATCAATCTTCTCCGACTTATCAGAGCTTTTACAGGAAGAAAAAGCGACGAGTACACTCATGCAGCACAGAGTCGCTAAAAAAGATTTAAGTTTCATAAGAGAAAGTATTAGTTTTGAGGAATAATTTTTGCAAATATAACATTTACTTTTCGATTCCACAAAACTAATTGCAATTTATTCCTGACAAAATATATTATCTTCACGTAGAGCGTGTTTCACGGGAAACTTAAGTCGCCTGCGTATAATTCATCTGTCGGATGTGAGGGTATTAACAACTTTTAATGCTTTAAAAGCGTTGTTAAATTATACTGCAGGGATTGTTCTTACTTTATCTCTGCATATCTCTCCTGAATTAACTGTTTAGTCATCACAAAAACTCACTATATAGCTATGTCTAACGCTATCTTGTCTTCCATTATTCTCACAGCCTCCGGAAATGGACACAACGGTGCTACAGGTTCATTCAGCCATAACGTTGAGCTGCCTCATATCGCAAATGAGAGTACGCATTTTCTTGCCACCCTTTTGCTCGACATCGTAAGGTGGATACTATCAATTTTTGACTTGGACCAAAATGCAACCATGGTTTCAATCTGCTATGCTGCGCTTGTAATCACTATCGCTTTCCTTATAGGTGCCGGAGTGAAGTGGATTGTACTGTTGGCTACACGCAAGATCTCTGAAGCTACACGCAATACACTTGTGAAAGACATGCGTGAGGCCAAATTCTTCTCTAAGGCAAGCCGTATTATTCCTCCGGTGATGATCCTTATTCTGATGCAGTTTGCGTTTGTGAGCGACGATTTCTTCATTAATATCCTTTATAAGGTGGTGTGGATATATATATGTTTCGTTGTCGCTCTCTCGGTCAATTCCCTCATTTTTGTTCTGTGGATGCACGTCGATGTTCGCGAAAATAAGAAACGCCTCCCTCTTCAGGGTATTGTTCAGCTGATTAAGGGCATCGTTTGGATTGTAGCCACTATCATAGCCGTATGTATTATTGTCAATAAGTCGCCGGCTGCGTTGTTGGCCGGACTCGGTGCCTTTGCAGCGGTACTCTCGTTGATTTTCAAGGATAGTATCCTCGGACTTGTGGCCGGTGTGCAGCTCTCGGAGAACGATATGTTGCGCGAGGGGGACTGGATTAGCGTACAAGGCACAAACGCCAACGGTACGGTGATAGGAGTGAACCTGACCTCGGTTAAAGTACTCAACTGGGATAAAACGATCACGACGGTTCCTCCCTATAATCTTGTCTCGCAATCCTTCACCAACTATCGGTCGATGCAGCAGAGCAACACACGACAGATTCAGAGAGTATATCTGATAGATGCTGATACGGTTCAGCCCCTGACCTCTGCCGACCTTCAGGAACTCAAGAACATTCCGCTCCTTAAGGGATATATCGAAGCTAAACAGCGTCAGGCGGCCGCCGGTAAGGTCGAGAATGTGTTCAATTCTGAAAATCTTGTGGACGGTACGATCGAAACCAATCTCGGGCTGTTCAGGGCTTATGTGAAGATGTATCTGGACACTAACCCCCATGTTTCCCATGATGATACCTGTTTTGTAAAGACAAGGGAACAATCGGCCGGAGGAATACCGTTGCAGATTTATTGTTTCACCAATACTTCGGCTTGGGCTGCCTACGAAGCCATTCAGTCGACGATATTCGAACACATCGCCGTCATGTTACACCGATTCAATCTGTACGTATTCGAGAATCCTTCGGGTCGGGATACGATCAACGAAGGCTACCTCGAAACAGGCAAGGATTCCTCAAAAGTTTATGGACTGCCATATCCCTTTATGGTGGATGTCCCTCAGCCTACGCCTGCGGCTTATTCGGATCCGGCTAACAGGGGAGGTTTGCCAGCCAATGCCGGTCAATAACCCTCTCAGGACTGAATTTGTACTGACGGATCTTTAAGAAACCAGAGGCTGTGTCAAAATGTAAATTCTGGCGCAGCCTCTAAAGGTTTGTTAGAATAGGTCAGATGTCAGGCGTTGAGTCCGAATTCCGAAAGCAACGACACAGATGGCCTTTTATGACACTCCGTATTCGATTTCGTAATATAGTTATGTTTCAGAAGTTGATGCCGATTCTCAGCATGGCATAATTTATGTTTTCTCCTTCGTAGGGCACTGAATTGTCTTCGGCTTTTTTCAGACCGTAATAACTGTAGCTTAAGATGATATGGCTGCGCATACTTTTTGAGACGGATAGATTTATTCCGCATCCTACGCTGAAAATCACTCCTCCCTGCGAACCTGAATTTCCCAATGTGTTGAAGCTATAGCCTACACGTCCGTCGAAGAAGAAAAGTGATGGCTGTTTGCGGAAGGAGGTTCGTATGTTTGCGAAAACCGGAATGAAGGTATATTCATTATCGAATGCTTTTCTCACTCCGGCACCCACACCCAATGTTTGCCAGAAGCTGTTCTTGTAGCCGAAAATTGCCTCCGCGTCAAATGTCGACATATCGTTGCCCCCCAGATCGATCGACGAGCCTACATCTACGCCCCATGTGAAATGCGACGTCTCCAGATTCTTGTTCAATCTGGGAAACAGACTGTCATCGGTACTTTCCTCTGGCGAGGCTGCCGACGAGGAGACCGTGAGGGTTCCGAGCAATACAGATGCTGTGGCGAGTCGGGTCAGGCTACGATTGAATTTTCCCATAAGAAATATTTTGCGATGGTGGATTGAGACGTGAGCCGGGATTATGTTGTTTTGTATATATTTCAAACGGTGTGCCACAAAGGTTTATGAACACCCGTTGTGTCACACCGTTGCAGGTGGGTATTGTATCAGGGCTGACTATTCACCCAGATATGTCTTAAGTAGTTTATTGCTTTTCTGCACTTTGAGTCTGCGTATCGCTTTCTCCTTGATCTGTCGTACACGCTCCCGGGTAAGATCGAATTTTGCACCGATTTCTTCCAGCGTCATTTCCTGACATCCTATACCGAAGAACATCTTGATGATCTCCCGCTCGCGGTCATAAAGCTGACGTAGCGCACGATCCACCTCCTTGGAGAGCGATTCCTGATTAAGTGACTTATCCGCCATTGGACTGTCCTCGTTTGGAAGAACATCGATGAGAGAATTCTCCTCACCTTCCTGAAACGGTGCGTCCATCGAGACATGCCGTCCGCTCACCTTGAGTGTATCGGCGATTTTTTCTACCGGAATGTCAAGACGTTCCGCAAGCTCTTCAGCCGAGGGTCGACGCTCATTTTCCTGTTCAAATTTGCTTAGCTCCTTGCTGATCTTGTTGAGGGAGCCCACCTGATTCAAGGGGAGACGCACAATTCTCGACTGCTCGGCAAGTGCCTGAAGAATCGACTGGCGGATCCACCATACGGCGTAGGAGATAAACTTGAAGCCGCGTGTCTCGTCAAATTTCTGAGCTGCACGGATAAGGCCCAGATTCCCTTCGTCGATAAGATCGGGGAGGCTGAGACCTTGGTTCTGATATTGCTTTGCCACAGAGACCACAAAACGCAGATTGGCTTTCGTGAGTTTTTCGAGAGCCGCACGATCCCCCTTCTTGATACGCTGGGCAAGCTCTACTTCCTCCGCAGGGGAGATAAGCTCCTCCCTGCCGATTTCCTGTAGATATTTATCAAGCGAGGCACTGTCTCGATTGGTTATTGATTTAGTAATCTTTAGTTGTCGCATACAAGCATTTCCTTCCTATAAACTTACGCAATTTCTGCGAGTAAAAAAACTTATTACAATCATTCTGCTCAGTGAGGATCCGTGACGTTGAATATCCTCGGGATGCAGATGCTGCAAAATACACGGGTATATCCGGATTCCTATCCGTAATACACCTGTAGCTCATAGATCTTCTGGCTCAGTGACGCGGCTTCTTTGGCTCTCCGCTTCATAATCCGATTAATGGAGACCAGCCTTACACAACCTTGTCTTAGCGGTCGCTGACCAAATCTTTCGGCCGAAGCCTGTGGCTTCGGTGGATGTATAATATCAAGAAAGCGGATATAACCAAGTCTTATCCCGGCTATCACGCTTTCTGAGTTACACTATTTCTTAACACCCCTGAGGGGAGAATTGTTTTATTAGTATTGTGTTAATAAAAGTTAAATTAGCTTATCTTATTGATATATAACATCTTGAAGGAATGCTCTCACTTTGCCTATTGGCAATGTACCGATGAGCATAACGGGGATATGTTGGGCATCGGTTGTTATCCATGTATCCATAGGTGCCGATACGGATTGACCGCTGTCTGTGGTGAACGTAAACTGGATATGGTAACATTGATATTTCTTCCCTGACGGCATCTGGGCGGTGTTCACGCCCAGATTCTTGATTGTCACTATCTCCGGGGAGGAGCCCGAGAGAATATTGACTTTGATGGTCTGATTGGGAGTCATCGATTCGAAATTGAGCGACCGTATATAATAGAAGATACTCAACATGTCGTAGGTGTTTCCTTTGACCGTAGATTTATAGACACTACTCTTTTTTACCCCGTTGGTAATCTTTGTTCGGTCGCATGTGCCGGTCACGGTATTGCCATTGTATGAGAATGTTAGTACATCCCTATTGTATTTCCCGTTCTCGTGTGTGGTTTTTATGTATTTGATAGGCTTGAGGGTCTGTTTGGAGATCCACGACTGAAGGGTGTCCCTGACGCAGAAAATCTTGTCGGCCCATGGCAGTGTGGATGCTGCGAGTTGAATTTCGTAGCTGTTGGTACGCGCGGTGAGGGTCAGGGACGCTTTTGCCGCATCTTTCTGTATGAATCCCCATTTGTAGGAGATTATATAGTTCAGTGTTTCGTTCTTGAAAACAGGCGACTGCGCCTTTGCGTTGAATCCGAATATTGCAGCAAATATCAACGAGATTAAAATGAGGGTTCTCTTTTTCATATACACGGCAAGTTTAAAAACTTTAATTTGGATAATAAGTTCTCAGAATAGCGGTGCCCTGACTTTCAAAGCACCTGCTATACTTATTAAAATAGTTGAGTTGAAAAAAAGTTCTGAAAAATTCTTAACTTTGTTGTCGAAAAATAAAAAGTAGCCAAAGAATATGATGAAGTTTTTACTGTCACTATCGTTGATGTTTGTCTCACCCTCGGTTTTTTGTGCTCTTGCTGCCACACCGGAGGATCCCGAGGATGTCACATTATCTTATAGAGAGGATTCGACCACCGAGTGGACCGATACCATTGCTGTCATATCCGACGCTCACAACATTGTCGTGACCAAAAATGGAGATAAGATGCTTCTTACCGTACACGGGAGCGGAAGCGACAAGGATTACTACTATCGGTATGGGGTGGAGCCTCGGGTTGACTCTCTTGCGTCTCGAAGAATGAAAGTCGGAGTAGACGTGCCTTTTGCCGGCAACCTGCAGGGTAGCTCCTCTTCCATGCGTTTCCTGAAAAATATATATGTGGGTGTGAATATGCCTGTCGGTCCCGGAAAAAATCTTAAGGCCGGATGGGAAATCGGTGTAGGAGAGGTTTTGGGCTTCGGCTATACTCCTAACAAGGGCGCGACGGTGTTCTCTGTAGGATTCGGTTTCTGCTATAGGTCGCTGAACACATCTAACGACATGATTTTCTGCAAGTACGGAGATGTTTTGTCTCTTGAGGGCGTTCCCTCCGATATAGAAGACCCTTCCGCTACACTGAGCTTCTGGCAGTTGCAGTTCCCCTTACTGCTCAGTCAGACAATCAGCGGAAAGGTTGGTTTCAATTTCGGTGTATTGCTCAACCTCAACGTAGCGGCTTCGGGACAAAGCCGTTGGCAGAATGGGGAGACACTTGTAAAATGTGACTTGGAGGGGCTTCATCAGCGATTCTTTACTCCCGATGTCTTCGCTACCGTCGGCATAAGGAACATTCTCGGAGCTTATGTGAAATTTTCTCCGATGAACGCTATGAATCGCTATGTAGGACCCCGGATGTCGATGATTTCAGCGGGTCTCAACTTTAATTTCTAATCTTGTAGAATCCTTTTGACTATGAAGAAGATATTGATTTTAAGTATTTTGTCATTTCTTTCCTTGCATATCCCTGTAATGGCAGCTGTTGAGCAAGGGTGTGATACTGTTTTAGATGTCTCTGACGCTAACGTGGTTGTGAGTCAGAACGAAAAAGGATTGACTATAGATATTAAAGGCAACAGGGGAGAGTCTGCCTCCTATATTTATCCCTACGATACCGGCAAGACTTATGTAGTGGACCGCACGTACACCAACCCTTCTGCAAAGATTAAAGGTAGCAACTTCTCTGTGGGATTTTCCGGTTTCTCTGTGGGTTTTGTAAAAGCTCTGGATGCACCATCCGGCATGGGACAGGAAGCGGGAAGAAGTCTGGAGTTTTCGCTCGACCAGATTTTGAGTCTTCAATGGCAGATGCCCGGCAGACGGGATGCTTTGTCTGTGGGCATTGGTGTTGACTGGCGTAACTACAGAATCACAGGTTCCGAACGCTTCTTTCGCGTTGGAAATGTGGTCGGAGTTGAAGACTGGAGCTTGGATCAGACTCCTGTGGACTCGCGTCTGAAAACCTTCGGAATTCAGATTCCCGTAAGTTATGTCCATAATTTCAGTTCATTTGTGAAGGCTGGTGTTTCTGTGATTCTCAATGCTAATACATACGGTAGTCTGAAAAGCCATTACAGGGATTCTGAAGGCAAAAAGTTTGAAACCTTTCAGAAATGCACGGGTGAGATCAACCGGTTTACGGTCGATTTCAAGGCCACGGTCCAATTTTGTCCTTTCGTGGCTCTCTATTGCAAGTATTCTCCCATGAAAGTGTTCAGGAAAGAGCGTGGACCGGAATTTTATCCTCTTTCTGCAGGCTTCACGTTTTTCTATTGATGAACGGAGAGTAAACCCCGGAGATTCACAATATTCAACATTTCCGGATTTGGATCTGTTGTAATAAGAAACTAAACATTCCCCGGATGATGAAGAAGAGAATCGTAGAATGGTTAAGGTACATAGTACGCTACGGGCTGCCGATGGCTTGTAGTGCGCTGCTTGTTATATGGCTTTTCAAAAAGATCAATTTCGGGGATATGATGAATATCCTGCGTCATGGAGTCAATTACTGGTGGATTCTCCTGATGATGGTTCTCACTGTGCTTTCTCATATTATTCGTGCTTATCGCTGGGGAATGCAGTTGAAGGCCGCCGGGATTGATACCCCGATAGGTGTGAGGTGTGTTGCTGTCTTCGGTAATTATTCCCTGAATCTTATCATCCCGAAACTGGGAGAAGTGTGGAGACCGTTGTACATTTCCCGTTCGGCCAAGGCTCCTTTTTCAAAAGTATTCGGTACTCTCATAGGTGATCGAACGTGCGACGGATGCACAGTACTTCTTCTTATAGCCATGACTTTCGCGCTCACTTCTTCCGACATCAATGCTTTTCTGACTAAGTATTCTGTTGGGCAGGACATTGATAAGACTGTCGACAATCCGATCGTGTGGGTAATCGTTCTGGCTGTTGTGGCACTTGTATGGACGATGTTTCACTATTTTGGCAATCTGAAGATAATTAAACAGACCGAAGGCTCTCTGAAAAAATTCTGGTACGGTTTCAAATCCTTGGCCGACATCAAGCATAAATGGCTCTTCATCCTTGATACACTCGGCATCTGGGGATGCTATTTCCTTCAGGTCTATGTATGTTTCTTTGCTTTCCCCTTCACGGATGCTCTTGTGCATGAGCCTCATACAGGTTTCGGCCTCATGCCGGCTCTTGTTGCATTTGTCTTTTCGACGATTTCAATGGCCATACCCAGCAACGGTGGTCTCGGCCCGTGGAACATAGCCATAATCTTCGGTCTGACTCTGTTCTCGGTAGAACGCACTGAAGCCGCAGCCTTTTCCATGCTTGTGTGGAGCGCACAGTCCCTGACGCTTGTGTTATTAGGGCTGTATTCGGTCATCTTTATCATGACAGGACGAGATAAGGGAGAATCCCACTATGTCGTGAGTCCTGAAGATGAGGCAGCGGGCAGATAGAAGCAAGAGGGGCGTCTTGACAATCTTTTGAGATAGGACGTTAATGCAGCCTTCGGATGGAAGTTTCGCAAATTTTGACTAATTTTGCGCAACAAAAGAAAGAAATGAAATTTACGTTAGAGGCTAAAACTCCCGGATCGGATGCAAGGGCTGGTGTTATTACTACAGACCATGGCACTATCGAGACACCCATTTTCATGCCGGTAGGCACAGTGGGTAGCGTCAAGGCTGTGCATCAGCGGGAGTTGCGCGACGACATTAAGGCGCAGATCATACTTGGCAATACATATCATCTGTACTTGCGTCCCGGACTTGATATTCTTCGCAAGGCGGGTGGTCTCCACAAGTTTAACGGTTGGGAAAAGCCTATTCTGACTGACAGCGGTGGCTTTCAGGTCTTTTCTCTTTCCGGCAACCGGAAACTGAAGGAAGAGGGTGTGACTTTCCGAAGTCATATTGACGGAAGCAAACATCTTTTCACCCCTGAAGGTGTAGTAGATGTTCAGCGTGTGATCGGCGCAGACATCATGATGGCTCTTGATGAGTGTACTCCGGGTACGGCCGATTTCGCTTATGCAAAAAAATCCTTGGACCTGACAATGCGTTGGTTACAGAGAGGATGGAACCGGTTTAAGACCACGCAAGATCTTTACGGATACAGCCAGTGCTTTTTCCCTATAGTTCAGGGTTGTGTTTACCCGGATTTGCGTCGTGAAGCTGCTTTTCGCGTTTCGGAGCTTGAAGCGGACGGTAATGCCATCGGTGGTTTGGCGGTGGGAGAACCTGTTGAGCAGATGTATGAGATGATTGAGGTCGTAAACGAGATTCTTCCCGAGAATAAGCCTCGTTATCTGATGGGAGTGGGTACTCCGGTCAACATCCTTGAAGCCATAGACCGCGGTGTCGATATGATGGACTGTGTCATGCCTACTCGTAATGGCCGTAACGGTATGTTGTTTACGAGCAGAGGTATCATGAACATGCGGAACCGTAAGTGGGCCGACGATTTCTCTGAGCTTGATGAGTGTGGAACGGCTTGGGTGGATCATGTCTATTCAAAGGCCTATGTGCGTCATCTCTTTGTTGCCAATGAGATTCTGGCGATGCAGATTGCATCCATACATAATCTCTCTTTCTATCTTTGGCTTGTGAAAGAGGCTCGACAACACATAATTGCCGGAGATTTTGCCGGTTGGAAAAAAGGGATGATAGAGATTCTTACCCATAGACTATAAGGCTTTACACCTGCGATGTCAGAGGAAAAGAAGGAAAAAAGGACTGAAAGGAAAGATAGAGGTGCTTCCCGACGCGGATGGCATCCGTTCCCCACTGTTCTGGATTATTATATTCTCCGTCAGTTTCTGGGCACATATTTCTTTTCCATCATTCTCATTCTTGCAATTGTTGTCATGTTTGACATCAATGAGAAACTCGATGCTTTTCTCCGCGCACCTCTGAAAGAAACGGTGTTTGACTATTTTTTCAGCTTCCTTCCTTATTTTGCCAATCAATTTTCACCCTTGTTCGTATTTATCTCTGTCATATTCTTCACATCGAAGATGGCTTCTCACTCGGAGATTATTGCGATTGTCGCCAGCGGCGTCAGTTTCAGACGGCTTCTTGTGCCTTACATGATGGGCGCGGCCGTGATCGCCGGATTGACGTTTTATCTTGGCAATTACATGATTCCGCCAACTAATGCCAAAAGATTGGATTACACTACCAAGTATGTGAAAAACAAGAAAGTTGTTGAAGGTAGCAACATACAGTTTCTGGTAGAGAAAAACGAAGTCGGATACATCGGATATTTTGATGCGAAGACGAATAAGGGTACAACCTTCACGCTTGATAAGTATGACGGCAAGACTCTTGTATCGCGACTTACTGCGCGTTCCATCGTCTATGACACTCTGAACCGATGGAAAGTCTTCGATTACACCATTCGTGACCTTAAGGGTATGAGGGAATCTATCAGGCAGGGGAAACAGCTCGATACTGTAATTCCTATTGAGCCGCGAGATTTTCTCGTTTCTAAAAACGATCAGGAACGTCTTACTACTCCGGAGCTGACAGTCTATATTGCCAAGCAGAAGGCACGCGGTGTCGCCAATATCACGCAGTTCGAGATAGAAAAGGAACGGCGATATGCCATGACTGCCGCCGCTTTCATTCTTACCTTAATCGGAATGTCGCTCTCGGCCCGGAAGGTCAAGAACGGTATGGGTATCAATATAGGTATCGGCTTGGCACTCAGTTTCACTTACATTCTGTTTTCAACCGTCACTTCAAGCTTCGCCGTCTCGGGAGCGACAAGTCCCCGGATAGCCATGTGGATTCCAAACGTGGTATATCTGATAATTGGCCTGATACTCTATAAGCGGGCATCCCGTTTCTGATTGAAGTGAAAATCACATAGAGGCTGAATAATCGCGCCATCTTTCGATGAGCCGGGAAAGGTCCTCCGGTATAGGAGCCTCAAAATCCATCTCTTTCCCCGTTACCGGATGCCGGAACCCGAGAGTGCGTGCATGCAGTGCCTGTCGTGGACACACTTCGAAGCAGTTCTCCACAAAATGTTTATATTTCCCTCCGGTGGTACCTTTGAGGATCCTGTCTCCCTCGTATCTGGCGTCGTTAAAGAGAGGGTGGCCGATATGTCGCATGTGGACACGGATCTGATGAGTCCTGCCGGTCTCAAGTATACATTTCACGAGCGTGACATATCCGAATCGTTCAAGCACTTCGTAATGGGTGACGGCATGTTTCCCTTGTGTCTCGTCGGTTGCCACACACATTTGCAAACGATCTTTCGGATTTCGCATGATGTTGCCTTTCACAGTTCCGGTATCTTCTGTAAAGTTACCCCATACAAGAGCCACATACTCCCGCCGTGTCGTTTTATTAAAAAACTGCTTGCCCAGATCTGTTTTGGCGTCCGGAGTTTTTGCAATCACGAGGAGTCCGGAGGTATCCTTATCTATTCTGTGAACCAGTCCCAGACGGGGATCCGTGACATCGTAATCCTTGTCATTCCTGAAATGCCATGCGAGTGCATTGACGAGGGTGCCGTCGTAATTTCCGTGACCCGGATGGACAACCATGCCGGCCGGTTTATTGACGACCAGTACGGTATCGTCTTCATACACGATATCAAGTGGAATATCCTGTGCGACTATTTCAAACTCATATCGGGGCCGGTCCATCACGATACTCACGATATCGAGCGGTTTTACTTTATAGCTCGATTTGACCGGTCTGCCGTTCACGAGGAGACAACCCGCATCCGCCGCGTTCTGGATTCTGTTGCGGGAAGTCCGCTCCATTCTGTCGACAAGAAATTTGTCTACCCTTACAAGGGCCTGACCCTTGTCTGCCTCGAATCGGAAATGCTCGTAAAGCTCGCGCCCGTCTTCTGTAACTATTACGGGCACTGCTTCGCTAAGTTCATCTTCTGTGGAAATACTTAAGGATCTGTCTTCTTGCATGCTATGCTTCAATACTCGATATAATCCGGTTCGATATCTTCCTCAGTAGTTGTCTCTGGAGATGTGTTCACAGGAGTCTCTGTGAAATCAGCTCCTGTGTTGTCTTCGAGGTCGAGTTCCTTTTGACGTTCGATCCAAAGTTCCTGAGCCTGTATTGAATCTGTCAGACCCTGACGGCTGTTGTCGTAGACTTCAAGAGTGATTGCCGCATTGACCGGTACTTTCTCCATAACCCGGACAACCTTGCCGTTCGCGAGTACCCGGGCTACACGGTCGACATCGCCGCGCAGATACACGATCTTGATATTCTTGAATCCGGCTTCTTCAAGCATGGCTATCGATTGGCGCATCCCGAGTCCGGAAAGTGCCGGAGCGCCCGGATGTTCCGAGGAGGGGTCGATGACGACCTGTTTGGGATATACCGCGTTGATGTACAGGAACACTTTCCGTCCCGGCTTCACCATGCTTTCTGAGTTGGGATATTGTTCTACAACCAAGCCGGGCTTTACGTTGTCCAGATATAGTGAGTCGCGGATCTCAATTTTGAATCCGGCGTCATGTAGCTTCTCAATTGCTTGGGTGTAACCCATGCCGACTACGTCCGGAACACGGTTTTTCTGGCCGTGTTTCGTGAAAAGTGTCAGACTCAGATAGGCGATACAAAGCCCCAGAACCGCTACCAGAACAATTATCACCACATTGACGATGATAGGATGGCGGTGTACAAATTTAGTGTATCCGGATGGTTGATCCTTTGACATTTGTGTTCGACGTCTTACTGGAGAGAGGCGTTATAAAATTGTGCTGTTTTGGACAATCTGAAGAATAAATCTTCTGATTTTCAGTCTTTTAATTGTGCCGGGGAGTTGCTTGACTTCCTCCCGTGCAAATTTCGCTGTAAAGTTAGCCAAAATATTTGTTAATTAAGCGCTGTTAGTGGATTTATTTTATTAACTTTGCGTCGGCAAATGTGCGTGGTAATGAAAAGATTTCACTATATATCATTGTTCCTTCTTTTGCTTGCTGTGAGCTCTTGCACGGAGTATTCGCGGGTGATGAAAAGCAAGGATCTGGACTATCGGTTTGATTACGCCAAGCGAGCCTACGAGAAAGGCAAGTATGTGCAGGCTTCCACTCTTCTGACCGATCTTATTACCCCCTTAAAGGGAGGACCGAAAGGTGAAGAGGCTCTGTATCTGCTCGCTATGAGCTACTACCAGAATAAAGACTACCTCAATTCAGGAGTTTACTTCAAGACGTATTATTCGCGCTATCCCAAAGGGGTTTACAACGAGCTTGCAAGATTCTATGCCGGATATGGATATTACCTTGAATCGCCCGATCCCCAGCTTGACCAGTCGGTCACCATAAAGGGTATTGAGGAGCTTCAGGGATTTCTCGACTACTATCCTCGAAGTGATAAAGCCCAGACTGCTCAAAACGCGATGTTTGAGCTTCAGGACAAGCTAACGCTTAAAGAGCTTCAGACAGCCCAGTTGTATTACAATCTCGGTACATATATGGGAGACAACTACCTGAGCGCCATCATCGTAGCGGACAATGCCCTGAAGATGTATCCTTACAGCAAATATCGCGAGGAGCTCGAGATGCTGAAACTCAAATCCAAGTTTCAGGAAGCGCGTCAGAGCGTTGAGGAGCGAAAAGAGGAGCGTTTCCGAGATGTTGTGGACGAGTATTACTCCTTCATTAACAACTATCCCGAAGGACCGAATAAAGAGGAAGCGGACAACATCCTCAAGATTGCCCGCCGCTATCTGAAGGAATAAGCGAGGGACACCCAACCTGTCTATCCTTTTAGCAATTATTTCAACAAAGAATTATATAAATAGACTTATATAAAAAGAATCAATATAATGGATTACAAGAAGACCAACGCGCCCACGAATACCGTAACACGCGACATGATGGCATTGGCAGAACCCACCGGTAATGTCTATGAAACTGTGTGCATAATCGGAAAACGTGCTAACCAGATTGCAGTCGAGATGAAAAAAGACTTGGAGAAGAAACTTCAGGAATTTGCATCCACCGATAATCTCGAGGAAGTGTCCGAAAATCGGGAGCAGATAGAGATCTCACGCTTTTACGAGAGACTTCCCAAGCCTACCTTGATTGCCACTCAGGAATACATAGAGCATAAGCTCTACTACAGTAATCCCGCCAAGGGCAAGGAGCGGATTGATTCCGACGAGTGAAAAAAGAGTCAACTCTTAAAATTTGTTAACGAAAATAATTTTGGGAATCGCGGTCTTGACGGGTCGCGATTCCTGCATATTTATCTATTCCTACTAAATATGATGGTATGGTTCTCCTCTCAGAATCGTAAAGGCACGGTAGAGTTGTTCGACAAAGAAAAGCCTCACAAGCTCGTGGGGAAAAGTGAGCAGTGAAAGCGAAAGCTTGGCATCGGCTCGAGCGTAGACCTCCGCGGAAAATCCGTAAGGTCCGCCGACCACAAACAAGATTCTCTTGTAGCCTGCGGCCATCTTTTTCTGTAGCCAATCAGCAAGTGCGGGAGAAGTAAATTCGGTTCCCTTCTCGTCGAGAAGGACAACGAAATCCGATGGCTTAAGGTAGTCGAGAAGTTGCTTCCCTTCGGCTTCCTTCTGTTGAGCTTCAGACATTTTTCTTGTATTGCGGATATCCGCTACGCTGTCAATTGAGAAATTGACGTAATGTTCCAATCTGGCGGCATATTCGCATATCCCTTCGTTTACGAATTTTGTGGAAGTTTTTCCTACAGTAAGAAGTCGTATATCCATCTTTTTTGTTAACTTTGTTCGTCTCTATGAGACTGCAAATATAACTCAATTTTATTTCTCAATCATGAAATCTAAGGATGAACTCATCGACGATCTGTTGACCTTGGCTTTTGCCGAGGATGTCGGCGACGGCGACCATACGACACTTTCCACCATTCCTGCCGAAGCCCGAGGGAAATCACGTCTTCTGATCAAGGAGGAAGGGATACTTTCGGGAGTAGAAATCGCACGAAAGGTGCTTGAGAAGACCGATCCGGATCTGAAGATGGAGGTTTTTATTTCAGACGGAGCGCACGTGAAACCCGGCGACGTCGCTTTTACAGTCGAAGGGAGTGTAAGGTCGCTTCTTGTGGCCGAACGAACCATGCTCAATATAATGCAGCGTATGAGCGGTGTCGCGACCATGACCCATCGCTATCAGCAGCGTCTTGAGGGTCTTCATACCAAAGTGCTGGACACACGCAAGACCACACCCGGAATGAGGATGCTCGAGAAAGAAGCTGTCAAGACCGGAGGAGGCATGAACCACAGAATAGGTCTCTTCGATATGATACTCATCAAGGATAATCACATTGACTTCGCCGGAGGGATTGAGAATGCCATAAATGCCGCCAAGCTCTACTGTAAGGAAAACGGCAAGGACCTCAAGATTGAAGTTGAGGTGCGTTCGCTTGAAGATATCAAGGGGGTCATGGCCATCGGTGGTGTCGACAGGATTATGTTCGACAACTTTACTCCTGAGCTTACGAGAGAGGCTGTGAAACTTGTTGCCGGGCGTTGCGAGACAGAATCCTCCGGAGGAATCACCCTCGACACTTTGAGAGAGTATGGCGAGACCGGAGTCGATTACATTTCTGTCGGTGCACTTACACATTCCGTGAAAGGTCTTGATATGTCTTTCAAGGCGATGTAATGAAGCCATTGATTTCAGGACTAACATCAATTAACTAAATAAATTTTACACCAGATGAAGAAACTCATTGCAGGAGCATTGTGCCTTGCTGCCGTTGCTCCGGCTTCCACGATGGCGAAGGATCGGATCACTCACAATCCTGACGCGACAAACACAGAGACAATTCTGCATGTATGGAGCTGGAATTTCCCGGAAATAGCCTCCAATATGAAGCAGATTGCTGATGCAGGATTCACAATGATTCAGACATCTCCCGTGCAGGCATGCTATTCTCCGGAGGGAGGAAATAAGAAAATCTTTGATGCAACCGGTGGCGAAGGCAACTGGTATCACTATTATCAGCCTGTCGACTGGAAGATCGGTAATAATATTGTAGGTTCGCGTGACGAGATGGTTGCCATGATGGACAGCGCTAATAAATATGGCGTGAAAGTGATAGTGGACGTTCTGCCCAATCATACGGCTTTTGATATCGATCTTGTAAGTGATGACCTCGTTAATGCTGCCGGAGGGCGTGACAAACTTTATCACAGCGAGGGCCTTCGGGGTGTGAAGGACTATAATGACCGTCTTCAGTGTACACTATGGGGTAGTGGTAATTTGCCGGATGTGAACACTGAGAATCCTGATTTCCAGAAATATTACATGCAGTTTATCAACGATCTGCTTTCGTTGGGTGTGAAGGGATTCCGCTACGATACCGCGAAGCATATCGGTGTATATTCCGATCCTGTCGATGTTGCTTCCGGTGTAAAGGAGAACGATTTCTGGGATGTGGCGACCGGGCGTAAAAGTGTGAAAGGTGTGAAGCTTTCTGTGCCGTACGACGAGCTTTTTGTATATGGTGAGGTGCTTCAGGATAAAAATGTTCCCGAGAAGGAGTATGCCGACTACATGGGTCAGACTGCTTCAGGATACGGATGGCATCTCCGTGAAGCACTGGAGAAAGGTTCGGCCAAGGATATAGACCTTAAAGACTGGCGTCATGAGGCTGCTCCGGAGTTTCTCACGACTTGGGTGGAAAGTCACGATACTTATTGCAACGCCCACGAGAGTGCCGGTCTTACAGACGATCAGATTCGCACGGGATGGGTGTTTCTGACAGCGCGTCAAAACGGTGTGCCTCTATTCTTCTCACGTCCTGCAGGAAGTACGCGTGACAATTATTATGGCAATAATGTGCTTGGGGCACGCGGTAATGACGAATTCTTCCATCCTGAGGTTGTGGCTGTCAATAAATTCAGGGCGGCGATGAAGGGACAGAAAGAGGATTTGCAGAAAAGCGAAAACGGAGAGGTTCTTCTTGTGAACCGAGGCAAGAAAGGTGCTGCAGTTGTCAATATTTCATCTTTAGCCAACTCTGTAGACCTTCCGACCGGACTACCCGATGGTACATATCGCGATAAAGTCTACGGCAAGGAATTCAAGGTGAAAAACGGGCGTCTGAAAGGACTTGCAGCTCCATTCCGCACATATATCCTCCAAAAGTAAACCCTTTTTCAATATAGGATTTCCCAGAGAGTAATAATTTAATCAGGAAATAGAGAGAAAGGATCGGTCGAGGTATGATCGGTCCTTTCTTCTGTAATATATGTTAAAATCTTTGCAAGCTTTCAAATGTAATGCTAATTTTACAACCTCCTAAGGTATAGAACATCCCGCAGCTCAATTCCATGATGGAGTCAGGGATATTTTGTTGGTGGCAATGAATTATGACATAATAGAAATATTTGATTCACTGATTCGGCAGTTTGACGAGATAGATATGGCGGACAGCGAGTTCAACCGGATGTGTATTGATGATCCGGAGCTTCGTAAGGCCTACAGGGACTGGTGCAAAGAGCATGATGTGACAATGCGCCGAGGATTCCAGTCGTATGCGGAAGAGATATATAGCCGCAACAATCTGCGTATGGATTCACTTGATCAAGAGACTCAAAATTATGATTTCTGAATTACATGACCGTCGCAAGCGCCGATTGCCCGCTGAATGGGAGCCTCAACAGGCCGTGATTCTTTCTCTTCCCGACGAAACGATGGATTGGAATTATATGCTTCTGGAAATCCTGAATTGTTATCAGGGAATTGTGTCTGCATTACTGAAAGCCGGATGTAAGGTCGTGATGTTGACTCAGAACAAATCCGAGGCCTCGAGACTTTTTGAGCTATATGAAGGAAAGGATCTCTCTTTCGTCGAGGTACCTTTGAATGATACTTGGGTACGTGATTACGGCTGTATCACCGTGGTGGAGGAGTCAAGGCGCAGCGGAAAGAAGCGTCTTGCGGCTCTCGATTTCGGATTCAACGGCTGGGGATTGAAATTCGCTTCAGATAAGGATAATTTAGTGACACTCAGGATGTCTGAATCCGGGGAGCTTTTCTCCTTGTCATATCATAACCACCGCGGTTACATCCTCGAGGGAGGCTCCATAGAGAGCGACGGAGAGGGTACTGTCCTAACGACCTCCCGATGTCTATGTTCTCCTAATCGAAATGGAGGGCTCTCCAAAAGCGAGGTTAACGAGTGGCTGAGATCGTTGTTAGGAGCCGAGCATGTCCTCTGGCTTGATTACGGAGCTCTATCGGGGGATGATACTGACAGTCATATTGATACCCTTGCCCGATTGTGTCCCGGAGATACTATCGTTTACACTGGATGCAGCGATACGGATGATGAACATTTTCAGGAGCTTGGAGCGATGAAGGAGCAGTTGCTGCGTTTCAGGACCAAGACCGGGGAAAGATTCAATCTTATCGAGCTGCCGTTGCCCGATGCCATATATGATGAGGAGGACGGGCACAGACTTCCGGCAACTTATTGCAATTATCTTGTTACGGATAAAGTTGTGCTGGTGCCTTCATACAGGCAACCGCAGAAGGATGAGCTTGCCCGAAAACTAATTAAGGTTGCTTATCCGGATCGAGAAGCTGTGTCAGTGGACTGCAGCGCCCTAATACGCCAGCACGGATCCCTTCATTGTGCCACGATGCAGATACCTGCGGAGTCCTGTATCAGTTTCTAACCTTAAGTCCGAAAGAAAATTGTTTAAGTTATAATAAAATAAATGGCCCGTAAACTTAAAGTTGGAATCAGCCAGCAACATTATACCGAAAATATCTCCTGTAACCGTAATACAAATATAGAAGCTGTGAGATTTCTTGCTTCTCAGGGAGCCAATCTCATCGTACTCTCAGAGCTTCACGATTCTTTGTATTTCTGTCAGGAGGAAAATGTGGATAATTTCAATTACGGAGAAGGAGTCGCAGATTTCATTGCAGATTATTCTTCGGCAGCCAAGAAGTGTGGAGTGGTATTGGTGACCTCTATGTTTGAGCGTCGAGCTGCCGGTTTGTACCATAACACATCTATCGTGATAGATTCTGACGGGCGTATAGCAGGGAAATATCGCAAGATGCACATACCGGATGATCCGGCATATTATGAGAAATTCTATTTCACTCCGGGTGATCTCGGATTTCAACCGATAGATACATCGGTAGGGCGACTCGGAGTTCTGGTGTGTTGGGATCAGTGGTATCCGGAAGCAGCCCGGCTTATGGCTCTGTCGGGAGCCGAAATCCTGATCTACCCTACGGCTATAGGCTGGGAATCGACGGATACGGAAGAGGAAAAAGGGCGTCAGCTTGATGCTTGGATAACTGTCCAAAGGGGTCATGCGGTAGCCAACGGTTTACCTGTAGTAACAGTGAATCGAGTAGGCTATGAGGCGGATCCTTCAGGCCAAACCGGAGGGATTACTTTCTGGGGTAATTCTTTTGTAGCCGGACCACAGGGAGAGCTTCTGATGAGAGGATCTTCCGATTGTGCTGAGCTTAAGATTGTGGAAATAGATATGGGACGGTGCGAACAGGTTCGCCGTTGGTGGCCTTTCCTCAGAGACAGACGCATCGATGCCTACGGAGGGCTCCTGAAGCGGTTTAATGACTGATTTATCAGGGCCGCTATAATATCTCCATAAACAACAGAAGCAAGAAACCGATATAAGGAGTCTTGCTTCTGTTGTATGTTTAGGGGGGTAGTTTATTTGTCTGCAGGAGCCAGCTTTACGGTGAAGTGGCGTAGGAGGGGTGCTTCCCAAGTGATTTTGAGGCCACGGGTGATGCTTTCACGACGATCATAGACGTTTTTGATCGCCGCAGCGATTACGTTAATATGGTTGTCCGTGTAGACACGACGAGGTATGCAAAGACGCAGGAAGTCCATTCCTTCAAATCTATTCTCACGTGTTACGGGGTCACGATCAGCCAAAATATATCCTATCTCGCAACCGCGCACACCTGCTTCAAGATACAGCTCTACAGTGAGAGTCTGTGCCGGAAATTCTTCTTTTGGAACATGGGTGAGAATTTTGTCGGCATCGAGGAAAATAGCATGGCCTCCGGCCGGTCTCTGATATGGCACGCCGTATTCGTCGAGCTTCTGAGCGAGGTATTGCACCTGACGTATCCGAGTGTTGAGCATGTCGTATTCAGTATTTTCGTCGAGACCGACAGCGAGAGCATCCATGTCGCGGCCATTCATACCTCCGTATGTGACGAATCCTTCGAAACAGATGCAGTATGATTTAGCACCTTCATACCACTCCTCATGGCTCGTAGCGATGAAACCTCCCATATTGACAAGTCCATCTTTTTTTGCGGACATGGTCATACCGTCTGCCAACGAGAACATCTCCCGGCAAATTTCCTTAATCGTTTTGTCTGCGTAGCCTTGTTCGCGAGTCTTGATAAAATAGGCGTTTTCAGCAAAACGGGCACTATCGAGGATGAGGGGTTTATTATAACGACCACACAGGACGCTTACTTCCCGAAGATTCTGCATCGATACGGGCTGACCTCCGGCCGTATTGTTTGTTATGGTCACAATCACGAACGGAACCTTGTCACCCTGTTCTTTCAGGACTTTCTCAAGTTTTGCAATGTCGACGTTTCCCTTGAAAGGATGAATAAGCTGGGTATCTTTTGCTTCGTCGATAGTACAATCGACAGCCGTTGCGTGACGGCTCTCGATATGACCTTTTGTGGTGTCGAAGTGTGAGTTTCCGGGTACGACATCTCCTTCATGGATCAAATAGCTGAATAGCACATTTTCAGCAGCCCGGCCTTGATGAGTAGGCAAGACATAATCAAATCCGGTGATACGTGTGATCGTTTCCTTCAGTCGGAAAAAAGATGAAGCACCGGCATAACTTTCGTCCCCGGTCATCATAGCCGCCCACTGTGTATCGCTCATGGCACCGGTGCCGGAGTCCGTTATACAATCAATATAAACCTGATCTGCACGGAGCATGAAAACATTGTAATGGCATTGTCTGATCCATTCTTCTCTCTGTTCTCGAGTGCTGAGTTTCAGGGGTTCAACCATTTTAATTTTCCAAGATTCTGCAAAGGGAATTTCCATCGGCTGTTTATTTTTACATGGTTTAGAGTTAATCTTTGAATCGGGATATCCCGGAAAGAGGGCGAGAGGAGTATGAGAAAGTGAAGGATTTCAGTCATACTATTCCGTTGTGCCCATTGAGTGTTCAAAGTTAGTTAAAAAAATCCCAACATACCAAAATTATCAAAAGAAAAATCATTGCTGAAATACATACAACTTTATATGTAGATAATACGTTATTATACTGAACAAGAAAATGAATCAGAATTAAAAAAGTTTAAGACTAACAGACTATGAAGAAAACAGTTTTAATGGGACTTGCTGTGATGGCAACCCTCGGAGTGACTTCGTGCAATGATTCCAACTCAACAACAAAAGAATCAAAAGAAGGAACAGACAAGATGGAGCTTTATACGGGGATTCTTCCTTCAGCCGATGCTCAAGGCACGGTGTACACGTTGAAGCTTGATTACGATAATGACAACAATAATACCGAAGGAGACTTCGCAATGACAGAGAACACTCTTGTGACTGACTCTCTATCGGTTACAGGTTTCAAACAGATGGCTACTTCCTTCTCGGAAGGTGATTTCAAGAAAGAATCCAAGGAATTGAACGGGGCAAAGGTAGAGTATATCCGCCTTATTCCTGATGCCAAGGATGCACTTGGCACCGTTTCGTCCTCATCCTCTTACTTTGTAATCAATTCTGACGGTTCACTCACCATGGTGGATGCCAACCTTCAGATGCCAGAGAATCCCGAGAACTACACTCTTAGCGTGAAATAGTTTTTCCTTTACAAGGATAAGTACATAAAAAGGCCGCTGCCCCGGAGTCATATAAGAATAGGGGCAACGGTCTCTTATTTTATATCGATGTGCGGAAGATTTATAAAATATATTCTGTCGATTCGGATTAATGCAAAAAATTACTAACTTTGTTGTTTATAAGACGAGGGAGTGACTGCGCCTTAATTGTCGGCTCCGTCTTCTGTTTTCCGGGTATACGGAAAAATCAGTCAACAGGACATCGTAAATACAGATTTATGGACAACAAAACTTTTATCGACATTTTCGCACGACGATCCGGCCTTACACGTAAGGACTCATCCTCCTTTGCTGAAGCTCTCGGAAAGGAGATAGGGGAGGTGTGTATAGCCGGGAATATTGCCGTACTGCCGGGATTCGGAAGTTTTGAGACAAAAAAGAAGATGGAGCGTGTGATGGCGGTTCCGTCATCGTCCGGACGGAGGCTTCTGATACCTCCCAAGATAGTAATGACCCTAAAGCCGTCAGCGGTTCTGAAGCAGCGTCTTAACGAAGTAAAATCCGAACAAGAGGAGGAGGGGGTATGAGCGAGAAGGTGACACTTATTTCCTTAGCTGAGCGCCTTGCGCCTGTATGCGGTCTTACACCTGAAGAGACAGAAAACCTCATTAAGATTTATTTTGATATCATAGAGGAGAATCTGCTTAAGGGGGAGAATGTAAAAGTGAAAGGTTTAGGTACTTTCAAGGTTGTCGGGATAGAAGCACGCGAGAGTGTCGATGTCAATACAGGCCAACGTATGGTGATACCCGGCCATCGACGGGCTGTGTTTACACCCGAGAAGGCTCTTGCGGAGAGAGTGAACGCACCTTTCTCCGCATTCGAGGCCGTAGAATTGTCTGAAGATATCACAGAAGCAGATCTTGATTCCGCCGGAAGCACAGAAGAGCCCCATGATGCAGATATAATTGAAGCCAAGGGATATAGCGGAGAGGCTGAGAAGGCAGAGAAGGCAGAGAAGGCAGAGAAGGAGGTTGTCGCCCCGACTCCGGTGTCTGAGGAAACGGAGGATAAAGAAGAAACAGTTGAAGAGCCGGATAAATCCCGATCGCAGATTCCGCTGGCCGGGACGGATAAGTCTTCCGAGGCTTCAGGTGAAGACGTTTCCGAAGGAAAAGCCCTTGAAGAGGATCTGGAGAATCCGGGTGCCTCAGGTGAAGACATGCCAGAGGATAAGAAAGATCCCATTGCAAAGGATGTGGATTTTGAGCCCATATATGTTGATGACTACGAACCAAGACATAGAGGGAGAAAAAACAATTTTTACTCCGGTTTTATCATTGGTATAGTTTCCATGCTTATCGTTCTGGTGGCTTTCTGGTGTTGGTATCGTTTTGCTCCCGAGAGCTTTGACAATATTCTCGGACGTCCGGATGATAAATTTCCCGGGAATGTCTCTTCCGTTACTGTGACTCAGAGTATCAACCGAATGAAGGTTGAGAATATCAATCCTCAGGAGGTGGAAAAAGAGAGTATCAAGACCGAGGAGGTTCAAATTCCATCAGCTGTGGAACAGCAATCGGATGTGGAGAAGGAAGCATCCGTACCTACCGAGCCCTCCGATGTGAATGAAAAGAGCAGCGACGTATCGAAGGCTCCCGTATACGATACGATCTCCAAGACCCGCTTTCTGACCACAATGGCGCGAGATCATTACGGCAGCTATCATCTATGGCCTTACATCTACATGGAGAACAGCAAGATACTCGGGCATCCGGACCGTATCAAACCGGGCACCCGCATCGTTATTCCTCCAGCCGAGAAGTATGGTATCAATGCAAAGGATAAGGAGTGCATAGCAAAAGCCAAGAAGCTCGGAGTGGAAATTTACGCACGCTACAAATAGGATCTTTGATTATTCTTCAGCTATCCCTTATCTGCTGAAATAATCGAAAGAGAGGATCTTGTCGCTCACTTGGTGTGCCTGCCGCGCACGTTGTACGGCTCTGATATACTCAGGGTCAGCCGGATCAGTTTTCAATACAGGCAATTTTCCATCGGTGATATCCATCGAGAACCATGTTGAATCTCCGGTAACTACGGGTGTCTTACGATAGGACGGAGTGCCGGTAAGGAGGTTCATGCGGCTTCCCACAGCTACCGGTTGCCTGTCGAAATCGAAGATGCTTCTTCCCAAACCATGCCAAGGATAGTCTGTCAATCCAAGTAAAGAGAGCAGCGTGGGGTAAATGTCTATTTGTCCTACCACAGGGGTGTATTTTCCGGATATTGGGGAATTGAGGACGATGAAGGGTGTGAATTGCCAAGGAGATACCACCCCGTTCCCCTTTGCAGAATGTACTAAACCCTCTCTGCCGGAAGCCAGACCTTCATGATCACCGGCAATTACGATCATTGTATCATCATAGTCAGGACGCTTCTGAAGATAATCCAAGAGAATCCCCAGCGCTTCATCTGTGTAGTGGACAGCTGTCATGTAATCGTTCATCAGCTGCGGTACCTCGGATGAGAACCTAATACCTTTCAGGGAGTCGTCGATACGGAAAGGGTGATGACTTGTAAAAGTTACGATCTGGAGGAAAACATTTTCGCCGGGCTTCCAAATCCGACCTTCTTTAATTTTCTCTATGAGCTGACGCATGAGAGCTCTGTCGCCAATGCGTTTATGTTTACCGGAGGATTCTTCCATCCGGAAATCCGGTCTGGAAAAGGTATGGTCAATACCTAAAGCTTTGGCCACACCTTCCTGATTCCATGTCTTGATTTTATCTCCCGTGACAAGATAATTGGAGGTACCGTGTTTCTGCTTCATGGCCTTTTGCAGAGAGAAGAAGGTGTTGTCCGGATGTTCAGTGCTATATACACCATTAAGCATCGGCAGAAGACCGGTGAAATAGATCAGCTGACCGTCAATACTTCGTCCGGCTCTCACTTGCGTCAATACATTAGGAACGTAGAGCGTGGTATTCTCCGTCAAGACCCGGTTAAGATTGGGCGTGATTTCCTGTCCTTCAACAGATGTCTCCAGTACCCAGCTTTCCAGCGATTCTACGAGTATGAATACTATGTTCGGTCGGGAATCATCTTCGCTGACGACACTTTTCAGAGAGGGGGAGTTATCGATAAATGTGCTAATTTCCAAGGCATCCTCGGGGGTGAGTCGGGGATTGATTGTGTTAAGCTCATATATCAGATGGCCGAATACTGTGAAACTCGGAACGATACTGCAATACTGGTAGGCATCCTTACGCATTTCGTCGACACGCCTTACGAAACCACCGGATTTTACCTGAAGCAACATCAGAGCGGCAAACAACAGAGCCGTAATGTCGAAATAGAATAGACAAGTGTCCATTCTGAATTCAGGCAGATTTTTATGGTATCTTGTAAGGATATATCCTGAAACTATTGTCAGAAGAGGGAAGACCACGTATGATACCTTCAGAGAAGACCATACACTGTCCGTGAAATCAGAAAGATTGCCTGCGAGGAGATAGCTCCCCAAGGGGATTGCGTTAAAGTAAGTGTTGAAGTAGCAAAGGTTGGCGATGAGTAAAATGTCGATGAGAATAAAGAGTACGATCTCAGTCTTCCAGAGCCTCCGACACGCCAGAGGAGAGAGGATAAGAAGGGATGCAGTAAGAGAGGAGAGCCACAGCTCGGGATGGGAGAAGGGTGTGAATGTTGTGTCAAGACACCAAAGGACGTCAAAGAAGATAAACTTGAGAAAAAGCAATAGAAAAACCGTGGTTAACAGTCCGAAACCGGACATGCGTTTCCGCGTGCAAGCCATTAGTTTTATCTCTTTACGTGAGGTATCCACTTTGCCGGAGGAATCAATCGAGTTTTAGGACAGCGAGGAAAGCTTTCTGAGGCACTTCGACGCTACCGATCTGCTTCATGCGTTTCTTACCGGCTTTCTGCTTCTCCAATAGCTTACGTTTACGGGAGATGTCGCCACCGTAGCACTTGGCGGTTACATCCTTGCGGACGGCCTTCACGGTCTCTCTTGCAATAATCTTGGCACCTATGGCAGCCTGAATGGCTATGTCGAATTGCTGGCGGGGAATGAGTTCTTTCAGTTTCTCACACATACGCCGTCCGAATCTCACAGCATTATCGGCGTGGGTTAGCGTTGAGAGTGCATCGACACTTTCTCCGTTGAGGAGGATGTCCAGCTTGATAAGGTTGGAAGGGCGGAAACCGTTAAGATGGTAATCGAAGGAGGCATAGCCTTTGCTGATGCTCTTGAGTTTGTCATAGAAGTCAATGACGATTTCTCCCAAGGGCATATCAAAGATAAGCTCAAGCCGGTTGCCTGAAATATAATCCTGCTTCACAAGTTCACCACGTTTCGAGAGACAAAGAGTCATAATAGGGCCAATGTAGTCGCTTTGCGTGATGATGGAAGCCCGGATATATGGTTCTTCAATATGGTCGATAAGCGTGGCATCCGGCAGACCGGAGGGGTTGTGAACCTCGAGTTTGTTGCCTTTCTTGTCGTGGACAATGTAGCTTACATTGGGGACGGTCGTTATCACATCCATATTAAACTCACGTCCGAGACGTTCCTGCACGATCTCCATGTGGAGCAGTCCGAGGAAGCCACAACGGAAACCGAAACCGAGCGCAGCAGAAGATTCGGGCTGGAATGTGAGCGAAGCGTCGTTAAGGCGAAGTTTCTCAAGGGAAGCCCTCAGATTCTCGAAGTCTTCGGTCTCGATGGGGTAAACGCCGGCGAACACCATAGGCTTGACTTCCTGAAAGCCCTCAATAGCTTTGTCGCAAGGGCGGGAGACATGAGTGATGGTATCGCCAACCTTTACTTCGGAGCTTGTCTTTATACCGGATATGATATATCCGACATTGCCTGCGGAAAGCTCTTTGGTAGGACACATCTGTAATTTCAGTACACCGATTTCGTCGGCATGATATTCCTTACCGGTAGCGACAAACTTGACGAAGTCACCTGTGCGGATTGTGCCGTTAACTATTTTGAAATAGGCGATAATACCACGGAATGAATTGAATACCGAGTCGAAGATGAGAGCTTGGAGGGGCGCTTCGGGATCCCCCGTTGGCATAGGAACACGCTCTATTATTGCCTTAAGAATCTCAGGAACCCCCATGCCGGTTTTGCCGCTGGCGCGGATTATCTCGCTGCGGTCACATCCGAGAAGTTCGACAATCTGGTCCTCCACTTCTTCGACATTGGCGCTGTCGAGGTCGCACTTGTTGATGACCGGAATGATCTCAAGATTATTGTCAAGAGCCATGTATAGATTGCTGATTGTCTGTGCCTGAATGCCTTGTGAAGCGTCGACGATAAGCAGAGCGCCTTCGCAAGCTGCGATCGAGCGGGATACCTCATAGCTGAAGTCGACATGCCCCGGAGTGTCAATGAGGTTTAGCACATAATGGGTTCCCTCATAGGTATAATCCATCTGAATGGCATGGCTTTTGATGGTGATACCACGTTCGCGCTCAAGATCCATATCGTCAAGGACCTGAGCCTCCATGTCTTTAGGAGAGACAGTTTCGGTATATTCGAGCAATCGGTCGGCGAGAGTGGATTTACCGTGGTCAATATGTGCTATGATACAGAAATTGCGTATATGGTTCATTGTCGTCATCGGTCTTGGAATATAGTGCAAAGATAGCAAAAAAAGCCCATACGGAGAAATAGCACCACATTGTCGGGAGGGATGCAGATTAAACAAGCAAGTGCGAAATTAATTAAAATGACGGAAGAATTCTCTTT
>CAYPBS010000009.1:0-37438 GCA_964409015.1 uncultured Sangeribacter sp.
CCGAGCAGGAGGCCCGCGAGATAGCCTCCAAGCGCGAGCAGCTGCAGCGCGAGCTCGCCAACCGCACGAAGAAGCGCGTAGGTCTCGAAGAGCTCGGCCGCCGCAAGGCTCTCAACGACTTCCACGAACTCAACCTCATCGTCAAAGGTGATGTCGACGGCTCCGTGGAGGCACTCAGCGACTCCCTGATAAAACTCTCTACCGAAGAGGTGCAGGTCAACGTCATACACAAAGGTGTCGGAGCCATCTCCGAAAGCGACGTCACACTTGCCGCCGCCTCCGACGCTATCATCATCGGATTCCAAGTACGTCCCTCCGGAGCTGCCCGTAAAGAGGCCGAGAAGGAAGGGGTCGAGATCCGCATGTACTCCGTCATCTATCAGGCCATCGAAGAGGTGAAGGACGCTATGGAGGGTATGCTCTCACCCGAAATCAAGGAAGAGGTCACCGGTACCGCCGAAGTGCTTCAGACATACCATATATCCAAAGTCGGAACCATCGCAGGCGCCATCGTTCGCGACGGCAAGATCAAGCGTTCCAACAAGGTACGTGTCATCCGCGACGGCATCGTAATCTATACCGGAGAGCTCGGCTCCCTCAAACGATTTAAAGATGACGTCAAGGAAGTCACTTCCGGCTTCGAGTGCGGTCTCTCAGTGGTCGGCTACAACCAGATTCAGACCGGAGACATGATCGAAGGATTTGAAGAAATAGCCGTCAAGAAGACCCTCTGACAATTCAATTCTCAACATTAAAGAGTCCTTAAAGTCCTTAAAGCATTATACCCTTAAGGTCTTTAGGGACCCTTAAATTTTTCTCCAACTTCACAACAATATGTACTACATCGTAAATATCGGAAGCAACCTCGGCGAACGGCGCCACAACCTCAGCCGTGCCATGGCCGCAATCATGCGCCGCTACGGCGAGCTGGAAATGTCGCACGTCGTCGAGACAGAACCATGGGGCTACGAATCCCCCAACAAGTTTCTCAACGTAGCCATCATGTTCCGAAGCGACGACACTCCGCCCGAAGTGCTTGCCGAGCTCCAAAAGATTGAACACGAGATCTCCGGAGCCCGACACCGCACCCCGGAAGGGGGATACGCCGACCGTATCATCGACATCGACATGATCGCCGCCGACGACACAATCATCGACTCTCCAGCCCTCACCCTGCCACATCCCCACCTCGCGGAGAGAGACTTCTTCCTCGTCCCCTTGGAGGAGATAGCCCCTCAATGGCGCCATCCCGCCACAGGCCTCACCGCCACCCAGATGCTCGCTGCCCTACCCCGCTCCTGACGCACACTTATAGGCATATATCCACCAAGAGATTTTCTTTCGTTTAGTAGCTTCGGACTCAAAATCAAAAAGAGGGTGTACCGGTTCGCCGATACACCCTCTTTTCCATTATATTTAAGGGTTATTTTACCCCTTTGCGGTCTAAGTCACTTTACCACAAGTTTCACGACATCGCCTGCCGCCTTCACGACGTAGACGCCGGAAGCCACCGCGACACGCTCCTCGCCGCCGGCTGCGACTACATCCGCAACAACGATACCATCGGTCGAAACAACCACGAGAGCCTTACCCTCGTAGCCCTTCACAACGATGTGACCTGCAGTGGCATGGATGCTCTTTCCGCAGACATTCACACCCTCGACGCCTGTTGTGCGCACACGCAGAGTGTTCGAATCCAGACCTACCATACCGTCCGAAAGAACCGGCACCACGATATAGCTGTAGGACTCATTGGCCTTGACTGTATCATCAGAATATGTGTTGTCGGGACAAGCAGCCTTCTCCGAAAGCATTTCGCCGTCGCGATAGACATTGTAGCCTGTGAGATCGATCTTAGAGCTTACCGGCACGTAAGCGATCTTGTCGAGCATAACGCCGAGCATATCAGTGCTGCAATACCGGATAGCCACATATTTAGCATCTTGGGGAAGCTCGACGCTTATCTCTTCCCAAGTAAGGCTGGTCGCACCCGGAGCCCCTTTGAGCACCACTTCCTTGATAAGCTGGAAGTCATCGGGATCGTTGCCCGTCGTTGAGAAGCATATCTGGAGCGTCTCGGGGAAGGAATAGCTCACGGGGCAAGCGGCGAAGCTGAAGAGCGTACCGCCCTTAACCTCGGGAGATATCAGCCAGTCATCGGTCTGGGGCACTGATTCGTCCTGACTGGTCGGAGCTGCAGAGAACGCGATGAGGAATTTATCGCCGTCAGCTGCCGGGAGAGTGGCACCGCCAAGATACGAAGCCAGCTGTTCGCTGCTCCATACCGTGTAAGCTCCGGGCTGATTGGCTCCGGGAATCTCCGAACCGCCTTCGAACGTAAAGGTCGGTTTTCCATCCTTATCCACATTCTTGAAGCCACCGATCTCATCCTGACTCAGAAGGAACGGAGTCTCGTCCTCGAAGCTCTGTACGGTACCGTTGCCGTAGAGCTCGGACCATATCAGCGTCACGTTGTCGTAGCCGACCTCTTTGGCGCGAAGATCCGTAATAACAGGAGTGTCACCCTTCACGACTGTGAGATCGAGCGAGCGGCTGTCATTCACATCAGAATTATCCCCGGGGTTGAGGGTAAGCTCGAGGTGGAGCTTGTTGCCCATATCCGCTGTGGGAGTAATGGAGATTGGAGCCTCAAACGAGTCGCCGGGCTGCATGGCCTCTTTACCGGCCGCGATTTCCACGTAAGCAAGCTGAGAACCATCACCGTCCGTAAGGATCCAATGGCCGCCGGGGAAGATATTGGCATCGGTACCCTCGTTGACGATGATACCCTTGTATGTTGCCTGTACGCCATACTGAGCCACATCGGTTCCAAGGATTCCGGATGCAGCGAAGTCGTAGGGTTCCATGTTCTTGACCGTATAACCGTAGAGCACGAACGCGTCGGCATAATAACTCGAGACGCTGACAGTCGGGATAAGATCGATCTGTACCCAGCCTCGATTGGCGAATTCCGCCGGAAGATCTACCGTCACGAGCTGCTCCTCATGCGCAAGGTCATAGATGTTTATGTTCTTCACGAGAGTCATGGGCACTCCGAAAGCCGAAGCATAGACATCGACACTCGAGCAGCACTCTCCGAGAAGATCCATCACGAAGGCAGGCTTGTTGATACCTGTCGTGGAGAAACGCGGGAGGGAGATGCGTCCCTGCATATTGTTGCCTGTCGAGTTCGAATAGCCTATGAAGGCGAGCTTGCCGTCGTTGGCGAGGTAGTCATCGATCTGTGCTGCGTCGCCAAGTCCCCAGCTCAGCTTGTACTGTCCGCCCGAATAATTTGCCAGAGGGGTGATATTAACATTGCCATTGCCGAAATCCTCCTTCATCGGAAGGTCGTATGTGAGGCCGGCTGCCACTGATGCGCCTGTCAGCACGCCCGAACGTCCGGAATCGTTGCCGGCGAGAACACCGAAAGTATAGAGGTTTTGCGGACTTCCTTCCGGAAGCGACAGAGTATAGGTGCTGATGTCCTTACCCATCACGCCGAGTATGGCCCAGCCCTCGGAAGTCATCTGTGTGAGATAATAGGTGACGCCTGTCGGTGCGACATAGCCTCCGTTCTCACCCTCCGTCGGAGGATTCCACGAAAGGATGATGTCCATATTGTTTACTGAGGTAGTGATGGCGAAATCGTTGACCGTCATCGGGATGTCGAGACCGGTGAAGAGTTTGACCTCGCTCTCAGGGCCGTGAACACCATTGTAAGAAGCGAACGCACGAATCGTATTATCACCCTGCTTGGTCTCGACCGTGCAGCTCACACGCTGTCCGGGCATTCCGCTCAGCTCTATCTCATCCTCGGATCCATCCACCGAGACGTATGCCTTTACGGTGGAATCTATAGGGAAGATATCGCCTAAGATGCTGGCGGTCGGAAGGGCGAGTGTCACTTCCGCGGTCAGTGCGCCCTTTGCACCCTCGACGGCTGTAAGCATGTTGACCGCCATCGGAGCTGAAGAGCTGTACTCAGACTCCTTCACACGGAATTCATTGACATAGAGACCGTACTGATCCTTTTCACTGATGCAGTGGATACCGATGTAATACTTTCCTGCCTCAGAGACCATGAAATTGCTTTCGGTGGGCACGGGAGGATAGCCGAACATATCGAACGGGCCCTCGATCACCGTAGGATTGACGATATACTGGGTCATCGCCTCCACGGTAGGAGCCTTACCGATTTTCACCTCAAACTGCTCAGTGTATTTCTGTGCGCGGAAGGCGTTCATGCTGAAGGTGTAGACCTTGGAGGGATCCTCGAGTATGACGGCCGGGAGCCACAGCCAGTCGTCGGCTGCCTCCTTCGAATTATACAGACAAGCAAAAGCCTGAACCTTCAGTCCCATGTATGCCTGTGTGGTTGTCCATTGGAAAGATCTGTTGTCATTGTTGGCATTAAGGATTGTAAACAAGGCCACTTCTGTATCCGATGGAGCGAGATAGACAGGGAGTTTGAGGCCGTCGCCGTGAGCAAGCTCGTTGCTGGACGACACCTCGGAATCCTTGCCGTCGTATGTGGCCATAACCTTCGCTACGTATATCTGAAGCGGAGTATCTGCGCCGATTCGCGTTGCCACCTCCGTGGCCTTGATACCCTGAGCGATCATCTCGTCGTCTATCCATACGGTATAGGTGACTTCGTCGGGATTGATATAACCGCCGTTCACACCTTCAGTCACAGCGTCCCAAGTCACGACCTGCGCATCGAGCTTCACATTGGCCGGAGCCATCGGGGTATCCTTGCCTATGTATGAAGCGACCGAGGTGCCTTCGCCTTCGGCCGAGCCCAGCGAACATGTCACCGTAAACTCGTGCATACCGGCTGTCAGCTCAAGATTTTCAACCGTAACCTCGGCGCCTGCGGCATCGACGCCACGACGCGTCTCGACGCCGTCAACTGCCAGCACCCAGTTGACGTTGCCCAGAATGGGAGAGCCCCCCATATTCATCGTAGGAAGCTTAAAGATGAAGCTGCCTGAAGTGGCTCCATCGGTGAAATCTACTGTAAGCTCCGTAGCCACCGAGGGAGCGGACTTGTTGACATAGAATGGCTCTCCTACACTCCAGAGGCCGATGTAGCTGTGACCCTCGCCGTAAGTATAGAGCAACTTGGCCTCGAGCGTCTTGGCATCGATGGAATAGATGTAAGTGGAGTCCTCACGCGGCTGTGCATTGTAGATATAGCAATCATTGGTCTTGTCGTAGGCCATGCCCGTGAGATAGAAATAAGGCACGTCTACCGCTCCGAGGACGGTCTGAACGCCGGTGGAAGGTTCGACCTGAGCAAGAGTGCCGTCGCTGCGCAAGCCGATCACGACTCCGCGGGTCGTATCGAACGTCACGGCACGGAAATTCTCCTCGGAAGTAGCATCGGCTACCTTCTCTATCTCTGTGGGAGTGGCGCCGGATGCCTTGGAAAACTGGATGCCGTCACCTGCGGAATTGTAAGTATAGCCGTAAGCTGTATCGGTGTCCTCATCGTAGCAGCTGAGAATGAACACCTTGTCCACACCTCCGCTGATCGCGGTCGTGGTAAGATCTCCGCTGACGGCGTCATACTCCACGTAGTTGTTGACCGACAAGGTACCCGAACTGTTCACTTCCGGGGCGTAGGAACACCATTTCCCGTCGCGCAGCCACAGACCGGTCAGATGCGTGTTCATGGCTGATATCACGGAGCTGACACTCCCGTTGGCCGCCAGATAGTTAAGGCCGTAGAGACCGTCCGCATCTTCCGCGGAGGTGTAAGTGAGCCAGCCGTAAAGCCCCTCTTTCATTTTTGACGGATTCCCCGCTGTCTGCTTGGAAGCGGTGAGGATACGCTGCACATTCCCCGGAAGCGTCGCACGCTGCATTCCCGGAATGGACGGCTGCATACCCTTGCGCGGAGCCATGACCGATGTAAGACGGGAGGCGCCCAGCTTCGTCGCCCCCTGCTTCACTGCATGAAATCCGGCTGCCGATATGCCGGCAACACACAATAGTGTCCCGACACTGATGGTAATAAGTCGTTTCATTATACAGAGTTGGTTTTGATAAATTATAATTCTTATATTATTAGGTTTGATTCCTCGGCATCTGAAAGAACAAAAGTAGTCATTTTCCTCTTTATATCAAAGGGTCTACCGCGCCCGCCATTGAAAAAAGTCGCGGTGGAGTCTCAGCGGCTCAGCTCCTACAAAGCCGCAGACTTCGGAATCGGGTTACGCCCGTTGCCGAAAAAGCGATCGACAATCTGGGCGATGGCACCGTCGCCGGCCACATTGCATGCCGTGCCGAACGAATCCATCGCTATATAGAGAGCTATCATGAGAGCCTGATCTCCCTCGCTGAAGCCGAGCATCGACGACAACAGTCCCAGAGCTGCCATGATCGCTCCCCCGGGCACCCCGGGAGCCGCAACCATCGTTATCCCTATCATACAGATGAAGCCGATAAACATCGGTGTCGTGTATGGGAGACCCTGCATGATCATCAGAGCCACGGAACAGGAGACGATCTTCATCGCACTCCCCGACATGTGGATCGTCGCACACAACGGAACCGTAAACCCGGCTATGTCTTCGCTCACACCCATTTTCACGACCTGACGTAGCGTCACCGGAATAGTGGCTGCCGAAGATTGAGTACCCAAAGCCGTGAAATAAGCCGGAAGAATCGTGACAAGCATCTTCAGCGGATTCCGCTTCGAGAAAAGAGACGCTATACAGTATTGAGCCAGAAGAAGGAATATGTGCATCGCAAAAATGACAAGAATGATCTTCATGAAAGCCGATAACACCGGAGCGACCTGTCCTGTGGCCGTGATATTGAGGAATATACAGAAGATGTAGAGCGGAAGAAGCGGTATGATGGCCTTCCCTATCGTCATCGATATGACGTCGCGGAATTCGTCGGCCACACTCCGCAGAGACGGGGTGCGCAGATAGGCCATGCAGATACCGAAAACGAACGCCATGACAAGGGCTGTCATCACCCCCATGAGCGGAGGCATCTCTATGACAAAGTAAGGCTCTGTGGCCACGGCTGAAGCCTCGGCAGCGGCCACTGCTCCACCTGACGTCGTGATAAGATGAGGAAAAAGCGAATCGCTTACAAAGAACGCCATAAGACCGGAACATGTCGTGGAGAAGTAAGCCAGTCCTACCGTGAGGAGCAATACCTTGCCGGCTTTCTTCCCGACCTCAGCGATTGCCGGTGCAACGAAACCTACTATCAGCAACGGTATGAGAAATCCCAGAAACTGACTGAAGATCCCCCCTACGGTCTGAAACAGACGCAGTGTCCATTGGGGAAAGAAGTTACCGCAAGCCACGCCCAAAGCTATGGCTATCAGTATCTTCACCAACAGATTTACCTTCAATCCCTTCTTCTTCCTCTTCTCCATATTATCGTTGACCTAATTTTATTAAAGTGAATGTCAGGTTATTACTTCTTTGTGATGCCGATGCCGGGGAGAGCGGTTAGTGTCACCTTCCCGTCTACTATCTTCATACCGTCAAAAATATCGTTGGCTATCAGCAGGTTGCCATCAAGATCCACCCACTCGGCCATGGGAGCGAGCTGTGCGGCTGCCGAGACGCCGCACGAGGTCTCCGTCATGCACCCGATCATGACTTTCATTCCGAGTGCTTTGGCGAGAACCGCCATCTTGTAGGCCTCGTGGAGGCCGCCGCTCTTCATCAGCTTGATGTTGATACCGTCGTAGGCCCCGGCCAAGGCCGGTATATCGGCCGTTGTCTGCACAGCCTCGTCTGCGATGATGGGCAATGGTGAGCGCGCCTTAAGCCATGCGTGCCCCTCGATGTCCTCCTTGGGCATCGGTTGTTCCACAAAAACGACATTCCTTTCCGCAAGCCAGAGGATGTTCTCGAGAGCCTCCTGAGGCGTCTTCCATCCCTGATTCACATCCACACATATCGGCTTGTCCGTATGATGCCGTATCGTCTCTATCAGCTCCCTGTCACCCGGCACACCCATCTTGACCTTTATCACACTGTAGGGAGCCGACTCCGCTATCTTGGCCGCAAGCTCTTCGGGGCTGTCGTTTGAAATAGTGTACGAGGTCCGGGGGGCAAGCCGCGCATCCAAGCCATAGATCTGATGCCAAGGGCGTTGCATCATCTTGCCGGTCAGATCGTGTAAGGCGATGTCTATCGCCGCCTTCGCGGCGCGGTTCCCCGGGGCTATCGAATCCATGTAGGAGTGTATATCCTCCAAGGCAAATGGATCTGAAAGACGTTCCGGATCGATTTTAGACAGGAAATCCGTCACGGATTCCACACTCTCACCCAAGTACGGGGGCATGGACGCCTCCCCGTATCCCACGATGGAATCAAGCTCTATCTCAACCTGAACCCCCGGTGTCGTCGTCCGGGACATGGATGCGAGATTAAACGCATGACGCAATTGAAGCTCGTAGGGATAATACCTGAGCGTAACGGCAGCTCCGCTTATCGCCGAGGTCAGTATCATGGCCACTGATATGGCTGTAAATTTCTGAAATTTCATTTAGCAGTATGAGATTGCACATCCGGATCAGATGCTTTACGCCACAAAGGTACACATAAATCACAACTTTTTAATATCTTTGCCATACGAAATTCCCGAAAAACATCTCCCGTATCGGGCCACATAAAATGATCTGCTGTAAAACCTGAATATATGAAATACCTTATCCCTTATCTTTTCGTTGCCGCATCCGTTCTCATGCCGGCGGACGCACATAACCCGCAGGACGACCACTGCCTGCACGACGCATACCGACAGTGCTCCCGCAATCGCAAGCCCCCTTATTTCGTGGTGGACAACAAGGTGTTCTACGATGGTGTGCCCATTGCCGGAGCCTCCGCCTCGGGCTTCTCCATACTGAAAGACGGATATGCCAAGGACACGTGGAACGTCTATTACTGCGGGAAGCCTGTCAAAGGTGCTTCAAGCGGATCCTTTGCCGTATTGGGTTACGGCTACGCCAAGGACACATGGAATGTCTACTACAACGGCGCCATTATACCGGGTGCCTCCTCAGACAGCTTCAAGGTGCTCCCCGACTGGTACGCCTCAGACACGTGGAACGTCTATTTCGACGGAAAAAAGATTCAGGGAGCCTCGCCCGGCAGTTTCGAGGTCCTGCGGGACGGCTACGCCAAGGACACGTGGAACGTCTACTTCGACGGTTCCGTCGTGAAGGGTGCTTCTTCGGGCAGTTTCGAGGTTCTCCACGACGGATATGCCAAGGATACTTGGAACCTTTACTACTTCGGAAGGAAGATATAATGAATGTCGCGCTCCTCCTCACACGGATAATTCACATTTTTTATTTTACAGTGTAAAAGGTTTTAACTAACTTAGCCGGGACATCAGACGTTCTAACCCAAACGACACAGATACCACCGACAAAATTAACCCTATATCGACTATATCTATGAGATTGAAAACTTTCACAGCTGGCATAGCGGCTCTGGCGCTATCCACATTATTGATTCCGACAATGAACGCTCAGACACATGAGAACCCCTTTCTGAAGCCGTACACCACGACTTATCAGATTCCACCTTTCGAACAGATGACTACTGCCGACTTCATTCCGGCCATCAAGGCCGGCATAGAGGAGCAGGAAGCCAATATCCGTAAGATCGTCGACAATCCTGCCCCGGCCGATTTTGACAATACAATCCTCCCGCTGGAAAACATTTCACCGATACTGGAAAGAGTGCAGGGGGTGTTCTACCACTACGACGCGGCGATGAAGACACCCGAATTTGCAGCCATGGCCGACGAAGCGATGCCGCTGCTCAACGAGGCCTCCAATGCCGTGATGCTCAATGAAGCCCTTTTCCAACGCGTGAAAGAGGTTTACGAGAATCGCAACAAACTCAAACTGGATAAAGTACAGAAGCGTGTCGTAGAGAAGTATTTCCGCCTCTTTGAAGAGCAGGGCGCGAATCTTTCTCCGGAGAAAAAAGCCGAGCTCGTAAAAATCAACGACGAGCTCTCCAAGCTCTTTATACAGTATAATAAGAATCTGCTCAACGCGACCAACGAATTCAAGATCGTGGTCTACGACAAGGATGATCTGGCCGGACTCCCCGAGTCGTCGGTGGCTCAGGCAGCTCAGGAAGCCGCGAACCGCGGGCTCGACGGCCTGTATGTCTTCACGCTCCACGCGCCAAGCCGTCTCCCGGTTCTCCAGTATGCCGACAATCGCCAACTCCGCGAGGCGATGTATAAGGGCTACACCTCCCTCGCCTCATACGGCGACAACTCCAATATCCCCGTGATTAAGAAGATCGTGAAACTACGTGGCGAAAAAGCACGCCTGATGGGATTCCCCGACTTCGCCGCCATGATGACTTCGCGAGTGATGGCCGGAACGCCCGAGGCTGCCGAAGACCTCCTTATGAAGGTGTTCACCCCCGCTGTGGAGCGTTCAAAAGAGGAAGTGGCGGATATGCAGGCTTACGTCGACTCACACAACGGCGGATTCAAGATCGCCCCGTGGGATTACTACTACTACGCCGAAAAAGTGAAGAAGGATAAATTCGATTTTGACGAAAGCGATGTCCGCCCCTACTTCAAGCTCGAAAACGTGCTTCAGGGTCTGCGCTATGCAGCCGAGAAACTTTACGGAATTAAATTCACCGAAATGCCGGACGCCCCGAAATATATGGACGAAGTGACGGTCTACGATATTACCGATGCCAAAGGTGATCATGTGGCTGTATTCATGACGGACTACTTCCCACGCGCGACCAAGGTGCAGGGCGCATGGATGGAACAGATCCAGCCCGCCGGAATATACGAGGACGGAAAGTATCGTCGCCCCATCGTCTACAACGTCGGAAATTTCACTCGCCCGACAGCCGATACCCCGGCGCTCCTGACGCTCGACGAAGTGGAGACCACATTCCATGAATTCGGACACGCCCTTCAGGGTATGCTCACCAAAGCGCCCTACAAATCCATTGCCGGCACCAATGTGGACCGTGACTACGTGGAGATGTGCTCACAGATCAATGAGCACTGGGCAAAGGCTCCCGAAGTACTTCGCGAATATGCCAAAGACTATCGTACAGGAGAGCCCATCCCCGAGGAGTTCATCAAGAAACTCGAAGAATCCGCCAAGTTTAATCAGGGCTTCGTAACTACAGAGCTTGCCGGAGCTGCACTCCTTGACCTCGCTTACGGCCATCTGCAGGATGACAACTTCGACGTAATGGAATTTGAAAAGACCGTGGCCGACAAAATCGGAATGCCTGAGGAAATCACTTTCCGCTATCGCAGCCCATACTTCAAGCATATATTCGGCGACGACGGCTACGCTTCCGGATACTACACGTATCTCTGGGCTCAGGTTCTTGAAGCTGACGCTTGGGAGCTCTTCGAACAGAAAGGGATCTTCGACCCCAAGACAGCCGCATCTTTCAAGAAAAATATTCTCGAGAGCGGAGACACCGAGGATCCGACCGTACTGTTCGTGAAATTCCGCGGCCATAAACCCGATCCCGCCGCACTGCTGCGCCTGAGGGGTTTCGAGAAATAATCACAATAGACTTTTTCCAACTTAATCTTCAGGGAGTCACTCCCCCGGGGCTGACTCCCTGCAATAACACACAACAAAAAAACTGAAAACCATGGATTATTTAACAAATGAAAAACTTGTGATCGTCGGCGCTGCCGGCATGATCGGATCCAACATGGCCCAGACAGCCATTATGATGGGTCTCACACCGAACCTCTGTCTCTACGACCCCTACGCACCCGGACTCGAAGGTGTCGCCGAAGAGCTGCGTCAATGCGGATTCGAAGGAGCCGACATCACCTTCACTTCTGATATTAAGGAAGCGCTCACCGGAGCAAAGTATATCGTCAATTCCGGAGGTGCCGCACGCAAAGCCGGCATGACTCGCGAAGACCTGCTCAAGGGTAATGCCGCCATAGCCGAGGAATTCGGCAAAAACGTCAAGAAATACTGCCCCGACTGCAAACATATCACCGTAATCTTCAACCCAGCCGACATAACAGGACTTATCACACTCCTTTACTCCGGTCTGCGTCCCGAGTGTGTCACGACTCTTGCAGCTCTCGACTCCACACGTCTCCGCTCAGAGCTTGCCAAGGAATTCAATATCCCGGCTGACAGGATCGAAAACCCGCGCACATACGGCGGACACGGCGAACAGATGGCTGTCTTTGCCTCGACAACAAAGGTCAACGGCGTAGCACTCAACGAAATAATCGGCACCGAACAATTCCCGCAGCAGAAATGGGACGAGCTACGTCAACGTGTGATTCAGGGTGGCAAGAATATCATCAACCTTCGCGGACGCTCATCCTTCCAGAGCCCGGCATATCTGTCTATCGAGATGATCGCCGCCGCCATGGGTGGAAAACCTTTCCGCTGGCCCGCCGGACGATATGTCAACAACGACCGCTTCTCCCACATCATGATGGCAACCGAAACTTCCATTACAAAAGATGGCGTCAGCTGCAAACCCGTAGTCGGTACCCCCGAAGAGATGGCTGAACTCGAGCAGAGCTACAAGCATCTCTGCGAGCTCCGCGACGAAGTTATAGCCATGGGCGTTATGCCCCCGATCGACCGCTGGAAGGAATTCAACCCCTACTTGGACGAAAAGACCTGCTGATTCTTAAGACCTTGATTTTGCAAAATATCAAGAGGATATATCGGGAGTCGAAACCGGATATATCCTCTTCTTTATGTCGTGCAAAGGGCTTGCCCCTGCGTTTTTCTCAATTATTCAGTCGGAAAACTATGGGTAGGATATAGTAGGAATCCACCGCCACACCATTGTTTCTTCCCGGCTGCCATCTGGGCATTTTCTTCACCACACGGATAGCCTCTTTATCCAAGCTGGGATGGACACCTTTCGCTATCACTGGCTGGTCTATCGTACCATCCTTACGCACGATGAACTTAACAATAACCTTCCCCTGAATATTACCCTCCTGAGCATCCTCAGGATAACGCATATTTGAGGCCAGCCATCTCATGTATGCCGACATGCCTCCCGGGAAACTTGCCTGCTGTTCGGTTTCATAGAAAATATTTTCATTTCTTTGTGGCTGCTGAAGTGTACTCGTGTCCTGATCCACCGATAAGTTGCCCACGACCTTATCCTGCACCTGCACAACGTCAACTTCGTCTACCTCCTCTTCCATTAAAACATACTCGGAAGCCACAGGCTCCAAGAATATCTCCTGTACCAACACTTCCTCCTGTGAGGTCACGTTCTGAGGTGAAGTCATGGTCAGGCATAAAGCCATGGAAAATATCGTATTCATACTTTTTAATAAGTTAGGTCTATTATTTCTTTTTCAGCTCACCTTTCTCCTTGGCGGCCTGTTCGATTTCCTCACAATTCTTTATATTCTCACTGGTAATTTCCATCTCTTTATGGATTGCAGTCATTTTCTCCGAATCGCCGGCCTCCTTAGCCTCGTTATACGCTTTTATCTGGTCGATCTGCTCATGCATATAATAGTACTTATCCTTCTTGGTACAGGAGGTTGTAGCCACACATACCGACAGACATAAAGCAATCAGGGGGGCAACAAGTATTACTTTCTTAATCATACAACAAATGATTTTATGAGGTAAACAAATGATTTATTTCAATTCTCGTTCCGCAAAGATAACCATATATCTTTGATTACCAAAATTTTTTCAGTTGAACCCCGATACGCATATTTAACTGTCAGGTCAACCACATCGACTGAAGGATTGTTAGGATTATAAAAATAATGCTATGTCTGACACATCATCCACTTCTGTAACGTCCTCCCCGAGTCGGAGCTATTATATTTTTCTGGTGATCTATATGGTGCTTCTGAGCGCATTCGGATCCTTCGTCAACGACATGTACCTTCCATGTCTGCCCGATATGGTGAAGGTCTTCGGATGCTCCATACCTCAGATTCAGCTCAGCCTGACGATGGGCATGATCGGATTAGGCGCCGGCGAAATCATTTTCGGCACAATAAGCGACAAATACGGACGCAAGCCGGTCCTCGTCACTGCCCTTATCATGTTTTTTGTATCGGCTCTGGCGAGCATCTTCTCGCGGAGTCTTAGCTTTTTTCTCGCTTGCAGACTTATTCAGGGACTCGGAGGTTCTGCCGGCTATTTCCTCGCCCGTACGATTCCGGCAGACATATTCGGAGGTCGAAAGCTGGCGCATTTCATGGGCATCATCGGAGCTATCAACGGACTCGCGCCGGCCGTGGCGCCCGTTGCCGGAGGCTTCCTTGCCGATTCGGTGGGCTGGAAAGGAATCTTTGTCGTTCTTACAGCCTTCTCGGTTCTGCTGCTGATACTTTGCTTTCACCTTAAGGAAAGTCTCCCTCCGTCACGCAGATTCGCAGGAAGCTTGCTCGACACCTTCGGCAACTACCGCAGTCTGCTCACCAACCGAAGGTTCATGATTCATGTCATGCTCAAGGACACGGCTCTCGGACTCCTTTTCGCCTACATCGCATCCTCACCCTTCATCATTCAGACGCATTTCGGCTACACTCCGACGCAATATGGCCTCTTCATCGGTCTCAACGCAATCGTCATGGGCACCGGCTCGTTTCTCGCATCGCGCTTCAAGGTCCTTAAACGCGCGGGCTTCTTGGGCTCGCTCCTTCTGATGGCCACAGTCATCCTCGAGAGCGTCGTGATGCTGGTTGTCGACAACTTCTGGCTCTATGAAGGGCTCCTGCTCCCCGTTATGTTCTCAATGGGAATGATCTTCACCGTAGGCAATACGCTGGCAATGAACGAAGGACGCGCCGACGCGGGGAGCGCCTCAGGTCTGCTGGGAATCTTCGGCTACATAATCGGCGCCGCGGTATCGCCCATCGTAGGTATGGGAAATATACTGCATACGACAGCCTTCGTTTTCCTCGTCATTTCAGCACTGGTTCTCATCTGCGGATACGCCACCTCCAGACTTCCGGCAGATCTGAATTCAGATCCTTCAGGGGAGTAAAGAACTTTTTGAACCCTCCAATTGTTAAAATATTTTAACGAAAATAATTTTAGTCAACAATCATTAATAACCCTAAAAAAATCTTTACTACGCATGAAAAATTACACAACCCTCTTGTGTCGCGCTCTGGCAGCAAGCGCAGTCGCTTTGTTCTTCTCCTTCTCCGCTTCAGCGCAGGATCCGGCGCAGATCCACGATCGCTCCACGAGACCCGACGCTTATTACCTTCTTCAGGGGCAGCAACCCAACAGCCTCTACATCCTTCCGGCGCCTCCTGAAGCCGGCTCGATTCTCTGGCTCTACGACAAGGAGAAATACGACTGGGGCAAGCTGAAGCGCGACACGGAACGCGGCGAGCAGGCGCAGCGCGATGCGATCGTGGCAGCCGACGGAGTGCCAAAGGCTTTCTCGGAGGCTTTCGGTATCACGATCAGCGAGGAGACAACTCCGGAAATCTTCCGCCTCGTCACAGGGATGCGTGAGGACGCCGGCGATCTGGCCACACGCGAAGCCAAGAAGCATTACGACCGCAAACGTCCCTTCAGCTTCTTTGAGGAGGACACATGCCTTCCTGAGCAGCAGGAGGAGCTTTCGAGCAACGGGTCGTATCCGTCGGGGCATACATCCATAGGCTGGGCTACGGCTCTTGTCCTTGCCGAGCTGAATCCCGACCGGCAGAACGAGATACTGAAACGCGGCTACGAAATGGGACAGAGCCGTGTGATCTGCGGCTATCACTTCCAGAGCGACGTCGATGCGGGACGCCTTACGGGAAGCGCAATTGTTGCCCGTCTGCATGCAGACGAGGGATTCATGAAGCAGCTCGAGAAGGCTAAGAAGGAGTTCACACGTCTGCAGAAGGACGGGAAGGTGGCTCCCAGCGCCCTTGATCTGTCGGAAGAAGCTATCATTATCGAGAAACTACAGGAACGTTAAACTCAATATCTGTGTAATTATGAAAAAATTTTACATCTCACTGTTACTCCTTTCTCCGGTAGCAGCATTAGCCGATCCGACCGAAACGCCGATAGAGTCGGAAGTACCTGCAACGACCGAAGTAACCACAGAGTCCGGAAATTCCGAGGCGATCGTAGACCGCACCCCCACAAAGGTAAAGGTCTTTATCGCTAACGAAGCCGCTGCGGCCGCACAGCCTGACAATGTCATAGTCATTCAGCCTACAGGCCGTATCCTTATGGATGCCGCAGCCTACGCCACCAACGACGATGAGTTCAAAGCCGGTGTAGCCATCCCGGATGTTCGTGCCGGCGTGAAAGCCCGCTACGGCAAGTGGCAGGCAAAGGTAGACATAGGCTATGCTTTCAACACCCTGAGCATGAAAGATGTCTTTTTGCAGTATGACTTCACCCCTTCGTTCCTTTTGCGGGCAGGTAGCTTCATCCATCAGTTCGGACTTCAGAGCGCCACAAGCTCATCAATGAAGGTGTCCATGGAGGAGCCGACAAGCAATGAAACTTTCAATTTCCCTCGTCTTATCGGCGTAATGGCCCAATACGACAAGGGTCAGTTCTTCGGTACTTTTTCGCTCAATGTGGAGTCCAGTGCCGTAAAGATGCATGCCAACGATATGGGAAAAACCGGCTACGGAGGTATGTCGCGTCTGCTTTGGCGTCCGAAACATGAGGATGGTTTTGTGGCGCAGGTCGGAATGAGTTTCGCCCTGCAGACGGCGCAGTATAATTCCGATCCGGCGCTCAACCATCGCAGTGTGCAGGTCGGAGCCAACTTCCCGACGCGTGTCAATTCCATAAGCATGGTGAACGCTCTGATTCCTGAAGCTCGCAACAGTTTCCGCTTCTCGCCCGAGATTCTTGTCAACGTTGGTCGTCTGGCTCTGGAGACACAATACTACTACATGCGTGTGAGCCGTCACAACGACCTCAATGCATTCGTGGGACAGGGAGCTTACGCGATGCTGCGTGGTATTGCCATCGGCGACGACTACCGCTACAGTCATGCCGATGCCGGACTGGCTACTCCCAAGCCTAAGAGTCTGGAGCTGGTACTTCTCTATAACTATACAACCCTCTCGTACGCCAAGGCCGGTATCATGGGTGGCCGTGTGAACGATGTCAGCCTGACAGCCAACTGGTATATCAACAAGTTCATGATCTGGCGTCTGAGAGCGGGTTATACCCATCGCTGGGATCGCGCGGGGACGCCTGACGTCAATCTGGGTGCGTTCCAGACCCGACTCCAGATCATCTTCTGACAATCGATTTTTCCATCCTACATACCCGACGGTGTAGCCGCGATCTGTAATAGTCCGGCTACGCCGTCGCTCATGATTATGATAAGGTCACTGAAAAAAACAGCTGCGTCTGAAACTTTTTCCGATGTGTCGCGACTAATATATCAGACAACAGAATATTTCATTCATGTTCAACTTCAACATCGACATAGCAGCGGAAGAGGCCGGAATATCGTCGCCCCGATGGACCGCACGAGCCAAAGCCTTCATCATGCGCTTTGCACTCCCGAGCTCCCAAGGAGCGACATACACCCGGAAAGAGCGTACATTCCGGCGTATAATGGATGAATATGACGATATGATCTCCCGCCTCTGCTTCGGCTACACCCGCAACAATCAGGAATTTGAGGATCTGCGTCAGGATTGCTATGCAGCTATCTGGCAAAGTCTGGGGAGATTCAACGAGAAGTCACAGATAAAAACGTGGCTCTACCGAGTGGTTCTGAATACATGTGTCTCTACGCTTCGCAGGCGTAAGAAAGAGCCCGCCAAGACCTCGCTCGCAGATTTTACGGACGTAATCGATACGGACTCGGATCATCTTCGTCTCCTAAGCGAAATGCACGATCTCATCTCCATGCTACCTCCGATCGAGAAGGCAATAATCCTTATGTGGCTTGACGAAATGAGCTACGAGGAGATAGCCCCCATTGTCGGTCTGCCCCGAAACACTGTGGCTACGAAACTGCGCCGTACAAAGGAAAAACTAATGAATATCAACTGATAATATTTTAGACAATGGAAGAAGATATAAAGAAAAGCTGGCACGGCACCCGATTCCGTCGCCCGGATGAAGAATGTGTATCGGAAGTCATCACAGAGAAACGTCGGACTGCCCTTCAGAATCTGTCGCGACGCTACCGTCGCTTCTCGAATATTGCATTGATCATGATAGCGTGGAGTATCTGCTTATTCTTCTCCGCGGCCTTCGGCACTGAATATCGGCTGCTCACCTCCATAGCGTTCGGTGTGTACTTCCTTGTATGCAGTGTGATGGATTATTGGCTGTACCGCGGAATATCCTCGATAGATGTCGTCGATATGAGCATAAGCGAAGTAGTAAGCAGGGCTCTTTTCTATCGTAAGCGCCACCTTCAATTCATTCTGATCCTTATCCCTATGGCGGTGGTCATCCTGACATTTGTAGCATGGCAGGTGATCGACAACGAGTATATGCTGATTGGTATGGCGTTCGGTGCGATTGCCGGGCTGGCAATCGGTACGCGGATGTTGCTCTCGTTCATGGCGGACTACCGGACAATAACCTCAGACCTGAAATAGAAATCCCTGTGGTGGCGCTGCGCTTACCACAGGTCTGGCGTGAGGAGAAGTCTTAAATGAAAGAGCCGGGGTGCGGATGGAATAAGTTTCGGTCTCGGGACGATAGATTTCCCTGCGCAATTGTTATGTCTATACATAAGATCTTATTCTTATGAGCTATGCGTATGGAAGTAAGGACTCAGGAACTCACCCGCTATATTCTCCCGATGAGGGAAGGGGGTTCGCTCCCTGTACTCGGGGAAGCGGACGACGGATTCAAGTATGTCGTAAAGCTACGAGGAGCCGGGCACGGGCGTAAGGCACTGATAGCGGAGTTTTTAGGGAGCATGATAGCGAAGGCCTTCAAGTTTGACGTTCCGGAGACTGTGCTTCTGAATCTCTCTCCGATGTTCGGAATCACGGAACCGGATCAGGAGGTGCAGGAGCTGATGCGCAATTCCGAGGGGCTGAACGTCGGGCTTCATTTCCTGTCGGGGGCTGCAACCTTCGACCCGGCGGTCAACAGTATAGATCCGCTGACGGCGTCACGAATCGTGTGGCTCGATGCCTTCCTGACCAATGTGGACCGGACGCGCCTGAATCCGAACATGATGATATGGCAGGGTAAGCTGTGGCTCATCGACAACGGTGCGTCTTTCTATTTCCATCATTCATGGCGCGATACGCATGAGGCGGCTCTGGATCCGTTCCCTTACATCAAGCAGCATGTGTTTCTGCGTTCAGCCACCCGGCTGGAGGAGGCAGACAAGCTGATGCGTCAGGCGATCACACCGCGTACGCTTTCGAAGATCGTGGACCTGATACCTACCGAATGGCTCGAAGAGGATGGATCCGACATTTCTGCCGAGGAACGCCGGCAGGCTTATAAGGACTTCCTGTCGGAGCGTCTGAAGAATTCTTCCGTGTTTGTCACCGAAGCCATAAAACAGCAAAATCTTCTCTGCCCATGAGCCGGTCTACCAACAAGTGTCGAACCACAGATGCAGCGGACGCCGCGTTGTACGAATATGCCGTAATCCGTTACGTTCCGAGGGTGGAGCGGGAGGAATTTGTCAATATCGGTCTGATAATGATGTGCAAGCGCCAACGCTGGCTCCGATCCGAGCTTCGTATCGACGAGGAGAGAGTCCGCGCTCTTTTCCCGTCGGCGGATCTGGCAACGCTTCGGTGTCAGGCTGCCCTGTTTATGCGTGACGATGTGCCTTCGGGAGGACTGCCTGTCGAAGAGACCTACCGATGGCTGACGGCTGCCAAGAGCGCAATCCTCCAGACGTCACCGTCCCATCCCGGAATCAGTACGGGCCCGCTTGCAGAGACTTTCTCGCGCCTGTTCAAAGAGTTGGTGGGATGAAATCGGGAAATCCGACGCCGCTACGCGGGTCGTTTTTTTAGTCGGTGGCTTCCCTGTGGTGGCGCTGCGCTTACCATAGGCTATGCGTGTATCGGCGCCTTTTCAGGCTCCGATACGACCGCGCTACGCGGGTCTGCAGGGTCGCGGGTCTGCAGGCTGCTCCATGGAGGCAGCCCTACGTTCGGGTGGTTCGTGGGGTGCAGCCCTACGTGATGACGGGAGGTGAGAGCCTTTGTTGATAAACTTTTTTGTCGCTGTCAAAGTTATAATCATATAAGCGGGGTTAACCTTATTTTAATTTAATAAATCCAATTTTATTCTTAAAGTAAGATTTATAAACTTCGACTTTTACTTAACTTTATATTACTATGAAATACGTTTCCAATGGCCGTGGATCGCTACCTCTGATCAGCCTCATTGCACTTCTATCCGTCTCCCTGACTGTCAATCTGCCGGGATTGGCTGTCTCGCCGATGCTGGGAAAACTCGCCGATATATTTCCCCACAGCACCCAGCTGGAGATTCAGTTGCTCACTCTGCTTCCGAACTTGGTAATCATCCCGCTGATCCTCGTTTCGGGCAAGATAACGAGCGTACGGAACCAGACGTGCGTTCTGGCTACGGGTCTGGGGATATTTCTTCTCTCGGGTGTGCTGTATCTCTTCGCTGACTCGATGCCGATGCTGATATGGCTCGGGGCACTTCTCGGAGTGGGATGCGGTCTGATCGTGCCGATAGCCGCGGGACAGCTGTCGGAGTGGTTTTACGGCGAGGAGAATACCAAGGTATTGGGGTTCAAGTCCGGGACGTCCAACGGTATAGTGATCTTGGCCACGATTTTCGTGGGGTGGGCGGCCGACATAAGCTGGCACACCTCCTTCTGTGTCTATCTGGTTCCCATCATACCTCTGCTGCTGCTCCCGTTCATGACGAATACTTTCATACGCAAACATCTTCGTCCGGACAGTGTCTCCACATCCACGGCTGCCAGCTCCGGCACTGCGGCAACTTCATCTGTGCAGAAAAAGGTCTTCGCACATCCGATCCTCACGCTCGCCGGCGTGATAGGTCTTTACATCGCGCTCACGGCCACGTCGATGGTGTTCTCATATTATCTTCCCTTCACGATGAAGCACTACGGGCTCTCGACGTCGCAAGTGGGGTTAGCTACGGCGATGTTCTACGTGACGGCCATGATCGGAGGTTTCTCGCTGACCCCTTATATAAAGGTAACAGGGCGTGCCGGGCTCTATGTCTGCATCGTCATCATGGCCGCCGGACTGCTTATGCTCGGTTTCTTTCATACAATCACCACATACATCATCGGAGTGCTACTGATCGGTCTGGGCTACGGATTTTTCCAGCCTATCATCTACAACAAGACCACTGAGATAGCCCCCGACAAGACCCTTTCGACAAAGTACTTTTCGTATACACTCGCCGGCAACTACATAGCTGTCTCGGCCGTTCCACTGATCGTGGAGTTCTTCCAGTTCGTGTTCCACAATCACACCGCCGACTTTCCTTATTTCCTCAACGCAGCCCTGTTAGGGATAATCTTTGTCACCGGGCTGTTGAAATGCCGTTCTTTCGTATGGCGCACATGAAGGCGGATTTGGCAGATGGAGAAATATTGCCTAAATTTACGGCCTAATAAACTCCATCTCTATGACGTCGTTTCTATCTTCTAAACAACTTTTATGCAGCGTTTTCTCGCTTGTTCTCGCCTTTAGCTCCACATCTCAGGCTGCAACTGCCGGGGATAATAAGAATAAGGGAGTGTCCTCCGAAATGCTTCAGCGGCTTAAGGATACATTCAATAATGATGCCTCTGCCAAGGCACTCCGTAATGCAGTGGCTAGAAATTCTATCGATGTCCTTGCCGTCAACGCCGAAAGCCAAGCCAACTTCGACACAAATTTCTCCCATCGCGTGAAGAGCCGGGGGATCACCGACCAGAAGCGTTCCGGTCGCTGCTGGCTTTTCACCGGTCTCAACGTCCTTCGCTCTCAGATGATGAAAGACAATGACCTCGGGGAGCTCAAGCTTTCGCAGGCTTACAACTTCTTCTTCGACCAGCTTGAAAAATCGAACCTCTTCCTCCAAGGGATAATAGACAATGCTGACAGGCCTGAAGAGGATAAGATGGTGGAGTGGCTCATGAGGAATCCCCTAAGCGACGGGGGTCAGTACACGGGGGTGGCGGATATTGTAATGAAATACGGCGTGGTGCCCGCAGAAGTGATGCCCGAATCCTTCTCGGCCGAGAATACAAGCAGACTTAATCAACTGCTCTCCCTCAAGCTGCGCGAAGATGGTCTGGAACTGCGCAAGATGTATGCCGACAAAGCAAGCGCAAAATCGATCAACGCACGGAAGGAGCAGATGCTCAGCGAAATCTATCGTATGCTCGTCCTCGCCATGGGAGTGCCACCTACAGAATTTACATGGATCCGGAAAAACAGCAAAGGGGACATCGTTGACACCCGTAGCTACACACCGCAGAGCTTCTACACTGAGTATGCCGGCAACGACCTTAAGAACGACTACATAATGCTGATGAACGATCCCTCCCGCCCCTACTACCGGCTATATGAGATCGACTACGACCGCCATACCTACGATGGCGACAACTGGAAATACGTAAATCTCCCTGTCGAAGATATCAAGCAGATGGCTATCGAGTCTATCAAAGACAGCACGATGATATACTTCTCCTGCGATGTCGGTAAATTTCTCGATCGCGAGCGCGGTTATCTCGACCCGGACAACTTCGATTACGAATCTCTCTTCGGCACCACATTCGGCATGAATAAGGCCGAGCGCATACGTACCTTCGCCAGCGCCTCATCTCATGCCATGACACTCGTAGCCGTGGATCTGGACGAGAACTCCAAGCCTAAGAAATGGATGGTGGAAAACAGCTGGGGTGACGGTGCCAACGGCGGCCATCTCATCATGTCCGACAAATGGTTCGACGAGTACATGTTCCGGCTTGTCATCGACAAGAAATACGCTACTCCCGCCACACTCGAAATCCTCAAACAAACTCCGATTCTTCTGCCGGCTTGGGATCCCATGTTCTCAGACCATCAATAACACTCAACACCTCAATGGCGACACCACAATCTAAAGTCAACGTAGGGCTGACATCTGTAATTCTGTTCTTCATAACACTTCTCACCGGTCTGAGCCTTCATGTCCGGACACACTCCCCTCACGAGGAGCCACATAAGGTTTTAATAATCTGCCATTGTGCTGCGGGGTTGCTCATGGTGTGCTTCGCAGGCTGGCACGGTATACAGTTCAGGAAGGTGCTAAATGCGATGAGAAAGAGATTCCTGTGGTTCTGGTTCGACACTTGGATAGTTATTCTACTCATTTGTCTGGCCTTTCTGACCGGAATAGCCAAGATCATCGTATCTTCAGGAGCCACACACATGGGACTACACCACTACGTACTCGGTCTTGTAATGTCGATAGCCATTATCATACACCTGATACGGGGTATTCCGGCCCTGAATCGGCTGAGAAAGATTTCCCGATAAGAAATCGGGATCATGCCAAGACAGAGTGTGTCGATGTTGTTGAGAAATTTCGATTTGCACAATCGGAGAAATATTACTAATTTTGCAGCGTTGGAAGCCCTGATGGCGGAATTGGTAGACGCGACGGTCTCAAACACCGTTGGAGCGATCCGTGCCGGTTCGAGTCCGGCTCAGGGCACCGAATTGGAGATTCTCACCTTGAGAGCCTCCAATTTCTTTACCACCCCCTCTTAACTCATTGGTCTACTCATAGATAAGTCCAAGCGCCTTGTTGTAAGCATCGGTTCTATGATTGTGTGTCTCGATAATTTTTGTAACTTTGAGGCATGATAAGCGCTAACACTTTACAACCTTCATTATTCGAAGATTATAAATTTATGAACATAAAATTCCCAAAACCACAATATTTGGGGGCAAAATATGTTCATAGTGACTGGATTGCTAAATATATCCCAGAGGATTCAAATGTAATATTGGACGCGTTTAGCGGTTCGCAATCAGTTGGCTTCTTATGCAAAAAAATGGGGAAAACCGTTATTTCTAATGATTTTTTACTATTCAATAGTAAGATTGGGAAAGCGTTGATTGAAAATAAGAATGTGGTTTTGACAAATGATGATATTGATATTCTTTTTTCTCCCAATTCTGATACAAAAACGTATAATTTAATGGAGAGTCTTTTCTCCAACTTATTCTTTATTCAAGAAGAAACTATATTTCTGGATGCTTTTCGAAGTAACATAAACTTTCTAAAAGATGAATATAAAAAAGCGCTGGCGTTCTCAGTAATAAATAGAGCAATGACACGCAAGGTCACAATGGGACATTTTGCCCATACTCAAGCCTTAGCATATGCTTCTGACCCTGAGAGAGTAAAACGTAATCGCAGCCTTGTAAGACCGTTAAAGGATATTTTTTTAGAACTGGTTGCAGAATATAATAACGCAGTGTTTGATAATGAGGCCAATTGTGTTGCATATAATGAAAATATCTTTGATCTCCTTCCGTCTCTGTCTAATATAGATGTAGCTTATTTTGATCCTCCGTATTGTGAAAGCCATGCAGATTATCAAAGTTTCTATCATCTATTGGAAACATATACTAATTATTGGAAAGACAAAGAGTTTATCAACGGTACTAAAAGATATAGTCCTAAAAAGGAAAGTGGTTTTGACACAAAAAAAGAAATAATCAATAGCTTTAAACGATTATTTATGCTATCAGAAAATATACCTTATTGGCTAATAAGTTATAACGATCGGAGCTATCCCACTATTGAGACTCTCATAGAATTGATAACCCCTTTTCGAAAAGTTTCCGTAGAACAAAAAACCTATCAAGCAGGAAGAGGAGGAAAAGGTAGCGTGGCTGGAAGTAGTGAAATTCTAATAATTTGTAAGCCCTATTAAGTACCATGTCAGAATTTGAAAAATGGGATCATGAATTCCGAAATCAGAATTTGTATGCCTTTAATGGTAATTTTTACGGATTGCTATGGCTAAAAGTGCGTGCAATTTGTCGTAGCAAGCAGTTGCAACAATTTATTAAAGAGAATAAAATAACCTTAACTGCAACGAAAGTCTCAGAACAGAATATTGAGTTATTTGATATTCTGGGAAAGCGTGCCGATGCAATGTCCATCCTTGACTCCTTCTTACGATGTTTGAATCATGAATGGTATACCGAAAGGGGAGTTGATATAGAACAACTAAAAGAAGATCTATATCAAATACAATATTATGCATGGGGTGGAGATCAGAACAATTCCCTTGATAAGGATTTCATAAGTCGCTATGTAAAGGTTATCAGTAATTATAACGAATTGCAAAACAAGCAGGCAGAAATAGGGTCAAATGCATGGAATTCCGTCCAAAACAGTTGGTATAACAACTGGACGTCTTTTGTTATTGAGTCTTTGTTTAAAAGTAATCAAAGGATAATTTCGGCTGTCGGAGAAATAAAAAGCGTTGACTTTTTCATAGACGACTATCCAATAGATCTTAAGGTTACATTTTTCCCAAGTCAATTTATGGAACGAAAGCTTAAAGAAATATTTGATAAAAGCTCAATTTCATGGCTCAAAGAGAAGTGTAAAAAAGTGGGAATCTTCTGCGATAAGAATTCTTCTATAGCTCAACAATTCTATACATTGAGTGAGAAGCTTAAGGAAGCAAACAGGATAGAAATATTAAATGAGTTAGAGAACGCTCAGCAACAAGTAATCAAAGATGCTCAGAGCAATCCCTTAGAACTTATGAAATGGCTTTATGAAAATCAAGGTGAAATGCGATTCGGTGCAGAGAATAGAATATATCTAATTTTAGCGGATACAAAGGATCTTTCACAATCATGGAAAATGAAAAGAGCCTTTCCTATCATAGAGCCTAAAGTGAACCAATATATAGCTGAGTTTTCATCATCTTCCCTAAAAGCAATAAAATTTGAATTTAGAAAGAAAGTGTATACGGCTTTGGCAGACATATTATTCATTGTAAAATGATATCGTCTCGCAAGGCTTTGGAATCCGATGACGCATTTCCCACAACCTATCCAAATCGGCTAAAATTGGTTCTAAAACGGCACGGTTCGGGGGTACCGCGCAGCGGGATGTCTCTCGGGAGGCATCCCGATTTTTTTGTTTACGGCATGGTTGCGAACCGATTGAATATCGGGAATGTTCACTCATTATATGTGTGATACGCAGCAAAATAAATTTCCTCTGACACGTAAGGGAGTGGAGGCCTTTCTGGCCGGAAAGTATGTGGCCGGAATAGGCCCGGTGTTTGCGCGCCGACTTGTGGAACGCTTCGGAACCGATACTCTACGCATCCTCCGGGATTCTCCGGAGGAAGCTGACGTCATTCCGGGGATCGGATCCACACGGCTGGCAGAAGCCTCCGCGTCGTTACGCAGCATGAAGTGGCCGACGGAGTGCGTGGCGTTTCTTGCCTCCTGCGGTGTGAGCGAAATGTTCATAGACCGTATCTTCAATAAATACGGGCGCAAAAGGGCTGTGGGAATCCTTGAAAATGATCCTTATTCCATGGTGGAGGATGTCTGGCAACTCTCCTTCCATACGGCCGACAAGATCGGACGGGTCCAAGGGATAGAGCCGGATGACCCCCGCAGGTTGCGGGGTGCCCTTGTCGGCGCGGTGAAGCACTTTGCCGACGCAGGAAATCTTTTTGCCACTCCGGCCGAGGCGATCCATTATGCCGCCGGAATGTGTGGTGTCGATACGGCCTGTGTCGCCCGGGAGATTGATTCCGCCGTGGCCGCAGGGCGGCTTGTAAGAAGTCGCGGAGGCCTTTATCTCCCTGTGTTCCATAAGGCAGAGAAGGAGGCGTCGGAGAAGATCCTCGCGCTCGCAGCAGTGCCTCTTCCGGAACCGGATCGAGCTTCTTTGCCGTCCTGTTCCCGTACGGGACAACCTTACAGCGAGCAACAGAAGGAGGCAATAGTCCGTACGCTCGGGTCGCCTGTCAGTGTGCTGACAGGTGGTCCCGGTTCGGGTAAGACGACAGTGCTTTGCGGAGTGATCGAGGCCTTGAAGAAAGCGGGTAAGAAGGTGGTACTGGCCGCTCCGACAGGGCGGGCTGCCAAGCGTATGACCGCTCTCACCGGGGCGGAAGCTGCCACGATCCACCGTCTCCTCGGCTATCGCGCCGGGGAGGGATTCAGCCACAAACGGATCGAGACCGACGCATTGATCATCGACGAAGGGTCGATGATGGAACAGGTTCTGTTCAATCATTTACTTGATGCGATTGTCCCCGGAACGCGCCTGATACTCGTCGGCGATGTGGACCAACTTCCCGCCATCGGTGCCGGAAACGTATTGAAGGATATGATAGACTCCCATGCTGTTCCGGTTGTGTCTCTTGAGGGGAATTTCCGGCAGGGGGAAGGGAGCCTCATCGCGGCGGGGGCCGAAGCCATACGGCAGGGTGAAATGCCGGCATCGGACCCGGATAAGGACTTTATGGTTGTGGAAGCCGACGGAGTCCGGGAAATCCATGACCGGATACTGAAGCTCATCTCCGACGAGTTACCGGCCTCGCGAGCCATAAAACCGACCGACATAACGGTAGTTACGCCTCAGCAGATAGGTCCTCTGGGAGCGCGTATCCTGAATACGGACATACAGAAAACCCTGAATCCCTCGGGTCCGGAGTTGCGACGCGGAGACACGATATTCCGCCTCGGCGACCCCGTGATGCAGACTGCGAATTCCCGCGAACGAGGCCTATACAACGGGGAGACGGGACGCATAACAGCCGTGGATCGGGAGGCCCAGACTCTCGAAGTGACCTTTGCCGAGGGGAGAAAATCGGTCTATCTGCGTTCCGAGCTGTCGGAATTAGTACTCGCTTACGCCACAACGGTCCATAAGCTTCAAGGCTCTGAAACAAAGAACATGATCTTCCCGATCACCCTGACCCACAAGCCGATGCTGTATCGCAACCTCCTCTATACCGCTGTGAGTCGGGCCACTGATCTGTGTGTCCTTGTAGGGGAAAAGGAGGCATTGCGCTATGCGTTGGGCAACGAGCCCTCGTCGGAACGGCGATCCAACTTCCGCTATCGTCTACGCTCCAAGGAATCCTGAAGAGGAATCCGCCCTAAACAGATACAGCGAGGGTGCTTCATCCGGATAAAATTGAAGCACCCCCGCTCAAAAAAAGTAAGAATCGTATTCTATATATATAATGGCGGTAGGATTCTCCGGCTTTTACCGGAGAGATCCTCCGAGTTTAGCGTTTCACGGTCATGGGATTGTTGCTTGGAGCGTCAACCCAATCTTCGACAAGGACAGTAAACTTGATAGGTTTGCCGAGCACGGGATTACCCGGGTTAGGATCGTCAGGATCGACATTACCGGCACCCTCCGTGAGGTCGAGGGTATAGATGTATTTCTTACCCTGCTCCCATGTTCCGGACAGTGGGATTGAAGCCCAAGCGTACATACGACGCTGACCGGTGGCAGGATCGATAGTGTTATCGGACGGGAACGGATACATCTGGACACCGTCGGCGGTAGTGATGTTGATAAGGATACTCAGGTATGCTTCACGGGCCACGTTATCAGGATCACCGGTCGGCGACCAAGGAGTAAGCGTCTGAGGAATCATCATGGCGTTGCCGGCGGAACCCATAAGGGAAACAGCGTTTCCTGTAAGGGTCACAGGAGCGATCGAAGTGCTCCAGACTGAAGTCTCATGCCAGTCGTCGAGGGTCCACGTGTTGGTCGAGAAATCGAAAGTACCCGTGGTCTGAGGACGTCCGATCCTTGCGCCGGCGGCCTTTATCACGTAATTCTTATTGTCTGACTTGGCACGGATCTCGATCTGAGACAATCTGTGGGAGAAAGTCAGAGGTACGCCCGCCTCCTCGTTAGTGGTGCGTTGACCCGTCGCATTGGCGGTTATGAAGTCCACCTGATCAGCGATGTTCTCCGGAGTGACGTAGTTTTCAAGTTTGAGAACCTTGTTGTCGTTGATGGTGATATCTGCGCCCAGCTCGTCGGCAGAAGGCGCGTAAGAGTAGAACGAGAGTGTCGTGTTGTCTCCGGGCCAAGCATAGTCGCTGGCACTGGTGAAGAATCCGTCGTTTCCCTTCGTGAAGTTGATGTCGTGGAAGTAAAGTGTGTCGCCCATAAAGGCAGTGACATAAATCGACGAGAGATTGCCGTTGTTAATCTCCGACGCCCTCGTGAGGCCACTCATGGCCGGGCGGAAACTGATGGCATGCTTGGTGTTATAGCTCACCGGAGCCGGCTCTTCATCCTCAGAACAAGAGGTGAAACCGATTGCTGCCAGCGCAGCAACGGGAAGAAGTAACAGTGTCTTTTTCATAGTAGTATAATTATTATTGTGTTTTCTTTCTAAGCAATATAGTCGCGTTTATATATATAATGCTATCGAGGGAGTTAAGTTCACATGTGGAGTGTAATATTTACCGTTTCCCAATCCTCGACATCAGGATCGACACTCATTCCTCCTCCCGTGAGGGGCTCGGGAATGTCAAGACCGCGAAGAACGATGTGGACATGGTGGGGATCGGTAGCCTCCCTGACCTGTTTAGTCACGTCAACATTGCAATTCCATTTCTTTCCGTCATTCCTGACCACGTAGATAGAGACAAAGTGGTTTGGCTTCGAGGGAGGATCGCCAAAGGTGAGAAATTCGGAATGAAGACTATTGGTCTTCAGATCCGGTTTTAACACAACGGGATGGGTGACTTTAGCTTCGTGAGGTGTGTCGGCACCGGTCAGGTATCCCTCCGCCATACCGGAGAGCGTGGCATCTATGCCTCCTTCCGGGATGAGGCTCATGTCGCCGGAGTCGTAAACATCTATAGTGTAGTGACAGACCTTCTCCTCCGGATAGAACGTGACTGTCTTGTCCTTATAGTCGGCCGGCGTCTCTATACCGTCGAGACGGTGAGCCCACAACATTCCGGGGGTCACGGCGTAACGCTCACTCTGCGCCACCTCATGGCGAGGGATATTACCCGTGGTGAAACCTGTCACGGAGAGAGCATGCGCATCAGGAGTAGAAATCTCTATCTCCCCGATACGGTCGGTGCCTGATATGACGGCCCAATCCGTCAGATCGGCGTTCATACTGACACCGTTATATATGCCGGTCGGGATACGGATGTATCCACCGGTCTTGTTCTGAAAGATATACCGCAACGGATTGCCTCCGGACGGATCATAGAAATATACCGCCATCGACGAAGGATCGGCCTCGGGAGCCTCACGCCAGTCAAATACGACCTTCAGCCGCCCCTTTGTTGCCTCCTCCAGCCCGAGATCCTTATGATCGCAGGATCCCAGAAACGGCAGCACGGAAGCCGAAAGAAGGACAGAAACGTGTCCGATGACTTTTTTTGCTCTCAGCATAGTGAACGGTTTCATAATTCGCCTCCTTTCTTACGATTAAAATTGTCGCATCCGATAAGCCATACAAGCGAGACCTCCAGTTTCGTGGGGCCAACCCAATGGAGCTGTTTGGTGGACTGCCATACATAGATGCCATCTTTCGGAACATATTTTACTACCTTGCCACCCATGTAGCCTACGCCGAGTGTGAAGTCCAGATTCAGCCTCCGCGCTATCGGAAGAGAATAGCCATACTCTATGCCTCCCATAAAGTTGCATCTGTCCCACAAGGAATGTCCGGGACGGCCGCCCATGTAGCCGGTTCCCCCGAATTCGAAATCGTAGGTGACAACTCCGGCATAAAGGCCTAAATGATGGCCCGTCAAGGGTTTTTCCTTAGCTCGCTTGCCGAACCATTTCCTCACGGCGAGGTCTCCTCCGTATGCCCTCCAGTATCGATGACGCTTGTCAGTGTCCCACCAGCCGTAAGTCCAGTTGCCAACGACCGACCATCCCTTGCCTACATAGAATTCAGCACCTATGGACGGTAATGCCAGCGCATCGTAAAGCAGGTTGGTCTTAACCCCCATATAGAACGGGCGGCATGCTTCACAAGCCGGAACCTCCGTGAGGTCTATGTCAATTATTGTGTCGGGAATCTCTTCGGGTTCGACTATGGAGTCGGTAACCATGGCCGGTGCAGGAACCGTATCGGTCATGGGTTCAGCAGGTTCGTATTCCACATATAAGCGGGCGGCGCGTAAGGATGGGAAAATTCTGTCGTACATGTACCTGTACGGAACTCCTCCACGAAGCCCCTTCAGTCTTTTCAGGTTTACCTCGGAGTCCTCCGTGCCGGTTTCCAATCCGGCGACTATGTTTTCAAGCATACTCGCAGTCTCATCCCGGTACGGTACTTCACTGTCTGTCTTCACACTCTCCAAAAGTCCTTTCCAATCGCGACCGATAAAGTCAAAGGAGACGATGGAATCAGGAACATCAGCATACGCGGAAAAGAAATCGAATATTCTTTCCGCCCGCTGCTCCGAAAGGCGACGATTGATGGCCACGGAGCCTTCCGGCGAGGCAGCTCCGATCACCCTTATGGAGGATAATCTCAAAGGGATGTCAGTGGACTTCTTGGGCCTGAGCCGTCCGGACATGCGCAAAAGATTAGCACCATTGCCCATGTAGGAGGTATCGAGTTCTGTTTTCGACTGGCGGAAATGAATCCTCGCGGAATCAGCATACTCAGCAGCGTAAGATGAACAGGTAATCCCGCAGAAAGCGAATATGGATAGCAGTAGTAGAGTGTTTTTCATAATGAAATAAACGATGCTTCAACATCGTATGGTTACGATGTCTTGTATTATATACAACAATACTTCTTTCGGAAGGTTCTTAAGTAAGAGAAGTTATAACACTATTTCCCCGAGCCACAACTTATTACGTATCAGTGCTCCAGATGACAGTCGAAATCATTCAGTATCTCCCCGATGACAGGATTCTCCGTCACAATCTCCTTGAGTAATTCGGCCTGTGTGAGATGTCGCGGAGCAGCGTCGGGGGGAGCCACTTCAATATCGAAAGTCAATTTCTGATTGCCCAAGGCCTCACGCAATTCCCTATACAGCTCAGGCAGGTCCTGCTCCAAGGTATCCTTCTGAGAAAGATTTTCAAGTACAATCTTATAGCGACTGGGATTATCGGTCGGGGAAGGACGGCAGGTGCGCATTGCATTCACCAGAATCTTACGTTCCGGGTGCTTGAGTCTAAAGTCCTCCCACCCCTTAAGCAAATCTTCATGGGTGAAATGGCGGTCATTTACCTCCGGGACGGGCCGAGGCTTATCGGGGGCACCGGACGACCCATCTTCCGATGCAGGAGGTGTCGTCTGGCGCGAGCTGTTCTGTGGAGTACTGATCCTCATGGTCGGCATACCGTGAGAACCTCTTACAGCCGACCGGGGTGCAGGAGGCTGTGGGGGGCGATTCGGCGCCGTGTGGCCGGTTGCGGAAGTGGATGATTGGGCGGAACGTCCCTCAGCAACGGAATTTGCAGGCTTCGACACCATGGGCTTGGAGACGGCAGGTGTCGACACCGCGGTCTTGGAAGCCGTTGCCACCGATGTCCCTCCGCTCACTTGTGGCTGCGATGGATCAGGAGCCGGACCCTGTGGCTGAGACAGCGCCGCTATACGCAAAAGAGTCAGCTCTACAAGGAATTGTTTGCCGGTGGACTGCCGGTAGTTTAGATCACAGAAATTCACGTATTCCATGGAGGCATGGAACCAGCGGGGAGGGATTGAGGCAGCTTGAGATGCATAACGTTCAGCCACATCAGCTCCGACCTCGAGCAGAGGAAGAGTCCGGGCGTCGGCAGCGACCATAAGATCCCTTATATGAGCCCCCAGTCCGTTCACGAAAAACAACGAATCGAATCCCGCATCGCGTACCTCCTTATAAAGCAGCAGAGCCCCGGCACTATCCCCCGCAAGCAGACAATCTACAAGACGGAAATAATACTCATAATCCAGTACGTTCAGATTGTCGATCGCGCTCTTGTAGGTAATCTGCCCCATCGAAGATGCCGCCACCTGATCGAAAATCGAAAGAGCATCACGCATGGCACCATCCGCCTTACGGGCTATCACACCCAAGGCAGACTGTTCGGCTGAAATCCCCTCTTGTGAGGCCACATACCCAAGATGCTCAACCATATCGTTGACCGTGATACGATTGAAGTCATAGATCTGACAACGACTCAGAATCGTGGGGATCACCTTATGCTTTTCTGTCGTGGCAAGAATGAACACTACGTATCTCGGCGGCTCCTCCAAAGTCTTTAGAAAAGCATTGAACGCCTGTACCGACAACATGTGGACCTCGTCGATGATAAACACACGATAATTCCCTATCTGAGGCGGCACATGAACCTGATCCGTCAGATTCCTTATATCATCTACGGAATTATTGGAAGCAGCATCCAGCTCCACAATATTAAGTGACCGGCCCTCATTGAAGGCTCGGCACGATTCGCACTCGTTGCAAGCCTCACCGTCAGCACCCCTGTTGAGACAATTGATCGTCTTGGCAAAAATACGAGCGCACGAAGTCTTACCCACACCCCGGGGACCACAGAACAGATAAGCCTGCGCCAGACGCTGCGTATCGATAGCGTTCTTAAGGGTGGTAGTGAGAGACTTCTGCCCAACGACAGAACGGAATGTTGACGGACGATATTTTCGCGCCGACACTATATATGGCTGATCCATAGAAAGATATTGAGGACTAAATAAATAGACAGATTTTCAGGCCGGGCTTTATCCCCACGCCCTTGCCTACGCAAAATTATAAAAAAAAAACACCCCATGCAACAAAACTCCCCCCTCGTCGTTTATAAGTAAGAAAATTTTGACGCACACATGGGAAAAAGCATGTTATATACCGGCACCGGAGATTCCGGGATGACCTCCCTCGTGGGAGGGTCAAGAGTGAGAAAAGACTCCGTAAGACTCGAAGCATACGGCACTCTCGATGAATTCTCGTCTCATCTCGGTCTTCTGCATGCGCTTCCCCTTACACCCCCGGCGCTTCGTGAGATTTTCGTCATCATACAGAACAAACTCTTCGACATAGGGGCTTACCTCGCAACACCTCCGGTAGAAAACGCCACACCTGCGACATCTCCCCTTTCCCCCGAAGACATTGAACAAATAGAAAAAGCCATTGACGATATAGACTCGCGCCTTCAACCCATGAGGAGCTTCATCCTCCCCGGAGGCTCGACACAAAGCGCACAGGCTCACATAGCCCGCACAGTATGTCGCCGTGCCGAGAGGCGTATACTCACCCTCGACGCCCAAAGCCCAGTTGAACCTCTTGTCCTCACATATCTCAACCGGCTCAGCGACCTTCTGTTTGCCGCAGCGAGACTATACAACACCCTCGCCCAAGTACAGGACACACCGTGGCGTAAACAATAAAAAAGAAAGAAAAATAAACTAAAAAACATATAGACATTATGTATTGGACACTCGAACTTGCATCTAAACTGGAAGACGCCCCATGGCCTGCAACCAAAGAAGAGCTTATTGACTTTGCAATGAGAAGCGGTGCACCCATGGAAGTAATTGAGAACCTTCAGGAGATAGAAGACGAAGGAGAAATATACGACAGCATCGAAGACATCTGGCCCGACTACCCCTCCAAAGAAGACTTCTTCTTCAACGAAGAGGAGTACTGATACCTTCTTCGGACATAACTCATTGAAAATCAAACAAGGTGGCTGACACTCCAATGTTAGTCACCTTTGTTTTACCCCATTTTGGCGTGAAATATGCGAACCTAAAACTGCACATATATCAATCAGTTAGCCTCAATGCGAACCAACGTGCGAATCAATGCGAATCAAATGCTGGTCACGTGTAAGCCCCTTTCAACTTGCCAAGAAACCGAAATTAAGCCGATTAACCTCCTCTTCTAAAGTCTCGGGCAGATACTTCGCATATACTTTTTCAGTTACACCTGTTGAGGCGTGACCTAACAATCGACTGACAACCGACATCTGCATTCCGTCATTCAAAGCAAGTACGGCAAATGTATGTCGGGCTACGTGCATAGTCAATGGATGATTGAACTTCAGTTTTTCACCCACCACTGTAAGCGACTGATTGATGCACTTGGTGACATTGTTCCGACACTTATAGAGAGTTTCCCGATTATCAAGGTCTGTGTCATCATCCAACATACCGAATACAAACCTCTTGCTTCCGCACTTCTTTTTCCAACGTTGTAGAATTGCAATGGCCTCGTCTGTTAGTGGAACAGTGTGAGTCGTAGAGCGATAATTAGCAGTTTTAACTAATATCTTCCTGAGTTGTTTCTTGCCAAAGTCAATATGTTTCCACTGTAAGGTCATAATATCAACTACTCGGAGTCCACAAGCATGAAAGGCAAACATAAACATTTCAAGATACTCCTTGCGTCTCGGTTCTTTCTCTGTTACTGAATAATCAACCAACTTTTTGAGTTGGTCTTTTTCAAGGTATTTAACCTCGTTTTCTGCACTTTCAGCATTGAACGAAACGAGTTTAGGTAATCTCATACGCTTGATTTCGGCATACTCTGATTTTGATAACAGTCCAAGATCGGCTGCACGTTCACACGCATCAATGATAGGGGTAAGAGCGTGATTGATTGTTTCGGGTGAGTTTTCTTCGGTGGATTTTCGCCACTGAATATACTTACTAACTATTTCCTTGTTCATATCACCCACAAAGACGCAATCCTTCTTCATTTCTATTTTTATGAACTTCTTGAATTTACGCATACAGCACAACCTATTTTTATAGGTGGAATGGCTGATACGGCTCTCTTGATATTTTGATTCAGTTATACCATCCGCAAACTCAATGAAACTTTTACCTTCATCTTGACGTGCAAGAGGTTTGCCATCAATTATATCACGTATCTTTTGAACGGTAAGCTGATTGGGATGAGCGTGGTTGTACTCAATAAGAGCATTGTCAATATCGGCAATTCTTTTGGCAAGCATAGAGTTGACACGCTTGTAATCAACGCCATAAGTCGCTTTTACTTCACCTCTTCCGAGATTTCCATTCGGATTCCAATCAACCGCCCTGCATTGATAGTTGGCCATAGGGCGTACAATGGATGTGCGGTGGAACACATAACGGATGTATATGCTCTTGACCTCACTATCCATGGCAATAGGGCGAAGAAAGAATTTGCCCTTTGGTATGAGTATTTTTGCTTTTCCCATTCTTAAAACTCAATTTTAACTTGGTGATTGGTGATAAAGTCCATTAAATTCTCTTCGGTATACCAAATCTTATCACCACATTTGGAATATTCTATTAGACAGTTGTCCCGATAGCCTCTCAATGTTGAATCTTTCACATTTAGAATAGTCATCAAATCCTTACTTGTATAGAGAGGTTTAGACACACCTTTAACGCATTGAGGAAGCGGTCTGAGGGCATTTACCAAATGCGTCTTTGCCAACGCTGTCAACACGTCTAAAACGCCTTGCAAGTAGGATTCTCGGTAGTAGATGTTGCCGTTGACCTCAACAATATCAGCCTCCCTTACTGAAAGCAGTTTTTCCACAATAGTCCAATCATCTCCGAAGAGGTCTTTGACCCATTGATGACTAAGGAGGTGATACATATTCCACTGATAGCGGATTGGTTTGCCATCGTGGTCAGTGTCGTTAATCAGGTTTTCATCAAGAATAATCTCGGTAGGTTCATTATCGCACACACAACCTTTGAGTTTGCGTTTCTCTCTATTTACCTCGACAATAGACCTATACCTCGTCCAAATTGATTTCTCTTTATTGATTCTCATGCCCTATGTAAATAGTAGTCTATTACATTCTTATCATACAAATTCATTGCGCCCGCACACTTATAATGTGGATTATCAACTGTCATAACGAATGCTGCGTCTAATAGGCCTTTTGAGCCATATTCCGATTTGACATGACTTTTACAGATTAGTGATGCTTTGTTGTAGCATTTGATTTGAGTTGTTAATTCACTCGCCAAGGCATTTATATTCTTATTGGTATAAGCAACGGAAGATAACCTTAATTGACCAATTTGAATGTAGTATTTTGCTTTACTTCGTTCAACAAGAATTATATTCCCATTTCTCAAATCAACCATCGTCTTATAATTCTTTGGGGCTGATAATAAAGCAGTTCTAATTATCTCTCTTTTTTCTTCTATGTAACTGGTTCTATTTATTGTAATCATATTATTTCATTTAGTTTTCGTAATGTATTTACACTTGTAGAGGTGATTTTGGCAATGTTACGGAGCGAGTAACCTTTTTTCAACAGACGGATTTCTTCTGCATATTCTTCTTTCATCTGCTCGGTTGTCTTTCTGTAACCAGTCTTGCGACCGACAACACCGCCATTGTTACGGAAGTTGTTATATCCGCTTTCCATACGGCTACGGATAAGACTTCTCTCCATACTGTTAAACTGAGCAAGAATACCAAGTACAAGAGTAGCAATAGGATTGACCTCTCCATTCGGAAGCAATGTTTCAAGTCC
>CAYPBS010000010.1:0-37365 GCA_964409015.1 uncultured Sangeribacter sp.
TCAAGGTCGACGGTGCAGTACGGTATCCCTCCTCGGGCAACAATACCCAGATGACCAACAACGCCTCAAACTGGGTGGCATCCAAGACCAGTAGCACAACCGGTTATTTCTATATCGGTGGAGCACAGGCAAATAAGACCTATACCATCAAGTACCGCATCTCCGACGGTGCCGTAAATACTACTTGGACCAGCACGCCGACTCCTGCGTCCGGCGATTATTATCTCGCCGCCGGCTTCCTCAACAACTGGGGTAAGGATGACCGCGTGAGATTCACCCCCTCTGCCGATAATCCCCATATCCTGACCGCCAGTGCCCGCTACAACGAGAGCAATTCAGGTAACAAAGGTTTCAAGATCACTACGAAGGCCACGACCGACGACGGTACATGGTACAGTACCGGTTCTACACTTTCTAATGACGTTGAGGTCAGCATTGCCAACAAGACTGAAACGGCCAACATGAAACTGAACAGCAAGGCGCTCAATAAGGATGTTGTCTTTACACTGACTCTGGACGACAACGGCAAGCCTTCCACACTTAAAGCTACTTGGGAGAAAACCGAAAGCAGCAAGGTACGGATCATCGGTAACTTCACCCCTGCCGGACTCAGTCTCAACACATGGACCGCAGGCGAAGGAGAGAACACTGAAGCTGCTTCTACGGACGTCTATACATATTCTTTCAACGCTACCAACTCCGGTACGATAGATTTCGCTTTCACTGTTGACGGCACACGTTATTATCCTTTGTGGAGCAGCAATTGTCCCGCCTCTTCCAGTAATACCGCTGATGCTTCGAAGGCATTTAACTCAAAGAAACAGAATGGTGAGAACTGGTATTATGCCGTGACTAAGGGTAAAGGTTACACCATCACCGTTGACCTTTCAAAAGGCGACGGCGTTAACACCCCCGTGCGCGTGACCATCAGCGAGACCATGCCTGTTTATCCTATCGGCGTCTATAACAATACCAGTCTTGAGCGCTACGACAAGTGGCCCGTACTTTACATCCAGTCCAAGGTTCTCAACAACAATCGCATCACTCCCGAGTATCAGATGAATAAGGTGGCCGACGGAAAGTATGAGCTTGAGTTTACGCTCCGTAACACTCAGACAGAAGGTGAAATCTGGGGTGAGGGAAACTGGCCCCTCACTATCGTAGGATTCGAAAGCGCTACCGGTGCATCCAAGACGTTCGTAGGCGATACCTCTGTGACTCTTAACAAAACCCAGTACAAAGAGGGCGCACGTTATAAGGCTGTATGCGAAAAGCAAAGCAACAACACATGGAAACTGACCCTTACCCCGGTCGAAAATGATCAGATCGATGAAAACGACATGCCCTTCCTATCCTTGATCGGTAAGGAATGGAAACAGCGCGTCACAGCCACTACCCCCTTCAACAACCGCAAGACCAGCGCCGGCTGGCAGGAAGCTTGGGTGCAGTACGACAACCGTGGCCAGCTGGCTCTCGACCGTAGCGGTAACGTGATGTACAACACCTTCTGGCCCCCTCGTAACACGATCTTCTTTAAGACTGAGTTTGAAGTCAACGGTTCCAAAAAAGACTTTACCATCAAGTCAGACCAGCTCACTTTCAAACTCGTTGGTTCCAAGACCGGTAAAGAGTGGAAAAATGATGAGCGTTTCGCCAAATTCAAAGATAAGACCGAATCTCTTGACGAGAATGATCCTAAGGAGCATGTGGAGAAACTGGCTCTAAATGACGAGAGAACCTACTCTCTCTATCGTGTGTCCAACGTATGGATCAATGGCGATGTCAAGCTTTGGACAGGCTGGGGTGGTGTCCATAGTAAAGATTCCGGGAAGAGTGACGATACCGCTATCGCAAACTGGTCGTGGCACTCCAACTGGGGTCACTTCGGAATGAGTAATCAGGTTGCTACTCGTATAAGCCCCGAATCTTCCCTACAGCTTGGCTACAAAGATGGCGACGTAGCTTTCTCGAAACCTACTTTCTTCCAGTATGTGGACTTCTTCTATGAGGAGTCCGATCCGAATGCATTGGGTCACAGCGTCCTCTTTACGGAGCTTTCCGAGGGTGGCGCGCAGATCGCAGCTATGTCTACCAAGAAGGAGTCGACAAGTATCAATGACTACGAGATCGGTAACTTCCAGCCCTCCCTCGCCTACCTTCAGGGCTTGGACGAAGGTCTGCTGAAGAAAGTGACAATCCGTAGCTACGCCACAACTTCCGACGGTGACAATGCTTCCGAAGAGATGATCGCCAGCGTATTCAACTGGAATGCGCCTGAGGGCAGCACTCTGATGAACAAGGACTTCTACACTATCTTCGAGAGCCGTCCCTCCAACCCCGAGCTCCCCGGCAGCGGTAGCTACACCAACTCCGGCGATACCAATAAATCTGAGGGTAAATGGGTGAAAGACGAATACGAGTACAACAACGGCGACTACTTCTATCGTATGACTGTCGTCCTGACCGACAACAACGGCGCCTCCCATACCGTTTCCGTAGACTCCAATCCTTTCACCATCTTCCACGATGAGGAGAAGATCACACTCTCCGTATATCAGCTTGTGAAGGTCGGCGAAGATGTGAAGGATGGTGTCCGCACAGGCCACTACTACACCTACAAGGGTTCTAAGGAAGATCACACCATACCGGAACTCCCCGTGTATGAACTTTGGATCAAGAATGACGACAAATTTGATACCAATAACAGTGCATACGACGATGATGGCAATCTCGCCGGATATATCGACGACACCCACTATGAGTTTACCTATAAGGCTCTCGATGAGCTTCCCAATTATGGTATGTCAAAAGAGGAAGTTGAGGAGGATCCCACTGTTCGCCAGATGCAATTCACCGACAAGATGCTCATTGTCGGCAGTATCCCCTCGGCAAATGTTGTCGAAGGATATGATTACGGTGCAGCCGACAAGGGAGATACCCCCTCGCAAGCTCCTGCAAAAGCCGGCGTATCCGGTCCTTTGAAAGCTCCTATGACAGAGAAATTCGACCAGTCCTGCCAACGTCCCGAGTATGGCGACCGTTTCATGCACGTGACCAACACCGGATCGTTCGAAGAGCGCGAGTTTACTCTCCAGATGCAATACTCCACATCTTTCCTTGATGCTGAAGGAAATCTGAAGACGATCGAAGGTGCTACCACTGCTCCCGTATCCGCTCATTACACCATGACCGTCCCCGAGCCTATCCTCAAGGAGGCAAAGGTGCAGGTGTTCTACGGCGATACCGATGGGGAGGATTCTGACAACGACATTAGGCAATTCTCGTTCCGTGGAAAGACTTTCAATGCCCGCTACCACAGTGTGCGCGACTATATCGAAGTTGAATTCCCCAATGTCTCCAACTTCCTTAAGGAGCGTATCATCAAAAAGAACTTCTTCACACTGAAGTTAAGCCAGACTGCCGAAGGTGAAGCGCGTGAATGGGATAATATCTTCCAATTTACCTCAGACGGCACGGCTGACGGTGTGGTTGTCGGCCCCGTGATGCACCCGTCTAATTTCAGTCGGAAGCGTTCGATGATGCTTGTGAGTGACTCCACCTATTCATATTACACACGTTGGGAAAATGGGGATATTACTCCTATCCACGTCACTGACAATCCTCCCATCAACTTCGATCACAAGGTGAAGGACGCTTATCTCTACTATGATGATAACGGCCACCTGATCTCCAAATTCACTATCTTGGTGAAACACAAGGATGACTATACTCCCTCCCATCCTGCAGAGGATATAGACGCTGCCGAAAAGGATAAGCACAACTACGTGTTCCATGAGGACAAGGATCTCTTCGAGCACCTCCACCACCACTCTGCAAATGACTACTACTACGTAGCCATCATCGACAAGGATAAGGTGAACAGCGAGTCCGAGGGCGATGAAGACGCCATCATCGATCGGTACGGCAACATTGCTGAGAAAGATGAAGATAAACTCCACGATGTTGTATCTGCTGCGGATCTTCTCGCGACCGCCAATGGTACCGGTAAGGAGTTTGTAATCACCAAAGACTACGGCCACTACTACGACGGCCAGCTCGAAGTAGTGCAGAAAGACCATTACTCGAAGCACCTGAAGGTACTCGTAAGCTACCTCTATCCCTTCGCCGACACAAGCGCAAGCGAGGCTCCGAAGAACGGTATGAAGCGTGCTGTCGCAGATTACTCCAGCAACGTCCTGAAGTCAAAAGCTGCACCGTTTGAATTCACCAACGAGGTACCCACCACCGTAGAAGGTATCAATGGCGACGCAAGCAAGGTGTATGCCGGCGTAGGCTTCATCGAAGTCGAAGGCATCGGAGCCGAGATCTACAGCGCCGACGGCGTGAAAGTAGCTGCGGGCGAAGGACGCCACGAAGTACCCGCAGGGGTCTACGTCGTGACAGTCAGCGGTCGCACCACAAAAGTGATCGTACGCTAAAAAGGCGTAACCATAAACTACGGCGGTAGCGGACTGAACCCCGCTACCGTCCCCAACTAAATGTAAGTTACTGTAATCATGTAATTTTTTTATTAATTATTATTAGTTACCTGAGTGTGGGTCCCGTCGTGAGACGCGACCCACATCCCTTTCTCCCCCGTAAGGAAATAAATTGTGACCCGCCTCGCGGCGTCGGATTTCCCAACGACATACCCCTCGAACGTAGGGATGTTCTATGGAACATCCTGTTACTAAATAACTTATTCTCCTGATATGTTGACCTGCATCGTGCCCCCCAAAAAACGACCCGCGCTGCGGGTCGACCCTGTGATTGGCCATAATTGGCCAATTCTATCTCACCCTGCGACCCCTGCCGCGAGAACCGGGATCAGAGGCCGAGATAAAGACTGCGAAGGCGCTCCATCGCCGTAGCACTCTCCGGCAGCTGCCGGAAGTGCTCAAGAGCACTGCGCCCCAACACCTCGCAGACATCCCGTCGGGAGGCAAGAGTGAGCACCGCATCCGCGATATTCTGTTCCGTCAGACGCGAAAGACGCAGGGAATCCGTCTCGGGAGGTAAAGTATCGGACTCCAAGGCGCTTGCCGGCGCCGGACGCATATACTCCCCGAAAGCCCCGTCGGGAGGTATGATCTGAGTGCGTCCGCAGGCCATCATCTCTAAAGACGCAAGCGAGAAAGGTTCTTCGCGCGGAGACACACAGATACCGGCATGGCAATCCACGATCGCATTCATCGGATTGTCGCTCCACCCTTTCCAGTCGATGAGCGTGTCGACACCCTCCCTAATGGCGAGGTTATGGAGCCGGTCGACATAATCGGCGTAGCCGGTGCCGGCGATTGTGAGGCGTATTCTCTTCCCCTTCATCAGTTTCATGGCCCGGATAAGTCGCTCTATCCCCTTCTCCGGCGACAGGCGCCCCAGATACAGAAGCATGAAAGGTCCCTTTTCGGGCGCCGGCCGGTAAGGGGGGACTCCACCGCTGTCTATGGTTGGGTGAAGGATATGTACTGCACCGGAAGGGAACGGTATGCGGCCGTGAGGCCAGCGCGACATGAAGCGTCGTCCGGCCAGTTCGGAAACGAAAATGAAAGCGTCGAGGTTGCGGTAGATGCGCCGCATGAGCCGCCCCTCGGCTGCCGGGCGGCAGTTATGGTGCGTGCAGACGACCCTTACCTGCCGCCGTGTGCGGCGTAAGAGTTTTCGGGCCAAGAGGGCTGCGAAGGCGTCCCGGTAGTGATGCGTGTGGACGACGACCGTAGAGCGCCGGCGCCGGAGAAAACGCATCAGGGCGAAGGTCGTGGAGAAATCGAAATACCCCGCCAGAGGCGCATGGTGCACCTTTACCCCGGCGCGGGCGAACATCGAGTCGATGCCCCGTGTGTCGCGCGTGAAGACATCCACCTCCCAGTCCATGGCGGCAAACGAACGGCAGATGTCAAGCGCATAACGTTCCATCCCTCCCCACAGACGTGAGGAGACGATATGGACGAGTATGGGACGCCCTGTATCCATCAGTTGGTCTGCGTGAGCATCACGGCCAGATCCGCAGCACACATACCCAAATGCATGGCTATGAATTTATCGACAAGCTTCCCGTTGATGGTGACGACCGCCGGACGCACCCCCGGAGTAGTGGCTACCAGACGCCGTATCCCCCCCTTCAGCGCAACATCCTCAAAGAAATGCACCAAAGGATTCGAAAGACCCATGGCCACTGTCCGAGGCACGCATAGGGAGGGGATCGTCTTGCGCATGTCGATGACATAGATGCTCTCCTTCATGGCGATGCCCAGCTGAGGGGGCATCTCGAAATCGTTGGTACATCTGTCGAGTATGATGACGTCCGCGCTCTTGACTTTGTTGAAGAGGACATGAGGATGGATGACGGCTGTCGAGAGATTGTCGCCACACTCGCTCTGAGCCTCGAAGAGGGAAGCCACGTCGTTGTCCATCATCGTCACGCGGGCTCCGGCTGCCATCGCCGCCTTGGCAGCTGCCTGAGGGCGCCAGCCGCTCCCTATCACGACAACCTCGCAAGGATTCAGCCCGGCCACACCGGCAAGCAGAACCCCTTTACCTTCGCCGAGGAAAGTGATCCCTTCCTGTGCGTAGATGACCGCGGCTCGTCCGTCGATTTCGTCCAGAATTCGGGCGAAGACTCTGAGCCCGTTGGCCGATACTACGTTGTCCAGTGCAAGCATAGTGATGCGGCGGTCCAGAAGCGCTTCCACGACTGCACGGTCAAAGAGTGCGCTGTCCATCAGCGATATAAGGGTCGTCTCCTTGCGCATGAGCATGATGTCGTCGACATGAAGCGGACGTACCGACAGCACGATGTCGGCTTTCAGAGCCTCGCCGCGGCTCACGATCTCTGCTTCGCAATCCGAGTAAGCGTTATCGGAATAGTTGATGTCGAGACCGGCGCCGCTCTCGACCATGATTCTGTAGCCGAAATTGCGGATCATCGCGCATGCTTCCGGAGTCAGGAAAAGGCGTGTCTCCTCCGAATCCGCGTAATTGTTGACTATGCTGAGGGTTAGCGCATCCTTGCGCGTCGTCTCGATCTCGGCCTGTGGTAGAGGTGTGGGTGTCATGGTGTTATATTTTTGAGGATTGTATTTATTTTTTTTCTTTACAGCAGAAGGGGAGAGAAGGGGGCAATTAGGTTAGAGGTATCTCTTTCGTGAACCGATCCACCGACGAATCGATCATTTTCTTGTTCTCCAGCTCGTCGGCGTTGAACCTGAAGTGGGCCGGAGCATACTGCGGGCCACGCTCTTCCGTCAGCCGGCGCAGCTTAGCGAGTATCTCGGCGTCGTCAGCGCAGCAAGCGAACATCGGCCTGCGGCTCTTGGCCCGGATCAGACGGTTGAGTACCACCGGCTCCGAAGCCTGAAGCCAGACGGTCGTACCGTGGGAATTCATGAAGCTCAGATTGTCGGAATGACAGGGAGTGCCCCCGCCGCAGGCCACTACCACATCCTCCATCTCGCCGACCTCGCGAAGCATCACGCTCTCCTTACGCCTGAATTCAGGCTCACCCTCCGATGCGAAAATCTCCTTAACGCTCTTCCGGAACCGCGATTCTATGTAGTGGTCGAGATCGTAGAAACTGATGCCGAGATGGCGGCTCAGAGCACGCCCCAAGGTCGTCTTTCCGCAGCCGGGAAGTCCTATGAGGAATATCGGTCTCATCTCAGTCTCAGGGCGCGTCCAACTCCCGAATAGGCCACAGTGAAACCTATCTGCCAGCCGCCGAAGGGGGTCGACGCATTGTTGTAGACCGAATGTACGGCGTATGGTGTGAGACGTAACGAGGAGATGTACTCCTCGCGCGTGCTGCTCCCGAAAAGGCTCGTCACCGTAGAGTGGAAATGCCACTCCATGTTCACACCGAACGTCAGATTGAAGTCGTTCAGCGTCATGCGCTGCTGTAAGCCGTCGAAAACGATGGCTCCCTGCGACTCATCGGCCATCGGACGGGCTGTCCAGCTGTAGGAGGTCCACATCCCGCCTACGTAGGGGCGTATCAGGAAACGCTTGCTGTCCAGAACGTTATAGCCGGCGTTTACACCGATGGCGAGATAGTTGGCATTCTTCACGTTGGCATGGTAATTCATGCCGGCATACTTGTCCTGAGTGAGAAGCTGATCCTTCAGCGTAGGAGAGGCGTAAGTGATCGAAGCCTCGAGCCCCGCGCGACGCCAGTTGAACAGAAGACCGAAACTGAAGTCCCACGCCGTGTTGAAATAGTCAGCAAGCTCCCCTGCGGTAGATACGAAACCCGTACCCGCGAAAAGTCCGTAACGGAATGGAGACGGAGATACTGCCGGCATCGCCGGCTCACCGATCTGCTCCAGTTGACGCCGTATCCTGAACTCGCATTGCTGCAGACGTTCGTCGTCTGCTCCGGCCTGAGTGTCGTCGGACAGACGTGTGCTCTCGGTCTTGAAAAGGTTGCGGTAGTAGTTGAGCCGCCGGTCGGCCTCGATTCCGTTTACTCCCGAAGAAAGCTCCTCCTGAAAACGACGCGCGAGAAGCTCCGCGAGGTCAAACTGAGCTTGGAAATAACGCAGACGTTCCGGTGTCCGCTCCGACTCCGATGCATACGACTTGTCCGGATACATCACAGCCCTTGCCTGCGTGCTGAAGGTATTGCCCGATGATCGTTCCGTGCTCAGAACGATGTCTGCCGACAGGAAAGCCGGACTCCCTTCCAGCAATGCCGAGCCCCGGAAATCATTCCAGACAAGAGGACCCTCGCTCCACGGCTTCTCCTCGGCAGCCGATGCCCCGGAGATCCCGGCCGAAGCTAACAGGATGATTAATAATGTCCTTAGTATCATACTCGTATTCTTTATGCTGTAAAATTAGCAAAAAATTTTAAAAAGAAGTCCGCAAAAACCGGTAATCCTTCTTGAAGCACCGATTTTTGCGGATATAAGGGGGAGACTACGGAAGTCGAAATGATGTCAGCTTTTCGGAACAACAATTTTCGATACCGAAGAACCCTGACGGCGTATCACGATTGTTCCGGGCTCCGGATCGGCCACGGGAAGACCCTGAAGATTGAAGTACTCGACCGGAGCTTCTTCGTCGCAGGAATCATTCCCGACATTGTCGATGCCGGTGATGATTTCCCGGTACTTTGTCTTGACTTTGTTTTGCGTGCGCTCGCTGACGACATATCCCGGCTCGGAGCCTTCGCTGATGTTCATGCTTTCGGGAAGCCGGGCGTACAGACGCACGGTCGTGTTGTACTCGACCGGATTCTCCAACGTCGCCTCGTGGGCCACGAACGTGTGGTCATGGCTGACAAAGTCGCTCTGATCCGCCACGTTCCGTCTTGCCGATTCAGCACTTTCCTCAGAGGAAGCCGGAATGTAGACGTCATCGTAGATGTTGTAGCGCTCGTTCAGATCCGCGGCGTTGTGGATGCTCCACGCGCGATAGCCCGTGCGCAGGAAGCTCTCATCAACGGCTTCTCCGGAGGCCTCGAGCCCCAGCGAGCTCCAAGCGAGTTTGGCCTTGTAGAGAGAGTTGTTCCCGTCCGGCTTGTTTTCCGTGCCGTTGAAGTCGAGAATGTTTATGTCCGGGAAGGGAAGATCGCGGAGCGACACGATTCGGTTGCCGTAAGAATTGCCGTTGAGATATTTCACCACAAGGGCAAACTCATCGCCGACATTGACCCCGTAAGGAGTAGGTATGCAGGGAGCCGTTACCTTGAAGTAACTGTTAAAATATGTCAACGAAAATTTTTTGTCCAAAACATCGACCGAAAGGCGTCCCGAAGGGAGGCGCGTCGCCTCAACCACGACCTTGGGTGAACCCTCCGAAGAGAGATTGTAGATCGTGTATGAGCTGACATTCGGATTCGAAGTCACCGAGAATTGAACTCCGCTGAGATTCATCGGGACGCGTGTCTCATAGACGAGGTCGTTCTGAATTTCCACCTCATTATAAGGGATATAGCCGACCTTAAGGTTGTTGCACGGAACGGCGAAATCGACCGTGTTGGAGAGCGCGTCAAAGTCTATGACTTCGTCTGAGAGGAGTACAGCAGGCTGATAATCAATGAAATAGTGGTACTGATCGGGATGGATGCCCTCAGCCGTCGACACAGAGAAGTTGTCGTGGAAGACGGCAAGGATGTGGTCGCAGCCGTCGGGCGCCGTGACAAGCAGATTGTCGGCCTCCACGCCTTCGGCCTCAGGAGCCTTGAAGAGCGGCTTGCGTCCGGCTTCGGGCTCGATCGCAGAGCCGGACGCATCCCGGATCGTGTAGGTGTAGAGATGCTGCGGATTCCATCGCGTGTCATACTCGTAAGAGGTGATTTCGAGGGTCGCGATCGTCACAGCATCCTCTAAGTCAGTCGAATAGCGCTTGAGGAGAAAGCGTGTGCCGGTCTTGACGTCTTCTTCGTCAGTGGCGCGGAGATGTCTCTTGGCGAGTGTGACTTCGTCGCTGCGGTTGCTGTCGAGAAGATAGATCGTATGCGTATAATTGTTTGTGGCTGATGCGAGGTCGTGAGCCGACTTGCGCGTGCCGTCGATAACGATGTTGAGTGCCGGCGGAGTCTGTGGCTCGAGATATCCGGAGATCGTGGTCTCGACGATGTTGGATTCAGTGAATTCAAAATCAGTGAGATAGCGGCGTCCGGTCACGATGTAGCTGACATCGTAGGCGAACCGTCCGCGTGGCTCGGTGACCAGAATAGCGTTCTTCTCCAGACGCGAGGTCATGGATCCGTCGGGATTCTTGACAATATACTCGTCGTCTCCCTCAAGGACATCCTCACCTTGGATTATCTCGTACTCGTCGGGACCGAGCGGATCGCTCTGTATAACGTCGTTAACGACGCGATAGATGTAGAAGTCCTCGTTGGCTTCGTAGCCTACGATGCGGTTGTAAGTGGATTCCCATTCAACCTTGACACGTGCGGTATCCTTGTCGATGTTCTCCGGAGCTTCATTTATCCGGGCCACGATCTTGTTGAAGAAGAAGTAAGGTGAGTGGTCGAGGTCGTAATACGTGTACCACGCACCGCGATATGAGGAATGTGGCGACTGGCGGGTGTCGCAGTCGAAGCGGAGGTCGGGAAGGAAGAACATGAAGTTGACGGCGTAGTCTCGGAAATCTTCGGGAGTAGTGTTCCCGTCGGAGGGATCGGGCGACATGACCACGATATGATCCTGCCCCATGATGGAGGTGCAATTGTGGTCGACGGCAAATCCGTGGCCGGCGTCCATGTCGGCGAAGGCGTTGTAGATGACACCTGAGTTTGAGGGACTCAGCTCTTCGTACATGTGGTAGAAAGGAGCATGACCGACGAGAGCCCCATCTTCGTTCTCGGAGTTGAGGGCCAAGCGGTTGTTCCCCTTGGAGATGACAAAGAATCTGTTGAGCGTGCCGACGTAGTTGAAAAGATAGCCGGGATTCGATGTGGAGACAGAGGCATCGACGTATCGCTGATGCGTGAGGAGAGTGACCTGCCTGATTTTCCGGAGCATGTCTTCACAGGAGTCGTTGCTGTCGAACACGAAGTCGTCGATAAGCTCTACGAGGAGAACGGTGGCGCCCTCAATCGGCGTCTCCACAACGGTGGAGGCATCAGAGCCGTAAGGATTGTTCTCGGCCAGACAGGGGCCGTAGGGCACGTTGTAGACGTCGTTGGGATGGTCGGAGTCATCTCTGGATCCGTCCCAAGCTTTGTCCCGGACGAAGCCGGGAACTTCCGGATTGCGATAGACTTCCCAGAGGAGTGCCGCAATCTGGTGGTATTCGGTGGCCGGCTCGGTGAGACGGGAGGTATGGCTGACTCCATGCTCGTCGGTCCACTCGTATGTGAAGCGGCTGTAATATGCCTCGTCGAAGCGGAGTGTATCGTCGGAATCCGCGAAGCATAGCGCAGTCCATAAGCACATAATCAACGTCAGGACAGGAGTCAGTATGGTTCTGTGGCTGATGGCATGGCGAAGTTTGCGTATGCCATCCGGGAGTAGAAATTTCATAGGCAAAAAAACACTAAGTTATACATGAATGCTTCCCCGATGTAACCGCGATTCTATTTTCACCAGTTACATTATATTAATTCAAGCATTTGGGTTCTACAGTGCAATATTAACGCCGGAGCAAAACGGAAATTGTCTGCGTCCGGCGAAGCGGGTTGCCGGAACAGAGATTCCGGCCGTAGGATGTGGTAAAATCGGGATGAGGAAATACCCAAAATAAGGGTCCGCGGAAGAAGTTGTTAACTATCCGGGAAAAGAATTAAAATATACTAATTATGCCTGAATGACGAGCACGGTGATGTATACGACGTAGAGAATCGCGAGGATTGCGCCTTCGAAGCGGGTGATGGTGCGCCGTCCGATGAACCATCCGAAGATCCAGAAAAGGATGGATGCCACCATAAGCGTGAGGAGGTCGAAATTGCCTACGGAGCCGAATGTGAGCGGTGTAGCGACCGCAGTGCTTCCGAGTACGAAGAAGGAATTGAAGATGTTGCTTCCTATAACGTTGCCGATCGCCATACCCGCCTTTCCTTTCACTGCCGCTGCCACGGAAGCCGCCAGCTCCGGCAGCGATGTGCCGGCAGCCGCGATGGTGAGTCCGACAATGGCATCGCTTACGCCTAATCTGCCTGCAAGCCCCGAAGCTCCGCTCACGAACCGGTCGCCTCCGTAGACGAGAAGAGCCAGACCAGCCAATGTGAACAGTATAGCTTTGAATGTGGACATTTCCGGCGTCTTGTCCTGAGGTTCCCCCGGCAGCGCCGTACTTACGGACGCTTCTGAAGAGGCCTTGTCGGCCAGAGCCTTTCTGATCGTGTACCAGAGGAATATGATGAAGAACATAAGCAGCAGGATACCTCCGCTTCTAGTTATGGTATCTGTCCGGGCTCCGTCAAGAATGACACCGTTGCCGAGTACGAGGAGTACGGCGGAGGAGAGAACCATCAGTGGAATCTCCCCTACGAGGGTGCCTTTGTCGACGGCGAGAGGTCTCACTAAGGCCGTGACACCGATTATTGCCAGAATATTGAAGATATTGCTTCCCACGACGTTGCCGACAGCCAAGGGTGCGGCTCCCTTGCATGCTGACATCATGGAGATAACGAATTCCGGCGCGCTTGTGCCGAAAGATACCACAGTCAGGCCTACGATCAGATCAGAAAGCCCCATCTTGCGGGCTATGGAGGAACAACCGTCAGTGAGCCAGTTGGCTCCGAAGAGAATCATGGCGAGGCCTGCTATGATCCAGAGAATGTCTACAACCATCCTTATAATGTATGTGAGAATTATATGGTTATGGGGTTATGTCTATTTGTTCCGGTTGCCGAAACGGAGTGTTTCGTCGGTGAAAGCGAGGGTGGCGGCGAATCTGCCTCCTCCGAGAGGGAGGGAGTGAAGCCGGGTTTGAATCCGGGTTCCGTCGGCGAGAGTGGCTGTGCCTTCACCGGGGTTTCCGGCGAGATCGGGAAGCCTTCGGATTAAGATTTCTTTCCGGATATCGGCAGAGGTGTTGAAGGTCATTTTCATCATGGCCTCCTTGCATGTCCAAGCCAGAATATTGTCAGTTACGCTGTTTTCGGGGATAAGATTCATCTCTTCTTCGCTGAGGAAGCGTGATCTCACGCCGAGAACCTGCGTACGGTCTGTCCGTTCGACGTCGAGCCCGAGCGCCGTTTGCTTACTGAATCCGGAAATACCGGCATCATCATTGCGCTTCGAGGGAGGGAGGGTCGCAACGGCAAGGAGTCCGGTTGTGTGGCTCACGGAGATACGCTGGTGTTCCGCATCGGGGGCATCGGCGGCAAGGAGCGGAGCTCCGGCTTCGTTGTGTTCTATGGTGCGGTAGCCTTCACGGGCGTTTTCGCTCCATACCTGCCGGGCGAGCATCATCCGCACTTTCTGCGAATATCCGGCACCTCCGGCCACTATCTCGAGCTTTATTCCGGGCGCGGTATGGAGGCGTTCGTAGACGAAAGATTCATCCTCGTCATAGCCGAAAACATTGTCAGCTATGGGTTCAGTCCGTTTGTTTTCAAGGTTTGGCATGATTCAGGATTGAGCTGGGTCTTTCTGAGGAATAACATGTACGCGGACGCGTGTGATACGATGGCGTTCGACTCCCATCACGAGAAATCGGATACGACCGAGGACGAAAGTCTCCTTATCGTGTGGGAAGTCGCCTTTAAGGGTGAGAAGCAGTCCGGCCAAGGTCTCCACATCCTCGAACTCCCCGTGAAACTCCTCTTCCTCATCGATGCCGGTGATACGGCAGAAGTCCGCCAAGGGTGTTTTGCCTTCGAAGACGTATGTATCGGAGTCGAGCCGGCGGTAGAATTTCTTGTCTTCGTCGTATTCGTCGTCGATATCACCCACAATTTCTTCGATGATGTCTTCGAGGGTCACGATTCCCTGCGTACCGCCGAATTCGTCAACCACGACGGCGATATGAATCTTCTTGCGGCGGAAATCCTCAAGCAGGTCGTCGATCATACGGGATTCGGGCACGAAGTAAGCCGGACGGATGAGGTGTTGCCAATGGAATGAGTTGTCCGCGCGTCCCATGTGTGGGAGCAGGTCCTTGCTGTAGAGAATACCCTTGATGCTGTCTTGCGTCGTGTCGTAGACAGGAATCCGGGAGTAACCGGAGTGGCGGATTGTCGCGAGAACGGATTCCCAGTCGGCGTGGTACTCGATAGCGGTTACGTCGACACGTGAGATCATGATGTCGTGGACCTCTTTTTCTCCGAAGGAGAGTATCCCTTCGAGCATCTCCTTGTCCTTTCCGGCCGAGACATCGCTCATGTTGAGGGCCTGCGAGAGTTCGTCGGTGGATATATTCTCATGTTTCTTGGTGACGATACGGTTTACGATTGCTGTGGAGCGGACCATCAGTCTGGCCAATGGGCTGACGAGATTGAAGATGAGTGTCAGTGGAGAGGCCACGCTTCGCGACCAAGCCATCATACGGCCGTTGGCGATGAGTTTGGGAAGAATCTCACCGAAGAGGAGCAGGAGGAATGTCAGGACAACCGTCTGGATCAGGAAGCTGACCGCTCCGTTTGTGAAAGTGATGATGGAGTTTATGGCAAACGAGAGAAGCACGACCATCGTGACGTTCACAAGGTTGTTTGCGATAAGTATGGTTGCGAGGAGCTGTTCGCTGTGGCTGATGAGCCTGAAGGCCTTAAGGGACTTTGGATCTTCTTCGGCATCCTCTTCGAGCTGATCGACTTCAGACTGGCTAAGGCCGAAATATGCGATTTCGCTACCGCTGACGAAGGCTGAAATTGCGAGACAGCACCCGGCGATACATACGATTACGATCCAAGCACCCCACGACATCGTGGTCGGAGAATGGAAAATGAGCCATGAGTCTGCATTGCCGGAGAGAAGCAGACTGCACAAATATGGTAAAGGGTCGGTGTCCAATCTATTTAGCTGTTTCTATATGAGCGGGGGATTATAAGGCGAGAGAGGCGATGAGCATGGGCATGTACAGGGTAAGGAAAAGCACGCCGATACAGAAAGTGGCGATGATCCACCCCTGAGCTATGTTGCTTGCTTTGCGGGCTCCGGCATAATTCCTTTCAGAGTTGAGCTTACGTGATTTTGCAGCGTATATCACTCCGAAAATGCCGGGAATAAGACCGAAAACGAGCATGAATACAATAGCGACCGCCAGATACGTGGTGGCGGGTTTCCGGTCCTCGGCATCGCACCCGGCGGGGGGGACAGTTGCAGGAGCTCCGGAAGAAAGGGGGGCCACGCTGTGATTGCAGCCGGGCTTCTCAGGCAAGGGCTGAGGCGTGACGGGTGGGGGAGTAGGATCTTTTCTGATTGCGTTGTCGTGAGCACTGTTGACTTCCGGGGCGGGAAGATGGAGCGCTTCGGCCCACATCTCATCCGGGGTGGGACGGCGTGAAAGTGCGGGAGGAACCGTTGCGGATTTATCCAGATCGTTGAGAGTCTTTACGATAGCACGCGGGAAAATTTCGTATTCTATCGTGTGAATACGGTTTTCGAGCGACCGGGCGTCCTCGCCGGGTTCGATCTCCAGAATTCCCTGCATCACAATTTCACCGCTGTCGAGGTCAGAGGTCACCTTATGGACGGTTACGCCGCTCTGTTTCTCTCCGGCTGCAATGACAGCCTCGTGGACATGATGTCCATACATCCCTTTGCCGCCGTATGCCGGGAGCAGGGAGGGGTGGATATTGAGCATGCGGCCGGGGAAAGCATCGATTATGGGGTCGGCGACTTTCCTCATGAATCCGGCAAGCACAACGAGGTCGACGGCATAGGGCTTAAGAGCGTCCACGATTACTTCAGGTTGCTCTTTCCAGACTTTGCCGGGGAAATAGAGTACGGGTATAGCGAGAGCTTCCATTCGGGCAGCGACACCGGCGTTCTCACGGTCTGTCAGGACTACAGCTACACGGATTCTGTTGCCGGCTCCGAATGTTTTGGCTATGTTTTCAGCGTTAGTGCCACTTCCGGAAGCGAAAATTGCGATGTTCTTCATTTCATCTCTTGTTTGTGCAAAGGTATTAAATTTCCGCAAAACAACCAAAAGAGAGGATCGAACGGCTCATTATTTTGGCTGAGCAAGTTTATATTGCTTGCCGTTCCAATGGTACACCAGCTCCTTTTTGCTGTAAGGCTCAAGCTCTTCGGCGAGCTCCATACTCACAAGGGGTGTATAATGGAGAGTGGCCGTAAGCGAAAAGTCGGAAGGGGAAATCTCATAGCTTATCATCGGGAAGGGGATGGCGGTTATCGCTTCCTTCACCTGTTTGCCGGCTTCTCCTTTGGGAATATTGAAGAAGTCGCTGACAGATGGTGTTTTAAGGAAACGGGAGACCTCAAGGTCTTTCGGAGATGTGTATTCGGGCAAGGATTCTTCCCTCACCATGACGGTGTCGGTGGGGAGGAGTCCGGCGTCGGCAGCATATCGGTGGAGTTCGGACTTTACGGAATCGCTCGAGATAAGGTAGTTGTTGAAACCGGCGGTGAAGGACTTCATCCACTCTGTTTTCGTCCGGTTCTCACGGAGCATCTCTTTTTCGGGAAGATATTCCAGAAAACGTACTTTGGAGTCCGGGATACCACCGGGGTAAAGGGTGCTTACGAGTATGGCGAGAGGGCGTTTCCTGTTGCCGGGAAGTGCTGCGAGCTGCTTGCGTTGCATCTCTTCGACCTGAAGCTTGTTCTTTACTGCCTCGCCGTCTTCACTCATCCTGATATCGATAAGGTCGGGGGTAACAAGGTCTATGGCATAGACACAGTAATTTGAGGCAAAGGGTTTTTCGCTATTCCGAAATCTGTATTGCTTGACAAGGTCTCCTAAGTCGATAGTCATTTCCTCGTTGCTTACGAAGGTTTTGTCGTCGGAAAGACGGCTCAGCATCAGCTCCGACAGCAGGGGTACGTATTCCCCGGGCCGGGGTGGGACGAGGGTACGGGCGAATGTGCCGGTCACTGCGGCGGCAAACATCAGGATCAGGATAGAGAGTCTGTGCATCGGGTCAATATGTATGTTAAAAAAATTAATGTAGTAATGTAACGCAAATCAGGGAGGCTTTATTTCCCCAAGCCCCCCTTAAACATGTTCCAAGCAGAAGGATTTTTACTTCTTATAGAAAATCTCATATCCGGATTTCTTCTTTTTCGTTCCGGAAGCCGATTTGGCGCCCTTCTTCCCTTTTGCAGAGTTCTTGTTGCCGGCTTTTGCGTCCGTTCTCCCGGAGGCTCTTAAAGCTTTCGGGGCGCCCTTATGCTTGTTGGCCACGGCGTAGTCCTTATCCTTATCGGCTACTTCGGCATAAAGACGGTGTCCGAAGAAGTCCGCACCCTTCAGGGCACCTATGACGCGGTTTGCGTCTTGTTTCGGAACATCGAAAAGAGTGTAGTCGGTCAGGAGGTCAATGCGCCCGACATCGGGCTTGTGTCCCTCTACGTTGCGGTTGATAGTGTCCATGAGAGTACGGGGAGCCATACCCTGAGCCTTGCCAGCGCTGACATATATGCGTGTCAGTCCGTCGGCAGCCTGCCGCCGGTCCTTATCTTTTTTGTCGAAACCGTTTTTCTCCGATTTGCTTTTTCTTCTCTCCGAGCGCTTGGACTCGGCCTCGGCATTGAGATTGATATCGGGCATGTTGCTGTAGTATTTCAGGAGCCTGTTGAATTCCAGCGACATGACACGTTTGAGCAGATCCTCCTCCGAGAGCCATTCGAGTTTCTTGCGAACTCCGGGGAGATACCTGTCCATGGCCTCTTCGTTGACTTCCACGCGTTCAAGCCTGTCGGCCATGTAATAGAGCTGTTTCTCAATGATGTGTTCAGGGGTGGGGACGGGGCGATATTCGAATGTCTTTCCGATTGTTTTCTCAATCTGGCGCAGACGGCTCTTCTCGCGGGAATGAATAATGGCTATGGAGACGCCGGTCTTGTTGGCGCGTCCGGTACGGCCGCTACGGTGTGTGTAGACGGCGACGTCGTCGGGGAGACCGTAGTTGATGACGTGAGTAAGGTCGTTGACGTCGAGTCCGCGTGCCGCGACGTCGGTAGCGACGAGCAATTGTGTGACGTGGTCACGGAATTTCTTCATAGCGAGGTCTCGCTGAGCCTGACTGAGATCTCCGTGAAGGCAATCTGCATTATATCCGTCTGCGATCAGCTTATCGGCAATCTCCTGAGTCTCGCGGCGTGTGCGGCAGAAAATCAGCCCATATATCTGCGGGTTATTGTCAGCGATACGTTTGAGTGCGGGGTACTTGTCGTGGGCTTTCACCATGTAGTAAATATGGCGGACATTGGCTGAGCCTTCATTTCGGGTACCGGCAACGAATTCCACGGGGTCATGCATGAACCGACGCGATATTTTAGCTATCTCCGGCGGCATCGTGGCAGAGAACATGAGCATCTTGCGGTCTTCGGGTACATGGGTGAGGATTTCGTTGATGTCGTCCAAGAATCCCATGTTGAGCATCTCGTCGGCCTCGTCGAGAATCACGGTGTGGACATGCCGGAGACTTACTTCACCGCGTTTTATAAGGTCGATGAGGCGTCCCGGAGTCGCGACAATCACCTGAACACCTTTCCGGAGGGATCGAATCTGGCTCTCGATGCTCGACCCGCCGTAGACCGGAAGGATCCGGAGCGAGTCGATATACTTCGCGAAGTCGGCGAGATCACCGGCTATCTGGAGGCAGAGCTCGCGTGTGGGAGCGATCACGAGAGCCTGAGTGGTATTGGAGGCGGGGTCGATACGCTGAAGTACGGGAAGACCGAAGGCTGCGGTCTTTCCGGTGCCTGTCTGCGCCAGCCCGACAACGTCCCCTTCCTTGGAAAGAAGATGGGGTATGACGAGGCTCTGAATCGGCATCGGATGCTGAAAGCCGAGCTCCTCTATGGCTTTCAGAAGCGGTTCCATCACGCCGAGCTCCCCGAACGAGGTAGGTTCAGGCGTGGCTTCTGTCGGTACGATAGGATATTCTACATTGTTCTGGGTGTGTTTTTCTTCGGTTGTATTCATAATTTTAACTTTTAATTAAGTTTTCCCAACTAATATTTAGATAATACTTTTCGTTTCTATATCAAAATCCGCCGACGCAGTGCAGCTGCGGAGATAAGCGGATAAAGAAGCCATGAGAAAACGCAGTTATAATTTTGGGTTATATACATTAATAATTTCTATCACTTGATTTTACTGTGAGGATCACATCCTTCAAAGGGTTGAAACCACAGAAGATCATAAGAACCGGGGACGTCGGGATGACGCCTCCGGTTTTTTTCTTATTCTCAGAATGAGAATTGGAACAGGAGATCGACACGGTTTGCAGAGCCGTGGGAGTGATCCATGTTGTTACGGCGTCCGTGCAGGTACTCGGCTCCCAGCTGCATACGGGTTGTGGGTTCCCAGAAAATACTCCAAGATCCGTAGAGTCCGTACTTGTATTCGTCGGGTCCGGCTCCGTAATGGTCGAAGTATCTTGCCTCGGCGAGAGCCATACAGGCGTATAGGTCGGGGCGGAAGTTATACTTGCAGCCGAGATTCAATCCCAAGGACCAAGGAGCATACATCTCGCCCGGATGGTCCATATTGTTGATGAGGTCGTACTGGCCGATCTGAAGGTCTCCCATGTAGGACGAGTATCCCTTTCCGGTGTTAGCTTCGGCATAGATGGCGAATCTGGGTATGGGGTACACGACGGAAGAAAGCTGCACACCCCAACCTATTTTGCTGCGGTTCTTACTGGAGATAAGGTCGCGGTAGGGTATGACCCGCAGGGTTCCGGCCAGCCTCACGTGGCCGTTGTGGGGGAGTCGGTAGGAGCCGTAGGCCGCTACGTCGGGAAACCAGTCGCTGATAGCTTTAGTCGTGACATTGTCGGCCTGCACCTGACTGGAAGGTATCGCGACACTGGCTCCGATGCCCCAAGGCTTGCGGAAGTTGTGGTCCCATCTTACCTCGAGAGCGGAACGTCCGGCCTTACCGGCCTGTCCGGCGCCGTCGATGGTTGGAGCTTCGGCGGCCGGGTCGTTAAATGCCGTGGAGGTGTAACCGATTGTCCAGTCGGAAATGGTTACGTATGCTTTCTTAAGTTTGAGTGTATTGTCTGTGGCGGAGAATTCCGTCTGAACGTATCCGATGATGTCTCCCAAGACGGGGTTGCGGCCGATGATGCGCAGAAAGATGGCCGTACCACCCGGGGTACCGTTGAGCGCACGCCTGTGTTCGGGATCAGACGGGACAGGGATGAGATATGGGGAGAATCCACGTGCGGGAATAGAGCCGGCGAAGTCGTACCATCCGCGAAGTCTGACGGCACCGCCGATGCCGAGTCCCAGCTTCGCGTCCTTGCTCATAAGCATGAAGTATGGAGCCAAGGGATCCTGAAAATGGTGGTATTGATCGTAGAAAAACAGGTCAACGAGTTTCTGTACCGAATCTTCATGGCTGACAGTGCTGTTGACGGCATCGGAGCCTCCGAGCGAGATGATCTTGACCTCCTGTTTCAGTTTCCGGGTCTTGATCTCGTCGGCGGTATAGTCCTTGAGGGTCATGACCGTTGAGTCTTTGGGCAGGCTTGTCACCGTTATGGCTTTGGCGCCGGGGGCGCAGAGGGATAGTGCCACCACTACTGCGGCTGAAGGTGCGGTAAACTTTTTCATTGCGATATAGTTGATTGTGAGTACTTACTATATAATGCGCCGGGAGCCGTAAAAGTTGGTGGGAGGAGAAAAAGTTTTCGGGGGTCAGATTTTTTCGTAGAAAATATTGTTGCGCTTGAGCATGCGCTGGAGGTTTTTGTGGTGGGCGGAGAGATATCTGTTTCTGACCTCGGGCATCATCAGCAGTGAAAGGTCGTCGGGCTCGCCACTGATGACGGTATCGAGAGTACCGTTTATTTCGTCGAGCCATGTGATGAGTCGATGGACTTTTTCGGATCCGATACACTCTTCGTAATCAATGGGATCGTGGGGATAGATGCGACGGAATTCGCTGAGGGAGGGAGTCGCGATGCAGAAGTCGGCCCCGATAATGTCGGCGACGTGGCGGGCGTATTCCGCGGGAGCGGAAGTCACGACGGCGATGCGTCCGCCTTCCTGAATGAACCGATTGATTCTCTCCTTCACTTTAGGATTGAAATGGTCGGCAATATATCGGGCGAAGTCCTCGCCTAAGTTGCCGTTTTTTATGGAGCGGAGCGAGCGCATCAATTCAAACTTGAAGCGTCGCTGGGATATATCGGAATTGCGGCGACGTCTGTTCAGTGTGTAGAGACGCTTTATGAGACCGAGCTTTCCACGCCGGATGCCGTATCGTTTGAGGAAAGAAGAGAGCTTGGCGAGGCTTTCTCCCTCGATGATAGCGTGGTCGATCGAGATGCTCATGACCGGTATTTTACTGCTGCTGTTGTTCGACATAGGCGTCCTTATGATTGTATTGTCTCTTCACTCGGTTTGATTAAAGATAGTTCTTGGTGGGGAGTCAGCCTTTCTTGGCGCGTGATCTGCGAGGCGATGCGGGAGCTTTGTCCTGTTCTTCCATGAGTTTGCGGGCTTCCGCCAAGGTCATGGCCGCGGCGTCGGTGCCTTTCGGAATCTTGTAATTCTTGGCTTTCCTGGCGCCTTCGGGTTTGAAGGCGAGGTAGACACCGTACCGGCCGTTGACGATCTCGAGCCCCGGTTCTTCCGGGAATCGCTTGACGATCTTGTCCGCTTCGGCCTTGCGTTTGGCTTCGATAAGCGCCACGGCCTCGTCGAGAGAGATCGTGAGGGGAGCCAGATCCTTGGGAATGGAGACGAACTTGCCGTCGTGGCGCAGGTAAGGACCGAAGCGCCCGACGGAAGCCACGACGCTCTTGCCTTCGAATTCTCCGACCGTGCGGGGGAGGTCGAAGAGGCGGAGGGCTTCCTCGAGAGTGATTGTGCCGACACTCTGCCCTTTGAGCAGGGACGCGAATTGGGGTTTCTCGTCTTCGGATGTGTCTCCGATCTGCACCAGAGGACCGTAACGTCCGATCTTCACGCTCACCGGCTTCCCGGTCTTGGGGTCTGTGCCCAGAAGGCGCTCACCGACCTTGTGCTCCATACGCATGGAGCTGACCTTATCGATGCCGGGATGGAAATTATGGTAGAAGTCCTTTATCTCGTCGGCCCAGCGGAGTTTTCCTTCGGCAATATCGTCAAATTTTTCTTCAATGTGGGCCGTGAAATTATAGTCGAGTATGTCGGGGAAATATTGTGTGAGGAAGTCGTTGACGACCATACCCACATCGGTCGGGATCAGTTTTCCGCGCTCGGAACCGGTGTTTTCCGTGAGATGTTCGGTGAGGATCTTTCTGTTGGCGAGGACAAGGCGGGTGTAGTTGCGAGGCTCCCCCTCTTTTTCCCCTTTCTCCACGTATCCGCGGCTCTGCACGGTAGAGATCGTGGGGGCGTATGTAGAGGGACGTCCGATGCCGAGCTCCTCCATTTTCTTAACCAGAGAAGCTTCCGAATACCTTGGGGGCGCCTGTGTGAAGCGTTCCGTGGCCGTGATCAGATCTGCGTTGAGGAGAGTGCCGGCTTCGATGGCTTCGTCGACATCCAGAGCCTGCCTGTTGATCTTGTCTTCGTCTTCGCTTCCGTATGCTTTCAGGAATCCGGGGAACACGACGCGCTCGCCCGTAGCCATGAAATGCTCCGGACGGTTGGAGACAGCTATCTCCACATTGGTCTTCTGCAGCTCCGCGTCGGCCATCTGGCAAGCCAAGGTGCGCCGGCGTATGAGGGTGTAGAGACTCTGCATCTGGGGAGTTGCGTCGTTGAGCGTCACGCAATTGATATAGGTAGGGCGTATGGCCTCGTGAGCTTCCTGAGCTCCCTTGGAGTGGGTGTGCCAGCGTCTCGGCTTGCTGTAGCGGTTGCCGAAATCGTTTGAGATCTGCGCCGCGATATCCTTGATGGCAAGGTCAGAGAGATTCAGTGAGTCGGTACGCATGTAGGTGATGTATCCGGCCTCGTAGAGCTGCTGAGCCACCATCATGGTGCGTGTGACGCTCATGGACAGACGCCTCGAGGCTTCCTGCTGAAGCGTCGAAGTCGTGAAGGGGGGCTGAGGAGCGCGTGTCACCTCGCGTGCCGTCACATCCGCAACCTTATAGGCGGCCTCCGAGCATGCTGTCAGGAAATCGGCAGCCTCCCCCTCGGTGGCGAACCGGACGTTGAGCTCACCCTTGAGCAATGCGCTCCCGGAAATCGAGGAAAACTCTCCGCTGACGCGGTAGAAGGACTCGGGCACGAAGGCCTTGACCTCTTTCTCACGCTCGCAAATCAGCCTTACGGCCACACTCTGCACACGCCCGGCCGAGAGAGCCGGCTTGATCTTGCGCCAAAGCACCGGCGAAAGCTCGAAGCCCACGATGCGGTCGAGGACACGACGCGCCTGCTGGGCGTTCACCTTGTCTATGTCGATGCCGCGCGGATTCTCGATGGCGTGGACGATAGCCGGCTTCGTAATCTCGTGGAAGACGATGCGGCGGGTCTTCTCGGGCTTCAGGCCCAGCACCTCGTAGAGATGCCATGCGATAGCCTCCCCCTCGCGGTCCTCATCGGAGGCAAGCCACACGATGTCCGCTTCCGAGGCGGCAGCCTTCAGCTTCTTCACGATCTCGCGATGGTCGGTCGGAATCTCGTATATGGGAGTGAAGTCCTCTTGGACATTGATGCTGAAGTCCTTTTTGCGCAAATCGCGTACATGACCCACGCTGGACATCACCTTGTAGTCCTTACCCAGAAATTTCTCAATTGTTTTTGCCTTCGCGGGCGACTCCACTATGATCAGGTTCTTCATTTCTATTCGTTTGACGTCAGTAGATCTAACTGCAGAGTGATTAGGATTGGATTCTCATCAGGCTAATCGGCTGCAAAGTTAGCAAAAAAATTAATATCCGATTCCCTTGGCAATCACCTTAATATATAATGGATAGAGGAAGCTTAAGGTTCAATGCGGTATAATGTGGCCGGCTTCGTGAACTAATATACCGGTGAAATGTTTTAATCCTGAAAGCTCGCCCCGGCAGCCACGGGGTGGCTCTCTGACTTAAAAAAGGAATTACAAAAATCAACTCAGATTACTATGAAAGCTGTAAATTTCACTCCAACCGCCAAATCTCTGGCCGGAAGCAAAACCTTTGAGAACCTTATGACCTCATACGTGGCCGAATCGACAGCCTATACACGCTACATCTTCTATGCTGCGCAGGCCACTAAAGAAAATTACTTCGAGATCGCCAATATCTTCAACGAGACAGCTCAGAACGAGCTGCATCACGCCAAGATCTATTTCAAGTACTTGGTTGACTTCGGCGATTACAATGTGCCCATGGGTGTGACCGCCGGCGTCATAGGCAACACCTCCGACAACCTCGGTGAGGCAGCCCGCGAGGAGGAGATGGAAGGCTACGGAGCCTATCAGAAATTTGCCGCTGTGGCCCGCGAGGAGGGATATGATGAAGTAGCCGAGCATTTCGACGCTATAGCCGAAGTGGAGCGCCACCACCGCGAGAGATTCCTCGCTTACAAGAAGCAGGTGGACGACGGAACCGTATGGAAACGCGACAAACCCATCAAGTGGCAATGCCTCGTATGTGGCTACATCTTCGAAGGCACCGAGCCTCCTAAGAAATGCCCCGCCTGCGACCACCCGTATCAGCACTACCGTGCCCTCGACATGGAGCTTTGATCCTGTCTAAAGAGTAGTCGGTAAGACTTTATATAAACCACACCGGGCTGCATCTGTTTCCATGGATGTGGCCCGGAATTTATGTTTTATCGTAAGGATGTTTTGCAAATATGGAATTTTGTTTGTAATTTTGCAATCATAGAAAGCGGTTTTAACCATGTCGCTCACGTAAAAGCAACCATTATAATGAGGATCTTTACAGAGAAAACCCTGAAGGAATATTCTGCCATTCATCCTGAGGCAAAAACTGCATTGCAGGACTGGGCTACAAAGGTGAAGAAAGCTGAATGGACATGTTTTAATGACATAAGAAAAAGTTTTAACTCAGTAGACTATGTCGGCAATCAGCGCTATGTATTCAACATTAAGGGAAATGATTATCGCTTGGTTGTAATTATAATGTTTCGGCCGAAACTGGTGTATGTCCGGTTTATCGGTACACATAAGGAGTATGACAGAATTAATTGTGCCACCGTATAACTAAGACAAAAAGAGAGTATGACAAAAATTGAAAATGAGGCCCAATATGAATGGGCGGTACAGAGGGTGGAGGAGCTTCTTCCGTTGGTGGACGAATCCACTCCGGAGACAGACAGGAATTACATCGAGCTGGTTCTTCTTTCCAATTTGGTGGCGGATTATTCTGAAGAACATTACGCAGTCGGTACGCCGACGCTTGTAGACGTGATAAAGCTGAGGATGTACGAAATGGGACTTAATCAGGCATCCCTGTCTAAACTTCTGGGCATCAATCCATCCCGTATCTGTGAATACCTTTCGGGTAAGAAAGAGCCTACACTCAGGCAAGCCCGTGTGATAAGTCGCAAGCTCAATATAGATCCTGCGATTGTTTTAGGTGTCTGACGTTACGTCCGGAGCGATAGAACCAAAAAGCGCCGGGAGCCTCGGCTCTCGGCGCTTTAAGGTTAATGAAGCAAAAGATTAAAAGTTTTACACCATTAAATCCTGAGCTTATGCAGGACTCAAGCCTGCAATATTTTTATAATGACTTCCGCTCTATCCGGAACTTAATTGTCCCGCTTCACGGCAGTCGCTACATATTTCAAGACAAATATGACGCTGTAAAGTTTAAAGACAAAGGTGTTAAAACGCTGTTTTTAACATTTTTAACATAATCTCCTCTGTTTTTACGCTTTTGCGACCGGTTCGCACTGCTCGTAAGCCGCGTAATTGGCATTACGCATGTCTCCGGTGCAGGCAAACGCATCGTGAAACGCGAAGGCCGAACGCAGACTGTGGGGCGTGTGTCCCTTCTTGGCGATCTTAAGGTAATCCCATAAAAGCTCGCGATAATCGGGATGTGCGCAATTTTCGATGATGCACTCTGCCCTCTGCATCGGGTCCTTGCCGCGCAGATCGGCCACACCTTGCTCCGTTACCAGAATCTTCACGGAGTGTTCGCTGTGGTCTACGTGGCTAACCATTGGTACGATAGCCGAGATCTTTCCTCCCTTCTGCATCGAAGGACAGGAGAAGATCGAGAGGTAGGCGTTACGCGAGAAGTCTGCCGACCCTCCGATACCGTTCATCATCTTGGTTCCCAGTACGTGGGTGGAGTTGACATTGCCGAAGATGTCGGCTTCCAGTGCCGTATTCATCGCGATGAGACCCAGACGGCGCACGACCTCGGGATGATTGCTTATCTCGCCGGGACGCATAAGGATCTTGTCGCGGAAGAAGTCGATGTTGGACATGAAACGGAGCATGGCATCGTCTGAGAACGTCAGGGCGCATGTAGAGGCAAATTTACACTTGCCCTCCTCCATAAGGTGCATCACGGCATCTTGAATCACCTCCGTGTACATCTCGAACTGTGGAATCTCCGGATTCTCTCCCAGTCCGTACAGGACCGCGTTGGCCACGTTGCCCACACCCGATTGCAAGGGAAGGAACTCTTTCGGTATACGCCCTTCGCGTAGCTCGGTAGCAAGGAAATGGCAGACGTTGTCGCCGATTTTCTGAGTGATTTCGTCGGCTGCCGTGAAAGGTTTGATGCTTTCGGAAGCGTTCGAGGGTACGACGCCGATGATTTTTGCCGGATCGATTTTAAGCACTGTCGAACCGATGCGGTCGTTAGGACGATATATGGGTATCTCGCGGCGATGAGGAGGATCCGCCGGGATGTAGTTGTCATGGAATCCCCTGAAGGAGGTCTGATAATATGAGGAATATTCAATGATGACTTTCTTGGCCATCGCAGCCACGGTAGGAGTCATGCCCAGACCTGCGCCGAGGATGATCTCGCCGTTCGGACTCATCTCGGTTGCCTCGATGATTGCTACGTCTATCGGTCCGTAGAAGCCGTAACGCAGATCCTGTGCCAGATGCGACAGATGGGTGTCGATATATCGGATCTGACCCGAGTTGATGGCCTTCCGGGCATCCGGATGTGACTGATATGGTGTGCGCAGATTGACTGCTTCTGCCCTTGAGAGCTCGCCGTCGACATGGTCGTTGGTACTGGCGCCCGAGAACAGGTTGATCTTAAATTCTTCCCCTTTTTCGTGAAGCGCCTTTGCGCGTTCGGCCAATGCCACCGTCACAACCTTCGGTGTACCGGATGCCGTAAAGCCCGACAATCCCACATTATCACCGTTTTTTATCACAGAGGCGGCCTCTTCTGCTGAAATAAATGGAATGCTCATGTGTAACGTGTTAGATTTTATGGTAATTTTGCACAAAATTAATTATTACATCCTTTATCGCAAAATTATGGAGACATTTTTTTTGCCCCTGAACTCAGAAAATTGCACACAACAGCCTAAAGTGCGCATCGAAACGTACGGTTGCCAGATGAATGTCGCTGACAGTGAGGTGGTTGCGGCCATGATGGAGATGGCCGGATATGTTTTGACCGATAAGGACGAAGATGCTCAGGCGGTGCTGATAAATACTTGCTCGATTCGCGATAATGCCGAACAGCGTATCGTTGCCAGACTCAATTACTGGAACAGTCTGCGTCGACACTCTCGCCGGCGTATCATCGTCGGAGTGATCGGGTGTATGGCCGAGAGGCTCCGCGGACGCCTTGTCGAGGATTTTGATGTCGATATAGTGGCCGGCCCTGACTCATATCTTGACATCCCGGCTCTTATAGCATCCGCAGAAGCCGGACAAAAAGCTGTCAATGTCGAGCTGAGTACATCGGAGACCTATCGCGATGTTGTCCCCAAAAGACTCGGAAGCGGTGTCGCGGGATTCATCTCCATAATGCGTGGATGCAATAATTTCTGCAGCTATTGTATAGTACCCTACACACGCGGACGCGAGCGAAGCCGTGAGCCCGAGAGCATACTGCGCGAACTTGACGACCTCCGCAGACGCGGATTCAAGGAAGCCACGCTGCTCGGACAGAATGTCAACTCCTATCGGTTCGTAGACCCGGCGACCGGAGACGTCACCGATTTTCCGGCCCTTCTCGAGATGGTCGCTAAGGCCGCTCCCGATATGAGGATAAGATTCACGACCTCTCATCCCAAGGATATGAGTGACGCCACTTTGGAAACCATGGCCCGCAATCGAAACATAGCCCGCCATATCCACCTCCCGGTCCAGAGCGGCAGCGACACCGTACTCAAACGCATGAACCGGAAATACACCTCCCGGTGGTACATGGATCGGGTCGCCGCCATACGTCGTATCCTGCCCGACTGCGGACTCAGCTCCGACATGTTTACAGGCTTCAGTGGCGAGACGGAAGAGGATTTCCAACAGACTTTATCCCTGATGCGCGCCGCAGGATTCGACAGCGCTTTTATGTTCAAGTACTCCGAACGCCCCGGCACATACGCCTCCAAGCATCTCCCCGACGACATTCCGGAAGAGGTAAAGACCGAGCGTCTCAACCGGATGATCGAACTTCAGAACGAGCTCTCGGCCGAAAGCAACCGGCGCGACATCGGCAAGAGGTTTGAAGTACTCGTCGAAGGGCGCAGCAAGCGTTCTGCCGACGACCTGTACGGGCGCACGTCGCAGAATAAGGTCGTGGTTTTTCCGCGTGGCGACGCCCGCCCGGGCGATTTCGTAGAGGTGGAAGTGACCGGCGCCACCTCTGCCACACTCCTCGGTCGTCTCGTCTGAGAAGTAAGAATTGAGCTGCGTTTTTAAGACACTTTAATATATCCGGGATTGGAGGTGTCGGCAAAATTTTGTTACTTTGCAAGTTGAATCAGGCTGCTCTTCAGCCTATAAATTCTTGTATATCCTTATGGGTAAAATCATAGCAATAGCCAATCAGAAAGGTGGTGTGGGCAAGACAACTACCGCTATCAATCTCGCTGCCGGTCTCGCCGAGCAGGGGCGAAAGGTCCTCCTCATCGACGCCGATCCGCAGGCTAACGCTACTTCGGGACTCGGAATCGATCCGAGAGAAGCTCCCGTGAGCATCTATGAGTGTCTGGTGGACGATTATCCGGTGAAAGGCTCCGAACAGTCGACATGTGTCGAAGGACTCAGTCTCGTCTCTTCCCGTATCGATCTTGTCGGCGCCGAGTTGGAGCTGATTAATAAGCCTGACAGGGAGAAAGTGCTCCGTAAGGCTCTTGAACCCGTGAAAGATGACTACGACATCATACTGATCGATTGCAGTCCCTCGCTTGGAAGCACAACCGTCAACGCCCTCACTGCGGCCGACGCTGTGCTTATACCCGTGCAGGCAGAGTACTTTGCCCTCGACGGCATCACGCAGTTGCTCAACACCATACGCATAATTAAGAGTCGCCTCAATCCTCAGCTTGAGATCGAAGGATTCCTCGTGACGATGTATGATGCCCGCCTCAGGCTCGCCAACCAGATCTACGAGGAGCTGAAGACGCATTTCGGCGACATGGTGTTCTCAACCGTGATTCCCCGCAATATCCGCCTCTCGGAAGCCCCCAGCCACGGACTCCCCGTGACCCTCTATGACCCCGAATGTCGCGGCGCCATAGCCCACAGGCAGCTTGCCAAGGAACTTCTAAGGAGACGGAAGGCATAATCTCTCCCTCCCTCCTCCTTCTCACGGGATCCCTCCCTCTGATTCCGGGATTTTTAACTCTCTCTCGTCCGAAATATTATTATATTCTTACAGATTACCAGATGAAACGCAACGCTTTGGGTCGGGGTCTCGATTCGCTCATCCAGATGAATGACATTCAGACGGCCGGATCCTCGCAAATCAACAATATCGCCCTCTCCCTCATTTCCCCCAATCCCGATCAGCCCCGCACGACATTCTCGGAAGAGGCTCTCGAGGAGCTGGCCGCCTCCATACGCGAGTTAGGGGTGATTCAACCACTGTCTCTGCGTCGTCTCGAAGACGGAACTTACCAGATCATAGCTGGTGAACGTCGTTGGAGAGCCGCTAAGATGGCCGGACTGGCCTCCGTTCCCGCCTATGTGCGTACAGCCACAGATGCCGAGATCACGGAGATGGCGCTTATCGAAAATATCCAGCGCGAGGATCTCAACGCCATAGAGATTGCCCTCACGTTCCGCAAACTCATAGACCAGTACGGACTTACCCAAGAGAGATTGGCCGAGCGCGTCGGTAAGAAACGCGCCACTGTGACTAATCATCTCCGCCTCCTCCGCCTGCCCGCAGAGGTCCAGCTCGGACTGCGGGACGGACGTATCGATATGGGACACGCGCGCGCCATCCTCACTGTCGAGGATCCCGCTCAGCAGCTTAAGCTCTATAATCTCACGGTGAAGGAAGGGCTGTCGGTCCGCAAGGTCGAGGAAGTGGCCGCTGCCGCACGCGACAAGGCCGCCTCCGGAGAGAAACCCCGCATCACGGCAAAAAGCGTCACGGCTGCCCCTTCGGCCGATTACGATTTCTTCCGCAAGGATCTCGAACGCTATTTCTCCACTCCGGTGAAATTCTCTCGCAATGCCGAGGGGCGCGGTTCCATCACCTTGCGTTTCAGCAACGACGACGAGCTCCAGAGCCTCGTGTCCCTGTTTGAGAAACTAAAGTCATAATTTTACGGCAGAGGAGTGAGATCAGGTAGTTACATATCACGGAGTTGGAAAAGGATGCTCTATGCCCGCGGCCTCAGGTCGAGGATAGCCGCAGCAGCCGTCCTCTCCTTTATGACGCTTGCTCCTACTCTCGCCTCCCTGCTCTCGGTCGCTGTTTCCGCTCAGGATCAGCTCCCGATGCCCACCGGAACTCCGGCTCCCGCAGACACCGTGGCGGATGCCGAAATACTCGTCCGGATGGGCGACAGACCCATTGAGGTCAATATGCCCGATTCGCTCCAGAACCTCGTGCCCGACTCGGCCCTCGTCGAAGTGACCGCCGCAGGTTATTCACCTGAATACGGCCTGCGTCGCCCCTTCAATCCCGACCCGGGCAGGGCAGTATGGTTGTCCGCCCTTCTCCCCGGTCTCGGTCAGATATACAATCGTCGGTTCTGGAAATTGCCCATCATCGTCGGTGGTTTCATGGGGCTCGGATACGCAACCTCTTGGAACAATACCCAGCTCTCCGATTATACACGCGCTTACCGCGACCTCATGGACAATGATCCTTCCACTAAATCATACATGAATTTCTTCCCCCCGACCACATCCGAAGGGGATCTCGACAAGTCGTGGCTGCAGAACACCCTTCGTTCCCGAAAGGATTTCTACCGGCGCAACCGCGACCTTTGCATCATCTGCATGGCAGCCCTCTATCTTCTCTGTATGCTCGATGCCTATGTGGATGCTTCTCTGGCCCATTTCGACATCTCCCCGGATCTCTCCATGGACCTCCAGCCGGCCATGTTCCTAAGCCCCACAGACCGCAAGCCTTCGCTCGGGCTTAACTGGGCTTTTACTTTCTGAATTCACAAAGCACTGACAGTTAAATATTCTCCCCTCCCGACAATACTTACCCTCCAAGATATAGATATGAGCAGAACAGATAAAATATTAGTTGCAGCCGCCATGCTGGCGATCTCCCTCCCCGCAGTTGCCAAGCAGAGCTCTCCCAACGTACTCGACCTGCGGGAAAGCATCACGGACAATGCCATCGTATTCCCGGAAACATTCGAAGCAAATACTCAGAAACTCCTCGAGGGCTGGTATCTGAAGAACTACACCACCACCGACGACCGCTACGAACGTATGGGAGACCCCGACGTCTCCGATGCCGAGATGAAGAAGAGGCTTGCCGAGATGCCGACGCTCATCGATATGCCCTTCAATCAGATCGTCCGTTCCTATATCGATCGCTACACGAAGCGCTCCAGACAGCAGGTTGCCGTGATCCTCGGACTCGGAACTTATTATATCCCGATTTTTGAACAGGCTCTCGAGGAACAGGGGCTCCCTCTGGAACTCAAGTACCTTCCCGTCATCGAATCCGGACTTGATCCCAACGCGGTGAGCCGTCACGGGGCCGCCGGACTATGGCAGCTGATGCTCGGAACCGGAAAAGGTCTCGGCCTTGAGGTCAACTCCATCGTAGACGAGCGGAGGGACCCATATCTTGCCAGCGAGAAGGCTGTCGGATACCTGAAGAATCTCTATGAGACCTACGGCGACTGGTCGCTCGCAATCGCCGCCTATAACTGCGGCCCCGGTGTCGTCAACAAAGCGCTCCGCCGGGCCGGAGGAGATCCCAAAAGCCACGACTTCTGGAGCATATACAGCTTCCTGCCCGAGGAGACTCGCGGCTATGTCCCCATGTTCATCGCTGCGAACTACGTGATGACTTACTATCCCGAGCACAACATTTCACCCGTTCTTACAACCAAACCCCTTGTCACGGACACCGTCGGGGTGAGCTGCCGACTCCACTTCAATCAGATCGGAGAAGTGCTCAACATCCCCGTCAGCGAGCTCCGTATCCTCAATCCGCAATTCAGAGCCGACATAATTCCCGGTACACCGGAACGCACCTACCACCTTATCCTCCCTTCGCAGCAGGTGCAGGCTTATATTGTGAGCGAGAAAGATATTATTGCCTACGAAGCTGAGAAATACCGCCGTAAGGAAACGGCCGAGCCCGGAGATATGGCGTTCAATTCCTCCGAGGTAGACAATATCCCGGTCTCCCCGGAGGCTCAGGAACGCGAACGCGAGGAGCAGGCCATCCTCGACAACCGTAAGGCCGCTGAAGAACGCAAGGTCTCCGCCAACAATGCCAAAGTCACCACCACAGCCAAGAAGACCGTGATACACAAGGTTGTGGCAGGGGAGACGCTCGCCTCTATCGCGAAAAACTACGATGTGGATCAGGCCGACATCAAGGAGTGGAACAATCTCCGCCGCAATGCCGTGCGTACAGGACAGCAGCTCCGTATTCTCGTTGCCGACAACTCCGCTGCGCCCGCGCAGGCAGCTTCCGCGGCATCCGGCTCTGCAAGCGATAACCGCAATACATCCGCTGAATCCTCCAACCCCAAGAAGAACCCCTCCAAGCCCAAGACCGAAACTCCCGCCAAGGACAGGAAAAACACGACCGCTGCCGCTAATGACAAGAACGGTAAGAACAGCAAAAACAGTAAAAACAACAAAAAAACTCCGGCCAAAGCCGAGAGCTATACTGTGAAGAGCGGCGACAGCCTCGAGAAAATTGCCAGACAGAACGGCACAACTGTCGATGCACTGCGCAAGTCCAATCCCAACCTGAAAGGCGACATGATCCGGCCGGGAGACAAGATCGTTATTGACTCCAAGGGCAATGCAGCAAAGAAGGGCTCCTCAGGCGCAGCCAAGGGGAAGAAATCCTCAGGCAAGGCATCCGGCTCCTCCAAAGCGAAAAAAGGAAAGAAGAAGTAATCTCCCGCAAGCTAACATCCCTAAAGTGTGAAAGACTTCTTCAAGATGCTGCGCCGTTTCGCGGCGCCTTACAGATGGAATATACTGCTCAACATATTGTTCAATATGTTGGCGGCATTCCTGACGATCTTTTCCTTCGCCTTCATAATGCCTATCCTCCAGATGCTCTTCAAGATCAACACGGAGCATTACAGGTACATGCACCTCTCCGACGGCTCCCTGAAGGACGTCGCTTTCAACAATTTCTACTACTATACGGAACGGGTGATAGACCTTTACGGCCCCTCGGCCACACTCGCCCTCCTTGCCCTCGGCCTCGTCTCCATGACACTTCTCAAGACCGGTGTGGCATATCTCAGCTCCTTCTTCATCATCCCCATGCGCAACGGCATCGTGCGAGACATACGCAACGAGATGAACCGTAAGATTCTCGCTCTACCGATCGGATTCTTTACAGAGGAGCGGAAGGGAGACGTGATGGCACGCATCTCGGGCGACGTCACCGAGATCGAGGCTTCCGTAATGTCCAGTATAGACATGCTCTTCAAGAATCCCATCATGATTATCGTCTGTCTGGTGTCAATGATTCTTGTGAGCTGGCAGCTGACCCTCTTCGTCCTCATACTCCTCCCCGTGGCCGGATACATCATGGGGCGCGTAGGACGCAAACTCAAGCGCAAGAGCTTCGAAGCCCAGCAGCTCTGGGGGCAGATCCTCTCCATAACCGAGGAGACGCTCGGAGGCCTGCGTATCGTGAAGGCTTTCAACGCTGAGAAAAAGATGGACGAGCGATACAGAAAGCAGAACGAAGACTTCTACCGCCTCAGCAACAATATCCAGCGCCGTTATAATCTCGCACACCCCATGAGCGAATTTCTCGGCACCACGGCCATTGCCATCGTATTGTGGTTCGGTGGCACTCTGATTCTCAGCGGCAACAACACCATCGACGCCCCGGCCTTCATCTACTATATGGTCATCTTTTACAGCATCATCAATCCCGCCAAGGAGCTGTCAAAGGCCGGCTACTCCATTCAGAAAGGTATGGCTTCCATGCAGCGCATCGACAAGATCCTGAAAGCCGACAACCCGATTGTCGACCCCGATCACCCGGTCGATCTCAGCTCTATCGACGCTTCAAAGGCCGCCATAGCCTACCGCGACGTGAATTTCAGCTACGATTCCTCCCGACGTGTACTCTCCGACATAAACCTCGAAATTAAACCCGGCACAACCGTCGCTCTGGTGGGCGAATCCGGCAGCGGCAAGTCCACCATGGCCGATCTCCTCCCGCGCTTCTGGGATCCGCAGGAAGGTGAGATCACGATTGGAGGTGTCGACATACGCAAACTCAGAGTCCGGGATCTACGTTCCCTGATGGGAAATGTGAATCAGGAAGCCATCCTTTTCAACGACAGCTTCTATAATAATATCGCCTTCGGAGTGAAGCACGCCACCCCCGAAGCCGTCATGGAAGCCGCCCGCATAGCCAATGCCCACGACTTCATAATGGAGACGGAGCAGGGCTACGATACCAACGTAGGCGACAGAGGATGCAAACTCTCCGGAGGTCAGCGACAGCGTATCAGCATCGCACGCGCCATACTGAAAAATCCCCCCATACTCATCCTTGACGAAGCGACATCCGCACTCGACACTGAAAGCGAACGCCTCGTACAGGAAGCTCTCGAACGCCTGATGAAAGACCGCACCACTCTTGTTATCGCCCATCGTCTCAGCACCATCGTCAATGCCGACCTTATCTGTGTGCTTTCCGACGGCAGAATCGTGGAGCGGGGCACACACGACGAGCTCATGGCCATCCCCGGAGGTCGATACCGCCACCTCGTAGAGATGCAGTCATTGGCCTCAGAAGACTGATTCGAGCTTATTTCCCCCGCTGCAATTATATCCGAGAGCGGAATTCCATATACTCAAGTCAACGCCCTCTAAAAGAATCAGGCGAGGATCGATGCATCACTGCTTCAGTCCTCGCCATCTTGATTAGAACATTTGTTTCACCTAATAATTTATCTAATCAACTTTTACTTTTTCACTCTTGTCTTCTATCCGTACGACGTACATTCCCGGTTCGCAAAGGATGGTCTGCTCCGTCCCGGCCTCGACATGACCTGAAGCAATCATTATCCCTCCGAGACTGTAGACTGAATAAGAGCCTGTCTTATCCGGGCATAGCCGGATTCCGCCGCTCACCGGGACTGCCACTTTACCCGAAGTCTCGCTTCCGAATATCATGTCTGCGCCCGTAGGGAAATTGTCCGTCTCCACAAAATTGGTGAAGTAATTCCAGCCTTGAGCATTTCGGTAGGCATCGGCGCAACCCACCGGCACATACACAGTAACATCTTTCGGCGTCGTGCCTCCAAAAGGTTCATAATAGTCGATGTGATAAGATATGATGCCATACTCTTCATAAGCCCGGGGAGGTTCCTGAGAAGTACAATATATCTGTTTCAATGTGGAGAGATTTCTGAAACTGTCGGATAGCAGCAACATGGGTGCGTCAAAAATGATTGTTTCGACGTTGCAACCATCAAAAGCGTCCGCATCAACCATACACTCAATATTGAATTTAATATTGTGCAGATTCTTATTATTGCCGAAACACTGCTTCGAAATACGGTAGGTAGCTTCCGGATATGAGGGATTAAACAGCACCTCCTGTATGTCGCAGTCGAAAAATATTTTTTCATAATGACGGAATGTTATAGGCATATTTACGCTTTTAAGATTTTTGCATCCTTCGAAAGCGCTGTTAGATAGCACGTATGGGTGGTTTACATAAACATATTCTACTCCTGAGTAGGCGAATGCATAGCTTCCAACGACAAAATCACTGTGAGGAAGTATAACAGATTTTAAAGGTGTATAACTAAAAGAATAATCATAGACCCAGTAAACTGTCGTTTCCTCCCAGTTGACACTCTCCAGCGGAGCTCCATAGAAGGCATACATCGCTATTGTATTCACTAAGGGAGGTAAGATCAGTTTTTGAAGTTTTATAGGTTTGAAGTCCTTATTTGTCGGATCGGTTCCTTGTATATCAGGATGATAGAATGCGTATGCCGGGATATTTGTCTCGACCTCCCGAAGATTTAGCGTCTTAAGTTTGCCGTAGTAGGAAGCTTCCCACAGCACCTCGTAGTCCTCGTCGCTAAGCACTCCTTTGATAGTTAAATCCTCTACGAAATATTTTCTCACCCGAAGTAGATCCTTGAGTTGACCTCCTGCTGTAGTATTCAAAGTGACATTTATAGCCAGATCTCCGCCGAAAGCTGACATAAAGTAAAATGCCATAAGATAGCACAATATGACAGTTGTCGCCCTTTTCATAATAACAGTAGATTTATAAGTTGTTAATAATTT
>CAYPBS010000011.1:0-36591 GCA_964409015.1 uncultured Sangeribacter sp.
GAGGCACGGCATTGTCGACACGGAAATAGTTGGAGCATACGCACGTCTCCGACGGGCCGTAAGTATTGTAGATCCTTACTCCCTTGTTGCGCAGATTGGTGATATAGCTTGCGCGTATAACGTCGCCACCACTGATAATCAGATTTACCGACTCGGGCAGCATATCGGGTTTCTTGTTCAGGTCGGCGATCAGGTATGGGAATCCGTCGATGACAGTCACACCGTGGCGCGTGCAGAATTCCATCAACCCGCTCAGCGGTCCGTTGTGCACTTCAATGGCAGGGATAGCCAACGTGGCGCCATTGAGGAGCGTGGTGAACACTTCCTCCACGAATATGTCGAATGAACATACTGAATACTGGAGCATCACCTCCCCCGGCCCCGTGTGCATCTCGGCCTCGTACGCCTCGCAGTAGTTGACGACCGAGTGGTTTTCCTGAATGACTCCTTTAGGCTTGCCGGTGGTGCCTGATGTATAAAGAATATAAGCTAATCCATCCGGAGTCGAGCGGTCTTCAAAGTTTTCTGACTCCGTCGGCAGGTTCTCGCAGTATTCATCCGTGATGACGAGTTTCACACCGGCCGTCTTCATCATATAATCGATACGGTCCTTTGGCAGGAATGGCTCGGCAGGAACATAGGCGGCTCCGCTCTTCAGAACCGCAAGCATCGATGCTATCTGCTCTGCACCGTGGTGCATAACGATACCGATAAACGACTGATTCTGATTATGGAACTTCGAAAGAATGGCATTGACCATATTGTCAAGCTCCGAGTAACTGATTGTGCGGGTATCTTCGACTATCGCAGGGTTATCTGGATACTTACGGACCATCTCCTGAAAGCGACTGTAAATTGTGCGTTTGCTCATGTTGGGACGATTGTTTATTTTAATAATGTCCAGCCATGCCTGCTTGTTCACACCTTCACTGCAGATCTCCATACCATTGATTACATATATTCAGATCTTATAATGAAGAAAAGCACTTGAGAAGTAACGACATCTCTTTGACCGGTTGACCTGATTCGAACAACACGTTCCATATCTCAGCGACTTAATTTCGGCAATAATTCGCTTTTATTGCCGAAATTAAGCCGCTGACTACCTTGCATGAAATATCGCTTATTTTGTACGTCCGGACTGTTCTTCCTTTGAGGCACGGTATACACCGCTGACCTTGTCCCGACCGAATCTGAAGCTTATCCCCAGAAGGATATAGGCCGAATGGGCATTAAAGGTCTGTCTGATAGTATATCCGGCATAATGCTCTTTAGACCGGGTCTTATTCCATCCAAAGATGTCGTTGGCTTTGAGTTGCAGATTAAGACGGTTGCTGAGCAAGGAATATCTCAGGGACATGTTGAAGAGTTGGAACGACTCATAGTTAATCAGGTTTTGCTGCCATGGGAAGAAATGCGTGAATTGCGCACCGAATATCAGGGTCTTCTGTCTGTTGAGCATTATATTGGTAGAAACCTCCAGTTTACCGGACCAGTCTTCCATTTCGTTAAGCTTGAAATCCTGTAAATTGCTGTGGGAATATGTGCGGAATAGCTCACCTCCTACTTTCATTTCCCAGCGGTCGAATAGATTACGCTTGTAGTTGGCATATACTCCGGTTTTGTTAGTAGTCAGGCAGTTATATGGAATAGTGCTTATCATCCCTGTTTCATCGACTCGTCGGATGTATCCAATCCCGTCTGAAGCAAAGGATGTGTACACCACGGCGTAAAGACCGCCAAGGCCGTAGTAATTGAGCTCTGCATTGTTGCAGACAGTCGGCTTCAGGGTAGGATTACCGGCAGCGTACTCATCTGTGGTCGAATAATATTTGAAAGGATTAAGTTCCCAAAGGTTTGGACGGCCCATTCCCATGGAATAGCTTACGTTGAATGAGCCGATTCCGTTTTTATTCCATGAGAGATTCACTGTCGGGAAGATATGTCCGTAGTTATCCTTGTCAGTTTGCGCAATTGAGAGTTGCTTACCTTCACTCCAAGTGTATTCATAACGCAATCCGAGGCTGCCCCATAATCCCTCGCCAAGAGACCGCGAGGCAGTCAGGTATGCTGCGGCGATCCTTTCTCTGTAATCAAATGAATTAACTTCTTGCGGTGCTGAAGATGACGTCATGAAATTATTCGATAAGAGATTGTCAGATGAATTCAAGATGTCGGTATATGCGACACCGGTCTCCAGTTGAGCCCAACTGTAAGGCAATTTGAAATCCGCTTTACCGCTATGGAAACGGTAGTCGCTTGAGCCGTCTTCATTGATGAGATATTCTTCAGAAGCATTGGAATATCCGGTTGAAATGTCCGAGAGTGCAGGGCTATGCCGGTCGAAATAATTGTATGTCAACTGCAAGGATTCACCTTTTTTGCCGAAATTCCAGTCGAAGAATCCGGTCAGGGTAAGCGCATTGTTGGGACGAGACTTCGTCACTACTGAAGAAGCGGATGTGTAATCGCCATAATCCGTCAGGTTCTTGCCATTGCTTGATGTCGCTTCATAATTGTAATTTGCTATCAGGCCTAAATTCATGTCGCGGGGAAGTTTGTATCTGAACATGGCATTGAACCCGGCATCAAAAAGATGGGATCGGTTGTGTGAGGAAGATATGCGGTTAAACCCGTCTGAAAACATATATTTCATATCGTTATCGCCGGTCGTATAGTAGTTTGAGACACTTGCATCAAGGGAGAGGTCAATCTTTCTCGTGGTATGGCTGATACTGCCGCTAAAGTATTCACGCAATTTTTCGCCTTGATTCATCGATCCGTATATACTTCCGCGTGTACCGAGCGTTTCGTTGTAAGTCGTGATCGAGATATATACAGCGTTTGGTTCAACAGCATACCGGGAGGGAGGTGTCGTGAGAATTTCTATTTTCTCTATATCTTCAGCACGGAGACTCTGCAGGCGCATCGACATGGCAGAGGCGTCGAGTTCCATCAGAATACCATCTATTATGTAGCGGACGGTACCCTTTCCGGCGACGCTCACAGTACCGTTGTTCACCGACACACGCGGAATACGGTCAAGGAGATTTATACCGTCAAGGCCCTTGGCATAAGGATCGTTCTTCACAAGATAGAGGAGTTTACCTTCCTGCTGTTTCACTACGGTGCGTTTGCCGATTACGACAACTTCGCTCAATTCGAGTTCTTTCTCCCACGAATTTGAGGTTGAGTCACTGGATTCCTGCGCAAAAAGGGACACAGGGAGTATGGCCACTCCTAAGAGCAGCTTACGGTAGATATTCATATCTGTATGTTTAAGGGTTACTTAAATGCGTCGGGCGAGCCGCTTATGAAGAGATAGCATCCGTTGTTTTCATCGTAACTCAGACCGATGTAGATTTCCTGTCCGTTGTTGATGATTATCATAGAGCGGAATTGCGTCCCGTTGTCGGTCAAATCCTGAGAGCGTGTGGCTCTGGGCAGATCCTTTTCAAACAACTGAGAGATCTTGTTGACTATTGCTTGGTTATTAGTGACTGTACAGCCTCTGAAATATTTTGCCGGTGTACGGGATATGTTTAGAGATACACTTCGATTCTTGGTGTAGGAGCCGTCGAACATCTTCTCCACATTGAGATTGGGAGCTTTTGCGAATGTTGTGAGCGAAATAAACGAGAGGATCAGGAGCAGTATATATTTTTTCATAATATGTTTGATTAGTTATTGAGAGTTTCGTTGATTATATTGTCGGCTCTGAGCATATATTCGTTTTCTGCCAGAGAGGCTAAATTTATCAGTGAATCAGCCTTGGCCATTACTAAATTCGTTGCCTTGACGGCTTCTTCTCCATTCAGGCGTTGACCGTGACGGTATGCGGCTATATAGTTGTCGGAATTATTGTCGGGAAGTGAGGAATCTCGTGGAGCGGTGAAAAATAGAGCAACTCCCATTATTACGGCTGCACACGCGGCTACAGGGGAAATATATTTCCATTTCAGGAATCCGGCCTTACGGACAGCTCTGTGCGTCCGGGGCTTCAACTGAACACTCATAAGAGTCCTGACCTCCGCAATTACAGGCGAGTCCAATGAGGAACGGCTAAGGACATATTCCAGTTCCTTTTCCTCCAAGACAGAGAGTCTGCAGTCCAAATAAAGGCGGCAAAGCTCTTCCGTTTCTTCTATTGTCAAATTCAATCCGTCTGTCTTCATCGTTCAATCATTTTAATATTTTCGCGAATCCGCTTGCGAGCCCGACTCATATTCATCCTTACTGCCTCAACGGACATATTAAGTCGTACGGCGACTTCCTCATATTCAAGGCAATCGTGAGTGATAAGATCATAAACCTGCCTCTGTACCTCTGTGAGGCCCTTCACGATTAGTTTCTCGTAACGTTCCATATCCTCCGTCGGGGGTTCATAACCTTTTACGTCCGCACTCCCAAGGGAGTCCCACAGTGTCGCATGGCTGGTCCTGAGATGGTCGATACAGGTATTGCGTAAGACGTGTACCAGTTTATTGCGAGCCTCATCGCCGGATTCAATTTTACTTTTTGACCACAACTTTTCGAAAGTGTCCTGCAAGGCATCTTTGGCATCCTCGTCGTTCTGAAGATACCTCATGGCAATACGATGCAGCTTGCTCCGAATGTCAAGGAATGATGATGTCAATAAGTCCTTTTTCATTGCTTACATAATTGATACGAACAAGGAGGCAAAACGTAACCGTGACATCAATCTTCCGGAGGAATAAAGTCTCAGGAGTTGCCGAATCTACGACGTGAAATGGTAATCGGAGTCATGTTGCCCTTTGCCCATTCGACTAACTGCCAAAGCAGAGGGACAAGACCGCGGGCTCGGGGTGTGAGCGTATATTCAACCCTCGGAGGCACCTCAGCATAAGCCTTACGATGTATCAGATCGTCCGATTCCAGCGTCTTCAATACTTGAAAGGGACGAGGCAGCCCGGTGTAAAAAGTATCCTCATCGTGGGAGGCGCAGGAACACTGTTCGTGAAGTCCGGCCTGAGACTTGTCGATATGGGGACAATCCCCGAAGTATGGCTTCCGGGAGTAAAGTCATTGGGAGAGTTCTACCTTAATTCGTTAATGAAGGAAAGTGAATGGAATCGGCATCAAGGAAAGTTGCCGATTCTTTTTCTGTTATTGCAAGTAGGGATGTTGAAATATCGCGTTTTTTTCTTATTTTTGCAAATTAGAGCAGATCAAGTGTCTTTGTCGTTAAGAACACATGCCCTTTCCGGGAATCCAAGGATAAAATTCCGTGGAAATCTGTCTATAACTAAATTGAAAACAAACGATCTATTTACATGGAAATATCTCTAATATCCGATTCAGGCATTCAATTCTATACGTTGCCTCAAGAGGTGACTTTCGATGTGGCTGCCAATCTGATCCGGCCTCAGCGTTTCTTTGAATACGAGTTTCATAAGACCACCTATCTGGATAGTGTCCTGTTTGTCAACAATGAGTATGTGAAGCGTTCGAGTCTTTTGAGCGCCCACTATATAAATCCGGAGACTAACGAGCTGAACGTACCGGAACAGGAGCTCAACATGCAGCTCTTGGGTTTTGTGCCTCAGGAGAAAGTGATGACCGTCAATAACATCAACCAGCCTCTCGGGCCCAAGCGTGAAGCAGCGCTGTCCCTGATCGAAAACCGCTGGATACCGCTGCCATATTTCCATGAAGGGGAGCCGGGACGCTCAATCGCGCCTACGGACTGGTGCAGGGTCATGTTCTCCCGTGTGAAGAAGAAAGAGACAACATCTGAAGAGGATGATTACGACGATTTTGCGGATGATAACCGCACCTATCGGGTGACGCTCGCTTTCGACACAACGACAGGTCCGGCTCCTGATTATATCCCCGGCTCATCGAATCCGGATGTATCGGCGGCTCCATATTTCGAAGGGCAGAATTCGCGCCACTACGCATTGTGCGGTGTTTCACGCGAAAGCGTTGAGAAGGAGAACCTGCCTAAGTCGAAGATGGTCCACATCGAGAGCTCACAGATACCGATGTCGGTGCTGAGCTTCTGCAGCGAGAAGTATAATCCTTGGCTCAACCCGGCTCTTCAGGAAATTTTCAAGTCCACCGAGCTGTCGCTTCTACCTCCGGGGCAGAAACTTAAGTACATAGCCTATTACATATATTTCGTAAGCACCATCCATAAGATGGGTTTCCTGCCCGATGTAAAGCTCTACAATTCCGAGTCGTATCCGGCAGTCAAGACGACACTCGTACTTGATGTGGGAAATTCACGCACGTTCGGTCTTCTGGCTGAGGATCCGCTCGATCCCTCGTTCTCGAACACTGCTATCCTTCAACTTCGCAATCTGAGCAACGGACGGGCATATAAGGAGCCGTTCGACATGCGTCTTTGCTTCAAGGAGGAACGTTTCGGAGTAGAGATGAGCGAACGCTTCCAGTGGCCGAGCGTGGTGCGTCTGGGCCACGAGGCTCTGGATGCGATCTACGGCGGAGGCAACCGCTCTCTTCTGGATTCGCGCCAGTATGACACATCTCATTCTTCTCCAAAGCGATATCTATGGGACGAGGATCCGTTCGAAGGGGAATGGAAGTTTATCTCGGAGAAAGACCGCGTGAACGGTCCGGCCCACTCGGTGTTTTTCCACGGACTGATGGAGCAGTTCTGCAATGACGGGTCATTTACTCCGGATCCCCGCAACATGGGATCGAGGTGTGAGTTTTCCCGCGCCTCACTGATGACATTCTGTTTCGTCGAGATTCTTCTGCAGGCGCGTTCGCAAGCCAACAGCTATTCCTTCCGCCTGCATGCCGGGAAGGAAAATCAGCCGCGCCATATCTCGAGAATCATCCTCACCTGTCCTACGGCGATGACCCGGAAAGAACAGATAGTACTGCGCCGGAGTATGGAAGAGGCGTCGATAGCGCTGCAACGCTACTACGACGGTACCTTCATGGAGGTCTACGATGCGTCCAAGGCTACTGAGCGTGTGGAGATTATACCCTCAGTGGCGGATCTGAAGCTCGATATAGACAATATCGACCGGCGCCGATCATGGAATTACGACGAGGCCACGTGCTGCCAGATGGTATATATGTATTCGGAGCTGCGTCGTTTCCTCGGCAACACAGAGGAATTCTTCGCTACTTTCGGCCGGCGTCGCAACAACGAAGAGAAGCCGTCGCTGACAGTGGCAAGCATCGACATCGGTGCAGGTACATCGGATCTGATGATATGCAATTATCGCGACGAGGGTATGAGCATAGAAGCTCGGCCACTCTTCTACGAGAGTTTCCACAGCGCCGGAGACGACCTCGTGAAACGCATCATCACCGACGTGCTGCTCGAAGGTCCACGACCGTCGTATCCGGGAGCCTCGGGTATCATAACGGCTCGTCTGATGGAGAATCACTGCCCCGATGTCGCGGAGAAGATGCATCATTTCTTCGGAGACACAGCCAATATGGGTGTAGTGGAGCGACGTATGCGTAAGGAATTCAACGTACAGGTTCTGATACCTATAGCTTACCGTCTTCTCGATATGCTGCAGCGCGACGAGAAAGAGCAGGTACTCACTTTTGCCGATCTATTCCCGGAGAATCATCCGTCGACTCAGCTGCTGGACTTCTTTGCCGACCAGATGGGATTCCGGTTCGAAGACCTCACTGTCACATATTCACCCAAGTATCTCAATGAGATCGTGTGCCGCGTCTTCGAGATGCCCCTTCGCAAGTGGGCCGGTATTTTCTCAGCTTTCAAATCGGATATAGTACTCATGGGCGGGCGTCCGTGTTCGCTGCCCAAGATCCGTTCGCTGATGCGTCGCCTGATGCCGGTGGCACCCAACCGTCTCGTCTCCATGGCAGACTACCGTGTGGGCGCATGGTATCCCGGATCGACCGACGTCGGACATTTCTCGGACAAGAAATCTCTCGTCGCAGTAGGAGCTCTGATAGCGTATCTTGCATCGGACGGGAAATTGCCCATGTTCAAGCTCAATACGACTCTGCTTAAGAAGAAAATTTTACCGACGAGTGAATATGTAGGGGTGATGAACACCCGTACGGGTAATGTGGAGACCCTTCTTACTCCCCGGCGTAATATAGCCGACCTGAAAGTGTCTGGTTTCCCTGTGTGCTTCGGCACAAAACAACTCGACATCGACGGGTATCCAACCCGCATGATCTATTGTCTGGACTTCAACCACAAGGCGCTCCGGGCTGAAGCGGCACACGCCATCAGACGCAACCGGGGTCTGGATGCCGACACGAGCATCGAGTCACTGCCACGCGATATGATCAACGATTTCATGGAGACGATACGCCTTCGGACATGCACCCATCTGCCTCTGACCTTCTCGCTGGAACGGGATTACACCTCAGACAAGGAGAGTGTCCACATCACGGGAATCATCGATCAGGAAGGAAACAGCATCAATCCGCAGCTCTTCAATCTCAGGCTTCAGAGCCGCACAGAGCATGAGGCCGGATGGCTTGACACAGGTGTCTTCATCCTGCATATCAACACACCCTCCTAATGAAGCCTTTTTTAATCTTAATTTCAATTCCCTTAAGAAGTGTAAAACATGGAATCAACATATAAAGGCAACCAGAACATAGACACCATACTCGCCTCCCGTATCGAGGCGGAACAGAAAGCATCGGCCACCTTACTGCAATGGGCCAAGTCCCACCTCGGTCCTCAGGAGTCGGAGCATGTGCGCAACAACATATATACCGGCAAAGTGGAAATGCGTCGTATCGGCACCGCGCTCCACACCAATCCCGCTGCCGCCATATTCGGCGAGAGTCAGGTCGGAAAGTCGTATCTTGTCAACAATCTTCTCAAGAATACTTCAAACCGGTTCAGTGTGAAATATCCGGGGCATGGCGAAGTAAACTTTCTCAGTGAGCTTAACCCGCTGGGGGGTGGCGCCGAGTCGACAAGCCTGATCACACGCTTTACCTCACGACCCACCAATGCGCCCGACCCTTCGTTTCCCATCAAAGCCAAAATCTTCACTCCGGCAGACATGGCTCTCATCATCGCCGACTCCTTCTACAGCGACATAAAGAACCACAATTTCCCCGATAAGGAAACCCTTCAGGGTCGTGTGGACGACATGATAGAGAAATATCGCACCATGAACCCCGTGCAGACTCATTTCACACCGGAGGATGTCTACGAGATGTCGCTCTATCTGGAACCGACCCGATTCCCGATAGCCAAACACTGGTTGGAATCTCTCCACGCGAGCGGATATTTCAGGCGTCTGGCCGACGTCATAGGGAATGTCGGACCCTCGGCGTGGAAGGATGTGTTTGCGATTCTTTGGAACAATAATCCAATCCTGACGGACATCTTCTCGCGTCAGGTACGTCTGCTGCATGATCTGGGCTTCGCCACAACGGTTTACATAGACATCGAGCCGCTCCGCAATGCCGACGGAACGATACTGAGCGTGGACCGCATACGTGAGTTTTTCGGTCTGACCGTGACAGAAAAAGGGGAGGAGCTCAGGATAGCTGCCGTTCCCGACATGAAAGTTCATACCCCGGAAGGTGTCCGGAGAGTGAAGAAGAGCGAGTTCACCTCCGTGACGGCCGAAGTCGTGCTGGAAGTACCCGACGACGTTGCATCGGAAAAGCCTTTCCTCAACAACCTCGACATCCTCGACTTCCCGGGAGCACGTACACGCGAAAATACGGATGAAAAGGAGATAACCTCCGACCGGGCGTGCAATATGGTGCTCCGCGGGCGTGTGGCCTACCTGTTCAACAAATATTCCCGAAGCTATCTTATCACATCCCTGCTCTTCTGCTATCATAACCAGCAGTCGAACGTGAAGACCCTATCGGAGCTTTTAGGCAACTGGATCGGAGACATGGTCGGCAAAACACCCGAAGAACGGTTATCAAATCTTCAGGGTGTAGAGGTTCCTCCGCTTTTCCTTGTAGGCACAAAATTCAATCTGGACCTCAACCGCAACCATCAGACAGAGGGGAGCGATGCGACTGTCGAAGCACTGCGACGCACTACTACCAACCGCTGGGAAAACCGTTTCGACAAATTCCTCGTCGATATCGTAGACGGACGCGATCCTCTCCATTGGTACAACGCATGGACCCCGGGGCATACCTTCAACAACCTCTATCTCCTTCGCGACTTCAGCTGGAGTACGGAAGTCTTTGACGGCTATCTGGAGACGCGCAGCGAAACGAAAGTGAAGGATCCGCAATTCCTCGGACTACTTAAAGAGACTTTCCTCGGATATCCGGCTGTCAACACTCATTTCCGCAACCCCGAAGAGGCTTGGGAACGGGCTGCCTCGGCAGGACAGGACGGTTCGGAATATATCATCGAGAATCTCGTGAAAGCATCGCGGGTGGCGGTAGAACAACGTAACCGGCGTTTCAACCGTCTCGTGACGGACAACCTTGTCAATATCTTCACAACCATGGATGCTTTCTATCACGACGATGACGCTTCCACACGGATAGCCAATACGATGCGTGATGCCGGAAGGCTCAGTCTGATTCTCGATACACTCTTCTCTTCGCAGCCGGAATTTTTCCCGGAATTCCTTTCGGCACTACTTATCAGTGAGGATAAACTACACGATAAGGTGCTCGATGTAGCTACCGAGATGAAGCTTCTAAAGGATACCGACATTACTCCTCTCCTCGCCATCCGCGAGCGCGCCGGAGTCGAGCCGGGACTTTCAGACGATGAGAATATCCGACGCATCCTTGCGGCCTATCATCTGTCGGACGTTCAGTCTGTCAACGATTATCTGCAGCGGGAGGGCTTCACGATCGAGGATGTTCTCCATCCCTCTTCCGCCAAGAATATCACCCAGATCCTTGTGGAGGAGATGGAGCGATTCTGGCTCAGCAGCTACATTAACACGGCAAATCTGGAACGCTTCAGAAAATACGGCCTTTCAGACGCCGATCTGGAAGCTGTCGCTGGAGCATTAAGAGCCCTGTATGTGGACAAGCTCCATATCAGCACTCTAATCATCTCCCGCCTCCGCAAGTATATCACCACTCCGGATCGTCTCGACGATATGGCTGACCTGATAGCCGACCTGACGGCAGAAATACTAAATAAGTTTGTAAACTCCTTTGGCGCCGCTTACTTCACGCCCGAGCTTCGCGAACATGTCAACGCTACAGCAATGAGCGAGAACATCCCCCTTATTGATGCGGACGGAGAATACGACCACTGCGAATTTAACGAGCGAAAAACACTGGACTGCATGAGCCGTGTGTTCCGCACGTTCGAGCATGTTGACAGCGTGCTCAATAATCCGGAAAACCATGCTGATTCGCTGCAGTTCTTCTCCAACTACACATTCTTCCGCTCATGGACGGACAATATGACGCGTGGCTTCCTCGCCTCCTGCGACATTCCGAAATACGATATCGAGCGCAACGAAAGTCTGCGGTCCATGCTTGTGGAAGTCTTCTCAGTTCCCTCGTTTGCAGATGTGATACCGACATTGCCCGAGATGCAACATAAGCTCGACAGAATGCGTCGTGCAGAGATGACACAATAAAATACCCTCCCGGAGCGTTAAACTACTCTCCCTCAACTTAAAAAATGGTCGCAAAAACGACTCCGATAAAACATTATGAGATTCATACTTAAAACCACAGACATACGCCACTTCACCTACGTGGCGGCCGGAGGTAGCGAACCCTTGCGCAATTATCGCAAGACCATGTCGCTTCTGCAGAGCCGGTTACACGATACGTATCCTGACTTCGCCTCTCTGCTGGCTACACCCGCAGTACTCCCGGACGGCAATATAGAATGGAGCAGCGAAGCCTTCTCCTCGCTACCACGTCCCCTCGACAAGCTCACCGGGGAAGAGCATAGCCGATATTCCAACCTTCTGCGTCAGTCGATGGTACGTCTGCAGAAAGCATTGGCCGCACTCCCTTCCGGCGCAGATACAGAGCTATTCAAGGCCATCGCAACCGTGCCGTCGGAAGAAACGATTTTCTGTGCAGACGGCCGTATAGCGATTGCCGAGTGGGGATTGCGTCCCGCATCCGGCGGAGCACCCCTGTCGCTTCTAAGTTTCGCGGATATGGCTGCTCCAGTACAGCAAGCCGCTCCTACCTTTAATTCTGTTCCACAGCCTAAGCCGAAAGACTCTGAAGTGGCTGAAAAAACCGAACAGGTTTCCAAAACGGAGAAACGGGAAACAGTCGTGCCTCCAGTGGAAATCCAGAAACCGGTCGCTCCCCCCGTATCCGGGAAAGATGACGTTTTCAAAGTTATTCCTCCGGTGGAAACCCCGCAAGACAAGAAGGAGAACAAGAAAAAACGCGCGTGGCTATGGATCCTGATCGGGATTCTCTGCGCTCTGCTGGTGTTTGTCCTCGTCATGCTCCTGACGCGTTGCTCCTCAACGGAATCTGTGGCTACCCTTCCTGTCACTTCGCCCGAAATAAAGAATGAAAATGTCGTACTGAGTGATGACAGCATGACCTATGTTGTCAACAACAGGCTCAATATCATGGTGCTCGATGGGGGTACACTCGACGATTTCATAAAGGACTTCCGTAAAGAGTTCCCCGATAAAAAGAAATATGTTCTTTCCTCTCCCGATACGGTGCTTAACCATCTGGTGCTGACACTTCCCCCTGAGGAAGTAAAGGAAATGAAAGTCCGGATTCCTGAAAAGATGAAACCCAAGTATAAGGTGATCGTGGCGACCGAAGGAATGAACGGAGGATCCTATATTCCGGCTGATCCGGCAATGAAAAAACATCAGCAATCCTTCTATTTCGACATGATCAATGCGCCGGAGGCTTGGGATATACAACGCGGAAACCCCAACCTTATCGTGGCCGTACTCGATGACGGATTCGACATGAATCATCCGGAAATAAAGAACAAGACGGTCAAGCCCTACGACATTTACCGTAACAAACCGGGTACTCAGGCGAGTACCTCAGGCCATGGCCAGCATACCTCCGGTACAGCGGTTGGCACGGCGGACAACAACAGCGGAGCATGCGGCGTGGCTCCCGACTGCCGCGTTATGCCGGTGAACGTCTTTAACTCTCAGGGTGCCCCCGACAGTCTTATCCTAAAGGGACTTGTCTATGCGGCTAAGAACGGTGCCAAGGTAGTCAGTATTTCCATAGGACGCTATTTCGGGCCACAGGCGAAATTCCTCCCGGTTGAACAACAACGTCTGCTTGCCTCAAACATTCTGCCCGACGTGGCGGAAATGTATGACGAGGTATTCCGCCAGCTCGACGAGATGGGAATAAGTGTTGTCCTGTCGGCAGGCAACGAGACCGTATTGGCCCAGATGGACCCGATGAAACGCAGCAGCTATCCAATCGTGGTATCAGCCGTTGACTCTGATGGTGACATGGCAATCTTCGATCCCGTAACACTCAACGGAACCAATTGGGGCGAGAGGTGCGACATCTCGGCTCCCGGAGTAGATATATACAACGCTATACCCGGAGGCTACGACTACATGAGCGGAACTTCCATGGCATGCCCGCAGGTTGCCGGGGGAGTTGCATTGGTGTACAGTCAGTATCCAAACCTCACACCGCAGGAAGTGAAGAAACTTCTTGTCACTACTGCCGTGCCAACGGATGAACATATCGGTCCACTGATGGATCTCGCGGCTGCAATGAAAGCCGATCCCTCAAGACTGCCGGAGAATCCCTCAGAAAACCCTGCTAAACAGCCTCTGACGGGACGTGGGAAACAGCCCTCTACATATTACACCGACCCGTACTCTTTCTTCTTCGTGGCAAACCCTAACCCTTCGCCACGCACCACTCCGGGGAAGAAACCTTCAACATACAGCCCCAATCCCGATCCAATGGATTGCGCCGAAGCAGCTCGCGAGATGCAGAAACTTCAGGAACAGTACGAGGCCCTCGTCCGACGCTATGGCGCCTGCATGTAAGGTCACTCTTTCCATACGGATATAACGAATCTGAGGAGCAAGCCCATACCGACTTGCTCCTCATCTGTTTTTATAAAACTGTCTCAGACTCTTGGGGGCTACCTTAGTCCGGGTCTGTAAGGTTGAGTGCCTCGTAATAACAATCGGCTATGGCAAGCCATTCTTCAAGTGTCCCTTCTGTGGTATAACCTTTACTACCGGAAGGATCTCCGAGCATACGCTGTGCGTCGTTGGCGTCAAGAGTCACAACCGCGGGTTTCACCTCCGTGTCGGGATCATATAGATTATCTACACTCACAGGACATATACCCTCTTCCATAAGGTAAACGACGCCGTCATACAAGTACATTCCCTGCACTACGACAGGAGTGTCTCCGGGCTTTGAATCCGCGGCTGTCACCACCGGTAAATAATGGAAGCCTGCTTGGGAATTATCCCAGATTATAGCGCCTATTCCGCGCGATTGCATATCGTCACCTAAGTCCTTGCGGGCCTTGGCGAAAAGATTGGGATTCTGTTTTGGTGTATCCATAGTATATTTATATCAATGTGAATAAGATACCTATTATACGCCTCACGCTTCCCGTTTGTTCACACGTTGATAAAAGATTGGGGGCATCAATGAAGTGTGAGGATACAGGTGCCGTTGTTGGAGCCCCTGACCATCCTTCCCTCATACCGGGAATCTCCAACGTAGTCCACTACTATTGTTGTCTTAGTTCCGGAAGCCGTACCGGAAAGAGTCAACGTTTTTTCGTCGTTAGCCACAGTGATATCGGAGAGGTTTGATTCCGTGCCGTAACCAGCGGCTTCATACGTGGGATTGTAGGCTTCGCCGGTTGCAGAATCGTACATGAATCTCACGATGAAACCGTAGTCGCTGCCTTGGAATCTAAACTGACCGTCAAGTATGTTCAGTCCGTCTTTCAGGATTGATCTGGTGGCCGGAGTATCGAGCTGTGGCCGTCTCTGCGGTTGCTCCTCCGTCTCTTCCGTCTTCTGCTTTTTTTGTAATTTGGAGAGCATTAAATCTTTTATATTTGCCTCCTCTTCCTTTGAAAATTTTTTGATGCCTTGTCCGGGAAAGTCAAGAGTCATCACCTTGCCGAAATCACTGAATTCAAAAGGTATGGGATCTTTGTCGGACACCTCACGTATGTTCCGGGAAGCGCTTTTTAGGATAGAGAGTCCTTTCTCCGTATCAAGGTTTTCAAAAATAGGATTGAAAAATTTAAGAGTGGAGAGATCGTAGTTAAGTTTCACCTTGCTTCTTAATGATCCGATCTCCCAAGTGCCATTTACTGTATAGCCCGGAATTTCCGGATTGTCGATTGTGCAGACGCACTCAAACGTTCCATTATCATTGAATTGATAATATTCGGTCGCCTCTACACCATCAATCACAGTCTCGGCAGTCCAGACGCCAACGATTTTCTCTTTATTCTTTTTTACATAATTACATGACGACAAAATTGTCAATATAACAATGATAGAAAAAATTTTTATTAGATTATTCATATTCAATAAAATTGTTAAGACAGAGGATTAGAATTTACAAATGAGGGTTCAGAACGGAAAGTGTAATGGTCGCGCATGGTCTCGAATCGGTCGGGAGTGCGACGGAGAGCCTCGGTGTCGGAAGAGGGATCGTAGGAATCCAGTATCTTTTCTGCAGTGACAGCGCATCCGCCGCGATAAGGCACGGCAAGATCCGACATGTCAGGCGACGGAAGGGAGAAATGACGGCACAGGGCTTCTACAGCCATACGTGTGGCCCGTTGCTTCCCCTGTAAGGAGTAGCCGGCGATATGATAGGTGCCGAAAAGAGAAGCATCAAGAAGCTCAAGAGAGAGCTCCGGCTCATTTTCCCACGTATCGACAATCAGTCCGGTATTCCGTTCCCGGTGTGCCTTAAGAAGGGCACCCGTAGACGTGACGGGACCCCGGGCGGCATTGACGATAATCCCTTTCCGGGGCAAAAGATCCACTTTCTCTTCAGAGAAGAGATGCAGGGTAGGGTAGGGTCCGGCTTTCGTGAGCGGAGTGTGAAACGTGACCGCATCACATTCGGAAAGGAGCGTATCCAAACCGGCAAACCGTCCATTAATCTTTTCCGGCAACATGCCGCTCTCCAGCAAAGGGGGGTCATTGAGAAGCATTTCAAATCCCATCGCCTCACCCCATTCGGCTACGATACGACCCACATGGCCATATCCGACGACACCGATCCTGTGACGCCCGGGGAGCAGGCCGGCACGAAGCAGCGAGGCCCACACATATTGAGCGACACCGGGAGCATTGCAACCGGGAGCATTGGCGGTGGTAATTCCAGCCGAGTGACACCACGGCAGGTCAAACTGATCCATCCCTATGGTGCATGTTGCGATAAAACGGACACGGCTTCCGTCGAGCAACCGGCTGTCACATCGTGTGCGTGTGCGGATCAACAGTGCGTCAGCATCCCTGACAATGTCTGGAGTGAAATCCGCCGGGTCGACATAGCTTATGTCGGCCATATCGTCAAGTCGTCCTTTAAGGAACGGGATAAAGCAGTCTGCAATTATTTTCATGAATCAGTAATGGAAACTTGAACCACCGAGAAATTCGCGCAAGAGGGAAGTAGGAGGTATCTGGGTTTCCTCTATGGGGATGAAACAGCTAAGGAAGCGAAGCAGACGCGACGCCTCGCTGTATTCCTCTATATCATGAGGAACACGCCTGAGAAGCGGCTCGGCGTAGTTCTTCATCACTGCGAGCTCGAACAAGAGGGAAGAATTGAATGTAGCGTCAGCATTTTCCTGAAAAGGGAAAATCCATTTTCGTTCGCCCCGTTGCACGGAGTCCCATCGCCTGATGGTCTCGAGCGCTGAGGTATGACGATACTTGTGATCGCGTACTATTCGTCTTAGAAGTCTGTTGTCACTGGTTGGAATCCAGCTATGGTCGTCAATGGCGAGGGTCGTAAGGGCGGAGACATAGACCTTGAACACCGAATCGGCATCGACAGCGCTCACAAGCTCCGGATTCAGCCCGTGGATACCTTCTATCACGAGTACCTCGTCGCTGCGTAACGACAGAGGACGCTCTTTGGGGACACGACGTCCAAGCTCAAAACTGTAGGAGGGCAAATTGATTTCCTTGCCGGCGAGAAGGGCGTTGAGGTCGGAATTCAGTAAATCGAGATCAAGGGCGTATAGCGACTCGTAGTCGTAATCACCGTTCTCATCAAGAGGTGTCTGATGCCGATCCACAAAATAATCATCCAGCGAGATAAGCTTAGGCTTGAGAAGATTGGTCATCAGCTCTATGCCGAGACGTTTGGAGGTTGTCGTCTTACCTGAGGATGAAGGTCCCGCGATCAGGACCACTCTCGAATGTCGATCCGCTATGTTGTCGCTTATGCGGGCAAGCATCTTGGAATGTAGCGCCTCGCTCAGATTGATGAGATCTGCCGAGCGATTTTCCTCGACGGCTCTGTTGAGCTCTCCGACATCCCTCACACCCACAATCCGGTTGAAGCGCAGATGCTCCCTGAAGGCCTCCTGCATCTTGGGTTGCTTGACGGGAGAAGCCGGACGCTCCGGATCCGATGGATCAGGAGGAAGCAGAAGCATTCCTCCGTAGTCCGCAACAAGATCGAATACTTTCAGATAACCCGTCGATGGAGCCAAAGGACCCTGAAAGATATCAGCTACGCCATCAAGCGTATAATAAACCGTGTATAGATCCCTTATCGTGTCAAGCAGCAGAACGGAGCTGTCCAGATGACGTGCTTCCAGCAAACCTCTGACAACCGGTGTGCGATCCTCATGGCGCTCAAAAGGGAGATCGGCCTCGGCAAGTCGCCTCATTGTGGCAAGGATTGCATCGATATCGGGAGTGACATCCTCGTTACCCGCAAGAGAGAATAAGCGCCCGACGTAGCCGTGGCTGATACTGTGCTCCATCACGAGACGTGCTTCGGGATGCACTTCGCTGACAGCCCTGTAAAGCATCATGCAGAGAGAACGTGTCATCACCCGGCGCGACCCCTTGCTCCCGGGATGAAGAAACTCCACAGTCTTGGGCATGAAGAGAGGGAAACGAAGGGATTCAACACGATTGTTTACCATAGCACACATTGGGACAAACGGAAGTCTCCCGGAGAGGAGGGGCAGGATGGAAGCGAGGGTACTTCCCCCCTCTACTTCCAGTGTCTCCCCTGTGTTGGCGACATGAATTCTGATTTTACTTTCCATCGGACCGTGACAAATCTTTTCCTATTATTTACCCCTTTTCTCAAGCTGGTACCATGCGTAGGCAATGTAGCCGATCACAAACGGTACTATGATAGAGACGTAGCTCATCACCTTGAGGGTAAAAAGAGTAGAACTGCTGTTGCGTATCGTGAGAGAACATGCCGGGTCGTCGAGAGAGGGGAGGTAGGGGGTGTCGGCATATCCCGCCACAAAGAACAGCGAGATGACCACAAGGAATGTACCGATACCGCTATACCAGATTCCGCCACGGAAACCTTTGGCAAAAGATGCGCGAATCAGGGCGTAAAGAACCATCACCACACCAAGCAGGAAGCAGACGAGAGCCCACCATAGATGTATATAATTGAAGAAGTATTTACCGGGGATACGCTCAAACGTATTGTCCAGCGTAAATTGAGAAGCACCCGTGGAGGTAAGCTGAAAACCGGGATAGGTAAGCAGAACAGCTGCGAAAGAAAGGAAGAAAACAAGGAAGATAGCTCCATTCAGACGCACACGACGCCGGTTGGATTCGAAGAAACGGCTGTCGCCATGGTCATTGTGCATATAATACATGGCGGCGTTGCAGCGCGCGAGGAAAAGCACTGCAAAACCCAGAAGGAGATTCCGCCAGTCGAAAATAGCCTCTATCCCATGCGAGGAATCCCACTGCGAGATCACCGGCGAACTGCCGTTGAGAATATTACCCATGGTAATCGTGAAATGTCCGCCGAAAAAGAACATCGACACGGCTACCCCGAGAAGCACACAGGCCACACACCCGTTGATGAAAAGAAACGCATCATAGGTGGAGGTGCCGAAAAGATTACCCGGTTTGCTGCGGAATTCGTAGCTTACTGCCTGAAGCACGAAACTGAACAGAATCAGCATCCAAAGCCAGTAAGCACCTCCGAAACTCGTGGAATAGAACAGTGGGAAAGAAGCGAAGAAAGCTCCCCCGAAGACCACAAGCGTCGTGAACGTCAATTCCCACTTACGACCCAACATGGAGATCATCTTGTTTCGGTGTTGCATATCCGAGACTCCGAAAAGCATCGACTGTCCCCCTTGTACGAAAAGAAGAACTACGAGCACACCGCCGAGGATAGCTATGAGAAGCCACCAATAATTCTGTAGATTAATCAGATCTTGCATATCTTATTCGTTTTGAGAGGTCATTTGTTTGTTTTCTTGATGCTGTCGGAAGGAGAAAGATCCTTCTGCTTTGTACGGATCACACGCGTCATGATCGTCATCTCAGCCATCAACAGCAGGGTGAAGACGAGAGCGAAGAGCCAGAATGTCAGCTTGACACTGTCCGCAGAAATATAGGAAATCGCAGCCTTTGTAGGCATGGCGTCCTGTATGATCCACGGCTGACGTCCCACCTCGGCGGTGATCCAGCCACATTCGCTGCATATCCATACCAGAGGCACACTGATGATACCGATCCATAGCACCCATTTATTGTTGAGCCAGCGTTTACGCGGAAAAGCAACAAGGAGAGCGCAGACAAACAGCGCCAGCAGATATCCTCCGAGTATAGCCATCACATGGAACGTATAGAACACCGGAGCAACCGGAGGCACTATCTGGTTGGGAGAATCGAAATAACCGAACCCGAAGTCGTTGAAGTGCGATTTCAGCGTATCGGCAGCGAGAGCCATCCCTTCCCTGTCGCCTGCAGAATCCGCACGGTCGTAGTCCGCAAGAGCCTGATGGGCTATCTTTCCGGAAGCGATCCGCTCCGAATAGCTGACCTCGTAGATCGTGTCCCCTTTGGACGTGATACGCCGACCGTCCATCACATCCTCAATACCCGGAACGAAAGAATCGAAATCGTGATGAGCAAGGAAGGAAAGCATGTGAGGAATCTCCACACTGCACACGAAGGGATTGCGGTTGTCGCCCGGCTTCTTGTCCGGATTCAATATACCGAAAGCTACAAAACCCTGACCTGTGCTACCACGATACAGCCCTTCCATGGAAGCAAGCTTCATGGGCTGATATTTCGTCACATTCCGGGCCTCCTGATCGCCCGTCATAAGAGTCAGAAGGATTCCAGCCATACCGAAGACGGCTGCGACCTTGATGCTCCTTATCACAAATCTGTCGTCGACCTTACGAAGCTTTAGCCAGCAGCTTACACCCAGAACGAAGGTGGCTCCCAACACCCAGCTTGAGAACACCGCATGGAAGAATTTCGAAACAGCAACTTCGTTGAGCGCCACATCGCTGAAACTAACCATCACGTTTCGCATCTGAGCTGGGTCGAACTCCATGCCTACCGGATGCTGCATCCAGCCGTTTGCCACAAGGATCCACACAGCGGAAATCATGGCTCCGATAGCCGTTAGCCATGTTGCCGTAAGATGAAATCCTTTCTTAACCTTACCCCAGCCGAAGAACATCACAGCCACAAAGGTCGCTTCAAGAAAGAACGCGAAAAGACCTTCGATGGCAAGCGGCGCTCCGAAAATATCTCCCACAAACCAGCTGTAGTTACTCCAGTTGGTACCGAATTCAAACTCCAGAATGATGCCCGTGGCCACACCCATTGCAAAGTTGATGCCGAAAAGCTTCATCCAGAACTTCGTAATGTCGAGCCATTGCTTATCGCCACTACGATAATAGATAGTCTCCATGATAGCCACCATCACAGACAGGCCCAGCGTCAGCGGGACGAAAAGCCAATGATAGATAGCCGTAAGTGCGAACTGATACCTCGACCAGTCGATCACGCTCGTTAATTCATCCATATTTATCGTGATATTATAGTTGTTTTTCCGGTAAAAAGGTCGATAAAACGTCGCGTCTCCGAAAAAGCGCGACATATCCGTTGGAGGCTGCAAGTTAAGAATTAATCTCCTAATTCGCAATACAAATCTTCCAAACCTCACAATTTATATATATATTTGCACTTGTTATGACCAAGGAAGAGCTTGCAGCTAAGCTGCACGATATAGAACGGGGAGATTTTGAGGTCAAGGCCGCAAATTCCGTGTTGCCGAAGAATATACTGGAAAGCATCAGCGCATGCTCTAAATATCAAATGACCCGACTCTTCAAACATATAGTCCCCGGGAAAGGTGGTTACCGGATTTTACTCGAAAACTTGTCATGCGTTCCTTATTTCAAGGATCCAACCCTTATGGTTCGCCGTAATCTCCTTATATGCTTTTTTGCTTTTTGACATTTTAATAATATCAACTTAAAAAATAATGAACCGATTGAGTTTCTTTTCCGCCATTGCGTTTTGTTCGTACGCATTGGTAACCGTGGCCTCGCCACCTCTACCCAAGGCTTTACCTAATCGTGGGGGCAGCCTTAGGGAAGTAACGACACAAACCTTACGTCAGGCAAAGGATAATAAGGCGAGACAGCGCATTAGCGCCTCGGAAGCCCTGACACTGCCGGCTGCTTTCGATTTCAGTCAGGAGGCAATCGCCGGCTATCCAACTGTAGACGCTAACAATGACGGCGTTTGCTGGAAGTATGAGAAGGATTATTCCCTCGGTGGAACAGCATGCTACGAGAGCATGATGGCCGACGGAGGAGCCGACGATTGGCTGATACTTCCCTTCGTGGATTTCCCGTCTGCTCCCGGAAGCTATACGGTCTCTCTGCAAGCTAAGAAACTTGTTAAACCCGAATCGTTTGACATCTGCATTTCTCCAACAACGGAAATTGCCGATGCTGTCAGGATCTGTTCTTTCTCTGATGAGATCACATCCCCTTCCTTCGGCCAGCTTTCCGCTGACTTCACGGTTCCGGCAGCCGGCAAGTATTGCGTGATGATACATGCCACGTCCCCTGAAAAAGGTCTGTCCCTGAACGTTACCAATGTTAAGATCGAGGCAAACACCGCGCAAGGATTCACGGTCCCGTTCCTTATGACTCCGGAACCGGAAGAGGCTCGGTATTTCGATTTTATCGACAGTAACAAAGATGGTAAAACATGGTTCTACGACACTTCCAACAAGGGTCTGACCTACGAATACCATGTCTCCAACGCAGCTGACGATTACGCCTTGTTTCCTGAAATAAACGTTCCCGAGCCCGGCAACTACAAATTCAAATGGACAGCACGGGCCTATGGTTCTTCAATCGAGAGCATGGAGGTGCTGTTCGGACAGGGAGAAAAGCCTGAAGAATTCAGTATCGTATGGAAGGAACCTCAAGTGGGCGCGGCTCAATACGAGCGCGAGGTAGTCATACATATTCCGGAAGCAGGAGCATGGCGTCCGGCTCTACACTGCAGCTCGGCAGCCAACCGCTATAAACTCCTTGTAAAGAATTTCTCCCTCGAAGCGACCGACGACACTCCGGCATCTTCCCTTCCTCTCGAAATGACCGGCCCACTGAACGTTTCAGACGCTTCGGCTGCTTTCTCCAAAGCATTTACGCTCCCTGCGGCCGCCCGTGTGAAAATCGATTTCCACGTTGTAGGAAGCGGAATCTCCGTAGGTATCGGTAATGCTCCGGCTGTTTCTTCCGCAAATGAACTGTTCACCGTCGATGCGGCTCCACAAGGGGAGGATGTTTCGCGGATTCTCAATCTTGCTCAAGAAGGGATAAGGTATCTCATCTTCTCTTCAGAAGGATCTGCTACGGTCAGCAACCTCAGCATGAAGATATTTACCGAAGAGGACGAAGCATATCAGCTCCCATTCGAAATACAGCCTACCGCCGACGAATTCGGGCAATTTACTGTCGTCAACTCCAATTCCGATGCGTCGACTTGGACTTATTATAATGACTTCGGTGCCGCTCGGTACAACTATTCGACCACCGACAAAGCCGACGACTGGCTTGTCACTCCCGCCATCAATGTTCCCTCCACAGACAACATGCTCACATTCTCGCTCAAGGCACGAGGCATGGGCAAGAGTTTCCCCGAGACTTTCGAAGTCTGGACCGGAGCCTCTCCTGACGTCACGGCCATGAAGAAACTCTACAACTCTCCCGAGATTCGCTCAGAGCAGTTCGATGAGTATTCCTTCTCTTTCGCACCCGACCATAAAGGCTTGACCTACATAGCGATCCGGGCTACTTCCGAACCCAAGATGTTCCACCTCTTCGTAAGAGACCTCAATCTGAAGTACGACACCCGTACTGTCGCCGTCACACGTCCGGTATCAGACCTGAAAGCAGAACCTCAGCCTCAGGGAAGCACCGGGGCAAAAGTGACGTTCACGATGCCGACACTCTCCGAAGGTGGCGAGACGATCGCAGACTCTCAGACTCTTCAGGCCGAAGTCTCAAGCAAGGAGGCCTCGCTCACACTCTCCGGTGCTCCCGGAGCCACGATGGAATGTGTCATCGACAATGGACAGGGTGAAGGGGAAATCAGTGTAGTCGTCATTAACGACGCCGGACGCTCCAATCCGGCCGTGACAACAGTCTACACCGGCCAGCACATTCCCGGCCTTGTAACGGAACTTACAGTCACAGCCGATGCCACTAACCGCACAGCTGATCTCACATGGACACTCCCGGAGGAAGGTCCTGACGGCGGTTATGTTGATCCCGAGAAGGTGACATACACCATACGCCATGCCACAGGCAACGGCAGCTATACCAAAGTCGGCACCACCGACGGCACATGCTCCTTCTCCTATACGATCCCTGATTCCTATCCTCTGGAAATGCACTACTTCACCGTCACAGCCTCCAATGTGGCCGGCGAGGGAGCTGCCCCCGATAAAGGATCCGGTATCGTGCTGGGTACTCCATATACGTTGCCTTCGACTGAAGACTTCTCCAGCGGCTCCATAGCACTCGGACCCATAGGCATGTCCTATCCGGATGAAACGTACACCCTCGACTGGTATTTCGACAATCCGGCCTATGGATTCGAAGAAGCTGCCAATCTTTCTTCGCTCGCACTCATAGCTTTCACTGAAGATGCCGGAGTGGCTCGCGGACGACTGCATCTGCCTAAATTCGACACACGTACCGACAAGGGGGCGCGAGTTGTACTTCGCCTCTATAATTATCCCCACTTCGCGCCAACCGATGTCTACGCTTCTTCGAGCGATGTCAGCGATGTGAAGATAGGGCGTATCGAACCGTCAGCAGAAGCCGGATGGAAGGAATATTCCCTCCCTCTCTCCGACGACATGATTGGAAAACAGTGGGTCGAGATATACCTTGATTTCGGATTCTCCGGTGCTTACGACGACGAGATATGGATGCTCGATCGTTTCGGCATGGAAAACTACCACGACGTGGAACTTGATCTCCGTCCGGCTCTCACTCACAGCCGTGTGAAAGCCAACGAAAAGAGTACATGGCGTTTCACTGCCGGCAACTATGGCCGTAATGACATCACGTTCGATATACCCACTCTCAATTTCACTGACGAAAGCGGCGACCAAGTACAGCAATTCGATGCCGTCTCCCCGACAGAAAAAAGCATCACTCTGAAACCGGGAGAAACCGTCGACCTGAGCTACGAACCTATTCCCGACACAGCCCTTGAAGGTACCGGTACATTCGATATATCCATTGTTGTGGAGAACGACGGCAATCCCGACAACAACAGCATAGCAGATATGCTCACAGTCTGGGTTCAGGAGGAGTACGTAGTCCGCGACCTCAAGGCCTCACGCGATAACGATTCCGATAATGTGACCCTTAACTGGTCATCTCCTGCCGCAGATTATGGTATCATGTATGCCGACAACCTCGAAAGCTGGAATATGGACTCGCAGATCGGACTCTTCACCAACTACGACGGAGATAAGCTCCCTACCATGATGTTCATCGGAGCCTCCTATCCCGGTATGGGACTCCCTAAGGCATGGCAAGTGTTTGATTACGAAGATGCCGGTTTCGACTATCGCTATGCAGGCTACCTCGGTACGGCAAAATCCCTTATCGTGTTCGGCCCCGGCGACGGCAAGACGAAAGCCGACGACTGGCTTATCTCACCTGAGATCAAGGGGGGCACTGACCTGACTTTCTATATCCGTCCGCTTCACTTCGCCTACGGACCTGAGACGGTCGAGATTCTGACATCCGCCTCCGGACAGGCTCCCGAAGATTTCCGTCATCTCACCGACTACGTCACTCAGGAAGGTGATCCCGAAGCAACCCCCTACTGGGAAGAAGTCGAAGCCAAACTACCCGAAGATGCCCGCTATTTCGCTATCCGCTATGTCAGCCGGAACATCTTCGGTCTCCAGCTCGATGATGTCATCTATACCCCCGCACAAGGATGGGAAGATGAGATTTCATATTCCGTGATTCGCAACGGCGAGACAATTGCCTCCGGAGTGAAAGAGACCTCTTTCACTGACAACTATCCTGAAGCGGCAACCTACCATGTGGCCGCCGAAAAGGCCTATGGAGGATTACATCCTCTCAGCAACCGGGCAATGGTTGAGGTTTCTGCCGGAGTAGGGGAGACCACAGCCCGAGACTTTATCGTGACTTCGTCACCCGGCGCAATCACTGTCAAGGGAGCACAAAACCTTCGGCTCTCTGTGGTGGCCTCCGACGGTACTGTCGTCTATACAACCGACAACGCCGCGCCCACAGAGATTATCTCACTCTCTACCGGTGTCTATATCGTCACCGCCGACGGCCATTCTCCCGTCAAGACAATCGTGAGATAAAAACCCACCGCATAACCGCAAAACAGCAGAGGCTGTGTCAAAATGAAAATTTTGGCGCAGCCTCTAAAGGTTTGTTAGAATAGGTCAGATGTCAGGCACTGAGTCCGAGTTCCGAAAGCGACGACACAGATGGCCTATTATGTCACACCGTCCTATATTAGCCTTTATCTTCTTTGGTATTGCGGTGTGTAGAGGTCCCTATATCGGAGAGAGTGTGATGATCTCTCTTAGAATATCGAGAGCCTTCTCCACGGTGTTGATATCGGCCACCACCATGGAGCGTTTTCCTTCCTTTTCGCGCAAGCGTGTCTGACGCGGATGCTGCTGCATGTAGGATAGGACACGCCCGAAAGCAGGCGAGTTGTAGTAGGCCTTGTTGTCATCTCCCACAAAGAAAAGATACATACTCCCTTGCTTCAAGAATAACTTTTCGATTCCAAGGCGCCGGGCGGTAGCTCTCAGTGGCACAATGCGTATCAGCTCCTCTGTTTCATCCGGTATGGCACCGAATCGGTCCGTGAGACGCGAGCGATACGCCTCCACCGGAGACATATCGCCGCCGGGAAGCTCCATACTGTCGAGCTCCTGATAGAGGGAGATACGCTCCCCCTCCTGCGGAACGTAAGTGGCCGGTATCAGCAATTCCAGATCGGTTTCTACAACACAGTCTGATGCATATTCCTGCGAAATGGCATCGGACGCATACTTTTCGTCGGGAGCAAAGGTATCCGCAAACTCCTCCGTCCGAAGCTCGAACACCGATTCTTTCAGAATCTTCTGATAAGCCTCATAGCCCAGATCTGCTATGAACCCGCTCTGCTCCGCACCGAGCAGATTGCCTGCACCGCGTATGTCGAGATCCTGCATCGCTATGTGGATTCCCGAACCCAGATCCGAGAAGCTTTCGATGGCTTGGAGCCGGCGGCGTGCCACCGGGGTCAGGGGAAGTCCGGGAGGTGTGAGGAGATAGCAGAAGGCCTTGCGGGAGCTTCGACCCACGCGTCCGCGAAGCTGATGAAGTTCCGAGAGGCCGAAATTCTGAGCGTTGTCGACGATGATTGTGTTGACATTCGGCATATCGATTCCGCTCTCAATGATTGTAGTGCTGATAAGCACGTCGAAATCGCCGTCTGCAAATCCGCATACCGCTTTCTCGAGCTTGTCGGGAGGCATCTGCCCGTGAGCTTCCACTATGCGGGCACCCGGAGCAAGCCGGTTGACCATATTGTGGAGGGTGGCATGACGCTCTATGCGGTTGCAGACGAGAAAGACCTGTCCGGAGCGGCTCAGCTCAAAATTGATGGCCTCTGCCACTATATCGTCCGAGAACGTTGTCACGGTCGTGAGTATCGGATGGCGATTGGCTGGAGGTGTATTCAGGTTGCTCAGATCGCGTGCCCCCATGAGGGAGAACTGCAGAGTACGGGGAATCGGAGTCGCCGACATGGTAAGGGTGTCGACATTCACCTTCATGAGTTTGAGCTTCTCCTTAACCGCCACCCCGAATTTCTGCTCCTCGTCGATGACAAGAAGGCCCAGATCGCGAAACTTCACGCTCTTCCCTATCAGCTTGTGGGTGCCTATCAGTATGTCAATCTTCCCCTCGGCGAGATCTGCAAGAATCTTCTTGACATCGGAAGCTTTTCTGGCACGGGAAAGGAAGTCAACCCTGACCGGCATATCCCGCAGACGTTCCGAAAAAGTATGATAATGTTGGAGGGCAAGTACGGTAGTAGGCACCAGCACAGCCGTCTGCTTGCCGTCCACAGCAGCCTTGAAAGCAGCCCTTATGGCAATCTCCGTCTTGCCGAAGCCCACGTCTCCGCAAATCAGGCGATCCATGGGACGCGGCGATTCCATATCGGCTTTCACGGCCTTGGTAGCTGAAAGCTGGTCGGGGGTGTCCTCGTAGACAAACGACGCCTCCAGCTCATGTTGCAGATAAGAATCGGGTGAGAAAGCATATCCGGCCTCATTCTTGCGGGCAGCATACAGAGCTATGAGATCGCGTGCGATCTCCTTCATCTTGGCCTTCGTCCGCTCCTTGAGCCTGTTCCATGCGCCCGACCCGAGCTTGCTTATCTTGGGAGGCTCACCCTCCTTTCCCCGATATTTCGACAGCTTATGGAGTGCATGTATACTCACGAATATGATATCGTCCCCGGCATAGAGCAGCTTGATCATCTCCTGCATCTTGCCGTTGACATTCGTTCGCACAAGTCCCCCGAAGCGACCGATGCCGTGATCAATATGCACGATGTAGTCCCCCGTCTCAATCTGGTTAAGCTCCCGCAGGGAAAGGGCCAGTTTGCCGCTGCGCGCACGCTCGGAGCGCAAGTTGTATTTATGATACCGGTCGAAGATCTGATGATCGGTGAAGAAGCAGCACCGCGTCTCCCGATCGATGAACCCCTCATGCAGGGTCGTATCGACAGGAGTAAAACTTATGTCGTCGCCGCGGTCCGCAAAAATAGCTTTCAGCCGTTCAGGCTGTTTCGGCGAATCAGACAGTATGTACAGCGAATACCCTTCCGAAATAAGGCGCAGGAAACTCTCCGAGATAAGCTCAAAATTCTTATGATATAACGTCTGCGGAGCGCAGTCGAAGCGCATCACGTCCGTCTCCGGAGAGAATACAGCCTCCGCAGAAGCCCTGTACTCGCATATCCGTAGCCTTTCCACCGACCTTCGGAACCCTTCCGGATCGACAAGATGACTCATGGCATCCGCATCCCCCTCGCCGGAAATATCCACAGACCCGCTGATTGCACTCCCGCAAAGATCCTCGATACGAGCCAGCATATAGTCGATATCCCGACTGAATATCACTGTCTCGTCCGACAGGAAACTCGTAAGAGGTATGTCATCCGAGTCCGAAGCATGGCTCTCGGAACCAACCACATCCAAAACGTCGAGGCGACTTTCCGAAAGTTGTGTTTCGACATTGAACGTACGCATGGAGTCGATCTCCGTATCAAAAAAATCAATTCGATAGGGGTACTCACACCCGTAAGAGAAAATATCGACGATAGACCCTCGACGCGAAAACTGTCCCGGCTCGTAGACATAGTCCGTACGCGTGAAGCCGAGCGAGAGGAGCCGGGCGAGAAGATCATCCGGCTTCATCGAATCTCCCCGACGTAGCGTCAGCGTATTCTCCGACATTCTCCGGGGAGCCGGCACCTTCTCGGCAAGAGCCTCAGGGTAACTCACTATCCATCGTGCGGAAGAATTAGCTATGGCGTTCAGGGTCTCCATACGCAGAATCTGCGAAGGTGCATCCGGTTGGCCGTAACGGATATTACGTTTATATCCCGATGGGAAAAACTGCACTTCCGCCGCGTTGTCGGCAAGATGGCAGAGATCGTTGTACATATACCCGGCTTCGTCGAAATCCTCCGCTACTATGAGGTACGGAGCCTTTCGGCGCGGCAATGCTGAAAAGAGAAGTGAAGCCGATGAGCCCGCAAGCCCGGTGATGGCACAACGCGATGCACCTCCTGTGAACAGAAGGTTTTTTACCCCTTCGGTACGCGCTTTGGTGGCAAATAATTTTTTCAGACGACTGACACTGACCGGCTGAGGCATATTGCTTTCTTATTTCTTCTTTGTTTTCCCCTTGGTTTCCGGTGTGGCTGTCAGCATGGTATCATACAGCTCCCTGTCCAGCAAAATATTCTTGGCTGCCTTGTACAGAGGATTGAAGTTGAGAGTGCTTTGCACATGCCCGCGAGTATTATAATATCGCCCCATAATCTCCGGAGTCAAAAGAATCTCGACGAGGGGGCGGGAGGCTTCTAAATCGCGGTTGAAATCGTGACTGAGAGCCTCCTCCAAAGACTTTATACCGGATTCCACATTCTCATCGAGATACCCGTCCTCCTCAGCCTTGGCTCTAAGTTTCTTCAGCATCCCCTCAAGCTCATTGTCATATTTGAGGCTTTCCGGATTTATCCCCTCCTTGAAATCAGCAAATATTTCGTCCGTGATACGGAAGTCGCGGGGAGAAAGAATGGTGTCGTGAGTAGCCGCGTAGCGGTTGGCGTAATCGAACAAGGAATTGCTCTTTATCAAAGCATACAGAACCGGAGTAACTTCCGGATAATTTACTACGGTATCCGGACTCAGACCTCCACCGTCGTAGACTGTCCTTCCCCCCTTGGTCTTGAAAGCGCGGGCAAGGCTGTCGGGCAGATGTGCTATACTGCCGTCAGCATTACGGCGAGAGTAGTCGTAAGCCTGTATCAGACGTCCGGAAGGGATATAGTATTTCGACGTCGTTACCTTAACCATCGTATTGTAGGGAGTCGGCATTGTACTCTGCACCAAACCTTTGCCGTATGACTTAGAACCCACCAGTATAGCCCGGTCCAGATCCTGAAGCGCACCGGCCGTGACCTCCGAAGCGGATGCGGAAGACCCGTTGATGAGTACCGCTACCGGCATATCGGCCGGCACGATCGGCTGCTGTGTGGTGAGATAATCCTTCGTACGACTCTTGCCCTTTGTCGTCAGCACATTCGTACCCTTGGGCACAAACAGCTCAAGTATTCCGATTGCCGATTCGAGCCGGCCTCCACCGTTGTCAGTCAGATCCAATACAAGGCCTTTAACATTCTTTTCAGACAACACACGCTCCAGTGCATCGCGCATCTCCTTATCCGAATTATCTCCGAACTGGTTCAGCTGTACGTAGGCAATGCCGTCCTCGTCAACGCCGTAGTACGGAATGGTGGGATTTACCAGCTTGGACCGTACGAGCTTGAAATCCAATATGGAGTCAGCTCCCACGTATGGACGGCTTACCCGCACACTCAACTCCGTGCCCGGAACACCCAGAAAGTGCCCTCTTGCCTCTTCGATGGTCAGACCCTTCCCTTCCACGGAATCTATGGACAGAACCCTGTCTCCGGTACGCAGCCCGGCAAGCAGTGCCGGAGAACCCTCGATCGGATTATTGATGACGACATAGTCGCCAATCTTCATCAGATAAGCGCCGATACCCGCATATTCCCCTTTGGAATGTTGCAGAAATTCCTTGGCATCCTTCTCGTTGAAAAAGGAGGTGTAGGGATCCAGCGGATATAGGAATCCGTCGATGGCCGATTCGAACATCTCCTGAAGAGGCAGGGAGTCGACATAGTTGGCATCGACAAAATTCACCACCGAGGTGAAGATATCGTAATTACGGCTTATTATGTCTCGCTGATTCGTACCCTTGGTATCCGGTCCCGACCCGAAGCACAGAGCCGGCAAAACCACAAGCAACACAGCTGCTGCCGTCATCAATTTGATCTTTCGCATTTTGCTTAATTTGGTTAGATGGAGATATAAGAGGATTTGCCCCGATGTGCGCTGTCAAGACTTCGCATGACGCTCTGCCGGTGGATAATCCACTGAGAAATGCAGTCCCCGGCTCTCCTTGCGCGCCATCGCCTGACGCATGATCAGATAGCCGATCAGAATCATGTTGCGCAACTCGCATAGATCCCGCGAAGCCTTGCTCACCTTAAATAAACGTTCCGTTTCCTCATAAAGTATATCCAGACGGCTCCATGCACGCTGCAGGCGCAGATCGCTTCTCACTATACCTACGTAATACCCCAGAATCTGGTTCACCTCCTTCATCGACTGCGTGATCAGTACCATCTCCTCCGGATGCGACGTCCCGCTGTCGTCCCAATCCGGGACATCACGCCGGAATTCATAATCTCCTATCACTCCGGCCGAATGTCGAGCCGCGGCATCCGCGTAGACCACAGCCTCTATCAGGGAGTTACTTGCCAGACGGTTCCCCCCGTGAAGTCCCGTACAGCTACATTCCCCCACGGCATACAGACGCTTGATACTGCTCTCGCCGTTGAGGTCTACCTTTATCCCCCCGCATAGATAGTGGGCAGCGGGCGCAACAGGGATGTAGTCCTTCGTTATGTCGATTCCCAATGAGAGACATTTCTCGTATATGTTGGGGAAATGATGCTTGGTCTCTTCCGGATTCTTGTGCGTGACGTCCAGATACACATGGTCCGTGCCGCTCGCTTTCATTTCGGAGTCTATGGCACGCGCAACGATATCGCGGGGTGCCAGCGAGAGACGAGGATCATACTTCTGCATGAACTCCTCTCCGTCCTTATTTCGCAACACGGCTCCATACCCTCTCATTGCCTCCGTGATCAGAAATGACGGCCGGTCGCCGGGATGATACAGCGCCGTAGGATGAAACTGGATGAACTCCATATCCTCCACTGTCCCCTTGGCCCTATACACCATCGCGATTCCGTCCCCCGTGGCCACAAGAGGGTTTGTGGTCGTCGTGTAGACAGCTCCGCACCCCCCCGTTGCCATAAGTGTCACCCGAGAGAGAAACTTGTCCACATTTCCCGTTGACTCGTCGAGCACGTATGCCCCGTAACAGGTGATGTCGGCCGAACGGCGCGTCACGGTCTTTCCCAGATGATGCTGAGTGATTATCTCGATGGCAAACCGATGCTCGAAGATGTCAATGTACGGATGGGCCCGTACCTCGTCGATAAGACTTGTCTGAATCTCTGCCCCGGTATTATCCGCATGATGAAGGATCCTGAACTCGCTGTGGCCTCCCTCACGATGAAGGTCGAACTCTCCCGAACCGTCCTCGCGAAGGTCAAACTTCACTCCGTGGTCTATCAGGAAGCGGATCTGCTCCGGAGCATTGCTCACGACCTTGCGCACTGCCTCCGGATCGCTCAGATAGTCCCCGGCTATCATGGTGTCTTCGATATGCTTCTCGAAATTATCAACCTTAAGGTTTGTGACACTCGCCACTCCGCCCTGTGCCAGAAAAGTATTCGCTTCCTCGAGGGTGGACTTGCAGAGGATCGCGACTCTGGACGTAGCCGATGCCACCTTGAGGGCAAAGCTCATTCCTGCGATGCCCGACCCGATCACAAGATAATCATATTCGTAATTCATTTCTTTGCTGATGTGTTCTTTATAGTCAACTCGCAAAGTTACAAATTTTGAGCCATCGGCAAGACAGCATTGTCATAAATTTTTCTCCGCCGCTATTCCCTTACTTCCTTACACTCTCCCGGTATTGCTTAGGACTCACCCCCACAACACGTTTGAACATGCGCGAGAAATGCTGCGGATACTGGAACCCAAGCCCGTAAGCTATCTCGCTTATATCCTCCGATCGCTCGGACAGACGCCGCATCGCGGTAGTGGCGATGTGCAGGGTGATGAATTCCTGTGGTGTCTTTCCTGTCTCGCGCTTGATCAATTCGCCGAAATACCCGGGACTGAGATTCGCTTTCCCGGCAAAATAATTCACTGTCGGGATACCCACGGAAGCCAACCCCTTGTCATAATACTCCCCGAGCATACTCTCGAACGCCGCCGCAACCTCCGAATTCACCTTGTGCCGGGTGATGAACTGTCGCTCGTAGAAGCGATCCAGATAGTCAAGTAGAAGCTGGATATGACTCGCCACTATCCCTGCCGTATGATGATCCACGGGCTGCGCTATCTCGGTCTTCACCCTGTCCAGACACTCCAGAAACAACTCCCGTTCCTCCCCGGAAAGATGTAAGGACTCCATCTGCGAAAATCCGAAAAACGCATAGTCCTTGATCTTAGTACCCAAGGGGGTTCCGTAGATGAGATCCGGATGAAACATGATTCCTATGACGTCGGGCGCGACCTCCTCCTTTTCCATCTCCACCTCTACAAGCTGGCCCGGTGAGAATGACACGATCGTTCCCTCCTGATAATCATACGGCTTCCTCCCGTAGCGCAGTGTACAATTCGTCCCGTTCTTAAGGTATAGCGCATAGACGCCATAATCCATCACGACATGATTTACAACCTTCCGGGCTTCCTTAAGATCAAAAACAGAGACTAACGGATGATGGGTCCGGAGACCGTAAAGTCTGTTATATGCATCGATGGAGCCGAGTCTCACCTTTGTCTGCTTCGTATTGCTCATGCACAAATTTAGCAATTTATTTCCTTCTCTTCCCACACTTCAGGTGATTACGGTAGTAAATTCCGCAATTCTGGTAAATAACCGGGAGATCACTCATACTCCCGCTGCAATAAATCTCCTGAAAATTTGCAGGGCGCCGGCTCGTTTGTTACCTTTGCAAGAAACAATCCAATATGATTCTTAACACCATGAAAACACTCCGACTTTTCGCAATATCCTCTCTCTTTCTCGCCGGTTTCCTCCCCTCCGCAGCTGCCGGTGCTCCCGGCTCTTCCGACCTCTCGGCCTTCGATCCTCAGAAGCGACAGAGCTATAAGATTTACGTAGACCCCAGCGGAGTAATGCGCCGCTCCGACACCAAAGAGGAAGTCAGCTACTACGGCACAAACCTCACCACCCCTTTCGCTCACGCTTATCGCGCTTTGGGATACCTCGGCGTTGACCGCAAAAAAGCCATCGACCGGGACGTCTACCACATGGCCCGACTCGGCCTAAACGCATTCCGCATACATCTTTGGGACGCCGAGCTCGCTGATTCTGCCGGAAACCTGATCCCCAATGACCATCTCGACCTGATGGACTACATGATCTCACAACTCCGTAAACGCGGTATTGACATTGTCATCACGGCTCAGACAAATTTCGGAAACGGATACCCGGAACGCAACGTTGACACCGGAGCGTTCACATACGACTTCGACAAATGCCGTATCCACGAAGACCCTAAGGCTCAGAAAGCTCAGGAAACATATCTCCGGCAGCTCGCCCGACATCTAAACCCATACACAGGACATACCTACGCCGACGACAATTCCATCATTGCAATTGAGATCAACAACGAGCCCTGCCATAGCGGTACAAAAAAAGAAGTCACCGCCTATATCAACCGTATGGCCAAAGCCCTGCGCAAAAGCGGTTGGGACAAACCCGTCCTCTACAATGTCAGCCACAACCCCGAGGTCACTTCCGCATACTACGACGCAGACATCGACGGCACCACCTTCCAATGGTACCCCATCGGCCTCGTCGCAGGACACTCCCGGAAGGGAAATTTCCTCCCATACGTTGACAGCTACGACATCCCGTGGAAAGATTCAATCCCGGCTTTCGCCTCAAAAGCCCGTCTTGTCTACGAATTCGACCCCGCAGACATCCTGTACTCATATATGTATCCCGCCATAGCACGCACCTTCCGCAAGGAAGGATTCCAGTGGATCACTCAATTTGCATACGACCCCACTGACATGGCGCGTTTCAACACCGAATATCAGACTCATTTCCTCAATCTCGCCTACACCCCCGAAAAGGCCCTGAGTATGCTCATTGCCGCTGAAGCCGCACGCAACATCCCTCGTGGAGCAGATTACGGACAGTACCCCCGTAACACCACATTCGGAGACTTCAGGGTAGACGGAAAAGAGGATCTCAGTATCCTCAATTCCCCTGAAATGTATATCTATACCCGCTCGACCGATGAGGCACCCCGATCTACCTCGACTCTCCGGCAGATCGCCGGCACAGGCTCATCCCCGATCGTTTCTTACGAAGGCACCGGTGCCTATTTCCTTGACAAACTCGACGACAGCAACTGGCGTCTCGAAGTGATGCCCGACATCATACTGACCCAAGACCCATTCGATAAACCCTCGCTCAACCGCGAAATAGCAACCGTCGTCTATGACACGCATCCGATGAAGATCGCTATCCCGGAACTCGGCTCCGACTTCTCTTTCTACCCCCTGAATGGAGGTAACACCCGCGAAGGAAAAGCATCGGAAGGTACAATCGACATCTATCCCGGAGTCTACGTTCTCTCATCCGACTCCGAAGAAACACGCGACAAATGGACTCCCGACACACCCTTCGGACACACATTCCCAGCCACCCCGCTCGGCAACATGAAGCTGGGCGAATTCGTCGCACCGGAACCAACTCCCGCAAAAACCCCAGCCATTGTCCACGAACCCATACCCGCCATGCCTCGCGGTAAGAAACTCACTATCTCCGCTCAGGCAACAGCCGGAACCGCCCCCGTCGACTCCCTCATTATCTATCCCGCCGACATATCCTTCTGGAACGACCGAAACACTCTCTACCCCATGACACCCGAACAAGGAAAACCTTTCACTTGGACAGCCGAAATAGAAATCCCCCAATGGCGTGACCTCGCTCAATACAACATCGTCGCATACAGCGACGGCAAAGCCGTGACTTATCCCGGCGCAATTCCCGGTACACCCCTCGACTGGGATGCCCCCGGTAAACGCGATATGTACTCCGTCCGGATCGTGGACACCGACGACCCCCTTATCCTCTTCTCCGTCCGCGACCACGACGCCAACACCGAAGCAGGAACCATACCCGACGGACTCGGAGCATGGCTCCGCACAGATCTCAAATCCCCATTGGGCGCAGACACGCAGACTCTTACCTTCAATCCGAAATCAGAAACCGACATAGCCATATTCCGAAGCTACGTCCAACCCCTCCTCTCCGAAAAAAACCTCTCCCACGGACGCGACACACTCGTCATTCAAGCACCCGGAACATCCGGTATCACCACCTTGGAAATAGGATTCACGGATGCCGACGGCAAAAGCTGGCTCGCTCCCGTGACCCTCGACGACAACGGTAAGGCTGAAATAAACATTTCCTCCTTTCGACCCGCCATCACAGACCTCGTACCCGCAGCTTACCCAACATTCCTCAGCCGCACTTTCGACGGCACAGACATTCCCTCCACATTCCGCCTCCCCGACATGCAATATATCATCCTGAAAGCCTCCGGCGCCACACCCGGTACCCAACCCCGCATCCCCATCCAAGCCGTCTACCTC
>CAYPBS010000012.1:0-36513 GCA_964409015.1 uncultured Sangeribacter sp.
TCATACCGCGTATTTTCTCTCCACCGGAAAGGACCGATGCTTTCTTGAGCACATCGTCGCCGCTGAAAAGCATCTTGCCGAGGAATCCCTTGAGGTATATCTCCGAGGAATCGTTGGAGAATTGGCAGAGCCAGTCGACAAGGTTGAGGTCGGTGTTGAAGAAACTGCTGTTGTCGAGGGGGAGATAAGTGTTGGTGATGGTCTGTCCCCACGCGAATTCCCCTTTATCTGGTTTGCGGTTGCCCATTATTATTTCGAAGAAGGCGGTCATTGCACGCGGGTCGCGGCTGAGGAAAGCGACCTTGTCCCCCTTCTCTATCTGGAAATTCAGGTCGCTGAAGAGGACTTTCCCTTCGACGCTTGCCTCGAGCCCTTTCACTTCGAGAATCTTATTGCCAACCTCGCGGTTGGGAGTGAAGATGATACCGGGATAGCGTCGGCTTGAGGGCTGGATCTCCTCGATATTGAGTTTCTCCAGCATCTTCTTCCGGCTTGTGGTCTGTTTCGATTTCGCAACGTTGGCAGAGAAACGCTGAATAAACTCCATAAGCTCCTTGCGTTTTTCCTCGGCCTTTTTGTTGGCTTGCTGCTGCTGACGGAGTGCAAGCTGGCTTGACTGATACCAGAAGCTGTAGTTTCCGGCAAAGATCGTCACCTTATTATAATCGATATCGAGAGTATGGGTGCTGACGGCATCGAGGAAGTGGCGGTCGTGGCTGACGACGAGCACGGTGTTCTCAAAATTCGCGAGGTAGTTCTCAAGCCAAGCCACAGTCTCAAGGTCAAGGTCGTTGGTGGGCTCGTCGAGGAGCAGGTTGTCGGGATTGCCGAAAAGAGCCTTGGCAAGAAGCACACGCACTTTCTCGTTGGCGCTTATGTCCTTCATGAGAAGATGATGCTTGTCCTCCTTAATACCGAGTCCGCTGAGGAGTGCGGAGGCGTCGCTTTCGGCGTTCCACCCTTCCATCTCGGCAAATTTCTCTTCGAGCTCGGCAGCCCTGATACCGTCGGCGTCAGTGAAATCTTCCTTGGCGTAGATGGCTTCTTTCTCCTGCATGATGTCCCAGAGCACGGTATGACCGCGCAGCACGGTCTCGAGCACTGTGCAATCATCGAATTCAAAGTGGTCCTGAGAGAGGACCGACAGGCGTTCGCCCGGCCCCATCGTCACGGTGCCGTGTGTGGGAGCGAGCTCCCCGGAAAGGATACGCATCAGGGTCGACTTGCCGGCTCCGTTGGCTCCGATGATTCCGTAGCAGTTGCCTTTATTGAACGTAAGATTGACATCTTGGAAAAGCACTCTTTTCCCAAACTGAATTCCGAGATTGTTTACTTGAATCATGAAATGGAAGGGGTTTTGTTAAATCGGCTGCAAAGATAGCCAAAATTTTTCATATTTTTGTAGCTTTCCGGGAGCCATCGCGTCTAAGGATTCGGAAACGTTTCCGTACAGGGCATCCTGCAGGTGCCTTCAAAAAAACAAATGATAAGACAGTGAAATGAAAAAATCCAACTTAGAACCTCTTTTCGAGCAACTTGTGGAGGAGCATAAGGCTACGGTGTATTCCGTATGCTACATGTTCGCCGACACAAAGCAGGAGACCGACGATCTGTTTCAGGAGGTTCTCATACATTTATGGCAGGGCTTCGGGAAGTTTCGGGGCGAGAGCGGCGTCAGGACATGGGTCTACCGCGTCAGTCTCAACGCCTGTATCTCGGCCAAACGCAAGAAACGCCTGAAGACCGTCCCTCTCGACATCTCTCCCGATCTTTTCGACGAGTCGTCAAGGGAGGGGAAGATGAACGCTCTTCTGCATCAACGTATCACCCGACTGGAGAAATTTGACAGGGCCATCGTGCTCCTGTGGCTCGAGGACATGTCTTACGAAGAGATAGGAGCCATTGTCGGCATCAGCGCGAAGGCTGTTGGTGTCAGACTTGTGAGAATTAAGGAAAAACTGAAAACTCTATAAGGATAGGAATAACATGGACGAATTAACAATATTGCGGGAGCAGATGACCTCCCTTAAGGAGAGTCTGAAAAAATCTGAGATTGTCACCAAGAATCTTATGCTGACGGTAATGAGGCAGAAATCCTCATGGCTCAACAATCTGGTATGGGGGGAAGTCATCGCCGCCCCGTTTCTGATGCTTCTGATTGCCGGAGAGTGTATCTATGCCGGAATATCGGTATGGTTCTTCATCGTAGGGGCTGTGGCCTTGATTATAGATGTGATTTTGGACTTCAAGACCGCCCGGATATCGCCTAAAGATTTTTATACGATGGACATGCTGAGCCTGCGCCGCAAACTGGTTAAGCAGAAACGTCAGCGGGGTATTCAGTTTGTTATCGAGCTGCCCCTTGCGATGATATGGGGATCTTGGTTCGCTTTTGCTTTTTTCATGAGCTCCTTTGGCAAGAAGATCGCTACGGGGGGTGAGGAATTCTGGATAATAATAGGTATAGTCGGGGTTATAAATCTGATTATAATAGGTGTGTGCATCGGTTTGTACGGCAAGATGCAGCGCACTAATGACGATCTCATCCGTCAGATAGACGAGATGGAGAAGGAGGAGTAAGTGTAAGAGAGTGTTGCACAAGAAAAACTCTCTGCCCCCCTTCTGAGCGGGTCAAGATGTGGCAACCCACGCAGCTGAAGAGTTGTGTGGGTTGACTTGTCAACTATTTTGCCTTTTCGGGTGTTGTAAGAATAAAAGACTGAAGAACATGAATGAGCCGACAGGTACATACGGGAGCCCTAATACAGGATGTCTGATAGGAACAGCATATCAGGTTATGCTTGGCGAGTTAAGCACGGCATTGGAGTCAGCCGGATTGCCGCTGACAACGGGAGAGTATCTGATACTCCGGATATTGTATCAGCACGACGGACTGCAGCAATGTGAAATAGCCGCCTCGCTCGGCAAGGATAAGGGAGCGATATGCCGAAGTGTCTCGGGGATGGTCCGGAAGGGACTCGTGTCGGCGCGGTCGGTCAGTCATAAATGCCGGCGGGTGTTTCTTACGCCGATGGCCGAAGAGATGAAGCCGGCGGTAATGAAAGTGGCCACGGAGCGTGATGAGCACTTGACCTCGATGGTTTCACAGGAAGAAATGGAGATTTTTACTACTGTCCTATATAAAATAATTGAAAGTAAAACGAATTAACAAGAAAGGAAAAACACTATGATTACACTCACTATTTGGTCGGATTTTGCATGCCCTTACTGCTATATCGGCGAGACACGTCTGCAACGCGCAATTGAGGAAAGCGGACTTACCGATAAGGTGAGAATCGAGTACCGTGCCTTTGAACTTGATCCCACGGCCCCGAAAGATGTGACGACTTCGACTCCGGAGCGTTTCGCATTGAAGTACGGCTTGTCGATTGACGGCGCGAAGAAACAGATTGAGGAAATATCGCGTCTCGGCAGGGAGCTGGGCATAGATTTCCGGTATGCGACCACAAGGTATTCCAATACACGCGATGCCCACCGTCTGATGAAGTTGGCGGAGGCAAAGTATGATAGAGGGGTTGTGGAGCGTCTGAACGAGGCTCTTTTCGCAGCCTATTTCACAGAGAATCTTGTGCTTTCAGATCCTGAAGTACTTCTGAAAAAGGCTCTTGAGGTCGGAATGGATGAACAAGAGGTGCGCGGGATGCTCGAGTCGGATAAGTATGACGACGAGGTGAGATTTGACGAACGCGAGGCCGCTATGCGAGGTGTCCGTGGAGTGCCTTATATCGTGTTCGACGGTGATTTCGCGGTGCCCGGAGCGATGAGCGTGGACGGTTTCAGATCTGCGCTTGATAGAGCGCTCAGGAGACAGCAGCAATCCGGAGAAGAAATGACCGGCGAAGGTGCTCATGCATGCGGTCCCGAAGGATGCAGAATTAAGTAAGGTACAATAGTAAAGGAATCATTCGGAAAGGGAAAGTCATGATAAACCGGTTGACTGTTACAGGCGTTTTTGCCGAAAATTGCTACTTTTATATCGACGATATCACAAGGTCTGGTTTCTGATAGATCCCGGTGCTCAGGCCGGACTGATATACGATACGGTGAAGAGGAACGGATGGCATATCGAAAAGATTTTGCTCACCCACGGACATTTTGATCATTTCGGAGCTGCGGAATTGCTGCGTGAAAAGTTGGTCGCTCCTATTTTTATCTATCCGGCCGATGCGCGGTATCTCGTCGACACGAGGCTCAATCTGAGCGCTAACTCCGGCGAGCCGATGACTGTGAGCCATTACGAGGAATTGTACGACGGAGAGGTGATCCGCCTGAAGGAAAACTCGGATTTTTCTTTGAGGGTCATAGCCACTCCGGGTCATACCCCCGGTTCCGTAGCATATTATTCCGCGAAAGATAAGGTCGCTTTTGTGGGCGATACACTCTATCAGCATGGTCCCGGGCTGACGAATTTTCCCGGAGGGAACCGGCAGGAGCTGGAGTATTCGATAGTGAATAAGATTCTAACTCTTCCGGATGATACGCTTCTGCTCTCGGGACATTCTTCACCGATCACCGTGGCGGAAGAGAAATCGATACTTTTCTCCCGATAAGTACGGATATCGATAATATGAAAAGCAAGACTCCCGAAATAGGAATCTTGCTTTTATTTTCGGTTAGACGAAGGTGTCTGTCAGCGGTCGGAGTTTGCAACCATGTTGCGGACATGGCTGTTGAAGTCCTCCTTACGCATAAGGTCTTCGATCGTGAGGTGCATACGGTATCTCCAGTAGTGTCTGCTGATTGCCGGGATATTTATGATTTCGTCGTTTGGATTCTCCCTCCGGAGATCGCCACTGATCGAGAGCCAGTCCTGAAGCGGAAGAATACAGAGCATGGAGGGGCTGTCAAGCTGCAGGGACACGATACGGTCGCATATCCATGGCTCAGCATAGAAGGGAGCCTCGCCACCTTCGTGGAGAACCTGATTGTAGAAGCGTTGTGCCATGGCATGGTCGCTTTCCCACCATGCGCGTATGCCGGGCATGTCGTGGGTCGAGCTGGTGCAGACTGAGTAGTAGGGGTAGCTCCATGTGTTGCCAAATTCCACTTTTGGATCCTTGGGCATACGCTGGATCTCGAGCGATAGTATCTGGAGATTGCTCATGACGGCCGGAACGCAGTCGGGAATCATGCCGAGATCTTCGGCGCAGCAGAGCATCTTGGTGCTGTCGATGAGGGGAGGAAGCTTCCACATCGCTTTGCCGTACCAGAAGTCGTTGTGGCGGTGATAGAAGAAGTCGTTGTAAAGGCGGTCGAAGCACCAGCGCTCGTAGTCGCTGAGGCAACGGTATTGATATGTAAACTGGCCGGAGATGCGGGGATGGTATTTCCCTTTCTCATAGGGATCTTCGATGAAGAGGACGTTGTCGATCAGTCCGAGCAGACCGTCGCGCAGACGGTCTGTGCGTTCGCCGCTTTCCCACGACTTGAAGTAATCGACGACTTTACGCTGTGTATCGACAAATTCACGCAGACGATAGCGGTCGCCGCCGATCTTCTCGAGGAAGGTCTCCTTGGCCTCTTCACTGTATTGGCCGAAGAAGTCTGTGAGCATCCATTCCAGAATCAGGGGCTTGGCCTGTACATCCGCATTCAGCCAGAAGTCGTAATTGTTGCGTAGCTCGTCCGGATGGAAGGGGAGGGCGGGATGGAAGATACCCAGCAAGCCGTGGACAGCATCGACAGGGATCTGCCATATACGGAAGAAACCGAGGACATGGTCGATGCGGTAGGCGTCGAAGTATTCCGCCATTTTGCGGAATCTCGCTTTCCACCAAGCGAACCCGTCGCTTGCCATTACCTCCCAGTTGTATGTCGGGAAGCCCCAGTTCTGACCCAGAGTTGAGAATGCATCCGGTGGAGCTCCGGCCTGACAGTCCATATAGAAGAGATGCGGATAGACCCATGCGTCCACGCTTGTACGGCTTATGCCGATAGGAATGTCTCCCTTTAGTACGACTCCTTGCTGATGGGCGTAATCGCGGACACGGCGAAGTTGACGGGCAAGATTATACTGAAGGAAATAGACAAAGAGGATGTTGTCGGAATGTTCGGCACAGAATTTATCGATTTTGGCCGGTTCGTAGACAGCATATTCACCCCATTGGCTCATGTCGGGCGTGCCGTGCATGTCGCGCAGTACGCAGAAAGCTGCGTACGGTTTGAGCCATTCTTCGTTATCTGCGACAAATTCCTTGTAGTCATCGCGCTTCTCGACTTCGCGACGTACTTCGGGATAAAGCTCTTTGAGATATTGGATCTTGTGATTGTTAACCTGCTCGTAGTCCACGGCAGGGAGTTGATTGAGCTCACGACCCAGATCCTCGTAGTATTTCATACGTTCGGCGTCTTTAAGACGGCCTACCTCCTGCAGCCGCAGGTACATGGGGTGCAATGCGAAGGTCGAGTTGGCATTGTAGGGATAGGAATCGGTCCATGTGCCGGTCATCGTGGTATCATTGATGGGAAGCAGCTGAAGAATCTTCTGCCCGGTCATCTTACACCAGTCGACCATTTTGATGAGATCGATGAAATCGCCTACACCGAAGTCCTCTTCAGAGCGTACTGAGAAGGTGGGAATGGCTGTTCCGGCACCTTTCCACGGTGCGAGGGGATTGACGAATCTCATTCCGGAAAGAACCACAACGTCGTATGCAGGATCGGAAACCTCGAAATTAATCACACGGTTGTTTCGCCCTTCCCATGCCACGACTTCATTGTTGTCGCGGTTGATGATGACGAATTTATATTCGCAAGGTACCTTAAGGGAATTCAGAGGGAGGTTGACTTCCCATTCCGGATACCGTGCGTCGTTCATCCGTATGGCTTTTTTAACGTCCCAGTCTCCAAGAAGGGAGCCTTCACCCGAGATTGCAAGAATCTGACCCGGTTGAATCATTGGTGCGGAGACTCGGATATTGACCATTCCGGCACGCAGTGTGGGGGCTGTGTCCCGTCCGGAACGATGCAGCATACCGTCGACAAAAGCCGATGAATAATATGGCTTATCGAAAGGCATGTCCTGCCAGCGGTCGAAAATCTGATAATCTTTGCAGTCAGCTGCGGCTTCAAATCGATGGGGCTCTCCCCATTCGAATCGCCATGCGGCATTTTCCGCTTTTACGATATAACGATAATTGAAGTCGTGCAGGGGAGTATCGTCGGGAATGTCCAGAATAAGTTCCCAGTGTTCCCCTCCGAGAAACTTGAGAAGCACGGCCTCTTTGTCGTCACCGCCTCCAAGTTGAGGTATATCTCCGCATATATACAGAGATTCGCCCCAATTGGTGCGGTACTGAATGTTGAATTTGATTTTCATATACTTATCAGGATGTTTTTATAATTGATTTCAAGGTGTTCGGGCCGGGAACACTGTTGTGATGATCCCGGCTCCGGGAAAGCTTTGCCTCGCAAAGTTAGTTAAAAAGATTTTCGAAAGGTTACTGTGCGAGTATGTTTTACAGCATAATATGGTCGAAGCGTTATCTCATTCCCTCGCTTCAGGAGGGTAGTTCAAACTTCTGAGTCTTTAGAAAATCAGCGAGTTTACGAGAAAAGGGTATGTTGTTGGAAGCAGGGTAACGTATGTCCGTAAAGACTTGTGCCAAGGTCGCTTTCCCGTTCTCTTCTATGAATTTGCGGTTTGGAGCGAAATCGTCTTTTGCGCTGTAAAGCGACTTTATTTCTTCATCGCCGGGATGATTGTAACGTTCGCTGTGCAGCACAGCGTCCAGTGGCAGACGTTCGCATTTTTCAGCCTTTGCGGCCGGATAACCTAAGGCAACAGCCGCCACTGGCACTACTCCGTCCGGAAGGTCGAGTAGTGCAGCTATCTCAGGGGCATTGTATGCAACCGTGCCGAGATAACAGGTGCCGAGTCCTTCCATTTCCGCAATCGTGACAATCTGTTGGGCCAAGATAGAGGCATCGGTGACAGCTGCCAGCAACATCTGGAGATTGCGCATGGCCGGAACGGCATCGCTCACTTCGCACCATCTTTCAAAACGCTTCACGTCAGCGCAAACCGTGAGGATTACCGGAGCTCCGGTGGCTGCCGGCTGATTGAAATGCATAGGAGCCATCAGACGCAGATTCTCGGGATCGCGGGTCTCTATGACACTGTAGAGCTGCATGTTGCCTGTGTTCGGAGCCCGCAGTGCGGCTTCCACGATATTTCTCACAAGTTCCCTTCCGGGAGCCTCGGAGGAGAAATGTCTGACTGTCGTACGGTTTCTGAAGTAGTCGTAGTCGGGATGTTTCATGGGTATTTAAGCTAAGGAAATATGATCTGTTCGGGTGACAAAGTTATACATATTATTGTGCATTAGCAAATCATATTTGGGAAAGTGACCTTTTGCTATTTTAAGAGTCGGTTTCCCGAAATCAGGGTTTGAGGGAGTGAGAAAAAATTTTTTTTATAACTTTTGGGTAAGTGAGGAAAAATTAATACATTAATAATTAGAGGAGTATGGATAGCTTATAGAAAACTTCGGGGCATTATGTGTTCTTCAACATGTTCCCTCTTTTGCAACTTAGAACCCTAATGGTTTACTTTGTATCTCCGAAAAACAGAATTATAATCTATAACTACCGCTAAATATAATGGATAATAAGGAAAATCGGCCGGTCTACAGCTATGACGATGCCTATGCGGCGTCGGTTGATTATTTTAAGGGAGACGAACTGGCCGCGAGAGTATGGGCAAGCAAATATGCCCTGAAGGATTCTTTCGGTCAGCTTTTCGAGAAGACCCCTGACGATATGCATCGCCGTATGGCGCGGGAATTTGCACGCATAGAGGCTAAATATCCCAATCCGATGAGTGAAGATGAAATATTTAATCTGATGAAGGATTTCCGGTATATTGTGCCTCAAGGGAGTCCCATGGCCGGAATCGGCAATGAGTTTCAGATTGGTTCGCTCAGCAATTGTTTCGTCATTGGCCTTGACGGATGTCCCGATTCCTATGGGGGCATAATTAAGATAGACGAGGAACAGGTTCAGCTCATGAAGCGCCGTGGAGGTGTAGGACATGATCTGAGTCATATACGCCCTAAGGGTAGCCCGGTAAAAAATTCCGCCTTGACCTCTACAGGTCTCGTGCCTTTCATGGAACGTTACAGCAACAGCACGCGCGAAGTGGCTCAGGATGGACGCCGTGGTGCTCTGATGCTCTCGGTAAGCATCAAGCATCCGGATGCAGAGTCGTTCATAGATGCAAAAATGACGGAAGGAAAAGTGACGGGAGCAAATGTATCTGTGCGCATTGATGATGATTTCATGCGCTCGGCCGTCGATGGGGAGACATACACTCAGTCCTATCCGGTAGACTCCGACTCTCCGCTGTACAGCAAGGAAATAAACGCACGGGAACTTTGGACGAAAATAGTCCACAATGCATGGAAAAGTGCAGAACCGGGTGTGCTTTTCTGGGATACGATCGTTCGTGAATCTGTGCCGGATTGCTATGCAGACGAAGGTTTCCGCACAATTAGTACCAACCCTTGTGGAGAAATTCCTCTGTGCCCTTACGACAGTTGCCGTCTGGTGGCCGTGAACCTTTACAGTTATGTGAAGAATCCCTTTACCCCGGAAGCCGAATTCGACTTCGGGCTTTTCCGTAAGCATGTGGGGAAAGCACAGCGTCTGATGGACGACATTATTGATCTGGAAATGGAGAAGATCGATCTTATTATAGATAAGATAAAGTCAGATCCCGAGACTGCAGAAGTCAAGTCTTCGGAACTGAATCTCTGGGAGAAGATTCGTAACAAGACCCTCAAGGGACGTCGAACCGGATGCGGAACGACCGGAGAGGGGGACATGCTTGCCGCACTCGGATTGCGTTACGGAACGCCGGAGGCAACTGAATTTTCAACACGTGTACATCGGGAGTTGGCGCTTGCCTACTACAGGTCTTCGGTCGACATGGCTGAAGAGCGTGGAGCATTCGAGGTTTACGACGCCAAGAAGGAGGAGAACAATCCTTTTATCCGCCGTATCAGGGAGGCTGACCCCGAATTATATGATAAAATGTCTCGGGTGGGCAGACGTAACATCGCCTGTCTTACGATCGCACCGACAGGTACGACCTCCCTTATGACGCAGACTACATCAGGAATCGAGCCGGTTTTCATGCCGGTATATAAACGTCGTCGCAAGGTTAACCCGAGCGATACGAATGTTCGTGTTGACTTCGTGGATGAAGTGGGTGATGCTTTTGAGGAATATATCGTCTATCACCATAAATTCCTGAAATGGATGGAAGTCAACGGCATAGAAGTGCCTGAAAAAATGACTGCTGATGAAATCGAAGAGCTTGTGAAGAAGTCCCCGTACTATAAAGCCACCAGCAACGATGTCGACTGGCTTGAGAAGGTCCGTATGCAGGGAGCCGTGCAGAAGTGGGTAGACCACAGCATCAGCGTGACGATAAATCTCCCTTCGACCGTGACCGAACAGCTCGTGGGAGAGCTTTATGTTGAGGCTTGGAAAGCCGGATGCAAGGGATGTACGGTGTATCGTGACGGCTCGCGCAATAACGTGCTGGAAGCTGTGAAGAAGACCGAGACCGCGCATCCTCTGATAGCTCATCCCGACCATATACGCAAACGCCCCATAGAGCTTGATGCCGATGTGGTTCGCTTCCAGAATAATAAGGAGAAGTGGATCGCTTTCGTTGGTCTCGTAGACGGTAAGCCCTATGAAATCTTCACTGGACTGGCTGACGATGAGGACGGAATCTTCTGTCCCAAAAGTGTCACCAACGGCAAGATAATCAAGGCCATGGACGGCCAAGGACGCAAACGCTACGACTTCCAGTTTGTGAACAAGCGTGGCTATAAGACCACCATAGAGGGATTGAGCGAGAAGTTTAATCCTGAATTCTGGAATTACGCTAAGCTCATCTCGGGTGTGCTTCGTTACGGCATGCCGATAGATCAGGTGCTGAAGCTCGTAGGAAGTCTCGAACTCGACAGCGATAATATCAACACGTGGAAGAATGGCGTTGAGCGTGCCTTGAAGAGATACATCCCGGATGGTACGGAAGCTAACGGACAGAAGTGCGCACATTGCGGAGCAGAGGCTTTGGTCTATCAGGAGGGATGCCTCATCTGTACGGCCTGCGGTACCTCACTTTGCGGATAAAATTTTCGTTAACAAATTTTTACATTTACAGGGCGGAACCGGCTGAAAATGCATCGGAGTCCGCCCTGCTATAATTTCGGTCCACGGAGTCTCACCACCACGTATCCGATTTCTGCTGCTTCTTCGCCTCGAGATCTGCGATGGCGACTTTATAGCAGTCGAGTGCCACTTCCCATTGTTCCGGTGTGCCTTCGTCGCTGTAGTAGTCCTGCGAATGTGTGGCGTTGCCAAAGATGTTATCCGCTTCCTCCGGAGTAAAGGATTTGGCACCTACAACTTCCATAGAGTCGGGTAAAGCGATGATCGCTACAACTTTTCCGTTCGCTTCAAGCCGGAAGCCTTTAAGTGTGACCTCTTTTCCGTTGCTTGAAAAAAGGGGATATTCTGTACTGCCGAAGAGATTGGCTCCCCAGACGATGGCTCCGATGTCGCGCGAGGTCATGTCTTGGGCGATGTTTTTGCGTGCTTCCGCACCAAGTCTGTCATATTGTTTCTGCAAGTCGTCGATTGCAGTGTTGTCGGTGATATTTGTGGTATTCATAGCGGATTAAGATTATGGGATTGAGTTTATTGAGGGTTGTGTATCATTTTAACATAAGAAGGAGAGAGTTGGTTTAAGTTTATCTGTCATAAAATGAATCAGGCGACGGGTCTGCCGGAAGGGACACGTCGCCTGCAATATCAATAGATGGGTCTGATCAATCGATCTTTTGTCGTGAGAATGTGAATCGTATTTTTGCGGCATCAAAGTTAACTATACCCATAGATGGTCGTGTGATATAAGGTAAACATGAGCTCACAAAATACTTTTGGTTGTAAGAACTGCCCCATAATTCAGTGCGTATTTCTACCGGAACGATTGTGAACCGGCAATCTTCATCCGATATGGATTCTTTGTTCATCAGGTCGATGATGTATGGACGCATGGCACTGAAGGTGTAGCTGCCGGTATCGGCATCGTAGGCTGACCAGAAGGCGTCGGTGTCGGTCTCTTCTCCAACGTAGCCCTTAGGTACGGAGTTGTTGGCGAAGAATTCTTTCATCTTCGAGGTCTTGATCATGAGGAGATAGATCGGGGGCTTAATGTCGTATTCGTTCGTGATCTGCCGTATCGGGAGATTGAAGGAAAGACTGTTGACAACCGCGAGGTTGAATTCAGCAGAACGATAGCGATCCACGATTTCGCGGGCCGGGAAATAAAGCTCGACGTTGTAGCCGCCGGGGGACTGGATCACTGCTTCGCCTGAGGCTACCCGGGATTGAATTTCCGGAGCAGGGCGGAGTGTCATGTTGTTACTTGAAAGGACTTCGGGAGAGATTGTGAATACGGTTGTGGAGTCGGTAAAAAGTGAGTCCACAACTTCTGCGACGCCGTCAACGACTTTCGTGACTTTACTGGTGTACTGATAGAATAATGAGAATTCAGTGTTGCCTATATCCACCACGAGGCCGTTTCCAAATGTGTTGCGTGCAAAAATACCGGGAAATTCTTTTGCGAGAAGGTCCGGCCACTGGAATATCGAGGGGTCTTTGCGATATTGGGAATACACTTCGCGCGCAGTTTCCAAGGGGAGGTCGAGGTTAATCGAGCGATAAGAGAGGTCGTAGACCTTGTTGTCCATTCCCATTGCCGTGGCTGTATAGTTGCGGGAGGCGATAGGAGTCGGGTCGTAGTATCCGGTCGGATCGAAAGTGTTATTGATATTTTCCGGAAGCTGGCGTGTGAGCCGATATACTTCGACCTTCTGCGGAGCTGTGGAATCACCCGTGAAGGCACCGTTTGCAATCATGAATTTGAGACGCATTCCGGAAATCTGCTCCTCAGATATGCTATCGGGAATGTCGATATTGGAGCTTGGCATCAATTGGCTTACGAAACTGCAATTCAGGTCGCCGTAACCGGGAACTTCCAGATGGCCCAGTAGCAGAGTGCGGTTTTTGGAATCGAATTCTTGGGTTGCAACACTCTTTCCTTTAGCCACGAAGGACGAATCGACGTCAATGACAACTTCGCCGTGAGTGAGTCCGGCTCCGATGTTTCCGGCATCGTCGGTGCAAGATACGAATGGAAACAGGCAAGCGGCTACGGAGACTGCGGCGATTGCTTTGGGGAATATCTTCATTGTTTTGTCTGCGGAAGAGAGGATCGTAGGGGAATTTAAGATGCTGAAAGATATAATATCGGTCAGGAGCTGACCTTTCATCAGAGGGAGTTGTAGAATTCAGTCAGAGCCACTCCATCTTCCTCGGATGCTTTCTCATAAGGGAGCCATGGTTTTTTTCCTTTTTTCAGAATCTCAATTATGGCGGGATCCGGATTGGGGGTCTGGATGATTACTGCGTCGGAGTGTTTGATTGCGATCTGATGCAGCATCGAGGGTGTTATTTCTGCGTTGCGCATGAGCTTCACTTCGGCCTCGCGGATCCCTTCCGCTTTCAGTTTGTCGGGGAAGGACGGGCTGATGGGTGCGGAGAAGGTTGAGTCGTCGACAACGTAAATGATCTTGGACTTCTTGAACGATGGCTCGTCGGAGTAAATCTTCCGTATATAGAGCGGGGCGAGCGCACCCATCCAGCCTGAGCAGCGGATGATATCGGGATCCCAACGGAGTTTCCGAGCGGTGTCGACGGTTCCGTGAGTAAAGAAAATCATGCGTTCGTCGTTGTTGGCACGGTTGGATCCGATGTCGTCCATATCTTCTGCCGAGCGGTCGAAATAATCGTCGTTGTCGATGAAGTAGACCTGAATACGTTGTGGCTGCAGGGAGGAGACTTTAATGATCAGCGGATGGTCGGCATCAGCGATGGGGATGTTGATACCACTGAGTCTTATCACTTCATGGAGCTGGTTACGTCGCTCGTTAATAGCGCCGTAACGGGGCATGAAAATTCGCACTTCACCTCCGGATTGCTGGAGTTTTCCCGCGAGCTCGCGGGTGAGTTGTCCGGGAGCGCTGTTCACCATATAAGGAGCCAACTCCTGAGCGATAAAAAGTATTCGTTTCTTAGATGCCATATTAAGAGTCTGTTACGTCGCGTGCCCCGCGTATGGAAGGGAGTATCTCAATCCTGACAGGAGGGTAAAGCGAGTATGATTTGCAAAATTACAAAAAAATATCCGGATAAGTGCTGATTCTTCCCTAAGGATGAGTATTTTAATAAACATTAAGATTACAACGCGTTTTATAACCGGGTAGATGTTTGAATCTGAAAGTTTTTTTGTAAATTTGCAGCCAAACAGCTGATAAAGCGTCGGAGCCGGAGTGAGGTTCCGCGAAGATGCATCGAATCAAATATTTACCATACAATGATAAAGATAACATTTCCCGACGGAAGCGTCCGGGATTTTGAGAACGGGGTGACTCCGCATGAGATCGCAAAGGGAATAAGCGACCGATTCGCTTCCGATGTGCTCGCATCCAAGGTCAATGGTCAGGATTGGGATCTATCCCGACCGGTCAATGAGGATGCCACTGTTGAATTTTTCAAATGGGATGATCCGGAAGGTAAACATGCGTTCTGGCATTCGTCCGCTCACCTTCTTGCAGAGGCATTGCAGGAGTTGTATCCCGGCGTGAAGTTCGGAATAGGACCTGCTATAGAAAACGGATTCTATTATGACATAGATCCGGGAGAGCATAAGATCACGGCTGAGGATTTTCCGAAGATCGAGAAGAAAATGCAGGAGCTGGTACAGAAGAAGGAGGCCATCGTGCGCAAGGACATATCCAAGGCTGACGCCATGAAAATGTTTGGCGACCGTGGAGAGACCTATAAATGTGAGCTTATCAGTGAGCTTGAGGACGGGACGATCAGTACCTATACTCAGGGATCCTTCACAGACTTGTGCCGGGGACCTCATATCCCTTCGACTGCGCCGATAAAGGCTGTGAAGATTCTTTCGCTTGCGGGAGCGTATTGGCGTGGAGATGAAAAACGCAATCAGCTTGTCAGAGTGTATGGCATCAGTTTCCCCAAAAAGAAGATGCTTGACGAGTACCTTGCCCTTCTGGAGGAGGCGAAGAAACGCGACCACCGTAAGCTTGGCAAGGAAATGGAGCTGTTTGCGTTCTCCCAGACCGTAGGTCAGGGTCTTCCTCTGTGGCTTCCCAAGGGTGCAGCCTTACGCGACAGACTTGAGCAATTCCTGCGCAAGATACAGAAGCGCTACGGCTATCTTCAGGTAATCACTCCTCATATAGGTAATAAGCAGCTCTATGTCACTTCCGGTCACTGGGCAAAGTACGGTAAGGATTCATTCCAGCCGATCCACACACCTGAGGAAGGGGAAGAGTATATGCTCAAGCCGATGAATTGTCCGCATCATTGCGAGATTTACAAGGCTTCACCGCGTTCATACAGAGATCTACCGCTGCGACTTGCAGAATTCGGTACTGTCTACCGTTATGAGCAGAGCGGCGAGCTTCACGGCCTTACGCGTGTACGTGGTTTTACTCAGGACGATGCCCATATTTTCTGTGCGCCGGATCAGATAAAGGGTGAGTTCCTGAAGGTAATGGATATCATCTTTTATATCTTCAAGGCTCTGAAATTCGATAATTTCGAGGCACAGATTTCTCTGCGTGATCCTAACAATAAGGAGAAGTATATCGGTTCTGACGAGAACTGGCATCAGGCAGAGCAGGCCATCATCGAGGCTTGCGAGGAGAAAGGCCTTAAAGCACGTCAGGAAACCGGAGAGGCAGCGTTCTACGGACCCAAGCTTGATTTCATGGTGAAGGATGCCATCGGCCGTCGCTGGCAGCTTGGAACGATTCAGGTGGACTACAATTTGCCGGAGCGTTTCGGTCTTGAATACACCGGTGCTGACAATCAGAAGCATCGTCCCGTCATGATTCATCGTGCACCGTTCGGTTCCATGGAGCGATTTGTGGCTGTACTGCTTGAACACACAGCGGGCAATCTTCCACTGTGGCTTGTGCCCGATCAGGTTGCCATACTTCCCATATCCGAGAAATATAATGACTATGCTTCAGAAGTTGCCCGCAAGCTTGAGGAGGATGACATACGTGCAACGATTGACTCCCGAAATGAGAAGATCGGGAAGAAGATACGCGACAATGTCATGAAGAAAACTCCTTACCTCCTCATTGTCGGAGAGAAGGAAGAGGAAAACGGCGAGGTCAGCGTAAGAAAATATGGAGAAAATGCCACAAATACGATGAAAATTGCTAACTTTGTGGCGCAAATAAAGGCGGAAATTGCGACTATGCTTGATTAATCTGCTGGTTAACAGGCTGTTGCGTTGAAAAACCGTTATATTTCAGGACATAAAAACAAAGCAATCAACACCCACCAACACCTCTGAATGGAGAAAAAACCGATCTTTACCGGTCCTAAGCGACCTTCGACAGGTCCACGCAAGCGCCCGGATGACAAGCGTCAGCGCGGCGGACGTAATGAAAAAGGGCAGTATGCAATCAACGAGGAAATCCGAGCCCGCGAGGTGCGCCTTGTAGGTGACAATGTGGAGCCGGGGGTATATCCCGTCGGCAAAGCCATGCGGATCGCCCACGAGCAGGAACTGGATCTTGTGGAAATATCTCCCACAGCTCAACCTCCGGTATGTCGTATCATCGACTATCAGAAGTTTCTCTACCAGCAGAAGAAGCGTCTGAAGGAGCAGAAAGCCAAGGCCACTAAGGTTGTGGTGAAAGAGATACGTTTCGGTCCGCAGACTGATGACCATGACTACAATTTCAAGTTGCGTCATGCACAGGGATTCCTTAAGGAGGGTTCCAAGGTTAAGGCTTACGTATTTTTCCGTGGTCGCTCGATTCTCTTTAAGGAGCAGGGAGAGGTTCTTCTTCTGCGCTTTGCGAATGACCTCGAAGAATATGGAAAGGTTGAGATGATGCCTGTCCTCGAGGGGAAGCGTATGACGATCATGATATCTCCCTTGAAGACAGCCTCCAAGCCGAAAGCACCCAAGAAGGATCCGCAGCCGGCGACAGCGGAGCAGACCAATGCGACAGCAGCGGAGTCATCAGAAAAGGAAGTAACTGAGAAAGATTGACAAATTGAGACCGTAGGCACCATGTGCCGAGGTGAATAACAACAACCAAACAATTAAAATTACAATGCCAAAGGTTAAGACTAATTCCGGTTCTAAAAAAAGATTCGCTCTTACCGGAACAGGTAAAATCAAAAGGAAACATGCTTATCACAGCCACATTCTGACCAAGAAGTCGAAGAAGCGTAAGAAACTTCTCGACAAAACCGGACTTGTGGATTCCACCAACGTAAATCAGGTGCGCGAGCTTCTTGCCATGAAGTGAGGCCGGTAAATTTCCTTTTTCACAACACTTTTTTATTAACCGGATGCTGAGCACCGCAAGAGCACACACCATACTGCCGCTCGCATCCAAAAAATGACAAAGAAATGCCAAGATCAGTAAATCATGTAGCCTCAAGGGCAAAAAGAAAGAAAATCCTTAAACTTACCCGTGGATATTACGGCAGCCGTCGTAACGTATGGACAGTAGCCAAGAATACTTGGGAGAAAGGTCTGACCTATGCTTACCGTGACCGTAAGAACAAGAAACGCAATTTCCGGGCTCTTTGGATTCAGCGTATCAATGCGGCCGCACGTCTGGAGGATCTTTCCTATAGCAAACTCATGGGTCTCATTCACAAGGCCGGTATCGAGATCAACCGTAAGGTCCTTGCCGACCTCGCAGTCAACAATCCTGAAGCATTCAAGGCAATTGTTGACAAAGTGAAGAATGCCTGATTGAAATAAGAGATTTATGGCTTATCCCGGTGGCAGGCTTAAGGAGCCTATCGCCGGGATTGTCTTTTTTATCTGTTTATAGGAATTATGCGACTGAACGGACGACGACAGAGCTCAAATTTTGAAGACCGAAGAGGAAAAGGGGTAGGAAAAATAGCAGGCATAGGGGGCATAGCCGGTGTTGCGATTACAGCTATCGTGTTATGGCTCACGGGTGGCAATCCTCTGGATGCGCTGCAGGGGACGGATCTTTCATCTCTGCAACAGGAACCCACGTCTTACACCCCTTCTCCCAGAGAGGAGGAGTACACAGTGTTCGCAAGACAGATACTCGCAGGAACGGAGGATGTCTGGAGTGAGGAATTCCGCAAAATGGGACTGACGTATCGTCCGCCTAAACTTGTCGTCTACAAGGGGAGCGTGCAGTCAGGCTGCGGTCAGGGCACAGCAAGTATGGGTCCGTTCTATTGCTCTGCCGACGAAACAATTTATCTGGATCTGGGTTTTTTCGATGAGATGGAGAAGAACATGAAGGCGGGAGGTGACTTTGCGTTCGCTTACGTCATAGCCCACGAGGTAGGCCACCATGTACAACATCTATTGGGAACACTTGACGAGGCTCACTCGAAAATGGCACGTATGTCGGAAAGGGATGCCAATGCGATGAGTGTCCGTATCGAACTTCAGGCGGATTATCTTGCCGGAGTATGGGCGAACAGGGATGATGCCATGTATAATTCCCTTGAAGCCGGGGATATTGAGGAGGGGCTCAACGCTGCGTCCAAGATAGGGGACGATTACCTTCAGAAACAGGCGCGAGGATATGCAGTGCCTGAAACGTTTAATCACGGGCGCAGTGACCAGCGAGTACGATGGCTTAAGAAGGGTGTTTCCACCGGTTCTGTAAGAGGCGGAGACACGTTTTCAGTGCCTTATACATCATTGTAAGGAGGACGGTCGTTCACAAAGGCTGTGGTAAGATTTTTATATAAATCTGATATTGATGATAATATTCAGTGTGAATATTCTTGATCGCTGTAACATGTTGATAGTTTGATAGTTAGGGTTAATATTCAAATATTCACTCCGAAAGGGGGGAGGTGAATATTGTGAATATGAGCAGTGGGTTAGTGTTGGTTGTGCGGTAAGAGTCCGACACCGCGATGTGGGGTGATGGGGTTGTGGGTTTCGTTTGGAAATCCGACACCGCTACGCGGGTCGTTATTTTTGACGACGGTTTACCTGTGGTGGCGCTTCGCTTACCACAGGCTATGCGTGTATCGTCGCCTTGCAGGCTCCGATACGACTGCGCTACGCGGGTCTCACCATCGTGTGTAGCAGCTGCACCATGGTACAGCACTACGTTAGAGTGGTTCGTTGGGCAATCCGACACCGCTACGCGGGTCGTTATCATTATCCGATGGTTTACCTGTGGTGGCGCTTCGCTTACCACAGGCTATGCGTGTATCGTCGCCTTGCAGGCTCCGATACGACCGCGCTACGCGGGTCTCACCATCGTGGGTGGCAGGTTCGTTGGTAGCGGGGCTACGGGGGTAGGCATGATTGTGGAAAATATTCAGGGTGAATATTTTTAATCGGTGTAATGTGCGGTGGATGTGATTGTTACGGCGCAATATTCAAATATTCACTCCGGATGGTGGTGGAGGTGAATATTGTGAATATCAGAGGTGAGGATGAGATTTTTTCCCGGGTTCTGTCTGAGTGCGGGATACGTGTGTTGACGGCTACATATATCATTGCAATGGAGCTACCCTTATTCCGCGAAAGTACGAAGGAAGTCTTCGAGAGATTGTCCGGCATCAAGATTGAGCTTCTGTCTCAGCCGATACCGGTTCTTGACAACGGAAGCCGGAGTGATATTGAGTACTCTTCCTATTGCAGAGGAGGACATTCCCGCACAGATGTAGGATGCGAGCCTGACCTGTTTCTCCGAGAGTCCGGGATAGGACTTCTTCAGTCGGGCAGAGAAGCCCGGGAGCATGTTGTCGTGGACTTCGAGAAAAGCTTTCCTCTCCTCTTCAGCCGAGTTATGGACCTTCAGAGCGGTGCGAAGTCTTGCGGAGGTCTGGGAATTGAGCACACCTTCTGACTCTCCGTTCTCAATTTCTTTCTGAATAGACTTCAGCAGTTCCTCTTTTTCCTGCATGATGATTGCTTCACGACCGAGCCGAGCCTTGGTATGCTCCAGTTCGGTGCGTGCTATGGCAGCTTTCATCTCCCGGTCCTGAATACGGCGATAGAAGGAGAAAGAGATGACAACAGATACGAGCACAACGATCAGGAGGAAAATCCAGATCATCATTCTTTCCCTTTCGGCCTTGAGATTACGGTTCAGGTCAGCATTGTTTATTTCATCCCGAGAAGCTTTATTAGCTACTTCGAGAGCCATCTGAGCATCGTTGATGCTGTCTTTGTAACCGACATATTGCAAAAGATATTTCTCCGCAGAGTCAGTCGCTCCTACGGCATGGTATCCCATCGCTAATCCGTGGGCAATGAGCATGTCGAATTTGGGGTCGTTGTCGCTTCTGCGTATCTTTGAGGCCTCAATGGCATAGGGGAGAGCTTCCTTGGATCTTCCGTGTCGGATCAGCCAGTCGCTATATAGGCCTAAATGAATGGGACGTGTACCTTTCATCCGTCCCTGTCCTTCGGAAAGCTTAAAGGCCCTGAAAAGATATTCCAGCGAGTCAGTATTAAGGTAGTGATTGCGAAGTACGAGCTCATAGAAAACGGAGTCTTCTTTGTATGCCTTGTTATTGAGGAGATAGCGATGGACACGGGCCGTTTCAACGGAATCCGACATCAAGGCCACATTCAGGAGATTCTTATCGGCATACTCTTCCTGATGGATGTTGCGCCAGATACGTGAAGCCTCCATACAGAATTTACGTCCCCGCCCGAAGTCGCCTATCTGCTCCATAATGTCTCCGAGATTCATCAATACATAAGCGACAGAAGTGGAGTCACCGGCTTTTCTGAAGTATTCGAGGTTATCAATCGCTTCGAGATAACGGGTGATAAGTTTACGGTCAAAACGCCATCGCAGCATTTTAAGGTGATGGAAGTCGTCTGCATAAGCTGCCGAATCAAGGTCAGCCATAGCGGAGTCGAGGATATGTTGCGCTTTGTCCAGATCACCTAAACGCATGGTCTGTCTTACCCGCCAATAAGCTGCTCTCGCGCCGATACGCTTGTTTTCGGAGTTAGCCTTGGCAATGCTCTCCAATGGTGCGAGCCAACGGTCGGCAGGAGCACCCGCATTGTGTCCGTAGTCATGTTCAAGCCTTAGGGTAAGGGTGTCGGCAAGGGCATTGCCGCTTTCTTCCCATCCCGAGGGCAGTCGCTTTGTCCGCGTACATCCGACAATAAGAATCAGAATAATTAATATTCCTGTTAAAGATTTTTTCACAATGCAAAATTAATTAAATTGTCTATCGATTTATGTTAAAAACCGCTATGTCCATTGTATGTCCATATTAAATTTTTGGTGATACTTTGTTCTTATCCTTTTCTTTGCCTGTCGAAAATTTTAACTAACTTATTTTTTAACATGAGAAAGGCATTTACTCTATTACTGATGGCTGTTTTCACGGCCGGGGGAGCGATGTCGCAGACTGTCACAAAGGTGGCGACGTTCGACTTCCAGAAGCCCGAGACCATCAAGCCCGCAGGTTATGCTCCGGATGTGCCGGAGAATGCGGACGACCGCTCATCGATGTATGAGGTCAATATCAACGGAGTCGAGTTCGTTTCCGACGGTGTGACACTCTGTGCGTCGGGAGGACTGCACAACGAGGATCAGGTACCACCGAGCAACTACACATGGCGCCGCGGCTACGACGATCTCTACAACAAGCGACCGACAGAGTCAAGCAAGGAGGGGACCTACTATCTCAACCTCCGCATGAGCAATACCGAGGATGAGATCGCCGCCGATCCCTCGCAGATGCATTACCTTACCGTGACAGCACCTGAAGGTGCCACCATCAAGGAGGTAGTGATCCACGGACTGAGCTCAGCGAATGCCGCCCAGTACCTTCAGCTCGTGGATCCGGAATCGGGTACATATACCTCAGACTCTCAGACCCGCCTCAATACCTTCACCCCCGCAGAAGGGAGGGCACTCAGGACAGTCCAGTTCACATGTCCGCGCAAACGTGCCGACGGAGTGAACCTGTCGGGTTATCTTGTGGCCAACGTATCAGTGACGATAGAGGTGCCCGATGTTGCCGAGCCTGAACCGGAGGGATTGCCATTGCCCTACAACCGGGTGTTCAAGAATCTTGACGATATGACCGTAATAGACGGTAACAATGACGGCTACACATGGGACTACAACCTTTCGACGGCACGCTGTACAGCACCTCTGGGGGACGACAATCCGAGCACAGAGGCTGACGACTGGCTGATAACCCCCGGATTGGCCATGTACGGTAACAAGTATTATAAGGTGTACACACCGCTTGTCGCACAGTATGGCTCTCCCGCCAAGATAGAGGTGAAGATCGGATCCTCCACCCATGCAGAGGATATGACAATACCGGTGATGCAGCCCCTTGAGTTTGAATCGCGCAGAGACTGCATAAACTATGTCAAGATCCCATCGAACGGAACATATTACGTGGGTGTACACTCGCTGACCCCGAAAAATGGTGCGTTGTACGTGAAACTGTCCGAGATAGATGTCTATGAGCCCATGGAGCCGACTGTACCGGGTCCCGTCACAGATCTCAAGGTAAGCCCCGCAAGCGACGGCATCAAGCCCTACAAAGTGACATTGACATTCAAAGCTCCGGCAGTTGACCTTGACGGGAATCCTCTGACAGAGAATCTTGAAAAGGTAGTCATAGGTAACGGCACATATCCCGGTAATGCTCTCAGCAGCGTCTCCCATACCTTCACAGATGTGGTTCCGGGCGAAGAGCTGACGTATGTGTATTCACAGAATGGACTCGGATACCGGACCTTCGGAATAGTGGCTTACAATGCTTCCGGAATAGGCGCCGAGACATACACGGAGAGTACGTATGTGGGTGTCAACAAACCTGATGATCCCACTGACCTGACAATCACAGAGACAGAAAAAACGGGCGAGGTCGTTCTGAGTTGGAAAGCACCTGAAAACGATGTGGACGGCAATCCGATAAACCCCGATCTGATCAAGTATACGCTCACAGACTGTCTAAGCTACGAAACCATTGTCCGCGATCTGAGCGGCACCTCTTATACCTACAACACCGGCCTGACCAACGATCAGAAATTCTTCAAGTTTGCAATTGTGGCCGAGACAGCCGGCGGAAAGACGATGAGTGTGATAAGCCCTTATGTGGCGGTAGGCAAACCGTTGGAGACCCCATTGTCGGAGGGTTTCGAGCGTGTAGGGGTTATGCCCATCAATTTATCGGGCAATGACGGCGTTGCCTCCATATTCCATGACGCCGATATGTCGGGAGCCCACAAGCCTTACTCGGCCGAGGGGGACGAACACTATGTGGCACTCTACGGCTACAGCTCTGCGGCTCATCCATCACTGCTTACGGCAAAGATAAGCCTCGAGGGGCTTACTTCTCCGGCAGTTGCCTTTAATGTATTTGCTCCGGTAGCAGCCAACGAATCACGCATTTTCAACAACAACGAGGTCGTGGTGAAAGCCCGCACTCCGCAGGGAGAGTATACCGAGCTCGGAACAGTCAAGCTTGGAGATCTTCCTTCGGCCGGATGGAACAGAGTAGTTTATCCCTTGAGCGATTTCGCCGGGAAAGATGTGCAGTTGCTCTTCGAGAGTAATCTTGTGGACTATCCCAATGGAGAAGGCTCCCAGTCGTTTGCGTTCATCGACCGTCTTCAGGTGCGCGATACCCCACAGGGCACGGACGCCGCTGTACTGAATATGGTGACTCCGGTTGTGGCAGAGCAGTCGTATCCGTTCTCGATCACAGCATACGTTGAGAACGACGGCAATACAGCAGTGAGTGATGCTGTGGCGGAACTTTACCGCAATGGAGATAAGGTCGATACAGCTGATCTCTCCACGCTTTCCCCCGGTCAGATAGAGATAGTGAAGTTTACTCAGACTCTTGGCGCCGTCGACGGCTCGGAAGTGAGCTACAAGGTGGTCGTGGCCTCCGATGAAGACGAGAAAGAGGACAATAATGAGTCAGAGGAGAAGGATGTCAACTACAAGACCTCCATCCACCCCAGACCCGAGTCTTTGGCCGGCACGGCAGACGCGACTTCCGTGACCCTTACATGGGACGCACCGACACTTCCGGGCGGGACAGCGCAGAGTGTGACGGAAACGTTTGAGATAGAGGACAGAATGGCCGTTGACGAATACGGCGGCTGGACATTCGTCGATCTGGACAAGGGAACGCTGGGTCTGCCTACCGGCATGACCATCGAGGGTCTTGAAGAGGGTAAGACCCAGTATGCGTGGATCGTGGCAGACGAATCCCTGTTTAACGCTCAGGGAATGGCTCACAGCGGTACACATTTCCTCACTGGTTTCTTCAATTATGACGGACGGACAAATAATGACGTAGCCATATCTCCGGAGCTTAACGGAGATGCGCAGACTCTGTCGTTCTATGCAATGAGTTTCTCATCCAAGTATCCTGAGACCATCGATGTGTGGTATTCGACGGAAACACGTGATGTCAACGACTTCAAGCCACTCAGAGTTATTGAGAATGTGGCGTCCGGCTGGACGGAATATACCGTCGAGCTGCCCGAGGATACACGCTTCTTCGCGATCCGTCATGTATCGAGCGATGCATGGATCGTCGGGGTAGACGACGTGACCTTCAAGCCCATGGAACCGGGCAAGGATGTAGAGCTGCTGGGTTACAACGTGTATCGCGACGGTGAGAAGCTTAACAAGCGTCCCGTGGCAGAGCCTACCTATTGCGACGAGAGTGTGGAAGACGGCAAGCACAGCTATCACGTAAGCGCTGTCTACGACAAAGGGGAATCCCTTGCCTCGGATCCCGTCGAGCTTGAGTACAGCTCAGTCGGCGTCATCATGTCGGGAAGCAGCAGTGTCCGTGGCGGTGCGGGATATATTTCCGTAACACTTTCAGAAGCATCTGAGGTGGACGTTTACTCTGCTTCCGGTGTGAAGGTATTCTCCGGACAATGTGAGGACGGTATGACCAAGATAGACGTCGCATCGGGAGTGTACGTTGTGAATGTCAACGGCCATGCTGCAAAAGTAATAGTGAAATAAAAATAGGTGAAAAATCATAACAGTTGTAAAATGACGATTAATTCAAGATGGAACCCTCATCTTTCTCTCTCGGGAGCTGCGATAGCTGTCATGAGTCAGTTGACGGTAATACGTCGGGGTGTCTATCATTAGGTTAATTTTAGAAGAGGAACTATATCGAAACCTCTTATGGAATGTATTTAATGTCCGGCCTTGTTGAGAGAACAGGGTCGGACAGCCTTTTTTATGCAAACATGATAATGATGTGAATATTCAGGATGAATATTCTGAATCGGTGTAATGCTCTGGGAATATGATAGTTAGGGTTAATATTCAAATATTCACTCCGGGGAGGGGGGTCGGAGGTGAATATTGTGAATATCGGTGAGGGTGAGAGGTGAGGGCGGCGGAGGATTATTTGTGAGGTACGTCGACGTTGGAAGAGTCAAAGAGGTTGCGGGAGCGACGGTCGAAAGTGTTCCACCATGCTTTCTGAGCCGCGGGAATACTGTCTGAAGCCATGTATGAGGGTACGACAGTGAAGTTACGGAAAGCGCTTCCGGGACGTGCGGCAGGGTCGGGTTTGGCAGCGTAGAAGGTATCGTAAGTCATATTTTCGACTTTGCATACGCCGTCTGCGTCACGGCTTATATCGACGTAAACGAGGGCACCCCCGCGGGTATCATCGGTTTTCATGTTGCTGATAAAGTTGCCGAGGGAGTAAACGACCGGGACCCGTTTTCCGGAGGGTGTCTCTTTGATGAGCATCGGCTGGACAACGTGAGGATGAGATCCGATAATCATGTCGACTTCCTGTTGGAGCAGGAAGTCTGCGAGGCTTCGTTGAGAGGGATGTTCATGGAGCTGATATTCCACACCCCAGTGGATGCAGACGGCTATCATCTCTGCACCGGCTTCTCGAGCTGCCTTGATCTCTTTCTTCATGGCTTCACGGTCTATCAGGCTGACCTCCGCACCGTCACGAGGCATGAGCCCGTTGGTGCCGTATGTATAGTTGAGGAAGGCTATCCTGATTCCTTTTATGTCTGCTATGAAGGGGACGAGTTTTTCTCTTTCGGCCTTGTCACGGAATGTGCCGGTGTGGGGGATACGGAGTGAGTCGAGTACTGCGAGGGTGCGCCGGAGTCCGTAGTCGCTTCGGTCAAGAGTATGGTTATTGGCAGTGAGGAAGAGGTCGAAACCTGCTTTTTTCAGTTCTGCGGCATAATCGTCCGGGGCTGAGAAGCATGGGAAACCTGTGTAGCCTCCATGTCCTCCTCCGAGCGGTGTCTCGAGATTTACGACGGCATAGTCGGCGGCGGCAATGTCCGGAGCTATGAGGGTGAAGCAGTCGGAGAAGTCGTAGGCCTGTCCGCCGGAGAGCTTGCGAGCCTGATCGAGCTGGGCCTGATGGGTCATGGCGTCGCCGGCAAAGAGGAGGGTAGCCTTGGTTTCTTTTGAGGAGGCCGGAGTTTTTTCTTCGCTCGCTGATACGGAGGAGTCGGCCTTGTTGCCGGCAGAGGAGCAGGCTGCTGTATAAAGCAGAGCAACGATTGCGACAGGCACAACCGTTGCTTTACAGGATATTTTCATTTTGAGTAAAAGGGGGGGAGAGAAGGTCATTTGTAAAGCTCGCCTTTGCGTGCGAGAAGGGTATTCTTCATCAGTGAGCATATTGTCATGGGTCCGACTCCTCCGGGCACGGGAGTGATGAAGGAGCATTTTGGAGCCACGTTTTCAAAGTCAACATCTCCGCTGAGACGGAATCCGCTTTTGCGTGATGGGTCTGGGACACGTGTCGTGCCGACGTCGATAATCACAGCTCCGGGCTTCACCATGTCTGCGGTCACGAATCCGGGACGACCGAGAGCAGCGACGATAATGTCGGCCTGAAGGCAGAGCTCCTTGATATTCGGGGTGCGGGAGTGGCACACGGTAACGGTGCAGTCTCCGGGTTGGGATTTCTGCATGAGGAGTGTGGCAACCGGTTTCCCCACGATGTTGCTTCGTCCGAGTACGACAGCGTGCTTGCCGCGAGTCTCGATTCCGTAGCGCTGGAGGAGATCCATGATTCCGGCCGGGGTTGCTGATTTGAAGCAAGGGAGACCGATGCTCATGCGTCCGACGTTAACGGGGTGGAATCCGTCGACATCTTTCTTGGGATCAATGGCTTCGGTCACTTTCTGCTCGTCGATATGAGCCGGGAGGGGGAGCTGGACAATGAATCCGTCGACCTCGGGGTCATTGTTGAGTCGGTCGATCTCTTGGAGGAGGCGTTCTTCGGTGACATCGTCTTCAAAGCGGATCAGTGTGCTCTTGAAGCCACACACTTCGCATGCCTTGACTTTGTTGGCTACGTAAGTCTCGCTGCCGCCGTCGTGGCCTACAAGGATTGCGGCGAGATGAGGAGGACGCCGACCGTCGGCGACCATCTGTTTCACTTCTTCTGCAATTTCGGCTTTGATTTCGGCTGCCGTAGCCTTTCCGTCGATAAGGGTCATCGGGCTATAATGGAGTTTGTTAAGAGTTAACGTCTGTACATTTTCTGCTGCTGGCGCATCTGCTTCATCATCTTCATGGCGTTGCCTTTGTTGTTAGTGGCCATCTGCATCATCTTGCGGGTCTCCTCGAATTGCTTGAGGAGGCGGTTGACTTCCTGAAGGGATGTGCCGGAGCCCTTGGCGATACGCTGGCGGCGTGATCCGTTGATTTTGTCGGGGTTATGGCGTTCGAAGGGTGTCATACTGTTGATGATGGCTTCGATGCTCTTGAAGGCGTTGTCGTCGATGTCGAGATCCTTGATGTGTTTGCCGACACCGGGTATCAGGGAAGCGAGATCCTTGAGGCTACCCATTTTCTTGATCTGCTGGATCTGCTTGTAGAAATCCTCAAAGTCGAATTTGTTGCGACGGATCTTCTCCTCGAGTTTCTTCGCTTCTTTTTCGTCGTAGATCTCCTGAGCGCGCCGTGCTATCTCGACGATGTCGCCCATTCCGAGAATACGTCCGGCCATACCTTCGGGGTTAAACTCCTGAATGTCGTCGAGTTTCTCTCCGGAGCCGATGAATTTGATCGGTTTGTCGACGACAGTGCGGATGGACAGCGCTGCACCACCGCGTGTGTCGCCGTCGAGTTTGGTGAGGACGACGCCGTCGAAGTTGAGTCGATCGTTAAATTCCTTGGCTGTGTTGACGGCATCCTGACCTGTCATGGCATCGACGACGAAAAGAGTCTCCTGCGGTTTTATGGCAGCCTTGATAGCTGCGATCTCCTGCATCATCTGCTCGTCGACGGCGAGGCGTCCGGCGGTATCGACGATTACGAGGTCGTAATGGTTGGACTTGGCATACCGGATGGCGTTGGTTGCGATTTCGACAGGATTCTTGTTGCCCTCTTCGCTGTAGACGGGGACGTTGATGCTTTCGCCGAGCACTTTGAGCTGTTCGATGGCGGCGGGACGATAGACGTCGGCAGCGACGAGGAGGGGATTGCGTCCTTTCGAGCTACGGAGTTTCTTGGCGAGTTTTCCGGAGAAGGTAGTCTTACCGGAGCCTTGCAGACCCGACATGAGGATGACCGAGGGGTTGCCTTCGACCTTTATGGGTACGGGATTTCCACCCATCATTTCCGCGAGCTCGTCGTGGACGATCTTGACCATCAGCTCTTTGGGCTTGAGGGCGTTGATAACGTTCTGTCCGATGGCTTTTTTCTTGACTGTGTCCGTGAACTGTTTCGCCACCTTATAATTGACGTCGGCTTCGAGCAGTGCTTTCCTCACGTCCTTCATGGTTTCGGCGACGTTGATCTCAGTGATCCGGCCTTGACCTTTCAGCACCTTAAACGAGCGCTCAAGCCGCTCCGATAGACTTTCAAACATAGTTGTGTGGGAGTTAAAAAGGGAGGGGGGTTAAAGGGTGTTAGTAGCTGTGTCGGGGAATATCACTTTCGGAGAGAAATCCTTGGCTTCGTCGGGAGTCATGAGGGCGTAGGCAATGATGATGACTACATCTCCGGGCTGCACTTTGCGTGCTGCGGCTCCATTGAGGCAGACGGTTCCGGAGCCGTATTCTCCGGCTATGACGTAGGTGTCGAAACGTTCTCCATTGTTATTGTCGACGATGAAGACGCGTTCCCCTTCCACGATTCCGGCAGCTTCCATGAGTTTGCTGTCGATAGTGATGCTTCCTATATAGTTAAGATTCGCTCCGGTCACTGTGACGCGGTGAATCTTTGATTTCATAAGTTGGATCAACATTTGGGGGTATATCTTAAATGGGAGTAAGGCCGATGAGGTCTCAGGTCTTGCTAAAGTTTCAAATATATCGGGAGTCTCTCAGCGGTATCTTATGTTGTCGATGAGGCGGACGTCGCCGCAATAGACCGTGATGCAGCCCTGCACGCCGTCGGAGGCTTCGTTCCAGTCGTCGATTTCCCTGAGGGTGCGGGCGTCCACGATAGAGAAATACTCTACTTCGCACCCGGGGAGTGCGTTGACGGTTCCGACCACTTTTGTGGCGGTCTGCTTGGGGTCGTGGCTGAGAGAGAAGTCAACGGAGTCGGCGAGGGCTCTGAAAATGCCGGGAGCTACGGAGCGTTGTTGTTCGGAGAGGCGGACGTTGCGGCTTGAGAGGGCGAGTCCGTCGGCTTCGCGGACTATCGGGCATGCGATGACTTCGGTCGGTATCCCTTCGGTGAGGACCATGCGGCGTACTACGGCGATCTGCTGGAAGTCTTTCTCTCCGAAGTAGGCTCTGTCGGCAGCGGTCCAGCGCATCAGGCGGCTGACGATTGCAGCGACACCCTGAAAATGGCCGGGTCGTCGGCTCCCCTCCATTACTTCGGCTACTTGGCCGAGGTCGTAGGTTTTCTCTGCTACACCGGCTTCGGCGGCGGGGTAGACCTCTTCGACAGAAGGGATGAACGCGGCGTCGACACCTGCACTCTCCAGCATGTGGCAGTCGGCTTCTTCCGTGCGGGGATATGTGGCCAGATCTGTCTTGTTGTTGAACTGGACGGGATTGACAAAAATGCTTGCCACGACCACATCATTGTCGGCGATGGCTTTGTCCACGAGAGAAAGGTGCCCCTTGTGGAGAGCGCCCATCGTAGGCACGAGTCCTAGAGTTTTGCCTTCGCGGTGGCACTGGTCCGAGAAATCCTTTAATTCGGTTACTGTGCGCAGTATCTTCATAACTATCTGTGGTAAAGGTATATCCGCAGACATTCGTATCTGCGGCAGCGTCGCGGCACTGCCGTGATCGGTCGTGTCTGCACGATATGCGCCGCAAAGTTAGCAAAAATTCGCCGAAGGGTAAAATATAAGTCGTGGTTCAGGAAAAATTAATGCTTCATTTGGCAAAATTTGTTCTTCCTCGGTATAAGAGTGTCCGGCGAGGGTGTGATGAACCCCGAGACAGAGGGAAGGAGGGAATATTCACCCTGAATATTCTGAATCGCTGTAACGTATTGAGTATATGTTGGTTATGGCAATATTCAAACATTCACTCCGGAAAGGGGGTCGGAGGTGAATATTGTGAATATCGACGTCAGGAAGGGCGAAGGGCACCGCTTCGGTAGGCTGCGAGGAGGCTGCGGAGGTCGTCGATCTGGTCGCGCAGTTCGGCACCTTTGTCGGTATCGTTGACAGTGAGACGTCGGGCACCCCATTCGGCGAGTACGGTGTTGGAGATGATGTCCTGCTCCTCTTCGATGGCTTTTTGTCGCGATTCAAATGGCTGATGTTGCACGAGCTGGAGTCCGCGGGAGTGGAATACGAGAGTATATCCCGCGATGCCTGTCTCCGGCTGGTATGCTTTGGAGAATCCTCCGTCGATGACGAGGAGTTTGCCGTTGGCTTTCACCGGTTTTTCCCCCTTGATGATTTTCACGGGGACATGGCCGTTGACGATATGGGCGCCCTCTTGGGGGTCGATGCCGAATTCGCGCAATATCATGTCGCAGATCTGTTCGGAGTCATTGAGTTTGTAGTACCACCCTTTTTCCTCGTGGTGGGTTTCCTTGTCGGCGATGAAATAGCGTTCGAATGTGGCCATACGGCTCTTGTCGAAGGAGGGGGAGTCGGGACCGCACCAGAGGTACCAAAGATAGTCGATACGGCGGGCGAGGGAGGGGTCGGCTAAGGTGCGTTCCTTCCAAGGCTTGTGGCAGGCTTGCTGGACGAGTATGTCGAGGCGGTCGAGGAGAGCCTTTCCGTGGAGTTTTTCGCCGCAGACGTCCACGTCCCGCAGCGATCCGTCTTCATTCAGAGGCACGGAAGCATGATAGAGGAGGTTGTTGTTGCGGGAGAGGTAGTAGGAGCCGCGATGTGTCAGGCATGCGATATGTCGGCGGAGCTTTTCGCTTGCCCAGAGGCTCGTCTTGAGGTGTCGGACCACGTTTTCTTCCTCGGGGGTGAAGGCGTAGGGATCCGCGGGGTTGACGGTCGGGAAGTCGGTGTCGCGCAGAGGATAAGACTTGCCGTCAATGAGGATTGTGCCTGTGGAGTAGTCGATGCGGTGGAGGAGATTGCGGTCGTCCATGTGGAAGGAGGGGTTGCGTGCGAGCAGCTGGGCCTCGGCCTTGAACTGAATGATGGTGATGGCCTTGTGCATCTGGGCTATCATGCGCTTCTCCTTTTCGGAAAACTGCCGCTCGGGGTTCTTCATCTTGGGGTAGAAGATGTCCAGAGGGGAATCCGAGTATGCTTCGAGGGCGAAAGTGGCGAGCGGGAGTAGATTGATTCCGTAACCTTCCTCGAGGGTTTCGAGATTGGCATACCTGAGGGAGATGCGTATCATGTTGGCTATGCAGGCTTCGTTGCCGGCGAAGGCGCCCATCCATAGGAGGTCGTGGTTGCCCCATTGTATGTCGACGTTGTGGTAGTGGCAGAGAGTGTCCATGATGATGTGGGCGCCGGGACCGCGGTCGTATATGTCTCCGACGACGTGGAGGGAGTCGATGGCAAGCCGCTGGATGAGATTACATAATTCTATTATGAAGGCGTCGGCGCGTTCCGTGGATATGATGGTGGAGATGATCTTGCCGAAGTACGCGCTCTTGTCGGGGTCGGATTCCGTCTCGTGGAGGAGTTCTTGGATGATATATGAGAAGTCGCGGGGGAGGGCCTTGTTGACCTTCGAGCGGGTGTACTTGGAGCTGACGTTCTGGCAGACGCGCACGAGGCGGTTGAGAGTGAGGTGATACCATTCGTCGATCTCTTTCTCCTTCCGGTGGACCATCTTCAGTTTCTCCTTGGGATAGTAGATGAGGGTGGCGAGTTCCTGACGTTCCTGTTCGCGCATCGAGGAGCCGAAGATTTCGTCGATCTTGCGTTTGACGGTTCCGGAGGCGTTCTTGAGCACATGCTGGAAGGCTTCGTACTCGCCGTGGATGTCGGTGAGGAAATGCTCGGTGCCTTTGGGGAGGTTGAGTATGGCCTCGAGATTGATGATTTCAGTACTTGCCGCCGCCACGGAGGGGAAGGACTTGGAGAGCAATTGGAGATATTTCAGATCAAGGGATGCAGGTTTGTTCATTGCCTCAGCAGGTTTGGTTAATCTGCGCAAATATAGCTATAATTGCGATACGTTCCCACTCCGGCGTCCTGTAAATCGGCCGGAATATTCACCCTGAATATTCTGAATCGCTGTAAAGTGCTGTTTTTATGTGTGTTATGACGATATTCAAATATTCACTCCGGGAGGGGGGTCGGAGGTGAATATTGTGAATACTACCTCGGAGCGGCCCGTCGTCAGACTCAGAAAATCAATGACACCGGCATCTGCGGAGAGACACCGGTGTCAAAGGAAAAAACTTGAAACGTTAACATTAACTTAATATGAAAATTAAGCCTACATTATGTGAGACACTGCCCTGATACAGGGGGTCTCGTGGAGGAGAGATATATAGAGGTGAGAGGAGTGTTATTTCTGCTCGGCCGCCTTCTCGCCACCCTTTTTCTTGCAGTCGGGAGCGCAATGGCCTTTGTGGCCTTTCTTGGCATCCTTATGGCCTTTACTGTCGTGGTGGCCTTTCTTCAGCCCCTCTTTGTGGTTCTTGCGTTCAGCCTTAGCCTTGTTGAGATTGTTCTTGAAGATCTGGTACTGCTCGGGAGTGAGGATTTCCTTCATCTCTTTGTCGAGCTTCTCCAGACGTTTCTGCATCTTGCTCTGGTCTTTCTTACGCTGTTTTTCGGCCTGCTTCTCGAGCTTCTGCTGACGCTCCTTCTGCTTCTTGTCGAAGTCAGCCTTGTTTTTCTGCTTCATGGCGTCGACCTTGGCCTGCTGCTCGGGAGTGAGGGTGATACCTTCGAGGAAACGGTCCTGACGGCCTCCGGGGCGCTCTGCGCTCGTACACTCAGCCTTGATGCATTTCCTTTCTTTGGACTCTTTGGAAGTCTCCACACATTCCTTGTGCGCTTTCTTGGGACCACGCTTCTGCTGATCATTCTGTGCAGATCCGTTGAAGCCTGCTAAAGCTATTGCCACACCCATGGCGAGGGATAAAATCTTTGTCTTCATATCGATGAATTTTAGTTTGTTATTTTCGTTCGTTTTGATAGTCTGACCGGGAGAATTCCGCTGCGTTTAATCACCGATGCGCTCTTTAACATTCTTTATGAAAACACGCTCTATGCATTTCGGGTTCTTAGGCCATGAAAATCAGGGTATTTTTGCTTAACTTTGCAGCCGTAAAACTAAACCTGACGAATCTGTTTTTTTTATTTTATCATGACAAAGAAAATGCTTTTTGCTTTGGCGCTCGGAGCGATGGTTCCGGCTGCCGGTGCTTCTGCCGCCGACGACGGCTACAAACTTGTATGGCAGGAGAATTTCAATGGAGAGAATCTTAACACTGACGTCTGGAACATCGAGATCAACGGCGACGGCGGTGGCAATCAGGAGCTGCAGTATTACAGCAACGGCAGCGTGAAGGTACGCGACGGCAATCTCGAGCTCACGGCACGCCGCAAGAATATCAACGGCAGGAAATTCGCTTCGGGGCGTATCAACACCCGCGACAGGATGTATTTCACCCACGGCAAGATAGAATTCCGCGTGTGGCTTCCGGAGACGAAGAACGGCCTCTGGCCTGCCGTCTGGGCACTGGGACAATCCTACGGCGAAGTGGGCTGGCCGCGATGCTCCGAGATAGACTTCGTGGAGATGGGCAACGCCTACGGTATCAGCCACGGCACTCAGGATCGCTATTTCAACGGCGCATGCCACTGGGGCTTCTACAAGAACGGCGGATACCCCAACTATGCCAATGCCGTGACGGCTCCTTACTCGATGCAGGACGGCTATCATATCTTCACGGTAATCTGGGATGCGGCGGCCGTGAAGATGTATTACGACCTTGACCGCGACCCCGACCGCGCCCCTTACTTCCAGATGAACCTCACGGACATGGAGGGGGACTGGGCGACGGGACGGTACTTCCATCAGCCCGTTTTCCTCGTGATGAATCTCGCCGTGGGAGGACTCTTCACGGGCATCCTCAACCCCGACGGCATCACGGCTCTCCCGCAGGAGAAGGACGAGCGCACAATGTATGTGGACTGGGTAAAGATATACCAGAACGGAGGGGAAGGAGACACTTTCTTCAGCGTCAACGGTGACGGTGACGGTGGCGAAGACAGCTCCGTGCAGGGGCTCGCTGACGACTCCGGGCAGGGCAGGGGGTTCTACCTCGACGGGCGCACAGTGGTGTTTGAGAACGGCGGTGGCTGCATTTTCACAACGAGCGGATGCACGGTATGCGCCGACGAGCTTGAGCCCGGCATCTACATCGTGAAGCCCTGCGGCGGAAAAGCCTCCAAAATCGTGGTGAGATAATCCCGGCGAAGTCCGTTCGGGTTCCTCCGGCGCTGCAGCTCTCACACGGAAATATTCACCCTGAATATTTTGAATCGCTGTAACGTATTGATTATATGTAGGTTATGGTAATATTCAAATATTCACTCCCGGAGGGGGTCGGAGGTGAATATTGTGAATATCCCCGCGAGGTGTGGCGGAAAGCAGGGGGGAGTCCCAAGGGTTGTCCTGCCAGCCAAGCTGTTCCTTAAGGCTGCCCCGGAAGATAAAAGTTAGACCGGAGTCCCGATCCTTGACAGGAAAGAGGCTCCGGTAATGTTTTTCTCCTTAGAGGAGATATGATTGTCAGGCCTGACGATAGAGAGCGAGTTCGTCGGGATTGAATTTGTCAATGAAATCGCTGTGTTTGGCCACTTCTGCCTGAGCGTAGTTGACAAAGACGTTAGCGCTCTTGGCGAGGCTCTCGGCTGTCTCCTTCATCTTCTCGTCGGAAGCGGCGCGGTTGGCGTCGATAGTGAGGAGCCATCCCATGATGGTGTAGCCGGCCATCTCCACAAGACGGCGTGCCATGAAGTCGGCATATCCTTCGATCTCCTTGCTTGCCTTCACCTTCTCCTCAGCCTTGGCATATACGGCAGCCATTTCTATCAGGCGCTGTTTCAGGTCAGAGAAGTTGTCAGAAAGCTCCATAGCGGCATATTCCTCCATGCGGGCGGAGTAAGTGCCTGTGAAGACGTGGCGGATAGCGGCGACAACCTGAAGCTGCGTTGTGCCCTCGTAGATGGAAGTGATACGTGCGTCGCGGTAGATGCGTTCGCAGGCGTAGTCCTTCATGAATCCGGAACCGCCGTGTATCTGGATGCAGTCGTAGGCGTTCTGATTGCAGAATTCGCTTGAGAGACCCTTTGCGAGCGGCGTGAAGGCATCGGCCAGCTTGGAGTAATATTTCATCTCCTTGCGCTCCTCGGGGGTGAGGCTGCGTTCGCCCGAAATGTCCTGCAGGAGTTTGTACATGTCCACGAAGCGTGCACATTCATAGAGCAGCGAGCGGGAAGCGTCGAGTTTGGCCTTCATCATGGCGAGAATCTCGTAAACGGCCGGGAAGTTGATGATAGCCTTGCCGAATTGCTCGCGTTCGCGTGCGTACTGCAGAGCCTCGCGATAGGCTATTTCGCTGACGCCCACGCTCTGGGCGGCGATACCGAGACGGGCACCGTTCATCAGGGCCATCACATACTTGATAAGACCCATCTTGCGGCTTCCGACGAGCTCGGCGGGAGCGTTGTTGTAGACGAGCTCACATGTGGGACTCCCCTTGATACCCATCTTGTTCTCGATACGGCGCACGTTGACACCGCCGTTGCGTTTGTCGTAGATGAACATGGAGAGGCCGCGGGCGTCCTTGGTGCCCTCTTCGCTGCGGGCGAGCACGAGGTGAATGTCGCTGTCGCCGTTGGTGATGAAGCGTTTCACACCGTTGAGCACCCATGTCCCGTCCTCTTTCTGAGTCGCCTTGAGCATCACGGAGCCCAGATCGGAACCTGCAT
>CAYPBS010000013.1:0-34349 GCA_964409015.1 uncultured Sangeribacter sp.
CGACAACGACCGCTGCATCATCGGCGACCCCAACCCCGATCTCTCCATGGGTATCAACCTCGCATTCAAGTACAAAGCTTTCTCGCTCGATATGTTCTTCGCAGGTGACTTCGGTTTCGACATCCAGAACCACATGAAGCGTCAGCTCCTCTCAATGAACTACGGCAACCTTTCCACAAACCGTGGCGTCGACATCCTCAACGCTTGGACCCCCGACAACACCCACACCGACATCCCGGCCCTCTCCCTTACCGACGACAACAACGAGGCTCGTTTCTCCACATACTATGTTGAAGACGGCTCATACATGAAGATGAAATATCTGAAGCTCTCATACACCTAGCCCGGCAACATCGTCAAGAAGATCGGTGCTTCAAACATCGACGTCTACGGTCAGGTTGAAAACGTGTTCACTCTTACACGCTACTCTGGTCTTGATCCCGAGATCCTGCCCGGCGAATACGGCGCTCACATCGACAACGGTGCTTACCCGCGCCCCCGCACATTCACTATCGGTGTAAACCTTCAGTTCTAAAATCCTCACAGAATTAGTAAAAATTACAAATTCACAACAATGAAAAATCTCAAATCAATTATAAAGAACGCGATCTGTGCCACTGCTGTTGTCTCGATGGCTCTTGCCTCTACTTCTTGCGACGACATGCTCGACACTAAGCCTCAGGGTGTCTTTACTGACGAGCAGATCGGTGACGACGAAGCGCTCGATCTCATGACCGCCGCTTACGCCACTCTCCTCTGCCACTATTTCGGCAACAACGAATCATTCGCCGGCCCTATCACCAACTGGATTTTCGACGTCCGCTCCGACGACGCACTCAAGGGTGGAGACGGTGTGACGATGGAAGGATACATCCATCAGCTCGAGGTCGGTAACGTCCAGAGCGACAACGACGTCGCTAACTTCAAATGGCGCAACAACTACTACTCCATCAGCCGTTGCAACGCTGCAATCAAGGGTATAAAGAACGCCGGAGCCATCTCCGAGGAGAACAAGGTTAAGTATATCGCCGAGATGAAGACTCTCCGCGCTTACTATTACTTCGACATGTTCCGCATCTTCGCCAAATTCCCCTACTTTGACGAGACTGTCACTGACCCCAGCGAATGTCGTGCCGACCAGTACACTCGCGACGAAATCGTGGAATTCATCAAGAAGGACCTTCGCGATAGCTACGATGCACTCCCCTCGAGTCAGGAACTCCCCGGTCGTTTCAACCGTTACGTCGCTGCGGCTCTCCTTGCCCGCGTTGACCTCTTCACTTCCGACTGGGCCGAAGCTGAAAAATACGCCGATTACGTGATCTCGAGTGGCAAGTATCAGCTCTATCCCAACTTCCTCGACATGTCCAAACCCGAATTCAACAACCAGTACGAGTCCATCCTCGCTATCCAATTCTCCTCTGCCAATTCCCCCGACCAGTACAACTTCTCAAACTGCCTCAACTGCACATGGTCTGACGGCAACCTCTATGGCAACGGCGACGACTTCTACCTCGCTTCCCAGAACCTCGTAAATGCATTCCGCACTGACGCCAAAGGTCTCCCCATGCTCGATGGTTCCTACAACAACGAGAACGTCGACAAGGCTGATTACGCCGGCAATGTTGACCCCCGTCTCGACTTCACTCTCGGGCGTATCGGTATGCCGTGGCGCTCTCATCAGTACAACGAGAAATGGTGCCGCAACTTCGAACTCTACGGACAGTATTCCGGCAAGAAGCCCTATCCCTCACCCGAATCCCCCTATGTTAAGACCGGTATCGTGCCTTGGGGCGCCTCTTCACTCAACTTCCTCCTCATCCGCTATGCCGACGTGATGCTCATGAAGGCCGAAGCTCTCATCGAGCAGAACAAGAACCTCGACGAAGCCCGCAACCTCATCAACCAGATCCGTCGCAGAGCAGCTGAATCCGTTGATCCCTCTTACGAACCGATCGACTGCAACCCCATGATTGCCAACTACGCTGTTAGCGAATACCCCGCTGCCGGCTGGAATCAGGATTACGCCCGCAAGGCTGTCCGCATGGAGCGCCGCCTCGAGCTCGCCATGGAAGGTCTCCGCTGGTTTGACCTTATCCGCTGGGGTAATGTAGTCGAGACAATGAACGATTACTACGTCTCCGAAGGTAAGATCCGCTCCTACTATCGGGGTGCCAGCCTCACAGCTTCCGAGATCTACTTCCCGATTCCTGTCAATCAGGTGGACAACGCCGGAGACCTCTACAAATAATTCAATACCATCCTTATACTCTTACTTGCAAAACAATGAAAAAATTCAATTCATATAGCCTCCTGATGCTCGCAATGCTCCTTTGCAGCATCCTCGGCGCCTGCTCTGACTTTGAGCCTACCGACATGCCGAAGGTCCCCAACCTTCCCAAAGCCACTGACCTCTCTGCTGAAGTCAACGGCCGAAAAGTTAACCTCACTTGGACTCTCCCTGCCGGCGAAGATGTTACCGGTGTGAAGATTCTCGTCAATGGCGACAACAACTCCGCCATTACTCTCTCCGGTCGTCCTACCGAATACACCCTCAAGGGTCTCTCCCTCGGTAAGGAATACATGTACACCATCAAGGTCCTCTACGACGGCGGATACGTATCTGAAGGTGTCTCCGTAACCGCACAGATGCCCGACAAGCTCGATGGTATCAAGATGGCTTACCTCATGACTGCCCCCGATATAGACTCCCTCCCCGACGACGACGAGCAGGCTGCTGCCAAGTGGTTCGCCACTCTCCCCGATGTAGAATTCATCACCCCGTCTCAGATCTCCTCCCTCGACGCTGATTTCTATCCCGTTATCTGGATTGAGATTGACCGTGTCGGTCTCCCCATGGGTTGGGAGAATCTCCCCGGCGGTCTCGCTGACGACGCCACTATCGAGGCTCTCAAGGAGTATTCCGCTAACGGCGGTAGCCTCTATCTCGCCAACATGGCCACTCAGCTCACTGTACCCCTCGGATTCGTCCCTGCCAACATGGCTCCCACGGTTTACGGTAACGGCGACGGTGGCAGCGGCGACGACGTCTGGACAATCAACCCCTACCTCGGTTGGGACTTCCGCAACGGTAGCGATCAGGGATTCTACGACCGCACGGTCCATGAAATCTTCAAAGGTCTCACCCTCGAGGATCCTAACGGTTACGGATATGCAAGCCTCCCCCTTATCGGCCCCGGCCAGCGTGAAGACCACAACTGCCTCTGGGACTGCAATATCTACGGCCGCGGAAGCCAGAGCGATGTTATCAAGAACTTTGAAGTGACAACCAACTCTCTCGTGCTCGCAACTTGGGGACACGTTCGTGACCACTGTGTGGCTGGTCTCGTGGAATTCTTCGCCACCGCCTCCCACGGACGCTGTGTAGCTAACGGTTTCGCCGCTTACGAGTGGAACCAGAACTCCGGCCCCAACCCCTATCAGCACAACGTTGAGCAGTTGACTCTCAACATCCTCAATTACTTGAAGTAAGTTTGTTCATCATAAATATTTAGTTAGTTTTACGTTAGTTAGGTTTAGATTAAATTTCACAGTTGAATGAAAAGTATGTCGTGCGGATCTGTCATCCGTGAGGATTACGTTTCCGCACGATACTTTTTTCCTAACGTAAGATACTGATTACCATATTTACTACAAAAAACTCGATATTTCATTAAAAACTCACTAATCATATTTACTTATTTTCTAATTTTCCTGACAATGAAGAAATTATTTACGAAAATCTGCGCCATGACGGCTGCTTGTGTTCTGACTGCTTCAGCTTCTGCTGCCACCGGTAAGGTAGCCATGCTGGTCGCTTCGACCGATGTGGAGACTCTCCCCGCTCAGGAGAAGGCTGCTGCAAAGTACTTCACTAATCAATTCTCCAACGGTGAGCTGGTCGCTGTCTCCAACGCTTCCTCTCTCACCCCCGACAACTACGATGCCGTGTGGGTACACATCGATCGCTGTGGCATCGCTGCCGGTGTTCAGAATCTTCCCGACGGTTTCGCTTCCGCAGACGTGGCTTCTGCTCTCAGGTCTTACCTCGAGAAGGGCGGTAATATCTACCTCAGCAAGCATGCTACTCAGCTCACAACTGCAATCGGTCGAATCCCCGAAAGCTACGCTCCCGGTATCGTAGGTGCCGGTGACGGTGGTAACGGCACTGACGTCTGGACAATTCAGGCGATCATCGGTGCTATGAACGATGCCTCACTCTTCCCCAATCCCGAACCCGGACGCGAATTTGACCCCACTCAGGTCTATAACCATACCGGCCATGATATTTATGCCGGGCTCGAAACTCTCCCCGCCGGCCATCAGTATGCTAACTTCGTGACTGCCACTTATCCAATGGAAGGTACTGGCGACGGCTCCGAAATGTGGCGCGAAGACCACAACTGCATGTGGGACCTCAACGCTTACTCTTACGCCGCTGACGGAAAGAACACTACCGAAAAATTCGAGAAAGACTTCAACGCCGTCGTTCTCGGCACATGGGGCCACGTGCAGGACTACTGCGTTGCCGGTATCGTTGAATTCCTCCCCCAGAGTGAAAACGCTGGTACCCTTATCGCCAATGGCCTCGCTGCTTGCGAATGGGCTCCCCGCTCTGGTGTCAACGCTTACCACAACAATCTCGAGAAGCTCACTTCCAATACTCTCAACTATCTCGCTTCCAAGGCTGGCAACTCCGGCGTTTACTCTCTGACAGATGACGATTTCTCTGACAGCGCGAACGCTGAGTACTTCAATCTCAACGGTGTTCGCGTAAGCAACCCCACCGCCCCCGGCATCTATATCGTTCGTCAGGGATCGAGAGTTTCCAAGCAGGTTGTGAAGTAAGCTCATTCACTTATTTAGTATCTCTCATCTTATTTTCCTTAGAGGCACACTGCGATGCTCACACCGTATGTGTGCCTCTATCTAAAATCCTTTTCCCATGAAACTTAAGAAATACACCACGGCGCTCCTGATTGCCGCCTCGTTTGCTTGGATTTCCCCGGCAAACATTTATGCGCAGCAGGAGGAGTCTCAGGATGATCCCTCTCAGCAGACCGATTATTCCTTTACCGCCGAGGAGGCCCATGATTTCCTCGGATTCGACCGGATACCTGAAGACGACAAGGTATTTAGCCAGATCGCCTTCCTCCGTTCCAACGACCCTAACGATCAGGAAAATGCCGCTTTGCGCTTTTTCCGCGCCGCATATCCCACCGGTCAGGTCCTCACACCCGAGGAATTCATGAACAAGACTGAGCTTCAGCTCCGTTCCATTTCCCTCCTCTGGATACACGCCGACCGCCCCTCTCTCTCCGACTTCAGTCAGGACGACATGCCTGGCAGAGCGCCTAAGGAATGGCGTAAGGTTGCGGCTCACTACACCTCCGGCTCTGACGAAGACATAGATGCCTTTGCAGCCCGCCTTGCCCTCTTCACCGGCAAGGAAGAGCCTGTTGTCACTGAGTATGACCCGACGAAAGGCAGCAATCTCTATCTTTCCGGACAGGCTGTGCTCCTCTTGTACGGAATGGGACGTCTCCCTGAGACTCTTCCGATGATATATGGCGAAGATCTTAACAAAAAATTGAACGGATATGATGATGTCTGGAAGATCAATAGCAATTTCAACGGTGATGAAGAGCATGAGTACCATGCCATTTACGGTAGTCCGAATCCCGCAACCGGTTGGGAGCTGAAACAAGGTTATCTTGTCCCGCTGGATAATCATGGTGGCATATACGAAACCATGGCACCTGCCGATGGTGTTGAGTCTCTTGGTGTATTCGACCATAACTGTATGTGGGACACTGCCAATCTTCCCGAGGGTGTGGAACGTAGCTACGGCGGTTTCCGCAAGGCATATCACTGTGTCGGACTCGGCGCTTGGGGACATCATACTGAAGGTGTGACCGAATTGGGTATCGTTGAGTTCCTCCCCGGCCATGCCACTGCGGTCGGTTCCTCTCCGGCCGATTCTTGGAATGATTATCGTCACTTCAACGGCAATATCATTGCCAACGGCATGGCTTGCTGCCAGTTCCTCCCTGATCCAAAGGATGGCAACCGCTTTCAGCAGAACATCTATGCGCTGACCTTCAACACCATTAACTATCTCACCGGCGAATTTCAGGAGAACCCCGATGTCACTAAGCTGACCGCATACCAGCTTGTCAAGATTCTCAACCCCGAGGATGAATACAACTATGTGACTTACTACGGCTCCGAGACAAGCCCCGCTGCTTGCGCATACCTCCTTAAGGTCGACGTCGCTGACGATGACGCAAGCCCCAAACTGCTCGACTATAAAGCAATTGACTATATCCCCGACTATGCCGATGGCAACAAATACCAGTTCTCCTGCAAGGTGCTCCTCGTCACTAATGCCCTCAGCGAGAACCGCCGTGCTAACGTAAAGGGATACCAGCTTAAGGGTATGGATTCTTCAGCGAAAAAATTCGATGAGACGAAAACTTTCGACGATGAAGAGGCAATCACCGGTGAGTCTCGTTACAGAGACTGGAATGATGACCCCGAATCCTTCACTACGACCTACATGCCTTTCAATGAGGGCGCTGACCAAGGCCGCTATTTCCGTATCGTTGAACCCCGTATTACCCTCATGGAGGATGATAATAACTATGAGGATATCGACCCCGGATTCCGATACACTTACAGTGTCCGGATGCTTTACACCGCTGATAGCGGAGATAAAATTTCTGAACCCGGCAAGGTCAGCTACAATCTTGTGATGCCTTCTCCCCGTCTCGTCAATGCCCACATGGAGATGTTCTACGGTAAGGACACCGACGATAAAAGCAACAATGAGACTATGAGTTTTGTCTACGATGACTTCAAGCTCGTCAAAGCACGCTACCAGAATCTCCATAAAGTCATTGAAATTGAGATTCCCAATATCACTCCCCGTTACCGTGCCAAAGCTGTCGGATACATTCAGGAGAAGATTGGCGAGGAGGAATTCCTTAATAACACTGAATTCGCTCCTATCTCCACCGGCCTCTTTGCCCTTCAGGTCGTTGCCGGTAAAAATGGTGAGGACGTGATCGAAAGCTCCCTCTACAACAATGATTACTATCTCCAGCCCGATGAAGATAATGTGATCCGCATTGAGGGTGAGACTCACGTTCACGACCATCTTACCACTGAGACCTACCGTAAGGTGACTATGTCCATTTCTGAAAAGTTTGTGACGCTCATACCTGTTTTCAACCGCTGGGAAGACACAGATATCAAGCCTTTGGAAATTACCGACAATATGCCCGCTCTTCAGAGTCTTGAAGGCAAGACTGAGATGAATAAGTTCGTCAAGGTCGTTGTGGAGGATCTTTCCTACAACGACGAAGACCACCTTATTGAGACCGATGCAATTACTCTCAGACTCAGAACTTCCAGATTCGACCTCACTACCGACGAAGATAAGGAAGTGCTCATCAATGAGCAGTTGTATGGCGTCAGCGAAGAGGGTACTGTTGAAAGCAATGTCGAGGACGGTGTCAACTATGCCAAGCGCTTTGATGTTGATGACAGCTTCGCTCTCGCAAGACCGCTAAAATTCGGCGCATGCGACGATGGTGACTACAACGATTATTATCTCGTGACCCTCACCGACGAAAACGAGGAGGAAATCCAGAAAATGATCGTCAGCGCCCGCGAATTCTCTGAGGGTAAGTTGATCCGGGTGACAAAAGATCTCGGCGCAAGGACTGATGGTCAGTATGATGAAAGCAAGGATAATCCTTACTTCAGGAATCTGAAGATTAGCATCAGCTATCTCTATCCGTTTGACCATGTCTGCACTGATCCCGAACACAATTTCCGCGAGATGGCAATGCGCCGTATCGATTCTTCCGCTGAAGGAGATGAGGACGCCGATGACAACGACGAGCTCGGAACAGACGTGATGCTCTCTCAGCCTGCTGTACTCGACCTTCTCGACTACAGACCTGAGGTCCCCACTTCTGTCGAAAACATGACGGTCGAAGATTGCATCATCCGTACCGGTAAAGGTTATATCGATGTGCCTTTCGGACGCGTTAGCATCTACTCCGCGATGGGTGTGAAGGTCGCTTCCGGCGAAGGTCGCCACAATCTCCCCGGCGGTATATATATCGTTTGTATCAATAATTCAACCAAAAAGATAATGGTTTCCTAAATGCAGCTTGAAAGGTGGGTGTATCCGACGACCCGGATACACCCCTTTTTGTGTATCCTTGAAATGTTATTTTCATCAAAATCCATGAATAATCAAAATCTACTTAAAACCTTTGCGCTTTCCTGTTTCTTGTTCGGAGGCGCCATGGTTGCGGATGCCGACAATCCGGCTCCGGTTTTCAGCCTCGACATGGAACCCGCTTCCGGATTCGTTAAGGAGGCTGTCAGCGGTAAGATGCTTCCCGTCAACGGTATCCATAAAGGGGAGAAAGTAAAGGGGGTCGATGGCCTCGGCGCAATGCGTTTCGACTCGTACTCGACCTTTGTTAGCGGTAATATCGATGATATTCTTCCCGATAAGCATGTTGCCACTTTCTCGGTCTGGGTCGCTCCCGAGACATATCCGAAGATGGCCATCGATATGGATTCCGACGAACGTGTCCCGCTCCTTGGCTTCTTTAGCGACGAGACAGACATCGCCATCTGGCTCGGTCAGAACGGTGAATACTCCTTCATGTGCAAGATCGGAGGTGAGAAATACGAACCCCAGTACGTAAAGCCGCTCCCTTGCTATCAATGGAGCAATCTCACGGGTATTGTCGATGGCAATGCCGGAAAAATTTATCTGCTTTGCAACGGAGAGGAAGTCAGCTCCATGAATATCCCTGTCGGCAGCAGAATCAATTTCAATAGCTGCCGAGTAGACGTCGGACACCTCGCCAACGCCGAAGACAGTGAGCTCGGACTCAAATTCTTCAACGGTATTATCGACGACATAAAGGTCTATAATGCCGTCGTGACACCGACACCACGCGACCTGCAGGCTCCTGTCCTCGCAGTCCCTCGCATCCGTTTCAATGACCGCTACGGTGTCCTGCGTCCCACCTACCATGCCATGCCTACCGCCAACTGGACCAATGAACCTCACGGCCTCCTGAAGTACAAGGGCAAGTACCATATCTTCCATCAGCGTAACGCCAACGGTACTTACATGGCCCGTCAGCACTGGGGGCACCTCGTCAGCGATAATCTCTACGAATGGAGTGAAGCTCCTGTCGCTCTTTTCCCTTCCGGAAAGGGCAGCATAGATGTTAAGGGTTGCTGGAGCGGTTGTGTGGTCAATGACCCCGACTTCAACAACGGTATCCCGCGCATTTTCTATACCGGGGTGGACTACGCAAAAGCAGTCATCTGTCAGGCTGACATGGCCGACTCTCAGGATGAGAACATGGTTTCGTGGACAAAGACCGGTACTGTGATCAGCGGTAAGCCGACTGATTATGACGATTTCCGTGACCCGTTCGTGTTCAAGGCTGACGACGGTACTTTCTATATGGTCATCGGCGACGGCAAGAAGGGAAAGGGCTGTCTCGTTCTCTACAGGCTCTCTGGTTCCCAATGGCAGTTTGCAGGAGAATTCTTCTCCGATCCCGACGGTAATCTTGGCGAAATGTGGGAGATGCCCACGGTCTGCAAGATGGATGGGAAATGGGTGGTGACGGTCTCGACAATCAACAGTGGAGACAACAACACGTACTATTGGATCGGATCCATCGACTCCAACGGACGCTTCGTCAGGCAGACTCCCACACGCAAGGTCGAATTCGAAGGGTTTGCCAAGAGCGGATACGGTATGATGTCCCCGTCGATTATGCAGCAGGACGGCAAGACCGTGACCATCGGTATCGTGCCCGATAAGCTCCCCACTGCGACCGACATCGCTAAGGGTTGGTCTCACACCTTCTCGCTCCCGCGCGAATGGTCCGTATCTTCCGACAATTATCTTCTGCAGAAACCTTTCTCAGGCCTCGCTTCCATGCGTAAGGGCGCTTCTGTCGCTCCGGAGACTTCCGCCACTCTCAACGGTTCGATGAATCTTCCGGTTGCCGACGGCCGGCAGTGTGAAGCCTCTGCAACCTTTACGGCTCAGGCCGGTTCTCAGTTCGGCTTCAAGGTGTTCTCCAACGGTGGCGCCTCGACCAAGGTGGTTTATGACATGGCCTCCGGGAAGTTTAAGGTCGACATGAACGGCACCGCTCGCGAAATGACCGATAACGATGCCGCTGTTTCACCGGGCAATGTTTTCTCCTCTTCTCTCCCTAAGGGTATACGTGAAGGGGAAGAGGTGAAAATCCATATTTTTGTTGACCACTCCATCATCGACATCTTCGTCAACGATTCGTGGGCCTCATCCGTAAGAGTCTTCGCCACGGATGCTGCTGCCAAGGGGCTCGAGCTTTTCGCCTCCTCTTCGACGCCTGTAAAGGATATTCAGGCCTTCGACCTCGAAGTCAGGGAGATGCCCGGTATTGCTTCCGACGGCCAGTCCGGTATGGTGGATCCCGGTATTGAACCCGGTCAGCCCGGCGACGATCCCCTCATGGATCCCACAAACCGATATGAAGTGGATGAAAACGGTCGCGACCTCAAGCTCCAGAGTCTGACAGGCCGTGGTATTGTACTTCTGCTTCGCTCCGGAAATCTTGATGCAAACGAACAGGCAGCACTCGACTTCTTCCTCAAGGAGCTCCCGCAAGGAATGGTGTATAGAGACGATCTCCCCGCCGAGCTCCCTTCCAGAATCCAGTGTATCTGGGTTCATGTGGACGGCTCCTCGAGCACGATTCCCTTCTCCCCCAATACGATCGCTAATCTCCGCAGCTACACCAAGAATGGTGGTAACCTTTACCTCACGGGGTTTGCCACTCAGCTTGTCGAAAGTATCGGTCGTACATCGGGAATGGCTCCTAACATCGTATCTACTGAATATACTGACAATCCCGACACTTGGTACGTGAAGGCTACGCTCGACAACTCCTCTTCTCACTACCTTTTCCGTGACATGTACAAGGATCAAGGATTCAACGTGATGGACAATTATCCCGTGATCGGTGGTGAGAATGGTGCGACTAAACGTATTGACCACAATTGCCTCTGGAATCTCGAATCGTTGTCCCCGTCTTATGCCTACGGTGCCCCGCGGAAGATTGCTCAAAGCGATTTCGAGAACCGTACTAACTCAAAAGTACTCGGCACTTGGGGCGGTAATGACGATACCAATGTCTCCGTAGCCGGTATCGTTGACTTCAGCCCCACAGCAGATTACAAAGGAAAGATTCTCGCTAATGGCATTGCCGGAGCCAACCAGTTCAGTGCCCCAGACGGCAAGTCCAACTGGTGGGACTACAATCAGAAGCGTATGCTCAATAATGCGCTGGTTGCCCTCGCCCCGGATATCAATACTTCTGTTTCCCGCATAGAGGAAGCCTCGGAATCTCCCAAAGTGGTGGCTGTTGATGGCGGTTTCGCTTATAGCAATGTCGTCGCTGGTTCCTCAGTGTATGTTTATACCCCCGCTGGTATGCTCGCCGGTCACTCCGTTGTCGGCGAATCCGGTACCGTGCAGACTGACTGGCACGGGATGCTGATTGTAAAAATCGTTGCCCCGGCCGGAAATACCCAAACTTACAAAATAATTGTTAAATAGTTATATCACAGGTCAGTGTCAGGTTCCTTTCATACTTGACACTGACCTTTTTTTATTATCTTTGCAAATCAATCTTATTCTTTAATATCTTGATTTATCTATAATGAATTTATTTCAGAAAAATATCAGAATCCTCCTTCCGGCTGCACTCTCCTTTGCTGTTTTCCCGGCAGCCGCTGAAAAGGTAGCGTACTTCCCCATGGAACTCTCGTCCGGAAAGGTGTCCGAGGTCGTCGGCGGAAATTCCTTTGAAGTTAAGGGAAATTTTGCTCCGGAGAATATCCCCGGCGCTTCCGGCAATGCACTCCGCTTCGATGGCTATTCCACTTTTCTCGATGGCACGCTCGGCAACATCATCCCGGCCGGTTCCAAAAAAATGACCGCCTCCGTCTGGCTTGCGATTGAGACTTACCCCATTGTCGAAATCGACGTCAATACCCCCGAGCAGGTACCTGTCGTCTCCTGTATAGATGAGACCGCAAGGACCGGATTCGGTTTCTTCGTAGGTTTCGACGGTAAATACTCCTTCAGGACTTTCGTGGGTGGATGGCCTCTCGAGCTGAAAGTTGACACGCCGCTCAAGCAATACAGCTGGATCAACCTTACGGCTGTGATCGATGCCGATGCCCGCACCGCCACGCTCTACAACAACGGTGTGCCGGTTGCAACCTCGAAGGCGAACGGCACTCTTGCCGCCGGTGGCGCGCCCCTCAGGATAGGACGCAGCTTCGCCGAGAGATTCAGCGGGCCTTTCTGCCTGACCTCTTTCAATGGTCTTATCGACGATATTACGGTCTGGGATGAGGCTCTCAGTGCGGAGACAATCGCAGCGTGGAAACCCGAAAATGAAGCCGACCTCAGAGTTCCTGCCTCCAGATTTGCCGACGATCCCCTCCGCCCGGCTTTCCACGGCATGCCCGGAGCTAACTGGACTAACGAGACCCACGGCCTGACATACTCCAACGGCAGGTATCATCTCTTCTTCCAGAAAAACGCCAACGGACCCTACATGTCCCGTCTGCACTGGGGGCACCTCTCCAGTGAAAACCTCTTTGACTGGCGTGAGGAGCAGATAGCGCTAACGCCCGGTGCCCCGTTCGACATCAAGGGCTGCTGGTCCGGATGCGTTTTCTCCGATGATGAAATATCAAAAGGGAAACCCTCGATTATATACACCGGAGTGGACTACGGCCGTGCTGTCATTGCGCAGGCCGACCCGGCAGACGACGACCTCATCGCTTGGTCAAAATCTGATGCTCCCATTATCGACGGCCGTCCCGATGGCCTCTCGGACGATTTCCGCGATCCATACTTCTTCCGTAACGGCAGCGACGCCTACATCATCGTAGGATCAAGCAAGGGAGGTGTCGGTACTACTACATTGCATAAATATGACCCTTCCACAAAGAGATGGAGCAACGACGGCAAAACCTTCTTCACCGGCACCAACGCTTCCTCTTGCGGCACATTCTGGGAGATGCCCAATATCACCAAGATCGGAGACAAGTGGATCTTCACGGCCACACCGCTCAACACATCCCGCGGCGTTGCAATACTCTATTGGATCGGTTCCCTCAATGCCGACGGCACATTCACTCCCGATCGCACTGCTCCATCCACAGTTGAGCTTCCCGGACTCGCACGCGATGGTTTCGGTATGCTTTCCCCCTCAGTCTTCCAGAAGGACGGCAAGACAATCGCACTCGGAATCGTACCCGACAAACTCCCCTCGCAGGCCAATCACGACCTCGGCTACGCCCACACATACTCACTCCCGAGAGAGTGGTCGATCGACGGCGATGGCAATCTCTGCCAGAAACCTTTCGCCGGCCTCGCGGCTCTGCGTGAGAAGGACGGCTTCTCAAAGGAGAACTTCACGCTCGACGGTTCTCTTGACTTGGGAGATGTAGCCGGACGTGCTGTCGAGCTCTGCGGCGAATTCACCGTCGGAAATGGAAAGACCGGATTCACGCTTCTTGACGACGGAGCTTCCTCTCTGAAGGTCTACTACAACGGAGCCAACAACGAGATCGTGGTCGACGCTCGAGGACTCAGCAGACTCATCAACGACGCCGGCGTCTTCGACGGCTACTACCGCAGCTCGCTCCCTCGCCAGCTCGCCAAGGGTGAGAAGATAAAGCTCAATCTCTTCTTCGATCATTCCGTTCTCGACATATTCGTCAACGACACTTGGGCCTCCTCAGTGCGAATATTTGTTAACAAAAATAATTCCGAAAAAGTCACTGCGTTCGCTGATGCTCCGACTCAGGTGCCTTCCCTGAAGGCTTGGAACCTCGATGTCAAAAACGGTGGCTCCGGAGTCTCTGCGGTGGCAGATGAGAATGAGGTTGTAATTAACGTCAAATCAGGACGTTTGGAGTACGATAACCTCGCTTCTGCGGCCACTCTTTCGATCTTCAACCTCGCCGGAAACAAGGTGATGGAGAAGAATCTCGAGGCCGGATCCGGAATTTTGGACACTCAGCTTAAAGGCATCTATATCGTGCGTTTAAGCAATTTTGAGGGAAATTATTTTTGTAAACATATTTTTTAATATCTTTACAACTGTTCACACTTGAAATACGAGGGTGTACCGGAAATTTTCTTCGGTACACCCTGCTTGATTCTGATTATCAGCTTGATTAATAGGATGTTAGGGATATGAATAAAGGCAGACTTATAAGGCAGGTGTTGATCATAGGCTTCGGCGTTCCGCTGCTGATATTTCTTGGAGCTTTCGTCGTCCACATGTTGGGCTCGACTTTGGTCAATCCTTGGGTGCCGCTCGGATGCTCAGCCGGCGTCGCTTTGATTTCCGGACTCAGACTCGCGAAGGTATGGCAGAAACTGCTATCAATCAATAACATATATATCTGTTTTATAATCAATGCTTTGGTGATGACCGGCGTAGTGAGTGCGCTGATTCTTGCCCTCAATTATTACTCGGTCAGCGACTCTTCGCGACATGTCGTAAGAGGCGAAGTATCAAGAGTTTATACCCGTACTCGCCACACAAGTCGCCGTGTCAGCCGTCGAGTTTACGTTCAGGGAAGGCCTTACAAAGTTTACTTCATCGAGCTCCAGCTGCCGGATGAGAGGGAAGGAGCGGCTGAAAGCATCTGCAAAGAGATGGAAATCAGCTACTCATGTTACTCCGGCACACACAAGAACGACAGCATCGAAGTTGAAATCGGCAAAGGAATTTTAGGGATGCCGGTGATCTACGCCGAAACGCTGAGGAATCTGACTCCGAAAAGCAAAAAACGCCGCAAGTATAATCCACAAAGCGTCCTGAGGCATTGATATTTCTACAAATCAGGTGAAAGACGTCTCAAAATGAGTATAAAAGAGATGCAAGGAGTGTAAGGATAAATAAAAAAATGCTTATCTTTGCGTATTGTGAAGATGTAGTCCTTATGAATCGATTGAAATATCTATACCTGAATTCCCGCGACGAGTTTTTTCGTGTTGACATCTCAAAAATTGTCTACTTCGAGTCTGATGGCAATTATACAAATATTATTCTGAGTAACCGCATAAAGGCGACGCTGGGGATGAATCTGGCGCAAATGCATGATATACTGAATAATAACCTCCAGAAATCGGCCGCTGTCTTTGCCCGTGTGGGAAAACGTCATATCATCAATCTGAACTACGTCTATCAGATCGCCATCCTAAAGCAGAAAATCGTGCTTAGTGACGGCGAAAACTTTGAATATCAGCTTACTGTATCCAAGGATGCCTTGCGCAACTTGCGCGAGATGTATGTCCGTGGTCTTACCTCGGCCTCGTACGGACCGGATGATAACCAGTCAGGGGCTGAAAACGCATAATATTACTTTATCAACAAATGGATAAACTTAAAGGAAAGTCAGTGCTGATTGGCAAGGAGCCGGAACGCGGACGTCTGCTCGTGGCAATCGCAGGTACCACCAAGATGGCGGCATTGGGAGCTGACGGAAGTGTGCCGGCGTGTGTAAGCCGCTGTCTGCCTGCGTCGGAAGTTGCCCACGTCCGACTTGATGTCGACCGCGAAGGTCACATCAAGCTCTCGAATCTCAAGTCCCGCAATGTCACTTACGTCGACGGCACACCGATAATTTCAAAGATTGTCACTCCTGAAAACGTCGTGGAACTCGGCATGGACCGTTACCGGATAGATCTTGCTACTGTACTTCAGGTTGCCCGCAAACTTATCGGAGCAGCTGCACCTTCGGGAGTGAAACCGCCGGTCGCAGCTAAGGCAGCTCCTAAGGTGCCGGGTCCGGTTACACCTAAACCTCAGCCTCAGAAAGTAAAGTACTCTATTTCACATCTTGAATATCTGTGGAGGGATTTTCAAGATCAGCGTAACGAAATTAGAGAAAAGCAGAAGAAGGTGAATCTTATCCGCACGGGTTGCGGCGTTTTTTCAATGCTGACGGTTCCCTGTTCCATGATTATAGGTCCGTGGGCATACGCTTTGACGGGTGTCGGAGTTCTCGGTATGGTGTACAGTTTTGTGGGGCAGAAGAATGATGATACCAATCAGCGTATGGAGGAAATTACGGATGAGTTTCAGGATAATTACGTATGTCCCAATCCTGAATGTGGCAAGTTTCTCGGCAATATGAGCTACAAGTTGCTGAAGAAGCAATACTCCATGCATTGCCCCTACTGCAAATGTGAGTACGTAGAAGCTTGAACCACAGGTAGGTGGCTGTAAATAACTGGTTGTGAAAATGGATAGCAAAGAGGTTAAACAGGGTTTGAAGCCGGGGACTCTTCTCCGTGGCAAGACTTACCGTATAGAGCGGATTCTGGGGCAGGGAGGCTTCGGCATCACATACTTGGCAACAGATCTGAGTCTGGACCTGAAGGTTGCGATAAAGGAATTTTTCCCTAAAGAATATTGCGATCGGGACAGCACCACGAGCCATGTGACGTTAGGCACAAGCAGCATGGCGGAGTTTGTGGAGCGCCTAAAGTCAAAATTCCTTAAGGAGGCGCGGAATATCGCAAAGTTAAAGTATCCTTCTATCATACGTATTCTTGCGGCTTTCGAGGAGAACAATACGGCGTATTACGTGATGGAATATATCGAGGGTTCCACTCTATCCGAGATGGTGAAACGATCGGGTCCCATCGGGACGTCCGAGGCGTTGGAATACATAGAGAAGGTTGGGGAAGCGCTGGAGTATATTCATGGCAAGAAGCTCAATCATCTCGATGTGAAACCAGCCAATGTCATAATACGAAACTCAGACCACGAGCCCATACTTATCGACTTCGGCCTTTCAAAGCAATATGACCGCGAGGGCCATCAGACGTCAACCACTCCTACGGGTATTTCTCACGGTTATGCACCATACGAGCAGTATAAGACCGGCGGACTGAAGGAATTCTCTCCTCAGACAGATCTTTATTCTCTTGCGGCTACCCTCTACTATATCCTTACCGGTGTCGTACCTCCGGAGGCTCCGGAGCTCGTGGAGGAGCAGCTGACATTTCCGGAACAAGTGCCTGCGCGACTCGTGGGTATCATCTCCAAAGCGATGTCTCCGAGACGTAGGCAGAGGCATGAGACCGTGAAGGATTTCCTAATGGAATTGAAAAGGGAAGAGCGGACGGAAGAGAAACCGGAGCCGGAGGAGATGCCGGAAGAGGGATCGGCCGATACCGTTATACCGGAGCCGCAGCTCAGGGAGGAGAAAGTGAAGGTCGTGAGTGTAGATGTCAGAAGGGAAACCGCGCCTGAAAATCCCACTTTCTCCGAAGTGGAAAAGAGCGGGTGGAAAGGATGGTACACCTACAGCATCGCGATAGGATGTGTGGCAGTTGCCGCTATTTTAATCGTACTCTTTGTCCTACCTTCGAAAACATCTGAAAACAGAACCGACAAAGCGGTAGCGGTTCAAGAAACCATCAAAGCCATGGAGGACAATACGGATGGTGACGGGATAATCACAGTTGAGGATGCGTATTGGGACAGTCCGTTCGGGCCGTCTTCTTATAGTGGTCCTATAGCGGAAACAGACAGGAAGCAGAGCGAGATTTATGTTCCCAACGGCAGAGGTGTTCCTCACGGCAGAGGTGTCGCCAGAATCACAGAAGGGGAATTTAAAGGGAATGTCTACGAAGGTGAATTTGTCGATGGCGAGATGGAGGGTGAATGTACCTACACCTTAAATAACGGTGATGTGTTCAAGGGAACATTCCATGACAATCTATATGAAAAAGGACGCTACATTTCGAAAGATAAAGGCTATTTCGAGGGGTCATTTAAGGATGGATATCCCGATAAGGGCACTTGGTACGATTCAGAAGGATACATCCTTTAAATCGTGATGCAAGGTCAGGAATATCTTTCAAAATAACCGCTCGGAATGAATTTCGTGTAGAAATCCCACCATTTCATACAGAATTATAGAAAAGACTTGGAGCGGGCGACGGCTGAAAGTAAATTTGCAACATCAAAACAGAAATCACTAAAACAGAGACAATATGAACACGACAACGGATATGAAGAATGGGAATGTGGCTTCCGGCGCTACTTCCTCAAGAGTGAATAATGGCGCATCCCAGAGAGACAAAAATGGTTCTTCGGCTGCTGCCGGTCTCGGAACAGTGATTGGAGCGGGGTCCGGTGCTGTCGCCGGTGTTGTGATCGGGACGGCTCTGACTCCGGAAGAAGCTTCCGCGAGCGACAGCGTTCAGGCAACCGTCGAGGCTGTTCCGGTTTCCGATGAACAAGTACATGCAGAGTCCGTACAGCCTGTTCACGAGACCCACAACTCGTATGTTTCCACAACGCATGTCAGCAATCATACGCATGTTGAATACACAGAGCCTACACAGGCCACACAACCTGCTGAGCCGGGAGAAACCGATGAGGTGGAGGTAGTTAGTTTCGAGCGTGTCACCGATCCGGAAACCGGAGAAAGTATGGACCTTGCCGTTGTGATAGAAAACGGTGAGGAGGTCGCGTATGTGGATATAGATATAGACGGCGTTGCGGACTACAGACTTCAGGATGTCAATAATAATGGTAATATCGAGATGAACAACAGTGAAGTTCAGGATATCAGCGGGCAGAACATCTCTATGGAGCCTTTCCGTGAGGCATACGAGTCGCAGCCTGACTTCAATTCCAATAATGACATGGCAGACTACGTCAATGATGCTAATGTTGATAATTTCATGGCTTGAGAATCTTAAAAAAGTGATCAGGATATGAAAGTGAGAGCATTATTGTTGGCTGTATCCGCCATGTGTGTATGCATCCTGTCCGCCAGAGCATACGACTTTTCGGCCACGGTGGACGGAAACAGGCTTTGCTTCAATATTACCGATAAGGATAAGGGTATCGCCCGCGTCACATACTCAGGGAGTATAAAGGAGAAGAGAATACCGGCATTGAGAGGTGTTGTCCGTATTCCTGAGAAAGTGAAACATAACGGAGTGATATACAGAATCTCCGAAATAGGACCTAAGGCATTCGCCAACGAAAGCGGGATTAAGGAGGTAATCATGCCCGATGGGATAGAATCAATACGTGACTTCGCGTTCGAGGGTTGCGATTCATTGAGCAGAATCACCTTTCCGAAGAATAAAGTCAAGTTTGGCGAGGGTGTCTTCTTCCGCTGTACAGGAATCGAAAATGTGAATCTCGGAAGCGAATGGGCCGAAGTTAATCTGACGATGTTCCGTTGGAGCGATACGCTGGATTCCATCGCGATACCAGCCAATATAGGCGAAATACGAGGTCTGGAGAAACTTAAGGGGCTTCGAAGTGTGAAGGTGGCAACCGACAACAAGCATTTCAGCTCTCACGAGGGGATGTTGTATGACAAGAGCGGAAAAACGCTTTACAGATGTCCACGGGGATACATCGGTACCGCAAAGGTCGCAGAGGGGACTGAGAAGGTGGCCGAAGGCGCCCTGATAGATTGCGTGGGCATCACCTCCTTAGATCTTCCGGCATCGCTGAAGAGCATCTCTTTCCGAGAGACCTCGCGCATGAACGGCTTGGAAAGAATAATTATGAGAGGGGAGAAGCCTCTGATAAATGCTTTCTTGGGAGAAGAAGGGAGATTTCTTTTTATGTTGGCTAACAGGAACACCACGATAGAGGTGCCTTCCCTGTCCTTGGCGGAGTATAATAGGGATCTTGCCTCGGAAGCGGGGGATTACTCCCTTGTCCCCGGCGGACTGCCATACCGGGTTACGGCCGAGGAGCTACCGGTTAAGAAAAATCTTAAGGGGGTTAAAGAATTAAATTGATTTCAGATATGAGAAGAAATATAATGATGATTCTTGCAATGACGCTGACCGCTTCCGGACTCATTCTCGCACAGCAGAAACCTGTGGAAAAACCGGTGAGGATGTCAGGGGAAATGAGATTGAAACTTCTTGAAGTAGAGAAAGGGAAGTTGCGGGACCGTATTCGGGAAGAGGACGGCCGACGCAACCGAAATGTACCCGGTGTCAGCGCTGAAGCGATGGAGCGTGTCAACGATCATCAGGACTCGATATGTCTGGCGTTAAGATCAAAAATGGTTGACCTCACTCTTGAGATGGAAGAACTTACGGAGTCCGGTGCTTCACAGAGTACAATGTCAGCTACAATCGTCGACTATCTGAACGGTAATAAGGTTGCGGCCATAGAAGAAAAAGAATGAAGGAAGGGGGATACAGGCGGTGGGAATTTCCACTGAACAGATAATTTGATACAGAAATCCCCCTATTTCATGTAAAAACAGTGAAATTTCTTGGTAACTGTCAGAGCGCGACATAATTTTGCAATATCAAAATCAACCAACCGAAAAAGAATCAATCTAATACAAAAATAATTATGAATACCAACAATTACGACGACGAAGCTACGAGATTCCCCGATTCCGTAAAGGAAAAAATCGAAGCGGGTAAGTCAAGTCCGGCAGCAGCCCAGAAACCCAAAGCGACTCCTCCTCCCATTCCTTCAACTGCCGCTTCGGGAAGCACCGAGAAGGTAGTAGTCACTCCGGCTCCAAAAACAGCACCTGTACGGGGTAAGAAAAGCTCCGACGGGGGTTCTGCCGCCAAAAATGTGGCCTTAGGCGCCGGTGCCGGAATTCTGATGGGTACAGCAGCCACAGTCCTTATGGGGATGAAAAATGCAAACGATCCCGTCGAGGCAGCCGACGGAGAAAACGGAAACGCGGCAGAGTCATCGCATCCGGCGTGGTCAGACGGCGAAGTGCCAGTCGCAACCTCAGTGAACGACGGAATGTCCTTCTCCGAAGCCTTTGCAGCAGCCCGCGCGGAGGTCGGACCCGGGGGTGCTTTTGAATGGCACGGAGGTGTGTACGGAACATATTACGCATCAGAGTGGAACAGCATGTCGGCTGCTGAAAAAGCTGAGTACAACAGCCATTTCTCATGGAGCCACGGTGAGACTTCGACACATCACACCTTCACGAGCTCGCACCATACCACCAGTCATCACGAAAGCAGCACAACGACCGTGACCGAGCATGTCTCCGAGGGGAAACCTCAGTCTCCGACAATCGGTGGAATCGATGGCGGAGAAGAACCGGGAAACAATACCGGAAGTACAGTAACACATACCACCACCACAACCCATACATCATCCACCTCTTCCCACACTTCCTCCACCACTTCGACCGGTCATGAGACGGGTTTAGACGGTGATGGAAACGTCGAAGTGATAGGTGTCTACCAAGATGATGCCAGCGGCTATAATGTCGGTGTCATGAATGTGGATAACCACGCTGCCATGGTCATAGATGTGGATGGCGACATGACTTTCGACGTTCTCGCAGTGGACATGAACAACGACGGAAATTTCAGCGCGGATGAGATGGTAGATGTATCGGATTCGAATCTTACAGTGGCTGACTTGGGCGGTTTCACCGATATGGGCGAAAACGATGCGCTTCTTGCAGAGCGAGGTGTGAGCGATGGAGAAGACAGCATGGAAGACTGCGCGATTGAAGATGTGCCCGGCGGAGATGATGAAATCGATGTCCTTGATCCCTACGATACTCTAATGACGGATGATACCAACGACATGTTCGCCGACGATGGTATCATTGATAATCAGGGAGATATGCTGATATGATGAGGCTGCTCGAGAGGTTTCTGATACTTTTCGTCCTGATAAGCGTCTGCGGAGTCGCCTCGGCAAGGGTTTATCTGGTGTCAGCGGGAGTCTGTGACTACTCACATTTTCCGGGTGGAGCGAACAGTCTGCGGCTACCGGTCAAGGATGCCAAGGATGTTGCCTCGCTCTATTCCGGGAAGGCATCAGCAAAATACACCCTCCTTGTCAACTCACAGGCGACAAGGAACAATATCCTCCGGACAATGAAACAGATATACAGTCAGGCGGGACCGGATGACGCAATAGTGTTTTATTTCAGCGGTCACGGGTATGCCGGAGGATTCTGTGCGTATGACGGCCGACTGAGTTTTGCCGATGTCCGAAAAGCGATGGCCTCAAGCAAGTGTCCCAGCAAGATGATATTTGCCGATACATGCCAATCCGGAGGTATGCGAGCCGAGGCGAAGGCAACCAATGCTGCCGTGGCCGCAGCCAAGAAGGGCAGCGTCATGATGTTTCTCTCATCGCGTACCAACGAGAATTCCATCGAACGACCCGCGATGGGTAACGGCCTTTTCACCACTTACCTTCTGAAAGGTATGCGAGGTAGCGCAGATGCCAACGGCAACGGTAGGATCACGGCACAGGAGATATATAATTACGTCTCCAAGAATGTGATCAGGGATTCTTCAGGTAAGCAGCATCCGGTGATGTGGGGCAACTTCAATAATAACATGATAGTCATGATAAGGTAGCGCGTAGGGTTCCAAGCGTTGCCGAGTCCGAAAGGAAGATCAAAAAAACATACGACTTCAATGGAAGAAATTATAAAAATAAAATGTCCCTTTGACGGTGCTGTTCTCTCCGTGAAGAATTTTCCGGGAATAGAGAACAAGAGTGTGACATGTCCGATATGCAAACATAAGTATCCGTTTTCTCAGTTCAAGCGTGTGGTCGAGAAGCCGCAGGACGTCGAGGAAACCGATCACACGCAGCTGCCGTCAGTCAATTACCATATCGGTAAGCTTCTGCATGTGGAGTCGGGAGCATCCTACAATCTGAGACCGGAACGCAACGTGATCGGGCGTAAGTCTTTGAAATCAACGGCCGACTTCATGCTCGATACCGGAGATAAACGCGCGATGAGCCGTTCGCACTTGGTCGTGGAGGTAAAAAGAGACCCGGTGAAAGGTTTCGTACATTATGTCTCCTTGTTTAAAGAGCAGGTTAACAAAACGAGTATCAACAATATGCCGCTGCTGTACGGCGATTGCGTGATACTGGAGAATGGCGCAGTTCTTCATCTTCCGGACGGTACGCTCAAATTCCGGATCTTAGATGATGACGAAACAGATCTTACATTATAAACCTGAAAAGATATGAAGTACACTCTCAAAGCATATAACATAATGGAATTCGGGGCCCGCAAGGATGCTTCCGGAAATCCTCATCAGGAGGACTGCATGTATCCGCTTCCGGGTGAGTTGAGCGATACGGACAGGACTTTCGTCTTGTGTGACGGGATGGGTGGCCATGATGCCGGAGAAGTGGCCAGCTCAACCGTGTGCGAAACAATGGGGCGCTATATAGCGGAGGACGGGCACGATACGGAAGGTGTATTTACCGAGAAGGATCTCAAGGGAGCCCTCGAAGCCGCATACGACGCTCTGGACAGAAAGGACAATGGCGCCGCGAAGAAGATGGGTACTACGATGACATTCCTCAAGCTTCATAATCAGGGAGCCACGATAGCTCATATAGGGGACAGCCGTGTCTATCATATCCGGCCGGGCAAGACAGGAGAGGACACCCGTATCCTCTTCGAGACTTCCGACCATTCTCTGGTGAACGATCTGATAAAGATCGGCGAGCTGACCAAGGAGGAAGCCCGAGTGTCGAATCAGAAAAATGTGATCACCCGCGCCATGCAGCCGGGTATGTCGCCACGTCCGAAGGCCGACGTATACACGACATCGGACATCCGACCGGGAGATTATTTCTATATGTGTTCCGACGGTATGCTGGAGCAGGATGACATGGAGGACGGCAGCACACTGCGCAATATCTTTTCGGAGCAGGGTGGAAGCGACGGGAACAGGGTTAACATTCTCCGCTCCGTGACGGATGACAACAGGGATAACCATACCGCAATCATAGTACACATCCTTGACGTGAAGGGAGCAAGACCTGTTGCCACAGAGATGTCAGGGATAAACCGAGGTGTCCCTACAAGCCCCAAGGTCAGCCGTGAGGCAATAGTGAGTGACGAGGATGTCGAGGAAAGACCGAAATCCGTGTCGGGAGGTGCTACGCGGAAGGATAAGAAAGGTTTTCCGGCATTGGTAGCATTTATCGGGGTGGCTGTTATTGTGGTAGCTCTGATATTCTGTATGAGGCAGTGCGGGAATGACAACAAGTCCAATGAAGTCAAGCAAAAGAAAGTGCAGTCAGCTACGCAGTCTCAAAAGACCCCGGCAGAAAAGAAGCCGAGTAAAAAGACTGCACCCGGAGGTAAGACATCGGGAAACACTCAGGAAATAGAAAATGTGGCTGCTCCCTCAGTCCTGACACCTCCGGCGGTCGGGTCGCAGACACCTCCCGCTACCTCGAAACCGGAGATTAATGCGGAAGAGGTAGCCAATAAAATCAAAATAAAAGAGAAGAAGCCTTCTTCGACTTCGGAGGAAGGTGTGGTTGAAAGCGATCAGGACAAGGCGAAAGAGGCCATCAACAATCATGTTCAGCCCAAACCCTGAGACTCCGGGTCTAAGAGCGTGTTCAGAGCGTGTTTGACAAGAAAAGTTAAACACGCTCTTATTTCCACCATTTGGAGAAGAAGAGCCGGAGGAGAAATATCAGTCCGCGGAAAGAAAGCTCGATACACATTGCGAGCCATACACCCCGTAGCCCTAAGGATTGTGCGAGCCACCAAGCGAGAGGGACCCGCACGAGCCAGATACTACCGAAATTCATTGCGGCAGGGAGTTTCGTGTGCCCTACACCGATGAACGCGCCATAGGCCACGATTGAGGCAGCGAACATCGGTTCCGCCCAAGCTTCGATACGTAACATTCGGGCTCCAAGTGTGTTTATGGCAGTGACCGGGGTTATAAGGCGCATTATGTCGTCGGCGAAGATATACATCAGCAGACCCATGAGCGACATGACAGCCATACCGAGACCCACGGCCATGTATCCGAAACGTCTCACGAGGTTATACCGACCGGCTCCGTGGCTCTGTCCGGTAAGAGCGGTGGCAGCGTCCCCAATCCCGTAACCCGGCATATAACAGAGGCTTTCGGCCGTAACGGCAAAGGCGTTGGCCGCGATAGCTATGACGCCGAGAGGAGCCACGATCATTGTTATGGCAATCTGAGCGCCACAGATGACCGCGTGTTCAACCGTCATCGGGATGGAAATACTGACAGCTTTCTTAGTGATGAGCCGGGTGAGCCGCCAAGACCCCTTAAACCCGAAGAGACGTATCTCCGGCTGAAAGCGACAGGCATACCACATCATCAGAAGGGCGCAAACAGCTTCCGCGGCCACAGTGCCGAGAGCCGCGCCGAGGACACCGAGTCCGGCGCCCGGGACGTGGAAAGAGTGGTCGGCCACCATAATGTCCCTCGAAGGGAATATGAGCAGAAAGTTGAAAATGCAGTCGAGCAGGCACATGAGAATGCTTATGGCACTGGGCACCTTCATGTTGCCCGCGCAACGAAGCATGCCTCCGGCGAGATAGTTGAGCGTAAGCAAAGGGAGAGCGGCCACAAAGACAACAAAGTATAGCGATGCCGCCCCGCATATCGCATCGTCTCCTCCGAGCCAACGGGGTAGGGGAAGGGCTATCGCTATGCCCAACAATGCTATAAGGGTACTGAAAAGTATAGAGGCCATGATGCCTTGGCGGAACACCGTTCGGGCGCTGCTATTGTCTGAAGCTCCGACTTTGTGGGCGACCTGCACGGAATACCCGGAGGTCATGGCGGAACATATCCCCCAGAAAAGCCATAGACTTGTGGAGACGAGACCGATAGCAGCCGAGTCGTCGGCACCGAGCCGTCCGACCATTGAGGCATCGATGTATTGCATCGCGATGCTGGAGAGTTGTGCAAGCATCGCGGGGAAAGAGAGGGATAATGTGAGGGAGAGCCGCTGAAACCAGTTCAGAGGCTTACCCTCACGTATCAGGCGTATGTGTGTGGTCAAAACATTTAAAATTTGATGGCAGAGATTCGGCGGAGCGCTTCTTCAAGCCGCTCGCGGGGACATGCATAATTGAGACGAATGTATCCGGGGGCACCGTATATCGTTCCGGAGCTAACGCGCACTTTCGCTTCCCGGAGAAGGAGCTCCTCGGTGCGGTCTCCGTCAAGACCGGATGCCGATACATCGATCCAAGCAAGGTATGTCGCTTCCGAATCGCACAACTTCCACTCTGCGATATGCGATCTGAGCGTATTTCTCAGCAGGTCATAATTGTCGTCGAGGTAGTTACGCAGAGCGTCCAGCCACGCTGCCCCGTGGTCATAGGCAGCGATCAGACCGTCGACACCGAACGGTCCCACGTCGCAAACTTCATTATCGTTGACAGCTCTGTCGATCCTTGCCCTCAGGGCTCTGTCGGGGCACACGATATTGGCTATCTGAAGTCCGGCCGTATTGAATGCCTTGCTGGGGGAGCAGCAGACGATGGCGTCCGGGTCGACCGTGGCGTAGGGTGTATAACTGAGGTCCCCGTGTGTCAGCTCGCAATGAATCTCGTCGCTTAGGACGTAGACATCGTTGGCCGCGCAGATCTCCCTAACCGTCTCAAGCTCCCGTAGCGTCCATATCCTTCCGGTAGGATTGTGGGGATTGCAGAGAATCATGATCTTGTTGCGGGGGTCGGCGGCCAGTCTCTCGAGATCCCCAAAGTCGAATTCGAAAGTGAACCCTGAAGATGTTTCCCTGCGCAACAGAGGATTGGCAGCCTCGCGACAACCGTTGTTGCGTATGGAGGAGAAAAAGCAGTTGTATGCCGGGGTCTGGAGAATGACACCGTCGCCCGGTACCGTGAGGGCTTTGATGATGGCGGAGACAGCCGGGACAACCCCCGGGGTGGGAATCACACTTCCGGGGTCAATGTGCCAGCCGTGGCGTCGTTCAAACCAGTTGGTGAGGGCGTTGAAATATCTGTCGGGGATGTCAACATATCCGAAGATGCCTGAGGAGACACGGTGCTGCAGAGCCTCGATGACCGGGGGTGCGGTGCGGAAGTCCATGTCGGCGACCCAGAGGGGTATGACATCTTCATCGGGCATCGTGTCCCATTTCAGCGACGCCGTATTGCGACGCCGTGTCATCTCGTCGAAAGAAAACTTATTCTCCATCGGTAATGATCTTTACAGGGTCGAGGGCTTTAGAGTGGCCGTCTATGATTAATTCTCCTACAGAGGGAGCCTTGATTTGTCCCGCCTTCGGATTCTTGATACTTGTCACGGGGGTCAGTATCGTGGCGTTTACTTCGCTGTCCTCAAAGGCGAGGTCGCAGTCCGGGGCGAAGGTGCAGTCTTCCAGTATGAGGTCGCGAGCATAGCAGAGGGGCTGTGTGCCCGAAATTCGGCAACGCACGAGACGGAGGCGGCGGGAATGCCATCCGAGGTATTCGCCCGTTATCTCGGAGTCGTAGATCGTCACGTTCTCCGTGCCCCAGAAGGCATCTTTGGAGTGGATGACAGCGTTACGGATCTCCACATTGGTGCAATATTGGAAAGAGTAGTTACCCTCCTGATACCAGTCCCTGATATGGATGTCGCGCGAGTGCATGAAGAGATAATCCGCTCTGCGGATGTCCACATTCTCAATGTCAATGTTGGCGCAGTGCCAGAGGGTTTCTTCTCCATCGGGGATACGGACATTGCGGAGAGTGATGCCGTCCATCTCGCGGAACATCTTCGGAGCCTCGACAAGGGTATCGGACATCTCAAGATTGCGAGAATACCAGAGAGCGGCGCGCGCGCCGGGAGTGAAGACACACTCCTTGAGAGTGAAACCGTCCACGTGCCAGAAGGGGTATTTACCCTCAAAGCGGCATCGGGTAGCTTCAATATTGGCACAGCATTTGAGCGCCGATTCACCGGCATGGATCACTACATTTTCGAGTTTCAGATTTCTGGATCCGAACAGCGGACGTTCTCCGCCGAATTCACGGTCAGATATTACAGTCATGTTGCGTTTTACGTGTTTAAGGTTTTTCAATAAAGGGTTGAGGAGCAGAAAGCGGACTTATCGGGGAGAGTCTGCTTTGTATCTGCAAAGTTAGCAAGGAAGTTTGAGAAAAGAAGACCTCAATTGCGGAAATAATGACCTGAAACCATTTGATATCTTCTTTTGAAGCCTCGGACGCATGCTGCGTACTTTCTTTTCATGGAATCGCATCTTGTTTCGTAAAGGTCATGCCTCAGTCATTGCTGATAAGCGTGAACTCTACGTCGGTTTACTACTAAACTCCATATCAGTGCATCTGATCTATTGGATTATATATTATCTTTGCGGTGGATCCCGATGTCCTTCGTCGAAGCCATCGAAGGACTCCGCTGAAAAAAAGCATTAAGTTTAGCTTATACATGAATAGGGCGAAACATATTTATTCCGGTGATTTTCACCGTGACTCGGTCAGAAAAGTAAGCTATCGGTTTTACGATATACCGGCAGGCGAAGTGGTCGTGGCTTCGACCGGGGAGGGGCTCTGTGCGCTGGAGTTTGTGCGCGCGGGCCGGGAGTCTGCTAAGGCCTTGCTCAGGGCGCGCTTCCCCAAGGCGGAATTGGAGGAGAGGGAGGAGGAAGTCCATGCGCGGACATACGGGTATATCAGCGGTAAGTCGACGCAACGGCCGCCCCTCCATCTTTGCGGGACGGAGTTTCAGCGCAGGGTGTGGGAGTGCCTGTGTAAAATACCTGTGGCCAAGACAGTGACCTACAAGGATATAGCCCAGACTCTGGGCTGTCCTTCCGCCGTGCGTGCCGTAGCCAATGCTGTGGCAGCCAATCCGGTGGCCATCGTAGTGCCTTGTCATCGTGTCGTGCGATCAGACGGATCTCCGGGAGGCTACCGCTGGGGCAGGGAGAGAAAGATGGCGCTGCTCGAAAGGGAAACGGGTGAGGTCATGACATGCAGGGAAAACGTTGGGGAGAAAGCGGGGGAGACATGAAAAGGTTCCCTCGGGGGAGAGTCAACTTGGAGTCAGGTTACGACCCCGGATCCCCTTCTTTTCATGCGCAGGATGATTTTTTTGCCTAAATACTTGACAAAGGGGCATTTGATGTATTATCTTTGCGCCTCGTAACCGGATTTTACGCAATCTCACCCGATAAAGATGAAAAAAAATAAGGAGGTGAAAATTTCCTATTTCGCGGCTCATCTGACGACGATCATCAGTGTGACGCTCCTGCTGCTGATAGTGGGATGCATCGGCCTGCTCGCTGTCGCTGCCCGCAATACCGCCCGCGAAGTGAAACAGATGCAGCAGGTGAGCGTCGTGACAGCCGACAGCATCACGGATGCCTCGGCCGGGCCGCTCCTCGACTACGTGAAGACAAGACCCTACGCTCTCGAGCCTAAGCTGGTGACTCAGGCCGAGGCGCTTGCGGACTGGAACGCCCAGACGGGCGACGACCTCCTTGAGATCGCCGGCTTCAATTTCCTTTCCCCCGAGATCACGTTCCGTCTCAAGGAGCAGTATACCTCCCCCGCGGAGCTTGCCAAGATAAAGGCCGAACTCTCAAAGCGGGGCGATGTTCTCGAAGTCGTCATGCCTGACGCCGACACCACACGCGGCATGGACAACTTTTTCTCCCATGCATTCATCGTACTCGGTATCGTGGCTATCGTCATGATTATCATCTCCTGCGTGTTGATAAACAACACGGTTCTGCTGACGATATACTCACGGCGTTTCACTATCCATACGATGCAGCTGGTCGGGGCAACCAACGGCTTCATCCGCAGGCCCTTTGTGGTCAACAATCTTATTTCGGGTCTTATAGCCGCTTCGGTTGCTTCCCTTATCCTCATCGGAGCCGTAAAATTCCTTTATCATTCGGAGCTTCCTGAGATTTATACATACGTCAGCTGGGGAGGAATCTGGATAGTGGTCGCCTCGATCTATGCCTTGGGAGTCATCGTGTGCGGCCTCTCTGCCGTAGCTGCCACGACGCGTTATCTCCGGCGTGACTATGACGACCTTTTCCGACGTTGAAAGCCCCCCCTGCGGCCGTCTCCTCTCTTGGGCCGCCCAATGGAAATATACGAATAGAAAAACAATAGAATTAATGGCATTTTCATCTTACAAGAAAAATAAAGAGAATAACCTCTCGTCCCCGGACTCCGTCACTGCCAAGATACCCGGAGCGGAAAGCGATTCCATGAAACCATTCGTGAAGAAAAACTTTATCTTCATGGGGGTGTCGATGTTGCTGATCATTGTCGGATTCCTTCTTATGACCGGCTCCGCCAATGACAATCCTGCTCACTTCAACGCCGACATTTTCAGCACCCGAAGGATTGTCGTCGGTCCTGCATTAGCCTTTATCGGATTTGTGGCGATGGCTTTTTCTATCGTCTATTCTCCCAAGGCGCTTAAGGACTCAGAGAATGTAGTGGAATCCGAAACCGAAGTCCGGAAGGAAGACTGACAAGAGACTATGGATTGGTTAGAAGCTCTAATTCTGGGTATCATACAGGGAGCCACGGAATATCTGCCCGTAAGCTCCAGCGGCCACCTCACTATTTTTCAGGACCTTCTCAAGGTCGAGATAAGCCCCGAACAGAAACTCGAGTTTGACGTGATCGTACACTTTGCCACCGTGTTGAGTACCCTCACCATCCTCTTTCCGATGTTCCGCCAGTTGGCCGTTGCCTTCTTCAGGTTTCGCGACACCCCCGATTTCCGGTATGTATGCAAGATTCTTCTCAGCTGTATCCCGGTCGGAATTGTAGGGGTATTCTTCAAGGACAGCGTCGAGGAGGTGTTCGGAGCCGGACTTACGGTCGTGGGCATCTGTCTCCTTGTCACGGCTGCACTGCTCACCTTCGCCCACCTCAGCAGCATCAATATTGCCACCCACAGACTCCGTAGCGCCAATGCCGGCCACGACATCACGTGGCTCGACGCTTTCGTCATCGGTATAGCGCAGTCTGTCGCCGTACTCCCCGGACTCAGCCGGAGCGGCTCTACCATAGCCACCGGTATTCTTCTGGGCGATCGCCGCTCCGAAGTGGCTCAGTTCAGCTTCATTATGGTCGTCATACCAATCGTCGGAGAAGCACTCTTGGACCTCGTGAAGATGATGTCGGGTCCGGTGGCCATGTCGTCCGATACCGTGGGAGGTGTTGGCTGGGTCGCCATGATCATAGGCTTCTTGGCTGCCTATCTTGTGGGCTGTGCGGCTTGTAAATGGATGATTGCGCTCGTGAAGAAAGGCGGACTCGTATGGTTTGCCCTCTATTGTGCGATAGTAGGAATTTTATGTCTGATTTTCTGATGGGATTCTTCCCGTCTTGTTTTTTTGACAACGAAATAAATTGCATACGACAGAAATGGATTTTGTAACCGGAGAAATTCTCGCTCTCGACAAGCCCGAAGGATGGACCTCCTTTGATGCTGTGAAACGCCTGCGCGGCGCCCTGCAACGACGTCTCGGCATCAAACGATTCAAGGTCGGACACGCCGGAACGCTTGATCCCCTTGCCACCGGGGTGCTTCTCGTCTGTACCGGCAAGGGTACCAAGCGCATCGACGAGCTTCAGGCTTCCGACAAGGAATACGTGGCTGTCCTTGAGCTTGGAGCGACCACACCGAGCTTCGATCTCGAAACGGAGATTGACTCCCGGCGTCCTTTCGGGCATATCACCCTCGCCGATGTCGAGACTGTGCTTGAGAGGTTTCGCGGAGAGATCATGCAGGTGCCTCCGGTGTATTCCGCCGTAAAGATTGACGGCAAGAGAGCCTATAAGTATGCCCGTAAAGGCCACGAAGTAGAGCTCAAGGCCAAGCCCCTGACGATTTCAGAGCTTGAAATACTGGACTTCAACCCTCCTCGGCTCACTATCCGTGTCGCCTGCTCCAAGGGCACATACATCCGCGCTCTCGCTCGCGATATCGGCGAGGCACTCGGATGTGGCGCCCATCTTACCGGATTGCGTCGCACACGTATCGGAACCTATGACATAGCCGATTGCCTTTCGATCGAAGAAGCCCTTGCCCTCATTGCCGGGGCGGAGCTCAGCTTCCCCGAATGGTGGTCGCCGAAATGATTCACATAAATTTTTTTCAAACCTTTTTACCTAATCAAACTCTTTGCAACTTAAGTTAATTTAATGAAGCTATCCCAATTCAAATTTCGCCTCCCGGAGGAGCTTATCGCTCAGTATCCTTCCAAGCATCGCGACGAGTGTCGCCTGATGGTTGTCAACGCTTCTACCGGTGAGATCGACCATCTGCACTTCAAGGAAATACTCAACTATTTCGACGACGGCGATGTGATGGTGTTCAACGACACTAAGGTCTTCCCCGCGCGTCTCTACGGTAATAAGGAAAAGACCGGAGCCCGTATCGAAGTGTTCCTGCTTCGGGAACTCAACAGTGAGAATAAATTCTGGGATGTCCTCGTGGAACCTGCCCGTAAGATACGTATCGGAAATAAACTCTATTTCGGCGAGGGTGACTCAATGGTGGCCGAAGTCATTGATAACACCACAAATCGCGGTCGCACTTTGCGCTTCCTCTACGACGGTCCCCATGACGAATTCAAACGCGATCTTTACGCTCTTGGCCATACCCCGCTCCCCGACTACATAGCACGCGAAGCTGAGCCCGAGGATGAAGAACGCTATCAGTGTATATTTGCAGAGAAAGAGGGTGCTGTCGTTGCCCCTTCGGCCGGTTTGCACTTCTCCCGCGAACTCCTCAAGCGTCTGGAGATCAAGGGGGTTGAGCGTATGTTTCTCACTCTTCATTCTGGCCGCGGCAATTTCCGCGAAATAGATGTCGAGGACCTCTCGAAGCATCGCATGGATAGCGAGGAAATGGAAGTCTCCGGCGAGCTTGTCGACATCATTAACGCTGCAAAGGACCGTGATGCCAGAGTCTGTGCCGTCGGTTCCGACGTGATGCGCGCTCTTGCAAGCTCCGTTTGCATGGACGGCCACATCATGCCCTACAAAGGCTGGACGAATAAGTTTATCTTCCCTCCCTACGACTTCTCGGTCTGCACCCACATGGTCAGCAATTTCCACCTCCCGTACAGTACCATGCTCATGATGGTATGCGCCTTCGGTGGTTATGACCTCATTATGAACGCTTATCAGGAAGCCATCAAACATAAATACAACTTCGGCGCCTACGGCGACGCAATGCTTATCATACGATGAAATTTCAATCCCTCGTAGCCTCAGCGCTCCTTCTCGCGGCCGCTGCCCTTCCCGGTAAGGCTCAGGAATTTTTCGACACTTCGGCTCCCGACCGCCTTATCACTATCGGAGCCCGTGTCGGAATCAATACCTCCAACCAGACCTCACCTTCCGACGGTACCATACTCAACCTCGATAGCTGGGGCACCGGATTCGATGCCGGTGCTGTCGTTGATCTCAACTTTCGGGATTTTTTCGCCCTGCAGCCCGGAGTATTCTTCGAGTCACGTAGCCACAACTACAGCTACATCACCCTTGTTGATCTTGCCTCAGGAAACCCCGGCCTTTACTCTTTCGGGCATACCCGCTCCACATGGATCAGGATTCCATTGCTTGCATCCGTGCGTTTCAATCCCTCCTATGCCCTCAGATGGGCGGTCGAGGCAGGCCCTGTTTTCGGTTTCGGTATGGGTGGTAGCGACAAGTCTAATCTTGACTCATACTCCACCGGGCTGATTTCCTACAGGAACGGTTATTTCGACAATAGGAAAAAGTGGAGTTTCGGTTGGAAATTCGGCACCACCTTGCGATATGCCGGCCATTATCTCGTCGGTGTACACTACGAAGCCGGAACCTCTGATGTATACAAAGACCTGAAGGGAGGCCATCATAAGGCGTGGGTTTTCACTCTGGGATATGATTTTTAACTTTAATCCCTTATATATAAATTCTTTATTATGAGAAAGTATCTTTTTATCTTTGCCTCCTTTGCAATGTGCTTTGTCCTCTTTGCCTGCAGCAAGGTGAGCGGCAATCCCAAGGAGGACGCCGACAAGATGTGTGATGAACTTATCGAAGTCGCTGCCGACAACAATGTCGAAAAAGCAGACAAGATCATCGACAAATACCTCAAATATTACGAGGATGCTCCTTTGAAAGAGCGTGTGAAATTCATTCAGTCTTTCCAAGACAATGATAAGTTATTTGAAAACGAAGACTTCATAAAGATGACGGAAAAGGAATCTTTCCGCAATTCTGAGGCTGTCAAGAATATGGATACATTCTTTACCAAGACGATGAAAGAGGCTTTGCGGGAAGGTATTCAGGATTGACCTCAACGCTAAGACCCTAACCCCCCTTATCTTGTGGGTTGGGGTCTAATTAGAACTTATTTCCTGAGGGTGTATCGGATCTGTTTTCCTGATACACTC
>CAYPBS010000014.1:0-34141 GCA_964409015.1 uncultured Sangeribacter sp.
CCGTCGGAGACGTGCGTATGCTCCAACTATTTCCGTGTCGACAATGCCGTGCCTCTTGAAGACGGCACTTTCCCGATTGGTAAGGCTATCAAGGGTGTGGAGGTAAAGATACTTGACAAGGACTTTAATGAGGTGCCCGAAGGTGAAGTCGGTGAGATATGTATCTTCGGTGAGGGTGTGAACCGCGGTTATCTTGGGAATCCCCCTGAGCAGGCCAACTTCGTGACGCTCCCCGACGGCACACATTTTTATCGCAGCGGCGATATGGGCTACGTGCTTCCCGATGGCAACATGGCATTCCTCCACCGTCGTGATGAGCAGGTGATGATACTGGGCAAACGTGTAGAGCCTGAAGAAGTGGAGAATGTGCTCAACGACTATCCTGAAGTGGAGCGTGGCATAGTCCGTGCCTTCCTCGACGAAGGTGGCCTGCACTATCTGGTGGCCTACATCATACCGCGCAAGGGCTTCTCGCTTCATGATGTGCGCGAATATCTGAAGTCGAAACTTACGGATTTCATGGTACCTGAGTTTTTCGTGGCAGTCAACGAATTACCGTTGACACACCGTGGTAAAATCGATATGAAGGCTCTCCCCAAAGTCCTCAAAGAGGGCAACTATAAATGAATAAAAAACCACGTGGAGCTGCCTTATGATCTCAATTAAAGAAGTAAGGGATATTCCGACATTGATGCTCTGGCGCGCGGAGGTCATAGAGCACGTTTTCGGCGAGAAGGCCGACGAAACGCTGCTCTTGGCCAACCGTCAGTTTTACGAAAAGCATATTGCCGACGGTACGCATTACGCGATTGTAGGTGTATATGACGGTGAGGAATGTGGTTGTGGAGCGGTATGTTTTACCGAGGAACTGCCATCGCCCGATAATCCTTCCGGAAAGTGCGCCTATCTGATGAATATTTATGTACGCGAACCCTTCCGCAGGCATGGCATTGGACATAAGATCGTTTTGCGGCTTATAAAGGAGTCTAAGAGATATGGATGCGGAAAGATATATCTCGAGACCACAGACTTAGGCAAACCCATGTATAAAACCTCCGGGTTTAAGGAAATGCCCGATATGATGAAATATTATGATACAGAAAACTGAGATAGCCGGTTTGCAGTGCCTTTGCAGCACTGTGGGAAGAAAGGACAGGATAGCGTATATACTCTACCCTATGGATATACTTTCTGATTGGGTTAAGACGGCCTCGGAGAAATATGATGTGACCATTGTAGTGGTCACAGGCATGGATTGGGAGAATGTTTTCAGTCCTTGGCCTGCAAAAGGTGTGCCCGCCGGGAGTCCCGATTTCAAGGGCGAGTCTTCTGAATTTCTCGAAGTGCTCCGGAATAAGCTGATTCCAGATGTCGAGAAGGCACTTGGATTCCCCTCCGGCATCGAGCGATCATTAATCGGGGTGTCCATGTCGGGATTATTCGCCCTCTGGCAATGGATGTTGTGTGACACTTTCACAAACATAGGCTCGCTTTCCGGATCTTTCTGGTATGAGGGATTTATCGGGTGGATGAAAAATAGAGTTATTCCTCCTAAAACCGGAAAAGCATACTTTCTCCTTGGAAATCAGGAAACAAAATCTAATGTGAAGGCTTTCAACTCTGTCGGACAGAACACTCGGGAGATTCTGGACTTACTCGAGAGCAAAGGCATTGACGCGGAGTTTCAGAGTGTTCCGGGCAATCATTATTCTGATCCGATTCCGCGTCTTGAGAATGCTTTCACCGCCCTTTTCCCTCATTAACATAATAGGTAGGCCCTGTATTCTTTCCTGTCTTGACATTTTTGAAAGACAGACTCCAAGAGGATGCAGACTCATCAGTGGTCATGGTGCTCCTCGCCGTAGCCTCCCGTATTTATATGATTGTGAGACCCGTGGTCGTGGTCGTGAGTTCCTCCGAAAGTATAAGTAACGGCCAATCGGAGCGTGCGGCCTCCGGTCCACTTACTGATTGATTGCGTATATCCGTTTCCGTAGAGTATGTTATGCGTCGATTTGGAATTGAAAATGTCTTTGCATATAAGCGAGACATCCCACGACCCGAAGCTCTTGCGTAGTCCTGCCTCGACGTCCCAGTCCGATTCAAGTGTGCCTTGTGCTGTTATACGCCGGGAATTGTAGCGTCCTGTCGCTTGTAATGTGAGTTCCCACGGTAGACGGACTGACGCCATGCAACGTACGTCCCACACGAAACGGTTCTGCTTATCGCCATGCACCTCGTAGAAGCTTCCGTGAAGTGGGTACTCGGTTGTCCAAGCCTTCAGGTGGCTGTTGTATAGATTGACCGTGGTTGTAAGTGTCAGGAGTCGGAACAATGTATTGCGTGAGATGATCTCGACGCCGGCGTTCATCATGTTACCTACGTTGGCATGACCGTAATACATGGTGTTCACAGTCGGGTCGGATGCCATTGGAGCAAGAAAACTGACATGGCTTATCATGTCGTTGTTGGCACGCAGGTATCCCGATACGGATAGAGTATGGTTACTCCAAGTCCTGATGTAGGACAATTCCACCGCATTACTGTATTCCGGGAGTATGAGCGGATTGCCTAAATGCACCTCCGAAGGATCTGATATGTTTTCGAAAGTATTCAGCTGCGGGCCGTATGGGCGTCGTATTCGACGCGAATAGTTAAGTTTCAATTCATTGTTCTCCGGAAAAGACCATCCGACGGAGGCTGACGGGAACAACGCGAATTCATTCTTCTTGAATAGTTGAACATCGGAATCACTCTTTCCGGATCCCAGAGAGCGTGTCCTTATCTGCCATATCTCTCCACGTAGCCCGGCGGAATAAGTCAGCTTGTCGTAGCTTCCGGAAAAGTTGGCATAGAGAGCCGAAATATCCGTGTCGTATTTGAACCGGTTGTAGAGGTCGGGCAAAGGAAGTAGGTTCTCCTCAGTCGCTCCCCGGTAGTATGATGCCGGACTGTTTTCGTGGTCGTAATTGCCCTTGTATCCGACTTCGAGACGAATCCACGGAAGTGGCATTATGGAATAGTCGACTGATGTCTCCCAATTGTTGATCTTAACATCCTGATGTTGACTCAGCCAGCCGGATTCAACCGTTCCGTTGCCCCATGTCTCGTACTCATGCGTCCGGCTGTCGTTAGGCCCTTGCCAGATATTATAACTGACATTTGCGTCTATGAAATGTTCCTTACCGAAAATATGCTTGTAACCCAGCAGGATGTTAATTCCACGGGTGTCGCCGGTCTCACGCATGTAGTTGAGATCAGTCACCCATTGTCCGGGCAGATTGCCGATATGTGTGGTTGTGGTACGTCCCCACTTATGGCCTAATGTGCCGATAGCACTCAGGTAGAACGTGTTGTTGACATCTGGTTTGAAATTTGTTCCCAATCGCAGAAACACACTGTTTTCATGTTTCTTGTTCTCCCCGTCGGAATTAAGATAGGAGCCGTCGTCGTAGCTTCGGCGAGAGGTGGATCCGCCGGGAACGTGTTGGGTCTTCAATCCTAACCCGGCAAACGACTCAAACTTACCCTCGTTGTAATTGATACTGAAATTCATGTTGGCCGTGCCTCGGGTATCGATATTGGCCTCGGCATTACCGAAATATCCATTACGGTGCTCCTCCTTAAGCCGTATATTGATGATTCCCGCCGTTCCCTCAGTACTATGCTTTGAAGAGGGATTAGTCATGACTTCGATGCTTTCAATCGTTTCGGCAGAGAATTGTCGGAGTATCTGAGCCCGGTTGTCGGCGTTCATCCCCATTTCCTTGCCGTTGATCCAGACGAGGACATCGGAGTTGCCTCGCAAAGAGATCTCGCCGTCGCTGTTCACATCCACTGAAGGGATCGAGGCTATGAGCTCGTCTGCTGAAGCACCGGTAGCGGCAATATTGCTTTTCACATTGAAAACCCTCCGGTTTCCATCAAGCGCCATCTGGCTTCTTTGCCCTGTCACAACCACCTCCTGAAGAAGCTGTGAGTCTTCTGCAAGGTCGATACGCCCCACGTCAATAGTTCCATCGGATATGGTGAACTCACGCTCTTGCGGGATATTCCCAATACTGCTGAAACGCAGGATATACTTTCCCGACGGAACGTCAGGGATAACAAAATCTCCGTTCTCATCAGTCATGGCACCAATCTGGAGTGGCTTCCCCGTCTCAGGACTCACCAAAGCAACAGTAGCAAAACCAAGAGGTTCGGAAGTATTCTTATTATACACCGAGCCCGTGATATTGCCGTCTGCGTAGGCGCAGCACACTTTCAGGAAATAAGCGGTCAAAGCCACCCATAACTTCGCTTTCATATATCAAGGTAAATTAAGACCGCAAAGATACCCGATAAACGATGCAAACCGTTTGCAAAAAAGGTTCCTCTTCCTTATTTGATCCTGCCTATAAGTTATTTGCCATTATGTGTCAGCTGATTATGGGATGCTCGTCGCGGTGAATCCATAATAACAGCGGCAGAAATCATCTTCCGAGGGGACTTATGCATTCTCGATTAGAGACTGAATTACTACCTGTTTGGGGAGTGATGTAGTTCTAACGGTGTCATTCCGAAACGTCTCGCTGATGCTGATTTTTTCTCCACAAATCTGAATAAGTGATTTCGGTCACGCTATGACTCGGCTGGATCTGCTCGGTGTTACCAAGACGCGGAGCAGTCCGGTCGATTTATATTTCAAGGTTGGCACATAGCCCCACGACACCACATGCAATACGGTTTGTCGTGAGTCCGTGCCGTCATTCTGCTACCGCGCATTGCGGGTGAGAGGTTCAATCCCGTGACTAAAATCCCGCTCTGTCAGCCGTTTTCTGTGCCTGACTTTCTGTGCCTGACTTTCTGTGCCTGACTTTCTGTGCCTCACCTTTTTATTATAGCAGAGCGAGGTTCACTCAGACGTCCCTTACACTCCCAAAAATGCTATTTTCATAGTTTTAGAAAAAATAAGACGCCGAAAACCTTTTGGTTTTCAGCGTCTTCAGTGACCCCGGTGGGGGTCGAACCCACGACCCAATGATTAAGAGTCATTTGCTCTACCAACTGAGCTACGGAGTCATTGATCTGGTCACTTCCACGAGGTTGTTTCCCTCGTTTTGCGGTGCAAAGTTAGTGCTTTTTTTTTTCGTTCGCAAATTTTAAGGGATATTTTTATTTTTTTAAGGTTATTTTTTTGTTGAGAGAGGGTGTAGGGGTTATTTCCGGCCGAAGTCCGCGGGTATTTCTCCCCATATTTCTGTCTGCCATTTGCGTATGGGGACCCGGAAAGTGTTGGTGCGGAGCCATGTGTCGGCTCGCTGGACGAGATTAAGGAGTTGGGTCGTCTGGGGTGTGAGGGGTAGTTTGGTGCGTGCGTGGCAGGCTCTTACCCAACCTTGAGCCGTAACGCTGTCGGAGTAGATGGTATGATGTTCGTGGCGTTGTTGCATCAGTGCGAGTGCGTGGACGATGGCGAGATATTCGCCGATGTTGTTTGTCCCTCTTGGGAACGGACCGTGGTGGAAGATACGTTTGCCTGAAGCGATTTCGACTCCCTGATATTCCATTACGCCGGGATTTCCCATGCAGGATGCGTCGACTGCCCAGCCGGATGTGTCTATTTCGGGGAAGTTGGAGTAATCTATTTTGAGAGGAGGTCTTTTTGCGAGGTTGAGAACGGAGCGGAGATTGTCGGCATCGTCGCCGCGGAATGCTGTGACTGCCGCTGCTTGGTTGGGGAAGGATTTGTATTTTGCTCCGGGGAAGTTGGTTACTTGTTCGGCTGCGTCATCCCAGTTGTCGTAGACTCCGGGTTGGCGTCCGGTCCAGACAACGTAGTATTTGTGTTTGTTAGTTGGCATTTAGTAGGAGAAGTTGTTCGATTATTTTTCTGTCGTTGGAGAGTCGGGGTACTTTGCGTTGGCCTCCGAGCTTGCGGTTGCCGGATGATGCGAGCCAGCGGTCGAAGAGTTTCGGGGTAGCGCTGAGAATCCGGGGAGGATCAAGGAATATTCCTCCGGATCTTTTGGCCTGATAGTCCGAGTTTAGCCGGGCGAGTTCCCTGTCAAGGATTTCTGCGAAGCGGGAGAGGGATTCCGGGGGGCAGATCCATTCGATCAGCCATTGATGACATCCGCGGTGCCCGTCAGCGGCATAGAGCGGAGCGGCCGTATAGTTGGCGATTTCGGCGCTGGTAAAGCGACACGCGCGTTCCATGGCTCGGTCGGCGTTATGCTGCATGAGCTCTTCGCCAAATGCGTTGATGAAAGAGCCGGTGCGACCGGCTATGCGTATCGTGACGGGAGCTGTGCGGCATATTTCCACGGTGTCTCCGATGTTGTATCGCCAAAGGCCGGCTGAGGTGGTGATGATGAGTGCATAGACGCTCCCCTGAGTAAGGGATGTTATGTCTATCGGAGTTCCGATGGTTCCGTCCGGACTTACAGGGGCAAATTCATAATAGACGTCGCGGTCTATGAGCAGGCTCATTTCATCGGAGCGGAAGTCTGTCTGTACGGCGAAGAATCCTTCGGAAGCGTTATAGTTTTCAAGAAAGTGCATTTTTTCGGGATTCGTGAAGGACTCGTATTGGCTTCTGTATGGGCGGAAAGAGATTCCTCCGTGGAAGAATACTTCGAGGTTGGGCCAGATTCCGTGCAGGTTATCGACTCCGGTTTCGTTCATCAGACGTCGGAGCAGCACAAGAAACCATGAGGGTACACCGCTAAGATTAGTGACGTCTGCGTTGCGGGCTGCGTCAATGATAGCCGGCAGTTTGCGCTCCCAGTCGGCCATGAGCGCTACTTTTTTTGAGGGTATGCGGAGGAGGTTGACAAGAGGGTTTACCTTGTCAATGAGCGTTGCGCTCAGATCTCCGACACATGTCCCGGGAGCAAGTGCTTTGGGAGGTATTTCGTTGGCGAAGGAGCCTCCGAGGATGAGAGCTTTCCCAGCGAAGAGTCGGCTGTCGGGTACAAGTCGCAGGTATGCTGCGACGGCATCGGATGCTCCGGCGTAGTGATTGCGGGCGAGGGCTCGCGCGGTTATGGGTATGAATTTCGATTTGCCACCGCTCGTGCCGCTTGATTGGGCAAAGTTTCGGCATCGTCCGGGCCAGAGGATGTTTTTCTCTCCCCGCATCATGCGCATCACCTCGGCCCGTATGTCTTCAAATTCGATCACAGGGACAGTCTCGGCATATCGGCGCATAAGCTCACTATCGGAGTTTATGCGGGTAAGTCCGCTGAATGAGTAGCGTCGGCCGATTTCTGTATCGGCTGCGATAGAGAGAAGTCTACGGAGCTGAGAGGCCTGCACAGCCGGTGTGGTAGTTTGCCACGCATCCATGCGTCGTGCCTGTTTCACGAAGCGTGGTCGCACCAAGGGGGTAAGGTCAATCATTGTACGGATTGAGGTATGGCGTCTTGACCTGCAATATCAGGGGCAGCCTACGGTGAAACTCCAGTTTGAGTCGTTGCCGCCATTGTTATAGGTATCGACGGTGACTTTGATGAATCGTGTGGTCGAATGTAGTATTTCCGTGAGAGTCGAGTAGTCTGTTGCTACATCTCCGGAGTCAAAGATCATTTTTCCATTTTCGTCGAACACACGAATATGGTCCGGATAGGAATCAGTGTAGTACGAGAAGGGGAAATCCGTGTTGGCTTTCCCAAGGTCGATTTTGTCAATGACAACGTGGGGTTGGCCTGTACGATGTGCGACGGTCTGATTGCATCTTACTTTTGGAGCAAGGGGGATGTCGGTGACTTTACCTCGGAGATTCAGGGCCTGTTCCTGATAAATTGTCGTGTCGTTGGGTGAGTAGTCGGGATGACGTGCCGCTACGGAGACGATGGATCTGTCGGTGACTCCGCTGATCGTCGCCTTCCCGTCCGGGCCGGTGGTGATTATTCCGGCTTTGCCGTCGCCATCGACTGTGAGAAGAAGCTCGGCGCCGCTTACAGGCTTTCCGGTGAAGGCATCGATGGTCCTGACTTCAAAATCAATTTGAGCTGCCGGAAGTTTCGGTCTTTCCAGCTTAAGGACGACTATGTCCGTGGCATGCAGAGGCACACTCTTTGAGGCGGATTCGCCGGCTTTTTCAGCTTTGACTTCTACGGGTGTGTTATGGTAGAAGATATAGCTCCAGAGGCTTACGGGCATTTTGTGGATGACGACTTCCCCTTTGGCATCCGTCATGTCATGGAGAGCAATATCCTTTTTTATCCACGGAAAGAAGCGGGCCGTATAGCTGACAGCTACGTCGGCTTGTTCGATCGGTCGGTTGATGTCGTCGACCACACGAACGGTCAGATCGCGGTTCCAGCGGATGAAGAGTGAGGCTATAAGGAGAAGTATGGCGACTGCGATGAGCCAGATCCACCAAGGTATACCGCTACCCATCTTGCAGACGTAGTTGTCTGATGCGGCTGTATAATTGAAAGAACCTTTATAAGTTTTTCCCATGATGTGAAGAATGGTGATAAGGATTTATATGAGGAGGGGTTATTTTACGGGAGGAGGTGTAGGACGGCACTCTTGCTTAGGGAGCGGTGGGAGCGAGCCGGTCTGCTCCGGGGTCGGAGGTACCTGCGGAGCCGGTTTTGAGACCGGTATCTTCTTGGGGGCATCCGGGAGGAGTTTAACCTTGACTTTTTCACCCTGCGTGAAGGCGGTACGCGGGATACGAATAAAACCGTCGGCATCGCTTACTGCAGTGCGAGAGCCTTTACGGAGCAACACGTTAAAGGTCGCAAAGGTCATGGGGCGTCCTTTCTTGTCCACGATGCGTATGGAGACATTGAGTTTATTGTCGATGTCTTCGGGAGTCATCTCTTCCGAGATCGGAGGAGGTGTGTTTATGTCATCCTCTTTTTCAGCGATCGGCGGGGGAGCCGGAATCTGGAACATGAAGTTGTTTCGGTCTCTGTCGTGGTTAAGTCTGAACCGGGTGTTGTTATGGCCATTGAAATCCACGTTCAGTTCCGTGTCGTTTTTCATCAGTATGTCGTGGAGTTTGCATACACCTTCGGCATCGGTCGTGTGCGGCGTTCCGTCGATATTGATTGTGGTTTGGACGGGTTTATCGTTAGAGTCGATACAGGTTATGGTTGCGTCGACATGATAAGGGAGAGTTATGACGTAATCGTGAGATGCGGTATCGATGTTAAGTTTTGTGGCCAGCTGACCTTCGATCTCCACTGTTACGGTCTCTCCGGCAGCCACGGAGCCGAGGTGTATCACACCGTTCCGGTCGGTTGTTCTCTCGAAAGAGCTTCCGTATATATTTATTTTGGCCTGAGTATCCTCAACGGGAAGGTCGTCGCTCCAGAGAATCCTCAGATTGACATCGGCACGTTCGCGCTTATCGTTTCCGTTGATGAGAAGCGCTATGTTGTCGACCGATGAAGCGGATCCTATCTTGCGGTAGCCCCATTGGGTAAAGACAATGTCGACACTTACATCGGGATTCTGGCGGAAGAAGATACAGGCGTCGTCCGGCACGCTGAGGAGTTTATTGGGTTCTCTTACCACGCCGGAGCGTGAGATAGCCTCGGAGAGTGCCTGAAGTCTGTCAGCGGCCGCCATGCGTTGAAGGGGTGTGGCCTGAGAGATAGGTTTGAAGTCATCTTCGTCGACACGATCTATACTCCATTGGCCGGCATTGTGCGCGGGAAGCATTGTGTAGCGGGCGAAACATCCTGCCAGCTCCGGAGGAAGTTGCAGGGACAGCCGGGAATAGAGGTTGGCGTAGTTTTCGGACATGAGTGGCTGTACGACCGAGAAAGATTCTTTGGAAAGTATGCGCATAAGGGGTGTGGGGGTATTTTATGGTGTCGGAGGAGAGGATTATGGGGTTATAGGTTTCGCTTGTAAGCTTCAGCACGTTTCTTCTCAAGCTTGCGCCGGAAGTCGGCTTGTCTTTTTTTCAGGGTAGATTCGACGTATGATGGGTCGATTTTCTTTCTTACGGTCTCGCATACCGGGTTCATCTTGCGGTAGGAGGCCGCGGTGGACCGACGCTCGTTATCGTAGGAATAATCATAGTAGGAATCCGGATGGACCGTTTTGCCGTAGACGCCGGCGACATGGAATTTCATCATTTGCTCATGTGTGGCGTATCGCTTGTTAAGGTCGGTACGATCCTTGATGCGGTAGTCGTTGCTCAGTGTCGGAGCGACAGCGGCAAGGGAGTCGATCATGTTTCTGAGTTTGTCGTGGGAGGACGCACAGGAATATAGCATCATACTGTCTGCACAGCGGAGTATCTGGTCTGTATACGCCTCCCGGAGCATCTTTGTGAGTGCGTCGCGGTCGACACTTGATATTTCTGTGCCGGTTTCTATCTGATTGTGGAGAATTTCGCCATAGATGCCCGGTGTCCATTCCCGAGAGGAGAGAGCCAGAATGTTGGCTTCGATGGCATTGCTCGATAGGTTAACGCCTTGGGTGCCGTCGGGAAGTGGAGATTTCTTCCTTTCGCCACAGGCACCAGACAGGACAAGAGCCAAGGCACAGATGATTATGATGGAGAATTTGTGCATTTTCTGAGGAATTAAAGAATTAATTGCGGCGGGATTTTCGATGTTGCTTATTAGCTGGATCGTGCAATCCACTTGGAGTATCGTATTTAGGGCCCGATTCCTCATGTGCATCCGTGACAACCTCCATTCCTTCCTTGATCAAGTCAGAGGCCTTTTCCACCTGTTTCTCTTCTTCATTGTTTTTGTCGGCATCAGGGTGAGTGATTACGGTGCCGTCTGCGTCGACTCCATGGGAGAAACCGGTGTCGACGATCTCCTTTACCGTTCTTTGAGGCTTAACGATTGTTATAGGAGCTTTCTTTACGGCAGGCTTCCGATGGCCGGAGAACATGAACCATATCAGCACACCGATAGCGATAAGCGCGCCTGCGACGGCTGCCCAGACCCATACAGGGACGGTCTTTCCGGGACGGTCTCCTCCGGTACAAACTCCTGTCGCAGGATCGATCAACCATCTGTTTTTGCCGGCACAGAAGTACATACTCTGCTTCAGGGAGGCCGGAATCAGCACAGTGAGGGGATCTGGGGTGATGTCAATCGGTAGGCGGGCTTGTCCGATCTCAAGCCGGGCCTTTCCCCGTATGATACGCGGGAAGCGAATTGTGAGCGGGCGCATGTCAACGGGATAAGTCGCACGCAGATCGCTGGAGGCGGAGAGGAAGCTGTCGTTGATACTGACCTTGTTGCCCTCCGGGTCGACTAACATAATCGCTGCCGTGGAGAACGGGGCGTGAACCGTATAGTGAGCCTCGCCGCGTGCGTTGACACTCAGGGGGACTGTCTCTTTTCCTGTGGCCAAGGCCGGGAAGAGCATGTTTTCACGCGGGAGGCCGGTGACAAGACCGCGTACCGCCACGGCAATGTCGAAGGGGAAGAAATTGAATCCGTACGTGTCCCCCGTCGGGAACAGGATCTTGTTGGCGAGAGCCTGCTGAACGCTGCCTTCGAACGATGTGAATTTGCCGTTGGGCAATGACACAGTGAAGTCTATGCGGTCGGAGGGAAGCAGGCACACGGAAGAGTACGATGAGGTGAAGTCTGTTCCGTTTAGGATGAAGCGTGTGACGGCACATCCTTGCTGTCCGAGCGGCATCAGCCGACCCACCATCCTGTCGGAGAGTCCGGGTGAGATCGTGATGCTGCGTATATCGGTATTGAATGTGACTCCGTATGCACCGGGCTGAGCCATTACAGGTGCCGGCAACATGATGAGTTTTGCTCCCGGGAGATAAGACTGATGGTAGGGGGAAGCGAAGAGTGTGTCGACAACCGTATCGGTACCTCCCGCGGCATAAAGAGGGGGGCTGTTGAAGTCTGATACACCCGGTCTGAAGTGGAGCGGTTTTACAGAGAAGTCAGCAGCATGGGATTGCAGCAGGGTTTCCAGAGCTGCTCCCTGCTCTGCCTTGCCGGGCAGGGGAGTGGCGAATTGGCGATTGTAATATTCTGAGTAATAGGTCTCAAGGAGCAGGGAAAGAAGGTGCCGTGTATAGGGCGTGACAACGTTGTCGGGTATGATAAGGGCCACCGAGATAAATCCGCCGGAGGAGCCCGCGGAATCGATGGTGCTTCGATATATGGAGCATACCCTGAATCCGGGAATAAAGTCGATGGCGAAATAGTCAATACCGGGTTTTGTAAGCCTGAGGTATTGGCGCATGTCGCAGAGGGATTGCGCCATACCGGTATAACCGGTGTCGAGACCGGGTGAAGTGTAGAGGAGTGAGAAACCTCTTTTGCAGCCGCTGACAGCTATGTAGACCTTGTTTTGCATCAGAATATACCTCCCTTTTTGTAGGGTGCGAGCCCCTCGATACGTTGTGCGAGAATCTTGGCATCATGGTCGTTGAAATTCAGTGTGTTGCCCACAAAGAATTTTCCGACGCTGAAGGTGAAGACAAGAGGCAGGTTGCCGTTCCTGTGGTTGATGTTGAAGCGCTTGCAGTATTGGGTGAGGGTGTTCATGAACCCCTTGAAGTTCGATTGGAGATATTCCATGGCGATGTTCTGCCGTGCGTTGCGATCTTCCGTTTCCATGAGGTCTGATTTGGTAAGGAGAATGGCAACGGATTCGACCTTTGACATTGTGCATCCTTCGGTGTTGTCACGCCCCTTGCCGTCGTTGGTGAGCACATCGAGAACCGTCTTGAGTGTAAGCTCCTGTTCGAGTATTCCCATGGAATCGTTGCTTTCGAGGATGGTATTGTAGTCGAGCAGGAAGAAGAGGATCTTGCTGTTATTGTTGCTCATCACTCTTGAGGCCCCGAGTTTATCCCAGACAACGGTTTTGCTTTGGTCCGTACTGATGGATCCCGCAAGTCTTTCGACCGCCTCACCGCTAATCTCCACGAAATTGAGGTGGGCGGTATACCGGCCTTGTTCTCCGGCCGGGACATCCATGCTTATGTAGCTTATCGTATCGGTAGCGGTAGATTCAGGCGGTTTGTGGGCCTGTACGGCTCTCAGGAGACCGTGGTAGTACTCGAGGCTTGGATCCTTCTTTGTCCGTGGGTCGAGATTGACCTTGTGCTTCCAGCGCCCTTCGCGATACATGGTGTAGAACAGAGCGGAAAGGACCGTGGATTTTCCGGAGCGTGGTACTCCGAGGAAGAAGATGTCGGTACGGTTGAGTGGAAAATTGGAAAAGTTCTCTGTCTGAGGGAGGGAGAATTCCGGTCTCCGGACTGTGTCTTCCGAGATATCAGCGGGAATTATGCCGTTGTCGACGAGAGTCTTGAAACGCAGCTGAAAACCGCGAGCGAGAAATCTCTGAAGCGGAGGAAGGTATTCGTCGTCTTCCGGGTGAGGGGCATTGGGATCCGGTTGTCCTGTACCCTCGAGCAATGTCACCATAACGGATGGGCGATATACCCAAGGGCGATGGCGCATGTCGTCGAGCAAGTCAGCTGTTATTTCGGCCTCTTCGGTTTCGAGCTTGCGGATACGGCTCATCGCCTCCTCTTTGTGGAGTCCTTCCGGGTGGTCTTCGAGATAAAGAGCGTACGCGCCCAGAGTACGGCTTTTGCGGGCTTCCTGCCAGTCTGCCTCATCAGTTATGGCCTCGAGTTGCTTCCGCGCGAGAGTCGTAAAAGGGGATTCCGGGAAGTCGGAGATGAATTTGGAGATAACGCCGGCGTCTTTAGAGGCGCTGATGCGCTCCCATTCGGTACGCTGAATGTTCATGATGAATTGTTTTTCCCGGAGAGTAGCGAGGGTCTTCGGGGGTACATCGCAGGCACGTATGTCGTCAAGCGTACAGACCTCTGCTGACAGCATCAGCAGGAAATCATTGTGGCTCAGCTGCGCCATATTGCGCACCTGATGTATCTCTTGCAGGCTCAGTCCTTCGTTCCTCATGAAATTGATGAGCTGCTCGACCGTGTAGGTGTGCGCGTCGAAAGGATCGAAATGGCCGGATACGGGAATTGGCATATAATTTTACAGTATATCGTTAGGAGTAATGGATTGGTAATTTTTTCCCGGAGGGGTTAATCCGCCGGAGTCCATGTATTGTCGGTTTTCCAGATAAGATTGTCATCGTTTCCGGTATTGATACCGGTAGAACGTTCGGTGCCACCCTTCAGCATTATCAGCCAAGACCCGAGAATCAGGATCTGAAGGAGGATGACCAGCGGTATGCTCCATCCGCTGAAGTCGGAAGCATTGACAGAGCGAAACTTGTAGTATAAATCGCTTGTGGGGTGGAAGGAGGGGAGATAGGGCGAATGGAAAGGCCGATACCTGTCGAAGTTTCCGGCTTCGCCACACGCCATGATGGAATCCATCCAGATTGTCTGCTTATCGTGGAGCGTGTTGACGGTCGAGGGGAGATAGAAGATGTCCCAGTCCCGGACGGTTGCGTCGGCTTCCTGCCAATATGTGGCTATGACATCGTGCAGATTGTCAAATCCGGATGTTTTCTCAAGGCGTTGTCGGAGTTGGTCACACTCGAATTTGAGTGTGGAGGGATCCTTGTGGGTATTGCTCAATTGGTAGCTCCTCACCTGATTGTTGACATATTCCGGATAGCTTCCGTCCGGTGCATTGCTTTTGTCTATCACATGATACAGGGAGCTGAGATCTTCCAGAGCGGCGGTTCGACATTCGTTCTTCACCGTAGTGGTGACCGCCACGGCGTGCATCACGAAATACGCTGAGCAGAGGGCTGTCAGGGCGTATAGAGCCGTGTAGAGCCATTTGTATTTCGCAGCTTCCTTGGTTCGGTAGCCTCTTTTCTCGAGTGCCGTATACCGTCTCATAAGGTATATGAACAGACCCATGAGGCCTCCTGTTGCGATGGAGATAGGTATGCTGATGCCGTAAGAGCCGCCGGAGATAAAGAATAGACCGATGAAGACCCCCGCAGTCCACAGGACTGTCCCTATGATGCTGAGGATTGTGAGGAGGATATTGATCGGTCGCGGGATTGATGAAGCCATTTTGTCAGGTTTTTTATTTCAATCGGCAAATATAACAAATTTTCGGAAATTCAGGCAGCAAAATTTGTCAAACCCGGAATTTGAGAAAAAATCAGGCGGCGGTTCGGAAATCCGAAGACTCCGGCCGGCCGCCGTATGATCCCGAGGCGGGGAAACGCTACATCTCCGTGAGATTAGGCACCGGACCGTAGATGTTCTCTTCCGGCTGGCTGTCTTGGCAGCAGAAGACGATCAGGATTATACCCCCGATACACGGTAGGAAGCTCCATAGGCAGTTCCATCCCGAGCGGCCGGTGTCGTGAAGCCGACGGAACAGCAGACCCCATGAGGGAAGCATGATTGCGATACACCATAAATAGAGTAGGACACTGAAGACATTCAGGTTGTTAAGCTCATTTAGCTCGTTAAGATCGTTCCCCTGTATCCCGGAGGAAAACATAAGGATCGTGCTGCCCATGTTTAGCACGAACGAGACGATAGCCGTAAAGAGAGCGAACCACCAATACTCCGAGCGGGATGCTCTTCCGGTGAAACAGCAGTAGTTTCTGAACGCACGCTTGATGGCCTCGCCAAAAGATACTTGATACTGATACATAATTAGATTGAATGATTTTTATAAGTAACCGACTGTAGGACTTGAATCTTGAAATTCATAATGATAAGGGTACAACTGAGCGCAAAGATAATTAATAATTCTTAAAATGCAATTGTATTTGTAGTAATATGGAAAAATGTTACTCCCCCTTCAGGGTATGGGAAGGGATGTTTCGCAGATTTTTATTATTTTTGTGGCCGACGACGAAACTGTCTGAGGTATGGAGAAGGAATCGCAGCAACATATTGCGCCGGCTGAAGATCTGCGTATGGGGAAGGTGGAACGCCTTCGCCACAAGCGGCTTGTGGACCGTCTTTTCCAAGAAGGTAAGTCCTTCTATGCCTACCCGATGCGGGTGGTGTACTCCCTCTCTCCGGCCGAGGAGATAGTGGGAAGTTTCAATAACAGGTATCTTCCGGACACCTCCGATATGTGGAGATGTCTGGAGCTGATGAAGATCGGTCCCCTGCAGGTGATGGTAAGCGTGCCGAAACGCAAGATGCGTCATGCCGTGGACCGCGTCTGGCTGCGCCGGCGTGTCCGGGAGGCGTGGCGGTTAAATCGTGGTCAGCTCCGCGACAAGCTGCGTGACAGCGGATTGTGCATGAGCGTGGCGCTGGTGTACGTCTCCGACGATAAGCATCCTTACAGAGTGATTTCCCAGCGCATGGTGCACGTCATGAACCGGCTCGCCGCCTCCATAGAAGACAAGGAAGGAGGTGAGGAATGAAGATTCTTTATCGCTCAGGGAAGGTCCTGTCGTCCGTCCTCACAGCTGTGCTGATTCTCCCCCTCAGGATCTATCAGCTCGCCATCTCCCCCCTTTTCCCGCCGGCATGCAGGTTTACGCCCACATGCAGCCAGTACGCCGTTGAGGCATTGAAGCGCCACGGCCCTTTTAAGGGAGCATGGCTATCCTTGAGGAGGATCTGCCGGTGCCATCCATGGGGCGGCAGCGGCTACGATCCGGTGCCCTGAGCCGGCTAATATGAGAGAAATAACGTAACATACTCAGTAGAATGTTGCTTGATATACACTCACATCGCACCCCGCCCTATCCCGAAGGACTCGTCTCTTCGGAGGCCGGAGATTTCCGGGAGATTCCGGGACAGCTCTACTCTCTTGGTGTGCATCCGTGGAATCTCGGCGCCACACCTCAGCAGGTCGAGGCGCAGTGTGACATGCTCGCGGAAGCCGCCGCGGCAAGCTCTGTGGCTGCTATCGGAGAGGCCGGCTTCGACACGGTGCGGGGTGGCGCCATGATGCTCCAGACGCTCGCCTTCCGCCGGCAGGTCGACCTTAGCGAACAGCTGCGCAAGCCCTTGGTGGTCCATTGCGTGAAGAGCATCGATATGGTGGTCGGTTGGAGACGCCGGAGCGGAGCCGTTCAGCCGTGGATCGTGCACGGTTTTCGCGGAAAGCCTCAGGCGGCCGCCATGCTTCTCAAGGCCGGTTGCCGGCTCTCGTTCGGCCCCCTCTTCAATGAAGAAACACTGCGCGGCGTCCCTGCGGAGATGCTTTTTGCCGAGACTGATGAATCCCCGCTCCCGATCGGAGATGTGATTGCGAAGTTGTCGGAGGTTCGTGACGAAGATGTACACGCTATTGTGGCCGACAATATGAGACGCCTCTTTGACGGAATTGATTTTTAACGACTAAATATAATTTGAAACAATATGAAACGAATTCTTATTGCGGCGGCATCGCTCTTTCTGGCTGCCGGAAGTGTGACAGGGGTTAAGGCCGATGAAGCTGCTTCGATGCAGAGCGCCACGGAGGAGACAGCCGCCAATGACTACGTGGATTTCTTCTTCAACGGCTTCACCATGAAAGTGCCTCAGGGCATGCCTGTCAACATGGAGGGCAATGAAGCTCTTGTCAAGAGTCCCGACGGAACATTCGGCATCTCCCTCAAGATCGAGAAAGATGCAAAGGCCACGGCTGTAGGAGCCTACGAACTCTGCAAGCGTGTGGTCACAGACCTTCACCTTCAGGAAGCCAAGCTGACAAAGGTGAGTGTCAACGGGATGGAAGGCGCGTGTGTGGAAGGAAAACTCGAAGGTATGGGTGTGGGTGTCGAAATTCTTGATGCCGGCAAACGCTATCTTAAGGCCATCGCAATCTTCGATCCCGCTCATGCCGACGACGCCAAGACCGCACTCATGTCGGTTAAGAAAGACTGACGCCACGCGATCGCAACACCCTAAAAAAGAAAAGATTAATTGTCTCTCGACAACTAATCCTCTAACCTTAAATCTAATACCATGAAAAACACGTCGCGAAATTACACACTTTAGCCGAAAGTGTGAAATCTTGCGCTAATATTTAACGTTATTTAACTAATTGCAGCCCCGCGGATTCTCCTCCGCAGGGGCTCCAAACCGATATCAGAGCAAAAGAATGAGCCGGAAAGAAGGAAGGAAAGCACCGCTTCCGAAGCGGATATGGCGGTTTTACATTGACGGATTCAGAGAGATGACCACAGGACGCTATCTCTGGATACTTATCCTCGTGAAACTGGCGATCATCTTCCTCGTTTTCAAGCTCTTCTTTTTCCCTGACATCCTGAAACGCGATTACGACGACGACTCCTCGCGGGCGGCTGCCGTACGCAAGTCGATGATCGATCCTGCACGCAGATAAAATCGCGTGCGCGTACTCCCGCAGGCGTTGCGGGTGTGAAAAAAAATTGCTAATTTTGTGAGGAATTTGCGGCCTTATCCTTCGTGTGAGGAGGGTATGAAAGCGGATGTCGGCCGGTATCCGGCAGTGTATCAGCGCCTTGGGCGTGCTGATGCTCTTGCTTTTCTCTCCGGTCAGACTGATTGCGGGGAAGTATGTCGCGGATTTGACAAAACAACAGGAAATCTACATCACGATGCAAGAAGATATTTTGAACAATCAGGAAGGCGCGAACGAATATGGCGCCGATAATATCACTGTACTTGAAGGCCTTGAAGCCGTGCGCAAACGCCCGGCAATGTATATCGGCGACATTTCCGGACGCGGACTTCACCATCTCGTCTACGAGGTGGTGGACAACTCCATCGACGAAGCCCTCGCCGGATTCGCCACCAATATCGACGTGACGATTATGGAAGACAACTCCATAAAGGTCGTGGACAATGGCCGCGGTATCCCGGTCGATATGCACGAAAAGATGCACAAGCCGGCGCTCGAAGTGGTCCTCACGGTTCTTCATGCCGGTGGTAAATTCGACAAAGGCTCCTACAAGGTCTCCGGCGGTCTCCACGGTGTCGGCGTGAGCTGCGTGAACGCCTTGTCCGATTATCTGCGCGCTGAAGTATGCCGCGACGGTAAGATATACATGCAGGAATATTCCTGCGGCAAGCCCACTACGGAGCTCGAAGTCATCGGAGAGACAGACCATACCGGCACCACTATCCTCTTCCATCCCGACGCAACCGTGTTCACCGAGACTGTCTACGATTATGAGACTCTCGCCCACCGTCTTCGCGACCTCGCATACCTCAACGCCGGAATAACCCTCACCCTGACCGATCTCCGTGAGCGTGACGAAGACGGCAACCCCCGCACACAGCGTTTCCATAGCGACGAAGGCCTGAAGGAATTCGTGAAGTACATTGACGCCAGCAAGGAGCACCTGATCGAGGATATCATCCATATCAATACCGAGAAGAACGGTGTCCCCGTCGAGGTCGCCATGACCTACAATACCTCCTTCAACGAAAACATCTATTCTTACGTCAACAATATCAACACAATCGAGGGCGGTACGCATCTCGCCGGTTTCCGTGCCGGACTGACCCGTACCCTTAAGAGATACGCCGACGAGACCGGTCTGCTCGAAAAGGCCAAGGTGGAGATCGACCCCTCCGACTTCCGCGAAGGTCTCACAGCTGTCGTCTCCGTAAAGGTGCTCGAGCCTCAGTTCGAAGGCCAGACAAAGACAAAACTCGGTAACAGCGAGATTTCCGGTGTCGTACAGCAGGCTGTCGGTGAAGCTCTGGGTAATTATCTCGAGGAGCATCCGAAGCAGGCGAGAGCCATCGTCGACAAGGTCGTCCTCGCTGCCCAAGCACGCCACGCAGCCTATAATGCCCGCATGAAAGTGCAGCGAAAGACTCCGCTGGGTGGCGCCGGACTCCCCGGTAAACTCGCCGACTGCAAGAGCCGCATGGCCGAAGAATGTGAACTCTTCCTCGTCGAGGGAGACTCCGCGGGAGGATCGGCTAAGCAGGGGCGTAACCCGATATATCAGGCTGTGCTTCCGCTGCGCGGTAAGATTCTCAATGTGGAGAAGGCCATGGACCATAAGGTCTTTGAAAGCGATTCGATTGTAAGCATTTTCCGGGCCCTCGGAGTGACGATCGGAACCGAAGATGACCCCAAGGAAGCCAACCTCTCGAAGCTCCGCTACCATAAGATCATCGTCATGACCGATGCCGACGTCGACGGTGCCCATATCGCAACGTTGCTCATGACATTCTTCTTCCGCCGTATCCGTCCGATCATTGAGAACGGCTATCTCTACATTGCCACCCCCCCTCTTTACAAGTGTACGGTGAAGAACAACAAGAAGATTCAGGAGTACTGCTGGGATGAACGGCAGGTACAACGTTTCGTCGACACTCAGTGCGATGGCCATCGCGAGCGGCTGAACCTTCAGCGATACAAAGGTCTCGGCGAGATGGATCCTTCTCAGCTTTGGGAGACCACGATGGATCCCGATAACCGTATCCTCAAGCAGGTGACTCTCACTAACGCGGCCGAGGCTGACCGCGTATTCGCCATGCTGATGGGCGAGGAAGTGGCACCACGTCGGGACTTCATCGAGGAAAATGCATCCTATGCCACTATCGACGCTTGATTAAGTGGAGGTTACACAATTTTCTACGTTCTCCGACGTTTGTTAGAAAAAAACAGCTAATTTATCCAGTAAAGTGAATAAGATAACCACCTCTCTTCTTGTTGCGGCAGCGTGTGTCGGTATCCCCGCCGGTGCTGTCGAAATAGCGGACCTTACTCCCGGTTCTCTCGCTGGGCATCTTGAATCCTCGATGACAGGCGACCTTAAGGAATTGCGGCTCTCCGGTACAATCGACGTGCGCGATCTGATTGTGGTAGCCGACCTGCCGGCGCTCGTTTCGCTCGACCTCTCCGATGCAAGCATAGCGGCCTATACTCCCGACAGGCCTTTGGCTCTGGCAGAGGGCGATTTCCCCGCTGATTATCTCCCCGCAGGGCTCTTCTTCGGAAAGCATCTCGGCAGTGTCAGCCTCCCGGCATCCCTCACCGCAATCGGCAGCCATGCTCTTGCCGGCAATGATTTCGCGGCCATTGTGCTCCCCGATAAACTTAACTCCATCGGCGACTATGCCTTCTATGATTGCGACAGACTCACCTCGGTCGCACTCCCCTCTTCTGTCTCTGAAGTAGGTTCTTATGCTTTCGCAGGATGCGATCTCCTCGCTTCGGTCGACATGTCGGGCTCCCGCATCGAGTTTCTGCCTGATTATCTCTTCCGTAATTCCGTAGCACTCGCTCAGGTGAAATTCCCCGCATCCCTGAAAGGCATCGGTACGGGTGTCTATGCGGGCTGCAGTGCCCTTACCTCTGTCGCGCTCCCGTCCTCTCTCGAAGAGATTGGAGAGCTCTCCTTCTCTCACAGTGCGCTTCAGTCCATTGAGATTCCCTCTTCCGTAAATTCAGTCGGAGACTTTGCTTACTCTCGCTGTGATGCCATGACGACAGCCTCCGTCGCTTCTTCCGACGTTGAGCTTGGAGACGGTGTCTTTTTCTATTCCAAGGCTCTTAAGGAAGTGAAGATGGATGGACTGGAATCGATTCCTGATTATACCTTCGCCGGCAACAGTGCCCTCCCCTTCGCTTCCTCCGCCGGTATCGATGATGTGAAGACCATTGGGGCATACGCTCTCCTTGACACGCAGGCCGAGACCATAACTCTCCCGGCCACTCTCCTGTATCTCTCCGACGGAGCTCTTGAAGGTGTGACCGGACTTAAGAAGATCGATGCTTCGGCTCTCGGAGACAGAGTGCCCGAGCTTGGTGAAAATGTCTTCGCCGGCATAAATCAGAGCGAGGTGGAGCTTTTAGTGGCTGAGGACACAGGCAGCGTATGGGAAAATGCACCACAGTGGAAAGAATTCAAGGTGAATGCTCCCGTTGGTGTGGACGGTGTCCGGTCGGATGTCACTGCCGTGAAGGCATGGTTTGAAGGACGGGTGCTTCAGATTGAAGCCCCTTGCGAAATCGAAACAGTGGCTATATTTCTCTCAAACGGCGCCAAAGCGTTCCACGTGGAGCCATATTCTTCTCTCACTTCTGTCGACACTTCCGACTTCGCTGACCGCGTGTATATTGTTGAGGTAATTACCTCCGAAGGTCGAAGGGTCTTCAAGCTTTTACGCTGATGGGACAAAACCTTGACGAATGAAAATATCAATCAAAATTCTTACAAGTGCCGCACTTCTGTTCTCTGGAAGCGCGGCATTTGCGCAAACTATCAGTGATGATGTGGTAGTCACCGGATATATCATCTCTGAAGCGCTCGACAATCTGCCGGGGCGGCCTCCATACTTCAGGGCCGGACCTCTGGAGTTTAAAAACACATCCACAAGTATGCTGCGGGCTCAGAGCACTGCAATTGTATGGAAACTCGACGAACAGGTTGAGGGAGAGCTTCATATCCCCCGCCATGTTGAAGTGGGATACGACCGTTTTGAAATCGAGGGCCTTGCCGAAGGATGCCTGTCGGGATGCAACATGACAGCCGTAAATGTCCCTAAGAAAACCCGTACGATTCCGGCCAACTGCTTCTCCGGTTGTCAGAATCTTGCCACTGTATTGATGTGGGATAACGTGACTTTTATTGAAGCTGCTGCATTCCGGTGGTGCGGGTCGCTCGGAAAAATCGATATGCACTCGGGTGTGAAATATATCGGTGACTTCTGTTTCGACCAGTCCGGATTAGAAGAGGTCACTCTTCCGAAGAGTCTCGAGTATCTCGGACAGAACGCGTTCAGCAACTGTAAGTCCCTGAAGCGGGTCGTTTTCACCGGTCATCGCATTTCGGAGATTGCCGGTTACACTTTCGACGGATGTTCCGCGCTGGAGGAGGTCGTCCTCTCCCCCGGTGTTGAGTCTATCCTCTCCTACGCATTTCAGAACACCGGCCTCAAGGAGCTTACCCTCCCCGCTTCGGTCAATAAGATATATTCCTACGCCTTTATCGGTACCCCGCTGATACGCCTTAATCTCCTCAGCAGAACGCCCCCGGCCACCGGTAAGCTCTTTACGGCCGCCGACCAGAGGCGTATAACCCTCCATGTCCCCAAGGGCACACTCGCAGACTACCGCAATGCGCCTCTTTGGAAAAATTTTGTCACCATAATCGATGATCTCTGAATGGGAAAAAACAAACTTAAGAAATTTGCTGAAATGCAGGAGTTTTCCTGCGTGTTTCAATATCCCTTCGGCCGTTTGCAGTCCGAAGGATTCCCTCTGCGCGGTAAGTGGAACAGCGATGTCTTCCGTTCCGGCAATCCTCTGACGCTTGAGCTCGGATGCGGCAAAGGGGAGTACACCGTGGGGCTCGCTCGCCGGTTCCCGGAGAGAAACTTTATCGGTATCGACATAAAGGGCGCCCGTATCTTCACCGGAGCGAAGGAGGTGACGGTCTCTGGCATCGGCAACGCTGCTTTCCTTCGTACAGACATAGAGCTCATACCCCATTTCTTCCTTCCCGGAGAGGTTGATGAGATATGGATAACTTTCCCTGATCCTCAGATGAAGAAGACTCGACGTCGTCTTACCTCCACCCGGTTCCTTGATCTTTATCGCCGTATCTGCGCCCCCGGTGCGGTGGTGAATCTTAAGACCGATTCCCCTTTTCTCTACGAATACACCCGAAGGCTCGTGGCTCTCAACAATCTCGAATGTTTAGCCGATACAGCCGACCTTTACGCCTGCCCGTCAGGCTCGCTTTCGGAGTCGCTCACGCAGATTCAGACGTTCTACGAACAGCAATGGCTCTCACGTGGCAAGAAGATCAAGTACATCTCCTTCCGACTTCCCGACAGCGGTGTCGTGCTTCAGGAGCCCGTGGAGGAGGATATTGAGAAAGATGATTACCGCTCTTTCCCTCGCGGAATTGCTCAGGAGATGCCCGACCGAAAAAACGATTGATTAAACGATTGATTATATGAAGAGTAACAATTTCTCATTCTTTGCTGCGGTTCTTGCCGTTGTAATGATGACCTTGACCGCACAGGCTCAGAAGCAGGCTTATAAAGCGGATCTCGCAACCTCTTTCTTGAGGGGCGATGTCAGGAAAGTGACTAATGTCACTACTGAGACTGTAATAGAATATGATCGGAACGGATACATTACGTCCAAAAAGGTAAAAGGGAAGGAGGTGCCTTACAAAGTCGTCGAACGCGATGCTTACGGCCATCCCCTCAAGATTGTCAACACGTCTGAACTATTCGGAGATGTGGTGAGTGAATATACTTATTCTCCGGCCGGTTTGCCGGTACGGTTGACTGTCTCTCTCCCTTCCGGAACGCTGTTTTCAAACCGCGTTTACCTTTACGACGTAGATAAGAAGACCGACATTGTCGTGCCTGTAGGCTACGTGGAATTAGATGCTGACGAAGAAATGCCAAAGTATTTCAATCCTGACAAAATCGTTTTACATTATGAACCGGTGTCTTTCGATGAGGCCGGGAATATGACCTGTATGCGCATATTCGGTGATTTTATTGATACCAAAGAAGAATACATAATAGAATACTACAAATGACATTATACCCGAAACTTATCACGGATATACTTTCTACCGTGCGTTATCCCGGCAACGGCAAGAACCTTGTGGAAGCTGACATGGTGGAAGACGACATCCGTATCGATGGCAGGAAAGTGAGTCTCACTCTTATTTTCGATAAGCCGACCGATCCGTTCATCCGAAGTGTTGTCCGCAGCGCTGAAGCTGCCGTAGAACATGCTTTGGGTGCGGACAATGTGGACATCAGGGGAAATATTGCGGTCAAGGTCCGGCATCCCCGTCCCGAAAAGCCGCAGTTGCTCCCCGGTGTGAAGAATATAGTAGGTATTTCTTCTGGCAAAGGTGGAGTCGGTAAAAGTACTGTGGCGGCCAACCTTGCGGTGGCTCTTGCCGCCAAGGGCTATAAGGTCGGACTGCTGGATGCCGATATTTTCGGCCCCTCGATGCCTAAGATGTTCGGTATTGAGGACGAGGAGCTTTACATCGAGAATGTCGACGGGAGAGACCTTATTCTGCCGGCCGAGAAATTCGGCGTGAAACTCCTCTCGATAGGTTTCCTCGTGGATCGTGACAAACCGGTGCTCTGGCGTGGAGGCATGGCCTCGAATGCCCTTAAACAGCTCATAGGAGACGCCAAGTGGGGCGATCTTGACTATTTCCTTATCGATATGCCCCCCGGAACTTCCGACATCCATCTGACGCTTGTCCAGACACTCGGAATCACCGGTGTGGTCGTGGTTAGTACTCCTCAGGAGGTTGCGCTCGCCGATGCCCGTAAGGGTATTGCGATGTTCCGTCAGGAGCAGGTGAATGTCCCTGTACTCGGTATTGTAGAGAATATGGCGTGGTTTACACCTGCGCAGCATCCCGATGAACGTTACTATATCTTCGGACGTGAAGGCGCCATGAGGCTCGCGGAAGAGCTCCATACACCCCTTCTGGCGCAGATTCCCCTTGTGGCTGATGTCTGCTCCCGGGCAGATGCGGGAACCCCCGTCGCGCTTTCTGCTCCGGAAGATATTGATAACCCGGAGGCGCAGGCGTTCAGGCTCCTCGCTGACAGTGTCGTGGCGGCGGTCGAGATGCGCAACAATACGCAGCCTCCGACGAAAGCTGTCGCTACTCATTGATGACTTCACCTCAAGACCCGTTTTGGCATGTCTAAGTCCGGCAGATATTCCGCTTTTTACGAAACTTACGATGGTTTTATCCGTAGGTTCCCTCTTTCGTCTCTTGACGGCATGGCTCTCGAGGAGTACACTGATCTCCGCAATAAGGACACATTCTGCCATTGGCTCGAATGGGGATCGGAGAACCTCGGTAGTATTCGCGGAGGTTCGGCTTATAAATTCGGAGTATTCAGATACAGGAATCCACCGGTTTCCCGCCGGGGGTATTCCCATGACGACAGATATGCTTGGCTTTCCAAGTATGGAGATACTGCCGAAGATGCTTTCATAAAGATCCGCAGTTTGATTGTTGAGATTGCCGGAGCTGCTTCTGTCGGCGATTTCGAACGGATTGATAAAGTGGACATAGGCAATGTCGTCAAGTGGAAGATCGCATTCATGTACTCTGGTCTGAGCCTCATCAATATCTTCCATCCCGATGTGCTGCTCAGGCTGGCCCGTGGCCGGGGCTTCGACAGGAAGTCCTTTTCTGTTTCAGCCGTGCAGAGATTCCTGCTCGGCCTCAAACCTTCGGATATGGAGATTCCGCAGTACGGAGACATGCTCTGGGCGGAGGCTCACCGCAACGACACTCACAAGGTCTGGGTTTGTGCATTGGATAACAATTCGGGACGATGGGAAGAATTCTACGATCGTGGCGAGATGGCTCTCGGATGGGGAGATACTGGCGATCTGTCGAAACTGACCGGCGACGAGATAAGAAAGGCCGTGAACGGCATCTATGGCGACAATAAGAATCATTTCAACGCCGTAAAGGCCTGTCTGGACTTTTCCAAGAACATCTCCCCCGGAGACCATGTTTTCGTCAAGTCGGGACTTTACGGAATCCTCGGCTACGGTGTGGTGGAGAGTGATTACTTTTTTGAGGACTGCGACGTAGATAGCGACGACGATTTAGTGCATCGCAGAAAGGTGAGATGGGAGAAAAAGGGGGAATGGCTCTCCCCCTTTCAGCTCCCTCAGAAGACTCTCACGCAACTTGACAGAGAGGATGAAACGAAAATTATGAATGTTATCGACCAGAAGAATCCATCGGTTTGTCAGCTCCCCATGATGCAGGAATATACCGATTTGATTCGCCGGGGAAAGCAAATCGTTCTCGAAGGCGCTCCCGGCACAGGAAAGACATATTCTGCCTCCCATATCGCGGTGGCTCTCCTTTCTCCCTCTTTCGGCGGTTGGAACAACCGTAAGGAGCTGATGGGGGAATATCGCAGATTGGTCAGGGAGAAGAGGATTGTCTTCACCACGTTCCATCAGTCGATGGACTATGACGACTTTGTGGAAGGAAGAATTCTCTCGTCAAGTAGCTCCGGTATGGAATTTAAGGTCAGGAAAGGGTTGTTTCTCAAGATATGCGAAGAAGCGTCCGCTAATCCCTCCCTGCCATACGTCGTGATAATAGACGAGATTAACCGGGGTAACATAGCGAAGATTTTCGGCGAGCTGATAACTCTTCTCGAAGCAGACAAACGCACCGGAGAGATTAACGAAGTGGAGGTGACACTCCCCTACTCCGGTCTCCCCTTCTCGGTGCCTTCCAATATCCATATCATCGGCACGATGAACACGACCGACAGAAGTGTTGGCATGATTGACCTTGCGCTTCGTCGAAGATTTCTCTTTGTAGGTGTGAGGTCAGACAGAAAGGTGATCGAGGAACATTATAGAGATAAATCTCAGCTCGCGGCACGTGTGCTCGATCTGTACGACCGCGTTGAGAGGCTTGTGGGACAATATCTCTCTTCCGATTTCTGTCTGGAGGATGTTATGCCCGGACACAGCTATTTTCTCGCTGCTGATGACGAGGAATTTGATCTGCGTGTCCGCAATGCTCTCCTGCCTCTTTTGCGCGAATATGCCGCTGACGGAATCCTTGGTCTCTCCCGCGAAGAAGGTCGCTATAAATCAATCGAGGAGCTGGTCGGGGAATGACGGAAGAAGTGGTGCGCATCGGTGCTTCCGAACATGAAACGGTCGATTTTTCCGGTATGGAGGATTCTCTCCGCACTCAGATTCTCGACATCGTGGGAGATGAGGATTATGACCCCTGCGATGCTTTGAAGCTTCTGGGACTTGACTGGGACGGCCGCTCGAGAAGTAAAGTGCGGTGCAGCTACTATGTCGGATGTGTGTGGATACGGCCGGGCCGGAGTATTCTCAGTGTCCGGCCCAAGCTCCCCTTCCTTGATTTCAGGAAGATGCTTTCGGTGTGTGCGTCGGTAGGTACGGTTGCTATGAAGGAACAGTTGGCGGACATCGTCCGTCTGGATTATGACGCTCCCCCTTTGCCCGCGTCACGGATTCCTGAGGAGCTCTCGATTCTCGTCGTGACTCGTTTCCTGACTCTGATGGACAAGGTCGCTGCAAGGCTTCGCAGAAGCTATACCACGCATACGGTCACATTCAGAGGGAAGGTGAAGGGGAAGCCGCTCATTAGGCCTACACTCGTTCGCAGGTTCGCTTCAGGCAAGTTCGACATGATGGATTGTGCTGTCAGTCGTTTTACTGCAGATTGTGCCGAGAATCGCCTTCTGAAGCGCGCTGTACGGCTTTGCAGGACATGGTTGAGGAATTACTCGTGGATTTCCGGATGGAGCAGACTTGAGGGTGTCTGTTCTCATATACTCGGCACCATGGCCGAGGTTAAGGATGTGCCCCAACGCTCGCTCAAGGCTTCCCGGGATCGAAAACGCAATCCGTTCTATGCCGCCTATCCTGAGCTCCTGAAGCTTGCCTCGCTGATTGTACGGCAGATGGATTCCGACTCCTCCGGCAGGGAGAGGAATTGCCCGATGGGGATGCCTCCATACGCGATCAACATGGCGCGTCTGTTTGAGCTGTATGTCTACGCCCTGCTCCACAATCGCTTCGGACATCAGATTGAGTACCATTACTCCACATACGGCAATGAGCTGGACTTTATCAAGCACGACGAGTCTCTCATCATAGATACCAAGTATAAGCCTCGGTGGAATTCCTCCGGAGGCTCCAGACATCATGACGTGAGGCAACTCAGCGGCTATGGACGTCACAGGAAGATCCGCAGCCATATAATGGATGATGACGGCACATCCCTGAGGATGCTTGACTGCCTCGTCATCTATCCCGACGTCGAAGGCACGGAAGATTTCAGCGAGATCGGTCGGCTTATGGATATAGCGAAAGCGGACAGGGATTATGTCCGCTTCTCAATGCTTGGAGTACGTCTGCCGGTGCTTAGGCGGCAAGGGGAGGAACAATCCGTATCAGAAGTCTCAGATTGACTTGGAGAAGGCCACACGGCGGCGGTGCTGCCGGCGCGTGAACAGCTCCCACTGACTCTGTACTTTGTTGTTGGCCGCCATTTCCGGGTTGCTTTCGGCCCATTTGTAGCCTTTCTCGATGTAATGTGGGATGAGGTCTTGGAAGAGCAGCGCGTTGACACCCTTGCTCTGGAATTCCGGTTTTACAGCCACAAGCAGGAGGTCTACCCTATCGTTTTTACCTTTCAGCCCTTTCAGCAGATGCCACCACCCGAATGGCAGGAGACGGCCGCCCGATTTCTGCAGAGCCCGGCTCATCGAGGGCATCGAGAGTCCGACTCCGACAAGGTTGTCCTTGGCGTCGACAACGAGCGTCACAAGGCTCAGATCCAGAAGGGGGATGTACTGATCGACGTAATAGTCAATCTGGCGGTCGGTCAGCGGTGAGTAGCCGTAGAGCTTGTCGTATGCCTCGTTGATAAGGCGGAAGAGCGCGTGGCCGTAGTCCTGCTTGATTTTCTTCTTGGAGGTGTACTTCAACACCCGGAGATTGAATTTCTTCTTTACGATGTCCGCGATGCGGTTGTATCGCTCCGGAATGGCCTCAGGCACATCCATGACATATTCAAGCCATTCAACCTCAGGCTTGAAGCCGAGGCTCTCCAGATGCTCCACGTAGTAAGGGTAATTGTAGATCGTCGCCATGGTGCCGAGCTCCTCATAGCCGTAGGTGAGCATTCCTTCGTGGTCGAGATCGGTGAATCCGAGCGGACCGACAAGCTTATTCATCCCTTTGGCGCGGCCCCATTCGGCTACGGCGTCAAGAAGAGCCTTGCTGACCTCCTTGGAATCAATGAAGTCAATCCATCCGAAACGCACTTCGAGCGCCTCCTTGCGTTTGTTGACGGCTTTATTTATGATTCCGGCAATACGCCCTACGGGCTTCCCGGACTCGTCGTAGGCCATGAAGCAGGCACACTCGCAGAAATCAAACGCCGGATTCTTTGAAGGCGTCAGAGTGTTGACGTCGTCGATCACGAGTGGAGGCACGAAGTAAGGACAACCCTTGTAGAGGTCGATCTGAAATCGGGTGAATTTTATGAGGTGACTGCGCTGAAATGGGATTTTTTTAACCGTTAACATATTTTAATACTAAATGTTAAAATAGGTTGTCAGGAATTGGCGACGAGCCAGCATACGATGATGCCGAGAATTACGATAACCGACACAACCACAATCGTTAACATCGTGGAGGAACCTCGCTGCATGGAAAGGCGCAGGTCGTCGAAACTGCGGAAACGGCGTATGGGGTCCGTGGCGGTGCATCGTTGTGCTATCCGGCGTAGCCGTGGGAGGCGCTTCGGAGTGTGGTCAAGCACTTCATTGATGATCGTGCCGTAGGCGAAGAGATCTTCCATCGTGTCGATCGGCGTGAGTGACTCACGTTGGTCATAGCCGACGTTGATGAGCTTAAGATTCTCGTTAAATTCCGTGAAAATTATACTTTCGGGGGTGATGGGATGATGTATGACGTGGTTTTCCTGAATGTAGGCCATCGCATCGGGAAGTTGGGTCTCGAGCCGATGTATGATTCTGGGTGTCAGGCGTTTCTCGTCGATCAGACGACGAAGGGAATATCCGTAGACATCGTCGGTGATAATGGCCGTTCCGATGCCGGGCACCTCTTCGAAGTCATTGACCATCACAATGTTTGGGTGGGCCAACGAGTATCGGGTTTCAAACTCGCGGTTGAGCATCTCCCGGTATTTCTCCTGTGATGCGTATTGCGGTTTGAGCGCTTTGAGCATCACCCACTTGCCGTGTTTGCGAGCTGTGTATACCTCGTAGAATTCTTCTTCCCATTCGGGGAGCAGGGTGACATCGGACCATTTTCCGGTTGGGTCGTCAATCTGAATCTTTTTCTCCTCTTTGCTTACGTAGGGTGATGACATGGCTGAAGGTTTTATGATATCGTTTACTCTTGTGGCGAAATTAGCCCCGCGGGGTGTCAATCGATGATGTCGAAACCTGTGTAACGTCTCAGGCACTCAGGCACTATTATGCCTTCGGGCGTCTGATTGTTCTCAAGAATTGCGGCGACAATACGTGGGAGCGCGAGGGCGGAGCCGTTGAGCGTATGGCAAAGATGAGTCTTTTTGTCTTCTCCGCGGTAGCGGCATTTCAGGCGGTTGGCCTGATAGCTTTCGAAATTGCTGACGGAGCTGACCTCGAGCCAGCGTTTCTGGGCTGCGCTCCAGACTTCGAAGTCGAATGTGATGGCGGATGTGAAGCTCATGTCGCCTCCGCAGAGCCTAAGTATGTGCCAAGGGAGTCCGAGTTTCTCGAGGAGAGAGCGGACGTGGTCCTTCATCTCTTCGAGAGCCGCGTAGGAGTTTTCGGGCTTCTCTATGCGTACGATTTCCACTTTGTCAAACTGGTGGAGACGGTTGAGACCGCGAACATCCTTGCCGTAGCTGCCGGCTTCGCGACGCCAGCAGGGTGAGTAGGCGCAGTTTTTCTTGGGCAGATCGTCGGCAGCGATGATGACATCGCGGTATATGTTGGTGACCGGTACTTCTGCGGTAGGGATGAGATAGAAGTCGTCGGCGGTGACGTGATACATCTGTCCCTCCTTGTCCGGCAGCTGGCCTGTGCCGTATCCGGATGCTTCGTTTACGACGAAGGGTGGCTCTACTTCGGTGTAGCCGGCTTTCCAAGCTTCGTCGAGGAAGAATTGGATAAGGGCGCGTTGCAGTCTTGCACCTTTGCCGATGTAGAAGGGGAATCCGGCTCCTGTGACTTTCACACCAAGTTCCCAGTCGATTATGTTGTATTTTCTTGCGAGTTCCCAATGAGGCAGAGCGTCTTGGGGAAGGTCGGGCATCTGTCCACCGGTCTGCTCCACAACGTTGTCATCGGCCGAAAGCCCTGCGGGTACAGCTTCGCAGGGTGTATTGGGGATATTGAGCAGAATCTCCGTAAGTTTTTCCTCGACTTCGGTGAGAAGATCCTGCAGCCCTCTGGTACCGGATTTCAGTTCGGCTACCTGAGCTTTTACTTTCTCGGCTTCCTCTTTCTCCCCTTTTTTCATCAGGGCTCCGATGGAGGCAGCGAGTTTCTTGAGTTGAGCGGCGTCGGAGTCTGTGCGGGCCTGCAGCCGACGACGCTCGGCGTCGAGTTCAAGGACTTCGTTGATAGCCCCTTTTCCGTCGAATCCTTTGACGGCGAGGCGTTCTACTATATAGTCGGGATTTTCCTTAATAGCTTGTAGAGTAAGCATGATTCTATTCTGATAATGGATGTGTCAAACGTTTATGTGGAAAAATATCTTAGGGAGTCAAAGTGCGGAGAGCATCTCCTTAACTTTCGATGATATTGCGCGTCCTTCTGCCTTGCCGGCGAGCTGTTTGGAAGCAACACCCATCACCTTGCCCATATCTTTCGGGGATGTTGCCCCTACTGCGGCAATGATTTCGTCTACGGCCTTCGTAAGCTCTTCGTCGGTGAGCTGAGCGGGGAGATATTCTTCGATGACTTTCGCTTCAGCCAATTCGTTTTCGGCCAATTCGGCACGGTTGTTTGCGGCATAGATGGCAGCGCTTTCCTTGCGTTGCTTCACCATCTTAGTAAGTATCCTCACGGCTGTTTCGTCGGAGAGCTCTCCGTTAGCTCCGGGAGCTGTCTTAGCTTCCAGAAATTCTTTCTTGATTCCACGCAGAGCCTCCAGACGCACTTTCTCGCGTGCCAGCATGGCCTTCTTGATGTCCTCGCTTACTGTGTCAAACAGATTCATAGATTTGTCTTTTAATTGTCAACCTGCAAATTTACAAAAAATATCTCACCCTTACAATCTCTATCTTTCTCTCCACGTTCACATTCCTGCACAGCACAGACCGGTCACCATTTCGTGAAGCGATATACGATGTGGCAACCGGTCTGTCTCTATAAGGTTTCAGTCATCTCCGGGGGGATGCTTATCTATGACATTTGCGAACCTCTTTGCCCCTCCGCTCTATATAAACAGGGGGCAGGTTGTCGGAAGAAACCTTAACGCCGTCAAGGCCGTAATATTCCGGCAATGAATTTTCTGCTTCACCATCATCATAGACCTCCTTAACACCTGTGGTATTAACAAATTTCCTCCAAAACGGAGAAGTCTGATATAAGAAAAGGGAATGTTGCGGAACTTTGAGTGAAACTTGGGTAAACAGTTCCGGAGAAACCGTAATTTCACTTTCATCTATACTTGGCGGAATGTCCCGACTCAATACCATGGATTTCAGGTGTGCAGGGACGCTTAAAAAAAGTTTGTTCATCAGATCCGTGTAATCTGGTTCTGCCCAGTCTGAAGGAAGAACAATCTCCTCTATCTTCGACCAAAGAAACAACGATTCCCCTACATCTGCTGCTCCGGTGATGGCGGTATCTCCAAAATCGAAACTCTTTATGGCACAATCTTTAAATGCACCGTATTCTATCCGGGTGATATTTCCAAGATTATGAACAATAAAATTTCCCTTTTTTTCCCCGCTACAATCAAAACAATATTTCGGAATTGTCTTCAGGCTTTCCGGCACATCAAAAGATTCCATATAGCAACACTCAGTAAAGATACTTTTTCCTAATGAGACCACATTATCAGATAGATATACCCGGCGTACATTACTCCTAAAAAAAGCATAATCACCAACAGATACGACCGTTTCCGGAGCTGTAACAGATATCAGCTCGTCACATTTTACGAATGCACCGTCGCCTATAGCTGTCACTACGTATTCAACTCCATTATAAGTCACGGTAGAAGGAATAACCACATCCCCCTTATAGGTGTTGCCTAACCACATAAATGGTTCAAATTCTGATACCTTAAACATGTCAGGCTTGTCCGGTTCAGGTGGCTCAAAGGTTTTATCACCACATGTCACATGTACCGTATTAGGTTCCTCGTCAATGATATTGTAGTAGATGTCATCAACCTCAAAGTCATAACCCTTATAATTAAAACCACTTAGGGACAGAGATGCCACGAGAGATATTAATACAACCAGCCTTCTCATCTTAAATTCCATTTTTAATATTAATACTCATACTATCCCTCTCTGAGTCCTTATATAACGTGACAATATAAGTTCCACTCGGAAAGGAAGAAAGGGTGTTGCCTGATTACTTACTAATACAGTATCTTCATCTCAACTGTATCATGTCAAACGGAAGCAAAAGTATTATATTATTTTCACAGATACAAACTTTTATTAATAAAAAGTTTTAGTGGCACTCCCGGCCGGCAAATAAAAAAGGAGGTGCGGAAACCATGTCTCCACACCTCCGATTTGATCTTATCGGGTCAGTGGTTTTTTT
>CAYPBS010000015.1:0-33841 GCA_964409015.1 uncultured Sangeribacter sp.
TGCTAAGGTACGCAACTTCACCAACTTCGGCGTTTTCGTTGAGCTCGAGGAAGGTGTTGACGGTCTCATCCACATCAGCGACCTCAGCTGGACCAAGAAGATCAAGCACCCCAGCGAATTCACTAAGGTTGGCAATGAGATCGAGGTTCAGGTTCTTGAGATCGACAAGGAGAACCGTCGTCTCAGCCTCGGCCACAAGCAGCTCGAGGAGAATCCTTGGGATGTATTTGAGACTGTATTCACCGTCGGCAGCATCCACGAGGGTACTATCGTTGAGGTGATGGACCGCGGTGCCGTGATTGCACTCCCTTACGGTGTCGAAGGATTCGCTACTCCCAAGCATCTTGTGAAGGAAGACGGCTCGCAGGCTAAGCTCGATGAGAAGCTCAACTTCAAGGTTATCGAATTCAATAAGGACAGCAAGCGTATCATCCTCAGCCACAGCCGTATCGCTGAAGATATCAAGCGTGGTGAGAACCGCAAGGAGCGCGCAGAGCGTAAGACTGCAGCTCCCCGCAAGGCTGCTGAGCCCGCTGCAGCTACTCCGCAGATTGAGAAGACCACTCTCGGAGACCTCGCATCTCTGCAGGCTCTCAAAGAGAAGATGGAGGGCAAGTAATCCCCAAGAATTTTTCTTAAGCCGAATAAATAGAATTGGCTGTCGCCTGTATCAGGTGGCAGCCAATATTTTCTTATGTTCGCTCCCTTTTGTCAGGTGAGAGACTCTAAGAGGCCGCCGCAGGCGTCTTCAAGGAGATCGAGAACAAGCTCAAAGCCTTCTGACCCTTCGTAGTAAGGGTCGGGTACATAGTCGTAGCCGCGTGGGTGACGACAGAAATCCATCATCATCACGATTTTATTCTCCCCTTCGGGAGTCGGAGCGATACGGCGCAGATTGTCGTAATTGGAGGCGTCCATGGCCACTATTATATCGAAATCGTCGAAGTCACTCTCCCTGATCGGACGGGAACGATGGGTAAGGTCATATCCACGGCGGCGGGCATGAATACGCATACGTTGGTCGGGGAGTTGTCCCTTGTGGCCCGCGTATGTCCCCGCACTATCGATTGTAAAGCCGGATTCCGCGCCGCTTTCTTCTACTAATGCCCGCATGATTCCTTCCGCCGCCGGCGAACGGCAGATATTACCGAGACACACAAAAAGTATCTTTATATTCTCTTTGTCCTTCAATTCGTTAAGATAGTCGGCTTGCTTAAAAGGATTGTCGTTGAATCTCATGATTGTTGGATTGGATGGATATTATATCAGCAGAAGAGAGAATGCATTTCTTCAAATCGACGCAGGGAGTCAGACCCGAAAGAAGCCATCTGGAGCATGATCTTTTCGAGCGGCTTCTCTTCATCCGGCTTCCGCGATTTAGAGAAAAATTTGTCGCTGTAGCAGATGACTTTCTCTTCAATTGTTTCAGGAAAGAAATCTTGGTGGGGCAGAGGTAAGCGGTGGCTGACAATATATTCGGCCGAAATTCCGGAGCCGGTATGGCGTTCTGCCACCCTTGCATGCTTTGGAAGTCCCTCGCTGCGAAGTATGCCGGCTCCGATGATTCCATGGCGTATGTAGGGTTCGGTACCATAGCAATGGATTGAAGTGGCGTCACAGCGACACACGCCTATGTCGTGGAGCATGGCGGCTTCGAGAGTGAAGGTGCGGTCAATTCCAAGTTCGGGATGACGATCCGCTATTTCGAGTGCTTTGTGTGCTACAGCACGGGAATGTGCTGTCAGCAATTCATATAGTTCCGGATTTCCTTCCGTATACTTCTTGAGCAGGGAGATGTAGTCAGTCATTTGTCTGTATGATGAAATGAAGCCGGTATGGCAAAGCCCGGAGGATCAGCTGTTAATGCCAAAACCTCCGGGCTCCGTAATGGTTCAGATATGATAAGGAAGATTTTTCAAATCTCTCAATCCTCTTCTTCGACTACGGTACACCAGCCGTGAGTGTCGGGCAATTCTCCATATTGGATGCCACGGAGGTGATTGTAGAGTTTTGTGGTCAGTTCTCCTGCCTCACCGGGGGTGCCGAAGGTGTAGACTTTACCCGTGTCGAGATCGTCCACCTCTTCGATAGGAGAGCAGACTGCAGCTGTACCGCAGGCTCCGGCTTCGTCAAAAGTCTCGAGCTCTTCGAGAAGGATGGGACGACGCTCCACTTTCAGTCCGAGATCTTCTGCAATCGTGCATAGACTCATGTTGGTGATGGAAGGGAGAATGGATTCACTCGCAGGAGTGATATATGAGTTGCCCCGGATGCCATAGAAGTTGGCAGCGCCACATTCGTCGAGATATTTTTTCTCTTTGGGGTCAAGGTAAAGCATCACGCTGTAGCCCATGTCGTGAGCTTTCTCTCCGGCCACAAGACTCGCGGCATAATTACCGCCCACTTTGATGCTGCCGGTGCCTTTGGGAGCCACGCGGTCATATTCGCGGGAGATGCAAACCTTGGTGGGACGGAAGCCTTCCTTGAAGTAAGGACCGACAGGAGTCACAAGCATGATTACCATGTATTCATCGGCCGGCTTCACACCTACGCGGGCACTTATGCCGATTTCGAGCGGACGGATGTAGAGGGAAGCACCGGTGCCGTAGGGAGGCACGAATCGCTTATTCAGCTTGACAACCATTTCGGCCATTTCGATAAACTTCTCGACCGGGAGAGGCTGCATCTTGATTCCCTCGGCACTTCTGATGAAACGTTTTGCGTTCTCTTCGGGGCGGAAGATGCGTATCTTGCCGTCCTTGCCCCGGAACGCCTTCAGGCCTTCGAAGGATTCCTGTCCGTAGTGGAGGCAGGTGGCTGCTATATGCAGGGGTATATATTCTGAGTCGGAAACCTCGATGTCGCCCCATTTACCATCTTTATATGTGCAGCGCACATTGTAGTCGGTCTTGGTGTAGGAGAACGTTAGATTGCTCCAGTCAATATCAGTCTCTTTCATTTTATGTGATTTAAGGGTTAGGTGTTTTCCAATGGAGAAGTTTAATGATACCGGGAGTGAGGATAAGGTTCATCGCTCTCAGAGAGCTACTTTGCAGGTCATGTCGCCGATTTTTACTATGAAGACGCCATGCATGTTGAGCTCAAGTATCGATGTGCCCGCCGGGAGAGTGTCTTGGGATATCATCTGCCCCAGAATACTGAAGACGCGCACTTGGACGGGCTTGCTGGTGGTGACGATGATCGTGCCTCTGGAGGAGCGCACCTCAATGTCGACTGTCTGCTTGACCACACGAGCCTGCTGCAGCCGGTCGTTGGCCTTAAGCGACTCCCAGTTGCGTGCAGCGTATGTCGGCAAAGCGCATATCAATGACATGACGCTTATTATCAATATGTTACGAATGAATCTTCTCATCCGGTATCTATTCTTCGCTTTTTGCTGGGTAAAATTATAAAATCTTTTTCAGATAATGGCTATATGGGCGGATATTTCTTGTCCCTTAAAATGTGAAAGAGTCTAAAAAGAGGAGGCATGCCGAAACGAAAATATCCGGCATGCCTCCTGCATGTGTATTGGAAGAGGCTTCTTACTCGGCTGAAGATTGAGCTGCGGCAGGAGCGGGAGTAGAACCATCGCTGTTGACAACGACATTCTCGGTTGCTACGCCGTCGCCTTCAGCGACAACTTGTCCGTCGACATCTGATGTTTCAACTACAGCGCCTACGGTCTCCGTGATGCTTTCGCCGGGAGTGATCGGGCTTACAACTTCTGCGTCCTTGACTTGCGTCGGCGTCTTGTCTTCTTTCTTGCAATTGGTCATGCCTACTGCGATACACACAGCGGCAGCTGCTAAAATAATCTTTTTCATAATTTCGTCAAAAAATAATCGTTAACATATTTTAATAACAAATTCGGGCCGATTTAGGTCGGTCGGAGGTCTAAAAAAATCGGATGAAGGTCAGAGCTGAGACGCTGCTTGAGTCGGGGAGTCTTACGGCTCGGAGAAAACTCAGGAAATTTGAAGTCGTCGATTTTGGGTTCAGAAATCTCATTCTGCTCCGGCGCCACAGGAGTCATGCTCCCGGTTGTTTCATGGTGTTAAGGTTTAAGGTCTGATGATTGCATCGGTTATCGCAAACCAGAGATCAACGATGCTTAGGAGTAAGTCTTTTCATTATATAGATAATGTGCAGCTTTCCAAGTTTCCCATGGTATAGTGATTTAATGATAGAGATTGGTTTAACGCAATAATGAGTGAATGTGTGATATATATATATGGGAGTCCAGATTCGTATCACTGCGGCGCCTGAGTCAGAATGTCAATGTAGAAACCGGCGTGTTTGGATCTGCCGGCATGTGCTGTGTTTCCTTGCACATGACAAAGGTAGATATTATTTTATTTCCGACCAAATTTTTTGCCAAATATTTTTGGCAATTTGTTTGAAAAATTTTTGGGGACTCCTGATTTTAGGGATAAGGCAGCTGAAAATTCGATGTTAGAAGTGCGGTTTGCTTTCAAAATGACACAATCTCAGCTTAAGGGGTCTTTAAAATAGATGTCTCCGACATGGAAACCTGTGCTCATGTCGGAGACGTATTTCTCACTGTTTTAATTGGAAAAATCAGGCGAGTCGGCGAAGAATTTCTGTGAGTAGCTTCCAGAATTGTCCTACAGACTCAATGTTGGCTTTCTCGTTGGGGGAATGGATGTCTTTCAGAGTGGGCCCGAAGGAGATCATATCGAGTTGCGGCATTTTCTCGAGGAAGAGGCCACATTCGAGTCCGGCATGCAGAGCTTCGACGCGAGGCTTTGTTCCGAAGAGTTGCTCGAAGCTTTCTTCCGCTACCTTAAGGACACGGCTTTCGGGGTCGGGAGCCCAGCCGACGTAGGCGTCATCGAATTCTACGGTGGCACCGGCCATCTGCCAGAGAGCTTTCACGCGATCGGCAATTTCGTCGCGGCGGCTGTCGACGGAGGAGCGCTGATGGATGGTGACGAGCAGCTCCCCGGGAGCTGTCATCTTGATGCTGGCGAGATTACATGAGGTCTCTATGAGGCCGGGAACTGCATTCGACATCCATTGTACTCCGTTGGGAGTAGCAAAGAGAGCCGCAATGAGCCGGTCGCTGTCCTCTTTGGTTATAATTTCAGCCGGACGAGTTATTTCTTCGGCCGTGAAGGTGAAGTCGGATCCTTCGGCGAGGGCAAACTCAGCGTGGATCATCTTGGAAAAGCGCTTTACGAAATCGGCAAAGTCAGAAGCTTTCTCAGATGCAACTCCTACGATGGCCTTGGCTTCGCGCGGAATGGCGTTGGCAAGATTGCCACCGTCGATGGTTGAAAGAACGATTCCGAATCGTTCGTTGGCTTCCCAGAGGAAGCGGCCGAGCTGGCGGCATGCGTTTCCCCGGCCGAGTCCGATTTCCATACCGGAATGTCCACCTTTGAAGTGGTCAAAATGCACGAAGAAGTATGTGTGGTCTGCGGGAGCTTCAGTGCCGCTATATTTATATGTGGCGAGAGTGACTTTACCGCCGGCGCATCCGATGACGAGCTGTCCGTGTTCCTCGCTGTCGAGATTCAGAAGTATCGAGCCGGTGACCATGCCCGGTTCGAGCCCGTTGGCTCCTATGAGTCCCTGCTCTTCATCGACTGTAAAGAGACATTCCAGCGGGCCGTGAACGAGGTCTTTGTCGAGAAGGACGGCCATAGCTGCGGCGCAACCCATTCCGTTGTCTGCGCCGAGTGTCGTTCCGTTGGCTTTCACCCATTCTCCGTCGACGATTGTTTCTATCGGGTCGTTGAGGAAGTCGTGGGCGGAGTCGCCTCTCTTTTCGGCAACCATGTCCTGATGTCCCTGAAGTATGATGGTGGGGGCTCCTTCGTGCCCTTTTGTGGCGGGAGCTGTCATGACCACATTTCCTACGGCATCGGTCTTTACCGGGATGTTATGTTTGTCAGCCCATCCGACCAGAAAGTCTTTCATCTTGTCGAGATGATGTGTCGGGCGGGGAACTTTAGTGATTTCATCGAAACATTGCCATACGAGAGACGGCTTGAGATCTGTGATTTTCATTTTGTTGGTTTAAAAGTAAAGGATAGCTCAGAGTCCTTGAGCCTTAAATTTTTTGTATTCGGCGGCCATCCGGGTGTGATAACCTCTCCGGGCGTATGAGGCTCCGTTGTATTTGCGTGCGAAAGTGCTCCAGTCTTTCTTTTGGAGAGCGGGGAGCATTCCGGAGTTGCGGATAAAATTGGCAAAGAGCTCCAGCTGTTCAAATTCGCTGTAGGACATCCTGTCGACAAACTCCTGTACGGTTTTGCATCCGCAAATCTTGTAGTTGAATCCGCCGATCTGGAACATGCCCCAGAAGGTTCCCATATTTGCTTTGTCGAGGTTCACTTTGCGGGCTGCCACGAGCTGGCTCCATTCCTTTCGTCCGTAGGCGCTTTTGATTCCGTCAGGCACCTTTTCGGAAGCGGGAGCCTTTACGTTGCGAGGAGGCTTGGATTTATTGTACATCGAGCGGTCGAAATTGATAACCGGCACTCCGGGAGCCCAGAAACCTTCCATATTCGCCCCGGCCTCGATGCGTACAACGGCTTTAATGGCAGCTATCTCCACGTTAAGCTCCGCGGCAACTTTCCGGAAATCGTTGTCTGTGAGCGTGTTGTAGCGTGAGGTGCTGTCGAGAGCCGCCATTTCTTCCTCCTCTTTCTGCCAGTCGGGAACCGCAGGTGCATTGAGAGCCACGGAATCGATACGAATCTCACCCCAAGGCATCACGATAGTATCGTAGCGCCATTCGGTTGTCTCAGAGATGACAGTCGCGGAATCGACGTCTTGTGTGTTGGCCGAGAAAGAGCTCGTGTCAGTCCGGGACGAAGAGGAACCTGCACAGGCCACACCCACAGCCAACGTTCCTGCCGCAATCAGCGGCAGGAAGCGATTGAAAGTGCGGGGATTCATGACTCAGCCACTTTTTTCAGCGTTAGCCTCAAGTGGTGCCAGAATTTGTCTACGGTAGGGATGTTGAGTTGTTCGTCAGGGGAGTGAACGCCGGTCATGGTCGGGCCGAAGCTGACCATGTCGAGCTCGGGATTCTTTGCGAGGAAAAGGCCGCACTCCAATCCGGCGTGTATGGCCTTGATCGCGGGTTTTACGCCGAAGAGCTCTTCGTATGCATCGGAAGCGATGTGCATGATAGGACTGTTCATGTTCGGAGCCCATCCGGGATATCCGTCGCTGTGTTCAACTTCAGCTCCTGCGAGGAGGAAGTGTGCTTCGACCTGAGCAGCTATATCGTCCTTACGGCTTTCGACGGAGCTGCGTTGTGAGGTCGTGATTTTAATGCGGTTGCCGTCGACCATTTTGACGGCCGCAAGGTTAGTGGAGGTTTCAACCAGACCTTCGATGTCGCGGCTCATGGAGTAGACACCGTGGGGAGCTGAGTAGACGGAGCGTATGAGGGCAAGTGAGGTGTCGTGGTCCACACAGAATTCAGGACGTTCCGTGTCCTCAAGGACGAAAGTGATACCCGGTTCGATACCGGCGTATTCGGCTGTTATCTCCTCAATGTAGTGTTCGAGTTTCTGGCGTATGCGCGCTTTCATTTCGTGATGGATTCCGAAAACGGCATGACATTCACGGGGAATGGCATTACGAAGATTTCCGCCGTCAATGAAGCTGAGAGCGACGTCGTAATCCTTGGAACATTCAAAAAGGAAACGGGCTATGAGCTTATTGGCATTGGCGCGTCCGAGGTTGATGTCGCTTCCGGAATGTCCTCCCAGCAGGCCGCTGACAGATATCTTCATGTAATGGAAATGCTCGGGAGCGACGCTACGGTTGTAGTTGAAGAAAGCTGTGGTGTCGATACCGCCGGCACAACCGACGAAAATCTCTCCGTCATCTTCCGAGTCAAGGTTTATGAGGATTTTGCCGTCAATCATGCCTTCGCCGAGATTTTCGGCTCCTTCAAGGCCTATTTCCTCGTTAACGGTGAAAAGACATTCCAGAGGGCCGTTCTCCAGATCGGGGTCAATCATGGCAGCGAGCCCGGCGGCGAGCCCGATTCCGTTGTCGGCGCCGAGTGTGGTACCGCGAGCTTTGACCCAATCTCCGTCCACGTAAGTCTCAATAGGATCTTTAAGGAAGTCGTGCTTAACGTCGTTGTTCTTTTCGGCTACCATATCCATGTGAGCCTGCAGCACAACGCCGGGAGCGTTTTCATGGCCCTTGGAGGCGGCGCGCTTGATCACCACATTGCCGACCTTATCGGTTTTAGCCTCAAGGTTATGTTTGGCTGCGAAGTCAAGGAGATAGGCGCGGATCTGCTCCTCGTGGCATGAGGGGCGGGGCACCTTTGTGATTTCATCGAAAATTTGCCATACGATGGCAGGTTTAAGGTCTTTTACTTCCATAGTAAATATGTTTTGATAGTTATAATCTTGGAGCTGCCGACCCGACCTAAGCCGGAATCGACTTGGAATTTCCAAAGGTAGTAAGAATATTCACCACAGCCAAAAGATGCGGGTTAAAATTTGCCAAAAATAGCTTATCTTTGCCGTATTAAACCGGAAATGATATGGATACAGAGACCAGAGACATGGATTTGGTGTCGTACATTGAACGATTCCGAGATAAGAAGCGTTTCGAGAAGTTTTGCAAGGAGTGTGGAAATTACGGCAACAGCTGGCTTTGTCCGCCGTTTGAAAGAGACCCGGATTTCGGGGCGTTCGACAGAATAAAGATTGTCGTGTGCAGGATTCCCATGCCGGAAACCACGCACACAGGGAACGTCATGGATATACTGCGCGGTTACATACGGGAGACAGACGATATGCTTCTGAGGATGGAAGAGGAAACAGGCGGTCTGGCGTTCGGCTTTTCCGGCAGATGTCCTTACTGCATTGAGTGCAGCCGCAAGTCGGGATCCGGCTGCAGGCATCCCGAGAAGGCCCGACCTTCGCTTGAGTCATACGGGTTCGATCTTTGTGCCACGATGGAGGAGCTTTTCGGCCGGAGTCTCGAGTGGGCTTCCTCTTGCGACGGGACAATAAAGGAGGTCACCTTAATCGGTGCTGTCGCCTATCAAGATAAAGGTGAGACCCGCTCTAAGTAGATTGCCGAGCTATACCACCGAGATCGGCCATGCTGGAGAATGGTGCAGTGGCTCCGAACTGGCGGGGATAGAGGATTATAAGGTTGTGGCGTGAGAAGTAGCGACTGAGGAAAGAAGGCATGCCTTCGATGTCGGAATTATAGGAAAGGGAGCCCTGACGTGCCGAAACAACAATGAGAAGATCGTCGTCGTCGTCAATATCGGCCGCAGTGGCGATGAAGTCATCCCAATCGGCCGTGGGATTATAGGCTACATCAAGGTGGTACTTCCCGTCGACAAGCTGATGCAGATATCGTATTGTGTCGATGTGAGCCTTGAAGAGCAGTTTCGCACCGATATGTTCGGCCATGACAGCAACCCTGCGCACCCACATCGAGAAGCCGGTCTCGAATTCTGATTTAGGCGGGGCTACAACGACAACCCGCCTTAAGGTATTGAGAGGTACAAAACAGCGGCTCATGATTATCATGCTGTTGGAGGCGTGCAGGAGCTGTTCCGTGATGCTTCCGAGGAAAGTATCGACGACATTGGAGCGTCTGTGGAGTCCGATTACAATTTCAGTGGAGTGACGTTCCTTGCTGACGTTCGTGATACCTGCGACGGGATTGACATCGAAGCGTTCGACGTCATCGATTTCGGTATCGACAGCAAGCCCGGCTTTTACGGCATCTTTCAGGGAGGTTCTTCCCATCCCGGTGATTGTTCCGTCGTCGGAGCTGCGTACAAATAGCGCCGTGATATGCTCTCTGCAGTCGGCAGGCCTCATGAGGAGGGCCAGTCGCACGAGTCCGGCAGAAGTCATGGGGTTGGCCACGGCCACGAGTTGCCGTGGGCCTTCATCTTCATCTTGATTTACGGGGTTGTTGAGCTCCCGCTCAGCGATGGCCATGCGTAGTCCCTTGGCAGCGCGTTCGGTGACGACTGAAGCCACGGCGCAGCATATCAGAATCATAATTACGGACCCGTTCATCACGTCCTCGTCTATGAGTCCGTAGCTGAAACCGAGGATAGTCGCTGCAATGGTAGCGGCGGCTTTACCGGATGTAAGGCCGAACATAAGCCGGCGGTCGTCGGCGGAAAGCCGGAACATACGTTGAGCCGAGTATGTGGCCAACCATTTGCATACAAGAGCGGTAATACTCATGCAGAGCGCGATCCACGCTACGTTCCATCCCTTGAAGATGACCCCGACGTCCATCATCATTCCAACCCCGATGAGGAAATATGGAATAAAGATAGCGCTTCCGACAAATTCAATGCGCGACATGAGAGCGCTTCGGGAGGGTATGAACCTATTGATTACGAGACCGGCATAGAAGGCTCCGAGGATACCTTCGAGCCCGATGATCTGTGCGACCAGAGCCGACAGAAGCATCTCGGAAAGTATAAAGACATATTGAAGGACAGAGTCGTTGAAGTGCCGGAGGAACCATCGAGTGGCCCACGTGAGAATCCACCAAGCGCCGAACGCGTAGACAATTATGGAGAAGATAAAGATCAGGAGCCTCAGGGTATCGATCTTACCGCTCATGTGTATGTCGACCACTTCCGCAAGGAGAATGAGGGCGAGGAGCACTGAGACTATGGTTCCGCATACGGCTATCACGCTTGATCTTTCACCGCTGAGTCCGAATCTTGCTACCGCAGGATAGCTGATAAGGGTGTGGGAGGAAAGCATCGATGCTATTAGAAGAGAGGTGAGGATATTGAGGCCCAGTACATAATACGAGACAAGAATGCCTCCGACAAGGGGGAAAAGAAAACTCAGGAGACCGAATTTCAACCCGCCTTTCCAGTTCCGGCGCAGATTGAGCATATCGATTTCCACACCGGCAAGAAACATCAGATAAAGGATACCCACTTGCCCGAAGACGGCGAAACTTGCGTCCCGGTCAAGGAGGTTGAGACAGTGGGGCCCGATCACGATACCGGCCACAATCATTCCGACAATGTTGGGTATGCGGAGCTTCTGGAGCAGGAGCGGCGCAATCAGGATCATTGCCAAGACAGTAAAGAATATGGCCACCGGATTGCTCAGTGGGAGTGAGGTTCCGTGGGTCAGAAGATTCTCTATGTTCAGGAGGTCGGGGGGCATTATTGTCTGTTGCTAATGTATCAATACCATGTGACGCCGTTGGATGAAGATGAGCGCTTGTCGTACTTGAAATCCTTCAGGAGGGATGACTTTACGGCTATGTGGAAGTTATAGCTCTTATAGGGACCTACGGGTATGAATGAGCATGTCATTGTGAAACAATGGAGATCCCGGCTGATGCTGCAATTTGCATAGGCAATCTTATGAAGGTCGAAATTATAGGAAGCCGAGAAGGCAATGTTCCAGTTCTTCGTAGGGCGAATGGATCCGTTAAAGCTCAGATTCTGGGTCCATTTACCGCGATAGTCCATCTTCTCATAGTCAAAGGCTCCATAGCCGTAGTTTACGGAGTAGTTGAAGGACAGGGACCACGGGACAGACCACGCCTCGTAGCCGTCGGCATCCGAATCGCTTTCATTGTTTTTCCGGTTCTTTTCTCTTCTTGCCGTGGCTTTTGCGGCGAAATCGTCTTCGTCGGAATCGTTGTCGCCGTTACGTCGGTCTACATCGTCGCCGTAATTTCGGTCGAAGGTGTCTCCACCTCCATCACCGCTGTTGTCGCTTTTTTTACGTTTGAAGGTGTCGTTGGTGAAGGTATAGGAGAAGGAAGTACCGGTGCTTGAAAGTTTTGCGAACCCTTTACCGGCCTGCAGGCGTGTGCGGTTGACTTTGACCGGGGTTCCGGAGGGAGTGACGGAATATGTGTATGGATCCCATGTGGCACGGAGATTGAGATTGAAGTTTTTAGTGAGGCGAAGCAGGAGAGAAGTCTCAATATTACTCCATCTGAGAGAGTCGGCCGCGAAGTTGTAGCTCTGCTGGATGGTCAGATTTTCGATAAGAGAAATCTTCTTTACACCGGTAGAGTCACTGTCACTCTTCACTTTCATCTCGAGATTATTGGCCAGATTGACCGTAACCATGCCGGTTTTCCCTCGTCCGGGCACACCGAAGATAGCATTATCGAAATAGGAATACTGCCGGGTCTGAGGATTGCCGTAGGCGTCAGTATATCCGTAGGACCCGTATATGCCCCATAATTTAGCTCCGAAATCAGGCGAGGCGCTGAAACTGATTGTGGGGGTAAGGACATGGCGGATCATCTGTATCTTATCTCCGAAAATTTTCAGAGGTTTCCAGAATCCGTAGATTTTGGTATCCATGCTGATGGAGGCGTTGAAGTCGAAGATATTGTAAAAACCATGGGTGGTATCGCAAATCTCGGCTGCGGAATTGGGATCCCAGCTACGACGAACCTTATTGAAATACATGCGGTCGTTGATCGATACGGAGGGAGAAATGTTGATGTAGTTGAAGACATTGAATGTAGCGGAGACAGGCAAGGAGTGCTTGATGCCGTTACGCCAGTCCTTCACCAGACTTTTCTTGAAGAATTCGTCCTGTCGGGCAGTGAGGGAATTCTGCATTTGTCCTTGGTAGCTGATCCTAATTTTCTCAAACCATTTTTCGCCACCCACACGCCTTTTGCGGCGGAAAGGGGCGTATTGACTCAGCGTGAGGTTAATATTGGGGAAGCTGACAGCCAGCGTGGAGTCCTGAGTGCGCTGAGTGACATTGGCAGTGGTGGAAAGGCTCCATCGGGATTCCGGGAAGCGGTACGTCATATTGACGGTAGAGCTTTTGGTATTCTCCGTAAAGGAGCTGTTGTAGTATGAATTCAGGTCGTTGCGTGTATAACCTGAGGTTGTGAAATTGACGCTTGCCGAAAGGGACAGGTTGGGATTCGCTTTCTGGTCTTGCTGATGGCTCCACGTGATACGGAAGTTGTTCTGTTTGCTGTAGTCGGGCGCTCCCTTGTCGCCGTATATGGTCGTGATGAAGCTGGCATCGAAGGAGCCACGGAACTTATAGCGTTTCACGTAGTTGGCGCGTGCGCTGACACCCCACGATCCTTTGGTGTAAAGCTCTCCTCGCAGGGCGAGATCAACATTGTCGTTGATGGCGAAATAGTATCCTCCATCGCGCAGGTAGAAACCTCTGTTGTAGTCCTCTCCGAAGGAGGGGAAGATGATGCCACTGCTGTAGTCCTTGCTGAAAGGGAAGAATCCGAAGGGGACTGCGAGAGGAAGCGGAACGTCGGCGAGCACCATATATGCCGGTCCGGCAACGATGTTTTTCTTCGGCGTCACCTTTCCTTTCGTGATCTGGAAATAGAAATGGGGGTGTTCATGATCGTCGCAAGTGGTATATCGTCCTCCCTGTATGTTGAAGGTGCCGTCGTCCATTTTTTTTGTTGTTTCGGCCGTCAGATAACCTTCTCCCTGTTCTGTGATGAGATCAGTGATGTAGCCGCGTTCGGTCTTGAAGTTATAGCGCATCTCCTTGGACTGATACTCTCCTGAGCCGTCTGAGAATACGGGCATTTCCTGCATTACACCGGTGGAATCCGGAACTCCGGAGGCAAAAACAGTGGAGGAATCCATCACCATCTCTATACGTCCGGCATTGAGATTGATGTCACCGTACCTGACGGTGGAATTACCATACATGAAAGCATTATTGCGATCCAGAAGCACCAGAGAATCGGTCGCTTCAAAAGTGACCGCATTTTCAAGGTCTACCTTCTCGCGACGGATACGTCCGAGATACCTGCGGGATGTGTCGGGGGAAGTAATGGAGTCTATACTGTCGCCGCGAGCCGACCGATGGGAAAGCCTGACGGAAGACAGATGATCGGAGAGCTCCGGAGCCAAAGAATCAGCAGTTTCCGGGAGACTTACGGCAGCAGTGTCCACACCCTCGCCTTCGAAATCCGGGATGTCGGAGGCGGTGTGTCGTGATGCGGTGTAGGCTATACTAACGAGTAGCATAGCCGACAAGTATATCAGTAGTCGTCTCACACTGTGTCTCTTATCGTTAGCGGCCTAAGTTGCGTTAAAGCGTCGCGACCGTCTTTTGGTGCTACAAATTTAACCATTTTTGTTGGAATGGCATCTATGTATCCGTAGTTTTTACGCTTTATGGACGCAGCTCCCTAAAATTATAACTTCTTTTAATTAAAGAGTCCTCTCTGCTATCATCTCCAACCGATTAAAAAGGTCGATAAGGCAGACGAAGCCATAGATAAGATACAACACAACTAAGAAAATAGATAATAACAGGGCTAACAAGAAGAATCACAACATCATTATCTCCATAATATGCAAGAAGCAGATCAAAAGCCTTCTTAATGGCTATGTGAAATATATAGATATACATTGAATATTGTGCGCCTATCGATATGAAAAACAGTGTGAAACGTGACCTATGAGGCAAACGGCTACCTTCAAATCTAACTGCCAGAATAAGAAGGCAAGCAGACGCTATAACCGTAAGAATATAATACTCCCTGTTAACATCTAAAAGAAGAACTTCCCCGATAAATGATGCCACACATAGGGCTAAAACGACTAAGATTATCTTGCTGTTGATTTTATGCAAAATAGCACTGTTTTCCCTTATCAGAACACCCATAGCCACAAATGGCAAACCGTAAAAAGCCCAGTTTCTATGCCAGATGACATCCGTATCGATATATGATGCTGTTAAGCCTACAATCAACAATAGAAAGGATATAATATACATTGCCTTCTTTTTCTTAAAATTATAAAAAAGTAATACCAAGGCTACCGTATAAATTACCGCGAAGAGATACCATAGATGAAACTCGGGATAGGAGAAGTTAAAAAAAAGAAATTTCCATAATGACTCTCCACTAAATCTATTCAAATAAGAGTTAAAATTATTCCAGACTATTTTATAATATACAAGATTAAAAATAAAATACAATAAACACGACCATAAGGCTAATTTCACATTTCTAAGGAGGAATCCCGAAACTTTCCTGTTTTTATACATTACAGGGAAATAGTACCCGGTAATAACAAAAAAACATCCCACCCCTATACGTGACACAGCGGATACTGACTTGGCAAAACTTATATCCAAATAAGTCAAATCCCAGTAGCTATGAATCAATACAACAAAAAAGGCGGAGACAGCTTTTAATATGTCAATTCCGTAGTCACGCGAACCTAACGGCTTATTTCTTCTATACTTATTGGGGGAAAGCTTTGCAATCATGGCTGTTACAAATTATAATGATCTTTCAGAAAGCATAGACATGAAAATATTAAATCGGGCAAAGTTACTGAAAATTTTACACATTCTTTTTTAGGACGAAAAAATAATGGAAATTAAAAAATAATTGAAAAAGGAAACCAGTCTATTATATGACCATATTGCGTCTGAGTTCAAATGAAAAAGCGTCGGTACTGTTATCAATGAAGCCTTCTTCGATGGGAAGGAGTAGTTTTTTTGATGTAAGATATATCCGAAATGCCCTGAATTTTGTTATTGATAAAGGTGACGGCAGTTTTTTTCTTCTCAGCGTCAAGGGGATGGAAGGCTCCGTTACGCCTATAAACTATTATAAGATACTTAATATGAAGATTGTAACGAATTGGCTTCTGCTAATTATTGTCGCGCTGGGCATCGATGCCTATGCCACGAATCCCGCTCATGGTGCTCCGGAAAAGGAGCGCGAACCGATAAAGAAGGTGCTTTTCATAGGAGATTCCATGACCGGCTGGATGGCGGAGCGTCTTGAAGCTTACGGCATAGAGAATGGCTTCGAGGTAAGCACGGTGCTGTGGGACGGTTCTACGATAGAGAAATGGGGCACAGGCAACCGTGTAGGTACGCTTGTGGCACGATATAAACCTGACGCAGTGTTTATTTCGCTGGGCATGAATGAGTTGTTGGAACGCAATCCGGAGAAAAGACTGGCCGGTTACGTGGCTAATATACAGAGGCAACTCGGCTCGATACCGTACCTATGGGTAGGTCCCCCCTCATGGCCCGGAAAGGGTAACGGCGATGTGCTCAACAACTGGCTCGAATCAAGAATTCCGAAAGGACATTTTTTTCGTAGCACAGGATTGAAACTGGCGCGGCAGAGCGCAAGCAATCCTCATCCCACCAAGGATGCGATCCAGAAATGGATGGACGAAGTGGCCGCATATATCGATGCAACGGACATCTTGCCCTTTGCCTCGCTTCATAAGCCCAAGGGGGTACAGATGAAGAGAGGAAAAGTGTTTGTCTATAAAAGAATGAAAGAAACGCTCTGAAAAACCATGGACAGCACACTCGCACACAAGCGCATCGAGGAATTGCGCCGGGAGCTAAGCCGACACAATCATAATTACTATGTGCTGAACGCTCCGGAGATATCGGATCAGGAGTTTGATTTCATGCTCAAGGAGTTGGAGCATCTTGAGGCCGAATTTCCCGAGTTTGAGGATCCGTTGTCCCCGACCCGCAGAGTAGGAAGCGACCTGACGAAGGGATTCGAGCATGTGGTGCATGCGCGTCCCATGATGTCGCTTGCCAACACATATAGTATCGAGGAGGTCGACGACTGGTTCCGTCGGGTGAAATCGGGACTTGAGGGAGAGAGCTTCGCGATCGTGGGCGAAATGAAGTTTGACGGCACGAGCATATCGCTGACCTACAGGGATGGGCGTCTGGTGCGTGCCGTGACCCGTGGCGACGGTACACAGGGTGACGACGTGACAGCCAACGTCAAGACGATCAGGAGTGTGCCCCTTGTGTTGCAGCCGGGTGACTGGCCGGAGGAGTTTGAGATACGGGGAGAGATCCTTATGCCATGGAAGAGCTTTGAGGAGCTGAACCGGGAGCGGGCCTACAATGAAGAACCGCTTTTTGCCAATCCTCGCAATGCAGCTTCCGGAACACTGAAGACGCAGGATCCCCGGGAGGTCTCGCGAAGGCATCTCGACGTAAGGTTCTATTATCTGCTTGGAGACAATCTCCCCTTTGATAACCACTTCGACAATATGATGGCAGCCCGGTCGTGGGGTTTCAAGGTGTCTTCGGCGATGAAATTGCTTCATTCTATCGAGGAGGTAGACGCCTATATCGATTATTGGGACGGTGAGCGCAAAAGCCTCCCGGTGGCCACAGACGGTCTCGTCTTCAAGGTGAATAATCTCCGGCAGCAGCTCAATCTGGGTTATACTGCCAAGTCTCCGCGCTGGGCCGTAGCCTATAAATTTAATCCTGAAAGCGCCTGTACAAAACTGAGATTCGTTTCGTTCGAGACAGGACGTATGGGTATAGTCACTCCTGTGGCTAATCTTGAGCCGGTTCTGCTTTCGGGTACGGTTGTGAAGCGTGCATCTCTTCACAACGACGATATAATGCATCAGCTTGACATCCATGAGCACGATTGGCTCTACGTGGAGAAGGGAGGGGAGATCATACCCAAGATCACCGGTGTGGACCTCAAACGTCGGGATAAGAATCCCGAGGCGGTAAAATTTGTGAGCCGCTGCCCGGTGTGCGGAACCCCCCTCGAAAGGATAGAGGGTGAGGCGGCATGGTGGTGTCCGAACAGATTCGGCTGCCGTCCTCAGATCACCGGCAGGATCGAGCATTTCGCCGCACGCCGGATGATGAATATCGACGGGATTGGAGAAGAGACAGCAGAATTGCTTTACGATACGGGTCTCGTGAGGATGCCGTCCGATCTGTATCGCCTGAAGGTGGAGGAGCTTACCAACCTCGAGAGGCTCGGAGAGAAGAGCGCCCGGAAAATCATAGATGGTATAGAGGCTTCCAAAGGCCGTTCCTTCGACCGCGTGATCTACGCTCTTTCCATACCCAATGTCGGGGAGACAACCTCGAAGCGGATCGCGCGAGCCGTGGGATCGATGTCGCGGCTTCGCGAGATGACGGTTGAGGAGCTTACCGCGATTCCGGACGTGGGACCTGTCATAGCTGCCGGCATCTATGATTATCTTCGGCAGCCGGAGTATGCGGAATGTATAGATGCTTTAATCGCGGCTGGAGTAAATATGTCTGTGCCCGATGAGCAGATGTCGCCCAAAGGTGATGCGCTCGCCGGTAAGACGGTAGTTATCAGCGGCACTTTCTCGCATCATTCAAGAGAAGAGTACAAGAATATGATCGAGATGCAGGGTGGTAAGAATGTGGGGAGTATCTCCAAGAAGACCGATTTTGTACTCGCAGGAGAGAACATGGGACCCTCCAAGCGCCAGAAATGTGAGCAGTTAGGGATCCCGATGATTACGGAAGATGAATTTTTAGATATGATAAAATGATAACAGCTTCGCAGAAAAAGAAAGAGAACATAGCCGAATATCTCCTGTATATGTGGCAGATAGAGGATCTGATCCGAGCCTACGGACTTGACATAGACCGGATCAAGGCTGATATAGTCGACCGGTACACCGGTCTAAGCGAAGAGCAGAGAAAGGAGATGCTCGAATGGTACGAATCGCTCATAGACATGATGCGCCGGGAAGATGTCGAGAAAAAAGGGCATCTCCAGCTTAACAGGAACGTCATCATAGAACTGGAGGATCTTCACCGTCGGCTGATGAAGGATCCGAAGTATGCAGCCTACGCCAATCAGTTTTATGCCACCCTTCCGTATATCGTAGAGTTGCGTGCGAAGTCCGGCGACGCGAAGCCCGGAGAGATCGAGAGCTGCTTCAATGCCCTCTACGGCATACTGATGCTTCGCCTCCGCAAGATAGAGATTTCCGGAGAAACGACTGCCGCAATTCAGCAGATAAGTAAGTTTTTGGCTCTTCTTGCCGCTTATTATAAGAAGGACTACAATAACGAACTCGAATTTGCTGACTGATCCCCCGCTTCCGCAGGTATATAGATTATTTCAGGATTGCGGACGCTCCTGAAGTACTCGCGTCAATCTCGTTTCCTCGACTTATTTTCTTGCCGTAGCCGAAAGTATAAGTCATGTTGATGGAGACAGATTGTGTGTAGACTGTGTTGGGACGTACCTCCTCCGCAGTGCTATAGTAATAAGGAGTTTTAACCCAATATTTCGTTAGCGCCCGGGTTGTGAAAATATCCGAGAGCATCAGTGAAAGATTGAAGTCTCCCTTGGCGAAACCGGCATAGAAATAGTAATCTTGGGGTATACTTAAGAATTCATTATTCCACACGGAATGAGATTTGAATTTGTAGGATGCGCCGAAGAAGCATGCGCCGTAATATCCTGAAACACTGAAATTAGGAGAAAAGAAACCTATACTTCGGTCCATTGCGCCGTGTATCTTGCTGTATATGTAAGAGCAAGAACCATTAAGCCGAATATGAGATCCCAAGAGATTCAGTGAGGCATCGATGCCGGTATACAGACTCTGATGCCAACCATTAGAAAAATAACTTCTTATCATCTTGTCCTCTTCGGGTGTCCAAACCTCGTCTGCAAGATGGAACTCTTTGGAATAATTCACTAAAGTATTCAGGGATAACAGGTTGTTTGGCATCCAAGTGTACCTCAGGTCATATCTCATCTTCTGTACACCCTTGAGATCCGGATTACCTCTAAGCCACTCAATCTCGTTTATCTGAATGAGCGATGAGTTGGTATATGCCGGCGATGGAGGAAGCGATTGATAACCGGCTTTAAAGGAGATCTGATTTTTGGGATTTATAGTCAGGGAAGAAGACAGGGAGAAATCGGGTTTCCATTCTGTCACATTGTTGCCGTTAGATTTATAGTTGAGGAACGAAACGCCGGGTCTGAAAACTACATTGAAGCCTTTCCGTATGATATAACGCATGTTTACAGATAAATTGGCTGAAAGATTTGATAAGGTCTGGCGAGGATCGGAATTAATATCGCCTGAATAAAGTGTCGAATAATGTTCGTAGCTGATATTTCCACCTCCGCCGACAGAAAGACGCTTGTTCAATCGATGCGACAAGTAGGCCGAGAGGACAGATCCCCAGTTGTTGTCGGAAACATGATTGTATATAGATTGTAGACCTTCGGGAGAATAGAGATTTGATGCGTAGTTGTGGCTGTGCTGTACTCCAACGGTTGTATTCAGCGAAGTGGTGTTGTTGAATGAATGTGACCAGACAGCGGACAGAGAGGGCGAGATGCTCCTCGCATACTCTTCTCGTCGCTGATAAAGAGATGAGTAAACAGGCGGTTCAAATCTCAGTGATCCGGAAGTTACATAGCCCGGATTGTGACTGAATCCCAATGCAAGGGTTGTATAAAACACATTATTGTCGTATGAATATAAAGCTCTGAAACGCCCTCCGTAATTATTGTTACGTAATATACCCGAGTTTGACGTGATTCTGTCCACGGAATAGGTTCCATCCATATCATTCCTCAACCCCGAATACTCTTGCGATAAATTACTTTTAAGGTCACGTCTGTTGTAATTTGCAGATGTCGCCAGATCGTATGTCATGCGCGCTGACTTAAATTTTGAAAAGAGCCCGTAAAATCCGTTGACATCGATAAAACTTTGCATTGCATTCAGCTTCGTGTAGCCACCCCATTGATATTTTTTCATCACGAAATTAAGTACGTAAGGGCAGCCGGCGAAGGCGGCATCCGTAGGATTCTCAAGATATTCGATACGTAATACATCTTTGGGCTGTATGGCCTTAAGATCGGATTCGTCAGCCTTTACCTTATCAATAAAGAATGAAAGGTCTCCACCCATCTTACTCACGATTTTACCTCGTTCCGTTTTTGAATGGCAGATTCATCATGTCGATGAGGCTCGCGGCATCGTACGCATACTTTTTATCTGATTTTGAGGGGATGATATTCAGTCCTCCCTCGGTCGCTGTCACTCCTTGTGCTTCTACGACAAAATCCTGAAGTCTATGAATGACGATAGAATCCGATTCCGTTTGTACTGAAGGTGAGTCTGCTGATATTGAGTCCAAACGTACCTCCGCTCCACAGACTGCGAGATGTGACAAAAGAATCGTCGGAGTCAATAGTGCCGGCTTAAGAAAGGGGGATAAAGTTTTCATGATGCAGAAAATTTATGTTATGGATGAAAGTAATTAGCCAGAATTAGTCTTGTTGTTGATATTAGGGCTGCAATAATTGATAAACAACCGGCATGTATCAAATGTTTTTTTAATCCGGAAAATAATATAGAAATATTACTATAAGAAAGGTTTTTATTTAGTTTCCGATACCCTTAAGGCAGTATATTTTACTGTAAGAATACTAGGTGGTTGTATGAGTGCGGGATTTTGAGTATTTTTGCAGTCTAAAAACATTTTCACGGTTATGAAGAAAATATTACTTACAGGTGCAGGCGGCCAGCTCGGTCGATGCATTCGTGATATACTCAACACGCGCAGCGATATGGAATATGTAGCCACTGACGTTATGGCAAGTCCCTCGGAAGGTATTGCTGCTCTTGACCTTACGGATGCAGAGGCTGTTGAGGAGATAGCGGGGAGCGGGTTCGATTTCATTATCAATTGCGCGGCCTATACCGCTGTTGACAAGGCTGAAGATGATCTGGAGCTCTGTCGGGCTGTCAATGCGTTAGCTGTGGGTAATATCGGAGCGGCCGCCGCCCGTTGCGGCATAAAAGTTGTTCACATTAGTACGGACTACGTCTTTTCCGGAGATGCATGCCGCCCTTACACCCCGGCAGACCCCGTGAACCCCCGGTCCGTATACGGTACCACAAAACTCGAAGGTGAATGGCAGCTCGCTGATTCCATGCAGGGTCAAGACTACGTGATCATACGCACCGCATGGCTGTATTCCCCCTACGGCAATAACTTCGTCAAGACGATGTTGCGGCTCGGCAAGGAACGTGATTCCCTCAATGTCGTAGCCGACCAGATAGGGAGTCCCACCTATGCCCCCGATCTTGCCCAAGCCATAATCAAGATTGTCGATTCGGATTATTTCGAAGCCGGCATATATCACTACACCGACGAAGGGGTTGCTTCTTGGTTTGACTTTACGATGGCTATCATGGAGCTTGCGGGTATCCGCGATTGCGTGGTAAGTCCTTGCACCACCGAGGAATATCCTGCAAAAGCCCATCGCCCCGCATATTCTGTCTTATCCAAGAAAAAGATCCGCGATGTCTACGGTGTGGAAACCCCATATTGGCGTAATTCGCTGAAAACCTGTATTAACATTCTGACCAAATGAGTTTATTGACTGACGAGATAGCGCGCCGGCGCACATTTGCTATTATTTCGCACCCCGACGCCGGTAAGACCACACTCACCGAAAAACTGCTCCTTTTCGGTGGCGCCATACATGTCGCGGGAGCCGTCAAGAGCCACAAGATAAAGAAAACCGCCACATCCGACTGGATGGAAATCGAGAAACAGCGTGGAATCTCTGTCGCTACCTCTGTAATGGGCTTTGAATACGCCGATTATAAAATCAATATCCTCGATACACCCGGCCACCAAGACTTTGCCGAAGACACTTTCCGCACCCTTACGGCTGTCGATTCCGTCATTATCGTTGTGGACGTCGCCAAAGGTGTCGAGACTCAGACTCGCCGCCTGATGGAGGTATGCCGTATGCGCAACACTCCGGTTATCATTTTTGTCAACAAACTCGATCGCGAGGGTAGGGATCCTTTTGATATTCTTGATGAACTGGAGAAAGAGCTCAAGATCGGTGTCCGGCCTCTCACGTGGCCTATCAATATGGGTGCGAAATTCAAGGGCGTTTACAATATTTACGAACACGGGCTCGACCTCTTCACTCCCAGCAAGCAGACCATAAGCGAACGTATCGAAATCCCTGACGTCAACTCCCCGCTTGTCGACGAACTGGTCGGAAAGGAAGATGCCGCAAAGCTGCGTGAGGATCTGGAGATTATCGAAGGTGTCTACCCCGAGTTTGACAAGGAAGAGTATCGGCGTGGCGAATTGGCCCCCGTTTTCTTCGGCTCTGCCCTCAACACATTTGGTGTCAAGGAGCTTCTTGACTGCTTTGTGGAGATAGCGCCCTCTCCTCAGCCGATTGAAGCCCTCGAGCGGCGTGTTGATCCTTCGGAGGAGGCCTTCTCCGGATTCGTCTTCAAGATTCACGCCAACATGGACCCCAACCATCGCTCCTGTATCGCTTTCGTCAAGATATGTTCCGGTAAGTTTGAGCGCAACGCCCCTTACCGTCATATCCGCCTCGACAAGCAGCTCCGGTTTGCCGCACCGACCGCTTTTATGGCTCAGAAAAAGAGCGTTGTCGACGAAGCTTTCCCCGGCGACATCGTAGGTATTCCTGACACAGGCAATTTCAAGATAGGCGACACCCTCACACAGGGCGAGCTCCTGCACTTCAAGGGACTCCCTTCCTTCTCCCCCGAGATGTTCAAATACATCGAGAATGCTGACCCCATGAAGCAGAAACAGCTCGACAAGGGTATCGCACAGCTCATGGACGAAGGTGTTGCGCAGCTTTTCGTCAATCAGTTTAACAACCGCAAGATTATCGGCACAGTAGGCCAGCTCCAGTTTGAAGTCATTCAGTATCGTCTCCTCCACGAATACGGCGCCCAGTGCCGGTGGGAACCCCTGCATCTCTACAAGGCCTGCTGGATTGAAAGCGACGACGAGGCGGCTTTGGAGGCTTTCAAGAAACGTAAACACCAGTTTATGGCTCTCGACAGGGACGGCCGCGACGTATTCCTCGCCGACAGTGCCTACGTTCTTCAGATGGCTCAATCGGACTATCCCAAGATCCGCTTCCACTTCGTCAGCGACTTCTGAGGATCACACCTCCTATGCTTCTGAATATAAGTTGGATAAAACAGACAGGGAGTCTCTCTGATCTCGCTGTCTGTCAGTCGCGGAGAAGCGCCGCGTGATCGTTCAGAGTCTTGAGAGTCAGTGCTCTGTCCTCCTCGATCATCTTGCTCAGCTTCTCTATCGCTGCCGGAGCTTCCGGCAGGAGCGCACGCCATTTCGGTGACATCGCCGAAGCCTTCCACTCGGCCTGAAGACGGTCGTAGTTAGCGTAGGCATCGTCGAGGATGGCTGTCATCCCCTCCAGCGTATCTGCCGCAAGCACATTGTCCACAACTTTTCGCGGCAACGGAAGTCCCCCGAGGTCTATCCATGCTTCCGGCTTGTCGATAGCCGGTGGCATATCCGACGGAGCGTCGTGGATATACTTCAGTACGGCCAGGTAATAGAGCTCCCGTCCCTTCTTGAGGGAGTTGTGAGAGAATTTTAGCCCCCCGTATGTGTAGAAACCATCCGAAGAAGCTCCGTGAGCCAGAAGCTCCTCGATTATCTCTATAGCGCGTATCATGCTTCCCACCGTGATCGGATTCAGGACATCGAAACTTATCCTGTCGTGGAGCGGTAATTTTGGCTTTTTTCTGTTGTCACGCGATGGCCACTTCACTGCATCCCGCGCCAGCCCGCAGCTACGGAGCATTGCGCCCGGAACCACGATTGTCCCGCCGGTACTGTCTGCAAACAGATAGCTGAACGGAAACCGCGATGTATCGGGATGCTTCTTATGCTCACCCATCAGGAGAGAGAACGCTCCCAGCCGGCCTCCCCACATCACGTAACCCCCCGACGCAGTTTTCACACCACGCTCCATAAGACCCCAGTGCACGGGACCCAGCTTATACTTATGGTTGCTGGAATTGGTCCCGCTTCCGGCATTCATGAAGGAAGTCATGGTGCCGATCAGAAGAGACGACTTGTGCATCGATACGGTGTACGGCCCCGCGAAGAGGGCACACGCCTCCCCGTTCTCGCACGCCGAGTTGGCAAAGAACAGTGAATCGTGAGCCGTAAAGCCCTTGTCAATCACCACACCCTGTCCGACGTAGCAATTCCTTAGCAAGGAGCCCGACAGAACCTTCGCATCTTCTATTATGAAATTCTCCGCGTCGACATTACTTCCTACGGACGTGAAAGGTCTGGTAGTCGGGGAATTGTTCACGATCAGACCGTTGACCAGTCGCGATGCACCCTCGATGCTTACACCTTTCCCGACCCCAACATTCATCATCAGACCCACACCGCGGATCTTGGCTCCATCCTCTATCCGGGCGTATGACGGAAGCGATGCCCATTTCTCCTGTAACATAGGGAAGAGCACATCATCCGTCCAACGCGGTTTCCACGCCATCAGAGCAGCCATCTGGGAATCAAGACCCGGATAGAGATAGACTGGACGCGAGCCCGTCTCGTCCAGTACCCCCACAGCTGTACCGATACCGCACGGCACGTCGGGAGATTCAAACTCGATCCGTCCGACATCCTCGATGATGACACCCTCTCCGATGACACATCCTTCCAGAGCACCCCTCACACTGCTGATATAGCTTCCGGACCCGATCGAGCAGTCCCGGATCACGGCATCGAAGATACCCTCGGCTTGCTCCCCGCTTTTACTCATACGCCCGATCTCCACATCCCCGTAGAATCTGGTATTGCGTATCAGGCTGTAGTCCGTATCACGATGGATCCTCACCCGGCTCCAGTCCGGAGAGAAACATCCTTGGGCTTCCAGAATCCCGCTCAAGGCGCTCCCCACCGCCACATACTTCGTGTCTGTAGGTAGATTCGCTGATTTTTCAGAGTCCTGTTTCGGTTGTGTCGCTGAGGTCGTCATACTTATTAAACAGAAAGTCATTGTATGGAAAGCGGCGCGTGTGTATCTCGCACGCCTTCTCGTATAGAAGTTTGCGAAGAGCATCGATGTTTATCTGCTTCTTTGCGGAGATAAACACACAATTGTCCCCAAGCCTTCCGATCCAGCTCTTCTTCAGATCCTCGAGCGATAGATTCTCGCGAGTTGGTTCTGAAAGGTCGTCCGGATCCTTGGGCGTATATGTGAACGCATCTATCTTATTGAATACGAGTATCACCGGTTTGTCCTCGGCCCCGCAGATGTCGTGAAGCGTTCGGTTCACGACTTCGATCTGCTCCTCAAACTGAGGATGGCTGATGTCCACCACGTGCACCAGCAGATCCGCCTCGCGCACTTCGTCAAGCGTCGACTTAAACGAATCCACAAGCTTTGTCGGTAGCTTCCGGATGAATCCGACCGTATCGGTCAACAGAAAGGGGAGATTGTCGATGACAACCTTCCGCACCGTAGTGTCCAGAGTTGCGAAAAGCTTGTTCTCAGCGAAGACATCGCTCTTACTCAGAAGATTCATCAGGGTAGACTTTCCCACGTTCGTGTATCCTACCAGAGCCACACGCGTAAGTTTACCTCGGTTCTTCCTCTGAATACTCTTCTGACTGTCGATATGTTTCAGCTCCTCTTTCAGCCTTGCTATCTTGTCGAGAATGATACGCCGGTCGGTCTCTATCTGGGTCTCGCCCGGTCCGCGCATACCGATACCGCCGCGCTGACGCTCCAGATGCGTCCACATTCTTGTAAGACGTGGCAGAAGATACTGATACTGAGCCAGCTCGACCTGCGTACGTGCGGTTGCCGTTCTTGCCCTTCGGGCGAAGATATCCAGAATCAGAGACGTCCGGTCCAGAATCTTGACCTTAAGCTCCTTCTCGATGAAACTGACCTGCTTCGTGCTCAGGTCGTCATCGAAAATCACCATACCGACATTCTCCTTATCCACATAATCCTTGATTTCCTCAAGCTTGCCCTTCCCGACATAGCTCGTGGAATTAGGATGATCGAGCTTCTGCATGAACCGCTTCAGGCACCGGGCCCCCGCCGTATCGGCAAGAAACTCAAGCTCGTCAAGATATTCCGACACCTTTACCTCACTCTGCTGCGGTGTGACAAGACCGACAAGCACAGCCGTCTCGTTGGCTTCGGTGGTTATGACGTTGTCTTCAATCATAATAATGTAAAGCTTTTGTACTTATAACCCTCTTCGCAGCGTGAATGTTTGGATCCCGAACTCCGGCTTCGGATTATTTTTTGTTATACGAACGGTTCAGACCCTCGACGATCTCGTCCGTTATGTCCATATTGGGATTAATGTACAGGGTAGCCGCCTTCATCAGGATTGCATCGTAGCCATGCGAAGAATTATAACGCTCCACATAGCTTTCGATCGAATCGTTGATTGTTTTCTGCAACTGAGCCGCCTGATTCGTAGCGTTCATCTGCATCTTCCCGATCTCCTCCTCAGCCGCACGCTGCATCTGAGCCAGCTTGTTCATGTCGGCCTGATAGGTAGCCTCGGTATACTGATTGTTCTGACCCTTCTGCTGGATCTGATTCGCGAAATTCTGGATAGCGTTTGCCCGCTGGCGCTGCGTATTCTCGATATTCTGCTGCATACGCAGTATCTCCTCCTGATAATCCTTGGCGAGATTATACTTCGAAAGGAGAGTATCGGAATCCACATAGCGGTAATTGGGAAGACCCACGGTGTCCCTTTTCTCTTTCTTCTTGGCGATTTTCTCTTTCTTCGTATCTTTTTTATCCTCTTTCCCGCAGGAAGTCATGCTGCCTGCGAAAGCGGAACCGAACAGGACGACCGCCAGAGTGAGGCCAAGATAACGCTTCATCATCTTCATTTTCATTGATTGTATTAATCTCCTTCGGCTTCAGAGCTTGCCATCCGTCTCCGGAGAAGGGTTGTTTATAATATGTTTTTTATTGGAGAAATCTTTGAGAGGGCCTCTTTCGGGATCTCTTATTCCCGACCTTCATGCGACACGCATGACCTATCCTGAAATCTCCCCGCCCCAAGATAGAGCCAATGCCGATGAGGGCAACGCACAAAGCCAGAAGAATCACTGTAAGGATAAATTGATGTAACATGGCGAAACACTCTCTTTGTGTGCAAAGTTAGTTAAAATTGAGGGCAGTTCAAAATTGCCACACACTTTTCTGAATTTAACCCCCCGCATCCAACCGTATCTCTGCTTCCATGGAGCAGCCTGCTACCCACGATGGTGAGACCCGCGAAGCGTGGTCGTATCGGAGCCTGAAAAGGCGACGATACATGCGTAGCCAATGGTAAGCGTAGCGCCCTCACGTAGGGCTGCTTCCATGGAGCAGCCTGCTACCTACGATGTGGAGACCCGCGTAGCGTGGTCGTATCGGAGCCTGAAAGGCGACGATACATGCGTAGCCTATGGTAAGCGTAGCGCCACCATAGGAAAACCACCACCAACCCCAGCGACCTGCAGCACGGTGTCGGATTTTCCGATAAACCCTTCTACTCCACCACCCGAACCCCCCATCGCACGCTCGTATCTTCTGACATCCGCCCTCCTTTGTGCGGATTCTTGTGATAGACCATAATTGGCCTATTTCCCCTCCCCTGATATCGAAAAAAAACGACGCGCCGACTCTGACGTCCTTTCGGCCAATGTTTCTGCCGGGACTCCTAAAGTCTCCGCAACGGAAACGGCTATGTATGGGAGGAATGCCGACTCGTTCCGCTCGCCACGCAATGGTGTGGGGGCAAGGTACGGTGAGTCTGTCTCCAAAAGTATATGGTCTATCCCGATCTCTTTAACCGCTTCTCTCAATTCAGGCGCATTCTTAAACGTTGCTACCCCGTTGACTGCAAACATGGCCTTCGGTACGACCTCGCGTATCCGTCGCACATCTTCGATCGTTCCGGTGAAACTATGAAACAGCAATCGTGGTAGATCTTCTGCTCGGAAACGGCTGATTACTTCGAGAGTTTCCTCCAGCCCGTCCCGGCAATGGATGATGACGGGCAACCTGTCCTCGATTGCCCACCGCAACTGTTCCTCGAAAGCCTCTTTCTGACGCTCTGCATGGCTCTTGTCGCGGTAGAGATCGATGCCGACCTCCCCTATAGCGATATAATCCCCGGACTTCATGCGCTTTCTGACGCTCTTAAGCTCCTCGCTCCAGTTATCGGTTAGGTCATCCGGGTGTATGCCGGCAGCCAGACCGGTATTTTGCGGAAAACGCTCGTGAAGTTTCTCCATCTTCTCCATGACCTCCTCATTGATACCGGGAAAGATCATGTAGTTTACCCCTGATTCGATGGCACGCTGCACGGCAGCCACGTCGTCCCCGTCCGGAAACGCGTGGCTCATATACAGGTGTGTGTGGGTGTCAATGAGATTCAGCCCCTTGGGTGCGGGTGCGATCGGTTTCTTCTTCTTCTTGGTCACTTCTTACGGTCTATGAGTTTCTCCACCACACCCTTCAGGGCAGCGGTCGCTTCCTTGTCGAGGGTGGTCTCCGCAAGACACTTGATGGCATGTCCTGACCATTCGTCCCATGCTTTGCGACATACGCGCGGCATCTCTGCTGCTGTCATTATATTTCTGACGGTACGCACGCGCAAATCTCCTGCGGGCAGATTCATAGCTGACCTGAGTGCTTCGGCATTGGCTCCTCCCGCCTCCAGAGTCTTGAGGGTCAGGAAGGTTTTCTTCCCGTTGAGTATGTCTCCGCCGACCGGTTTCCCGAAAGTTGTGGCATCGCCGTAGACATCGAGATAGTCATCCTGAATCTGAAACGCTACACCGAGCGATTCTCCGAACTGATACATGGCTTCGCAATCTTTGTCCGATGCCCCGGCGATCCTCGCTCCGATCGAGCACGCTGCTCCAAGCAATACCGAAGTCTTTAGCCGGATCATGTCGAGATATTTTTCCAATGTCACGCTTTCGGACGACTCAAACTCCATGTCGAGCTGCTGACCCTCGTAGACCCCGATTGCCATGCGGTTAAACTCCTCCAATACCTTTCGCAGACACTGGTCCGGCACCTCGCTCATGTATTGTCCCGCAAGAGTCAGCATCACGTCTCCCGAAAGAATGGCCGTGTCCGTACCCCATTTGCTGTACACGGTCGGCTTACCGCGGCGCATATCAGACTTATCCATCACATCGTCGTGAACGAGTGTGAAATTGTGATACATCTCTATGCCTAATGCGGCTCGCGAGGCATTCATTACCTCTCCTCCGAACGCATCGCAGGTCATCAGAAGCAGAATCGGACGAAGCCTCTTCCCTCCGTTGCTCATGGAGTAATATATCGGTTCGTAAAGCCCCGGCATATTGTCGACAGGCAGATTTATGGATTTGATTTCCTCTTCGAGCAGAGCCCGATAGTCTGACATGCGTTTCATTTTCTTTTTCTTGTTTATCTTTAGCTGTTTTTTGGTCGTTACATCCGATACCGCGGAATCTGAGAGATGCAATCTATTTGAGAAGCATACATTCTCCGATGTAAACGGCTGCTCCCGCAAGGTATCCTAAGAGAGCCCATAGTGAAAATTTCTTCAGATACCAGCCGAAGTTGATCTTCTCAAGCCCCATGGCTATGACTCCGGCCGCACTGCCGATGATCAGAAGACTGCCTCCCACGCCGGCGCAATAGCTGAGGAACTCCCAGAATATTCCGTCTACTGTGAAGAATGAGTCGTAACCTGCCGCAGTTGCATCCGTGACTGGATACATCCCTATCACGCCGGCTACTAAAGGAACGTTGTCGAAGATCGAAGACATTGTTCCCAGTATTATGTTGATCAGGTAGACATTGTGGATTGTTTCGTCAAGCCATTGTGCACATATATGTAGGATTCCGCTCGCTTCCAGCACCGACACTGCCATCAGGATACCGAGGAAGAAAAGTATAGATGGCATATCGATGCGCTTGATGACGCTGGGAAGACGATGCTCGCGGTCACTCGGAAGATGCTTCCGGTCGTAGAATATCTCCATGAATACCCACAGTAATCCGAGTACAAGTAGCATCCCTACGAATGGAGGAAGATGGGTCAGGGTCTTGAAGATAGGTACGAAGATAAGACCCGCGACTCCGAGCGTGAATATCAAGGTGCGTTCCTTCTTGGTGATGACACCTTCGCTCGCCGGTGCATGATGATTGACAGCCTCCAGCTTCCCCTTCAGCTTCATTGAGATACCCAGCATCGGCACTACCATTGCCACTATGCTCGGAAGAAGAACGTATCCGATAAGCGCCCCCGAGGTGACATTCCCGTCAACCCATAGCATGATGGTTGTGACATCTCCGATGGGAGACCACGCGCCTCCGGTGTTGGCCGCTATCACTACCATACCGGCATACAGCCAGCGCTCATGCTTGTTCTCCACAAGTTTGCGCAGAAGCAGAACCATCACGATCGTTGTGGTCATATTGTCCAGAACAGCCGAGAAGATAAACGTTACGATGCAGATGACCAGCAGAAGTTTCCGTTTGTTGCGGGTCGTGATATGATCGGTGACGACGCTGAATCCTCCGTGGACATCCACAAGCTCCACTATCGTCATTGCGCCTATAAGGAAGAACAATGTCTGGGTGGTGTCCCCGAGTGACTCTATTATTTTTACATTTATGATATATTCTAATGCTTGCTTGTGCAGACCCACATCTTTCAGTGCCGGATGCTCGGCCACATACCGGGTCAGCTCCTCACCCTCGGCAACTGGTACGATGTATTCCGCGAAAAGAGCGTAGAGAACCCATAGAAGCATTCCCAGCACGAGTGCTGTGGCCGACTTGTCAACCCGCAAGGGATGCTCGAGGGCTATACACATATACCCTATAAGGAAGATTACTATTAAAGTGGTTATCATGGATGTAGATAAAGATTATTGTTGTATAGTTATTAGATTAAAATTCTCCTTAACTTTTGAGCCGTAAAATTAGTCATATTTTTGTACCTGATAAAATTTAAGGCCCGATTTATCTGACGAAAACTTCATCGGAGTGTTTGCTCATTTCGGATTTTATCGCTAATTTTGTACCACCTTGGAAGTGTATTGCTTCGGTATTTGATGTCGAATTGCGATTAATCTTCTGGATGTCAGGTGTCTATTACTATGAGCGTATCCCTTTCAGACCTCCTCGCGGGCATTAATGTCAAGTGTGATATTCTTGCAAGAAGATGTCGCGATCTGGAAGAAAGCAACCGTAAGCTTCAGCAGCAGCTCGAGAAGGCCGTTGCGGACCTCGATCTCTCAAGGAAAGAGCTTGATGAAGCTAACCGCCGCTTGAACTACACCACCATAGCATCGAATTTTGACTCCGGAAAACGCGATTCTTCTCGACAGACCAGCAAGATCATTTCCGATATGGTGCGAAAAATTGACCGTTGTATTTCCCGCCTTGAGGCGGAATAATGATAAGTGCAGGATAAGGACAAGATAAGGATGCATGTCAATATCGCCGGCGAGTATATTTCGTTGGCTGTTCCCTTTGATGAGCAGGACTTCGTTAGGGATACTGAACGCCACATTGCCGAACTCTTCGACAGCTGGCGCGAACGTTTCCCTTCCAAATCTGTCCGGGAGCTGCTGGCGATGATGACTTACCAGTATGCTTCCTATTATGAAGCCATCAGCCTTCGGCAGAAGGAAACGCTTCATTCCCTCGCCGAGTGTAACGACCGGCTGGATCGGATTCTCTCCGGCGTGACGAGTCCTGAATAGAGATAAGTCCCCTTGGGACTCCATGTCCTGTTTGCACTCGCCGGACCCCTTCGGCGGATATAATATGTTTGCAACCGTCTTAATCTGTTTTCGCACACCGCTTCGGTTTCGGTCGGAGTGGAGATGAATGTTTATCTGTACTGCAGTTAACTAAAATTGGATTATTAACTTTAGAATGTAACCTTAAATATATCACAGATGGATGCAATTACAATCATAATCTTTATACTGGTAGGTGTCCTCGCTCTTGCTTTAGGCTTTTTCATCGGCATGAGCCGGAGCCGGAGCAACGCTCGTTCCCAAGCCAATCAGATGCTCGATGATGCTCGCAGGGAGGCTGAAGTAATTAAAGAGAAGAAACTTCTCGAAGTTAAGGAACATCAGATGAAAGTGAAGGCCGAAGCTGAAAAAGAAGCTAACCAGCGCCATCAGAAGTATCAGAGTACCGAAGCTCGCCTGAAGCAGCGCGAGTTGCAACTCAATCAGCAGCAAAGTGAGATTGCAAAAAAACGTAACGAACTGGATGTCTACAAAGTTAATCTCGACAATCAGCAGCAGGTGATCGACCATAAGAATGTGGAAGTCGATAAACTCCACCGCGAGGCTCAGGAAAAACTGGAGCATCTTTCAGGCCTTTCTGTCGAAGAAGCCCGCGAAAAACTCATTGACTCGCTGAAGGATGAAGCCAAAACCGCTGCCGCCGGATACATCAACGATATTATGGACGACGCGCGTATCTCGGCTTCTAAGGAGGCTAAACGAATCGTTATACAGACCATTCAGCGTGTCGCTACTGAAACGGCTGTCGAAAACTCCGTCACTGTTTTCCATATTGACAACGATGAGATAAAAGGCCGTATTATCGGTAGGGAAGGACGCAATATCCGTGCCCTTGAAGCTGCAACCGGTATCGAAATCATCGTCGACGATACCCCCGAAGCTATCGTTCTCTCCGGTTTCGACCCCGTACGCCGCGAGATCGCCCGATTGGCGCTCCATCAGCTCGTGGCCGACGGACGTATCCACCCCGCTCGTATTGAGGAAGTGGTTGCCAAAGTGCGCAGGCAGGTGGAAGAAGAAATTATCGAGACCGGTAAACGCACTGCCATTGATCTCGGTATTCACGGCCTCCACCCGGAGCTGATCCGCATGGTGGGTCGTATGAAGTATCGTTCTTCCTACGGACAGAACCTTCTCCAGCATTCTCGCGAGACAGCCAATCTTTGTGCCGTGATGGCTTCCGAACTGGGCTTGAATCCCAAGAAGGCCCGCCGTGCAGGCTTACTTCATGACATAGGAAAAGTACCCGATGAGGAACCCGAACTCCCGCACGCCGTTCTCGGTATGAAGCTCGCTGAGAAATACAAGGAGAAACCCGAGATTTGCAATGCCATCGGTGCCCACCACGATGATAGAACGAAACGAGCACGAGAGTG
>CAYPBS010000016.1:0-32423 GCA_964409015.1 uncultured Sangeribacter sp.
ATGATTTTGGTAGAAGCGAGATATGTGATACCGAAACTTCCGGAGCCTAAGACTCTTTCAATCCGGTAGGTTCCTGCGTTGACCCGCGAACCCTCTTTCAAACTTTTGATGGTATTGTTGGCCATATACTAAGCACTTTTATTATAGAAGCAAAGGTAGTGATAATTTACTGTAAACGCAATAGTCTATGAATGAATAGAGCTGTAAAGGGACTGGTGGAACAGGCGTAAAAAAATTACCGGTGCTGAACCCGAAGGTAAAGCACCGGTATGCTTGATAATCTCTCTTAGATTATTTAACAGCGGCAGCAGCAGCTTCCTTAGCAGCGTCTGTAGCAGCAGCAGCAGCGTCCTTAGCAGCGTCTGTAGCGGCAGCAGCAGCGTCCTTAGCAGCGTCAACAGCGTCCTTAGCGTCAGCAGCTACATCAGTGCCCTCAGCGGGAGCAACTTCGCCCTCAACGGGAGTAGCCTCTGTGTTCTCAGCGGGAGCCTCAGCCTCAGTTGTAGTAGCAGCAGCGTTGCTGTCAGAATCGTTACCCTTCTTGGAGTTGTCGCAAGATACGAGTGCTACAGAAGCGAGCACTGCGAGAGATAAAATTACTTTCTTCATTTTAGTAGGAGTTAAATAATAAAACAATAATTTTTGCTTTCAAAAACGTTGCAAAGTTAATGCCTTATTTTTTTAGCGCAAATTTTTTCCCAAAAAAAATGAGGGGCGATAGTGAATTTTAACATTTTAACAATTGAAATGTTAAAATAGGGTGATGATTTAACATTTCAGGGGGCTATAATCACGGTTTTTGGAGAGACCGGAGTCAGAATATCCTGTGGGGGTGCGTCAGGAGGTTGTCGATGACAGAAAAATTTGCTAAATTCGCCTTCGATATGGAACAGTCAGCAGCACTTTATCTTATTCCTGTGAACATAAGCGATGCACCGCTTGAGAGTGTACTCCCGGCAGATGTATTGGCTTTGCTTCCGCAATTACATTATTATATAGTGGAGAATGTGCGGACGGCCCGCCGTTTCCTGAAGCGTGCCCACAGGGATATCGACATCGACAGTATCACTTTTTTCGAGCTGAACACCCATACCGATCCCACCTCCGTGGCCACTATGATCGATCCGTTGGCGAAAGGGGAGTCTGTCGGCCTTATGAGCGAAGCGGGCTGTCCGGCTGTCGCTGATCCCGGATCGCTGGCTGTGGCCGAGGCGCAACGCCGTGGCTACCGTGTGGTTCCATTGGTGGGTCCGTCGAGTATCCTTATGGCGCTCATGGGGAGCGGTTTCAACGGCCAGAGCTTCTGTTTCCACGGTTATCTCCCTATTGAGCCGGAGGCCCGGCAGCGAAAGTTGCGCGAGTTGGAGCAGGATACGCTTCGGCGTGGCACGACCCATCTGTTTATCGAGACCCCCTACCGCAACAACAAAATGCTTCAGCAGATGGCATCCATACTCCGCGACAACACGCTTATATGTGTGGCTGCGGGTATCACGGATCCCGAAAAAGAGAGTATCCTAACGGCTCCGGCGCGTGTATGGCGAAAATGCACCCGCGACTATGGGGGTAGCCCGGCCATTTTCCTGATTGGACGTACCGACATGCAGGTGCGTAAGCAATCGGGTGCAGGACGGAAATGAATCATTTGCCCGCAAGCGATCCAATATCATATACAGATTTACTCTGAGAGAAAGAAGAGAATTAATGGCATCATTGCAATATACGATAGATTTTACAGACTGGGAGCTCCCGGAGGGGGGCGGGCGTCCCGCAACTCCCGCAAATACCGATATGAGATCGGTAGCTTTGAGAGCGCAGATGAAGAACGAGGGGGAAGTATTCGACGGCGTGATATATTACATATCGTTCGGGTCAGGAAGTTCGGGGAACAGTTGTTATATCGGCACCAAACGCGGGGGTGTGATAGTTGACGCCGGAGTTAAGGATGACATAATCGTTTCGGAGCTTGCACGTGTGGGGATCGGGATGGACAAGGTGAGGGGAGTGCTCCTGACCCATGACCACACTGACCACAGCAAGTATGTCTACAAGCTGCTGCGCTCAAACAAGCACCTGCACTTATATTGCACCAACCGGGTGCTCAACGCACTGCTCCGGCGTCACAATGTATCGAGGCGTGTGAAGGACTATCATGTGCCGGTTTTCAAGGAATTTGAATTCAAAGTAGGGGAGTTTACGATCACGGCCTTCGATGTGCCCCACGATGCCGCCGACAATGCCGGCTTTCATCTTCAGGCGGGCGACCGACATTTCGTGATCGCAACCGATATGGGAGCTGTCACGGAACGCGCCGCCCACTACATGGGCCTTGCCAACTATCTCGTGATAGAGAGTAACTACGACTCCGATATGCTTGCCCGCGGTCCCTATCCTGAATATCTGAAAGCCCGAATACGCACCGACCACGGCCATCTTGACAACTGCGATTGCGCTTCTTTCCTTCGATCGATAGCGGGTGGAGAGCTTTCTCATATCTTCTTATGCCACTTGAGCAAGGATAACAATACACCGGAGAAAGCCCTGACCGCAGTCAGATCCGCACTGGAGGAGAAAGGGCTGACAGTGGGGCGGGGTGAAGAGACGCTCGCCGACCGCGAATGTGCCGTACAGCTTACGGCATTGCCACGGTTCGATGCCACACGTCTCTACGTGTTGCGCCACTGAATGTTACTCTTTTAGGTAAAAGAATCTTAACGTATGACACCGGAAAAGAAAGTCACGATAACTGATGCAGCCGACGATATGTCCTCCCGCACGCGCCTGCTTCTGGGAGAGGAGGGTTTTCGATCTCTTCGGGAATCGTCTGTGCTTGTGGCCGGCGTAGGGGGAGTAGGAGGCTATGTGGCGGAAACGCTTGTGAGGACCGGGATAGGACGTATCCGTGTGGTTGACTCTGACAAAGTGACCCCCGGCAATATCAACCGTCAGCTCATCGCCGATACCACCACAGTTGGACAGTCAAAGACCTCGTTATGGGAGCGACGTCTGAGGAATATAGCTCCGGATTGCGATGTGGAGGCGAAAGACATGTATATAAATGTCGACAACGTGGAGGAACTTCTCGCTCCCGGATTCGACTATGTGGCCGACTGTATCGATACGATCGCTCCTAAGGTAGCGCTTCTGCGCCTCTGCGTGGCTAACAGGGTGAAAGTGATCTCCTCCATGGGAGCCGGAGGCCGGCTGGATCCCACGAAAATTGCAATCGGAGACCTCCGGGAGACCCGTGAGGATGGTCTTGCCAGAGCTCTGCGACAGGCCTTTAAACGTCTTGGGGAGTATCCCCGCATCAAGGTAGTGTGGAGTTGCGAAGCTCCCAGAAAGTCTGCTCTGATCGATAATCTCGGACTGGAGAACAAGCGCTCCTCTTTCGGAACCATAGCCACCATACCCGCCATCTTCGGACTGATGATGGCTAATCATATCATTATGGAGCTGTCGGGTATCCGCAACCGAAAATAATCAGCATAAAGATGATAGAAGCAATCGACATACATAAGAGTTTTGGCCGTCTGGAAGTATTGCGGGGCATCAGCCTCGAGATTGCTCCCGGCGTTATCACTGCGTTTCTCGGACCCAGCGGAGCCGGGAAAACCACGCTTTTGCAGGTTCTGGGCACCCTCATGCCTCCCGACTGCGGGAGTATCCGATATGATGGGCAGGATGTCACAGGGTTAAAAGACAAGCAGTTATCGTCTTTCCGCAACGGCCATATCGGTTTTGTTTTCCAATTCCACCAGTTGCTGCCCGAATTCAGCGCTTTGGAGAATGTGATGCTCCCCGCCCTTATAGGGGGTACGCCGCGCGCGAAGGCAAAGACAAGGGCGTCGGATCTGCTCGGCATGCTGGGGTTGGGAGACCGAATGAGCCATCGGCCGGCGCAACTTTCCGGAGGAGAGTGTCAGCGTGTGGCCGTGGCACGCGCTCTTGTCAACAAGCCTGCAGTGGTGTTTGCCGATGAACCCACGGGAAGTCTCGACCCGCGAAACCGCGATGAAATCAAGAGCCTTTTCTCCACATTATGCCGGGACTTCGGACAGACCTTCGTCATTGTGACCCACGATCTCTCGCTCGCTTCGATTGCCGGAAGGGTCATAAGGATGGACGACGGCCTTATCTCCTCAGACGAAACAATCGCTTCGGAGTCAAACCAACAGGCTTTATGAGATGTTATTCTAAGTAGAGAGGCCTGAATCCCCGGGCATTTCCGGGTCGAAAAGCAGCTTCGAGAAAATAATATTATGGAAGGAAAACGTCAAGCCAAAATAGCAAGGCTCATACAGAAAGAGCTTAGTGAGATATTCCGTCGCCAGACAGCTGCCATGGGCAATGTTCTGGTAAGTGTCAGCGCAGTCAAGGTGTCTCCGGACCTCAGTATCGCCCGGGCATATCTGAGCATATTCCCCGGCGCAAAGAGCGGAGAAATACTTGAAAATATTCGGAAACAGTCCAAGACAGTGAGATACGAACTTGCGCAGCAGGTGCGTCAGACCTTGCGCAAATGTCCGGATCTGCAATTCTATCTCGATGACTCACTTGACTATATCGAGAACATTGACCGTCTTCTGGCTGCCGACAAAAAGCCGGATACAGAGCCAGCATCTGAGGAAGAATAATTGAACAGACATCTTCTCGCGGCGAAGACGGCATGGCGCTACCTGTTCGCCCCGAAATCACATAGCGCCATCAACGTAATCTCCATCGTATCGGTGTGCGGCATCGCCGTCGCTACGATGGCGATGATCTGTGTCCTGTCGGTCTACAACGGTTTTCAGGATTTTCTTGCATCGCGTGCCTCGTCCATCATTCCCGATGTTGAGGTACGACCCGCTTCCGGAAAGGTGATAGCTGATGCCGATTCGCTTGCATCGGCACTGAGTCTGATGAAGGAGGTGGAGGTAGTCACTCCGGTTCTTGACGACAACATGATGCTTTATTCCAACTATAGGATGGTTCCTGTCAGGGTACTTGGAGTTGACAGCGAGGATTATTCCCGGGCCACAGGTATGGAGTCGATTTTAATGCCCGGCAGCCGGCTCGATCTGGATGTCTATTCGTATACGGACGAAGGGAGCGCTGATAGGGCGGAGGGCGAGGAAACGGACGATACCGACCGCATGGCTCAGATGGATTTCAATGAGGATGACCTTGAGGTATCTGCCGAATCGCTTTATGCCGGCGACGAGGAGATGCTCACGCCGAAGGATCTTTATGTACCGCCCGTTATTCTCAGCAACGATGTGCTGACGCATCTGTATGGTGACACCCGGACAGATATATGGAGACGGAGAGAGTCGCGTGTCTCACTTATGGTGCCACGGCGTACCGGGACCATCTCCACCGTAAACCTCGGAGGAGCCTTCCTTATGAACGAGATGGGGATTGCGGGAGGCGTCGTGACGGATAAATCGAATTTCGGAGGGAATCTCGCAATAATAAGTCTTGCGCTCGCCCGCGATATGCTTGAGTACGATACCGAAGCCAGTTCCCTCTATTTGAAAGCATCGGGCGGTATCACTCCGGAAACTCTCGCAAAGAAAGTCAGTGAGAAGATCGGTCCCGGATATGAGGTGGTGGATCGGGATTCACAGTTATCCGTTCACTTCAACATGATGCGTATCGAGAAGTGGTTCACCTTTCTGCTTCTCGCCTTCATCCTTATGATCGCCTCGTTCAACATCATAAGCACTCTGTCGATGCTCATAGTGGACAAACGTCGGTCCATAGCCGTAATGCATCGGTTGGGTGCCTCGAAAGGACTTATCGGAGAAGTGTTCTGCTGGGAGAGCTGCTACGTCTGCCTTGCCGGAACGTTCGCCGGCCTTGCTTCGGGACTGTTGCTCTGCTGGCTGCAGATGCGTTATGGATTTATCGGGATACCCAATGCCGGCGACAATCTTGTTGTGGACAGTTATCCCGTGGCTATACGTTGGAGCGATGTTGCATGGCTCATGGTGCCCTCGGCTCTGATAGCCTTCTTCACTTCAGTGATATCATCCGGTTTCGCCCGTCGCAGCCCTGCAACGTTCCACGATTAGGCGGGCTGCATTCGCTACTGCGATTTCCGTTCCGAGACGTTTGCGTATGAGCTTGTATCCGGCCAGCTGAGCGTCACGTTCCGGACTGTGGTAGAGCAGAGGTTCAAGCTCATGAGCTATGGAGTCAGTCGTACATTGATGTACGAGAAGCTCCGGCACCACCCCCTTGTCAGCTACAAGGTTGGGGAGGGAAACGTAGCGAACCTTCAGCAGATGAGACATGATTTTGTAGGAGAGCTTGCTGCCGTTGGCACGGTAGCAGACGACCTGCGGTACTCCGAGGAGCGCTGTTTCCAGAGTCGCCGTACCGGAAGTGACGAGAGCGGCACGCGACTCCTTCACCAGTACGTTTGAGACCCCGAACGCCACTTTGAGTCCCGGATCCTGAGCCACTTCCCTGTAGAAGGAAAGTGGTATCGAAGGAGCCGCCCCCACGATATATTGGAAATCCGGAAATCGTTTCGCCGCTCGGACCATGAGGGGGAGATTGTTGCGCACTTCACCGCGTCGGGAGCCGGGCAGGAGTGCGATTATAGGGCGTATGTCCTCGATTCCCTGACGCGACAGGAAGTGATTCACCGGCGGAATACGTGTCATTATGCGGTCCATCTCTGCAACCGAGGGGTTTCCTACATAGTCGACATTATAGCCGTGCCTGCGGCTGTAATAATCCACTTCGAAGGGGAGGATTGAATACATATAATCGACATCGCGGCGTATGGCCCGTATGCGGTACTCCTTCCAAGCCCAGATTTTGGGAGATATGAAATAGTGTGTCGCGATTCCGTGCCGGTGTGCATGGCGAGCAAGCTTGAGGTTGAAACCGGGATAGTCCACCAATACCAGCGCATCCGGCGAGTAGTCGGTGATCATGCGTTTTACTTTGCGTAATTGCGAGAGGAGTCTCGGAGCGTTGCGGATCACTTCGCTGAAGCCCATGACATTCATGTCTCTATAATGAATCAGCGGCTCGCAGCCTGCCGCGGCGGTCATCAGATCGCCTCCGACGAATGAGAACTCTGCCTCTTTGTCAGCCTGTTGTATCTCCTTGATTAATCCTGCGGCATGAAGCTCACCCGACGCCTCTCCCGCTACTACAAAGTATTTCATAATCTTTTTACGACCCAATCGTTATAATATTGTGTCGACATGACACGTTTTTTATTTGATTCACTGATCACAACATCCGAATAATGCGACATATACTTCTTATCATAACCTCCCTGCTGCTTATGTGCGCGGGATTCGCTTCCTGCATCAACGACGACTTCACGACATCCTCATCCGACAGGCTGACTTTCTCCGTGGACACTCTCAGCTTCGATACCGTCTTCACCGGTACCGGTACGCCGACCGCGCGGCTTCTGGTCTTCAATCGCGCGAAAAAATCCATCAACATCAGCGAGATACGCATGAAAGACCCTAACAGCTGCTTCAGCATGAATGTCGACGGACAGAGCGGCGATGTCTTTCGCGATGTCGAGATCCGTGGCGAGGATTCCATTTATATTTTCGTGGAATGTCTGTTACCGGAAACCGATGCCGACAGACCCTATCTGCGTGAGGACGCTATGGAATTCATTACCAACGGCAACCGGCAGGAGGTTGTTCTGGAGGCCTACGGACAGAACGTAACACGTCTGAAAGCCCATCGAGTGGAAAAAGACATGACCCTTTCTCCCGATCGCCCTTACGTGGTGTTTGATTCTCTTGTTGTGGCTCCCGGCGCTACCCTCAGTATCCAGCCGGGTGTCAGGCTCCTCTTCCATGACAAGGCTTCCATGCGTGTGTACGGGCGTCTTGAAGCCCGCGGTACCGCGGAGTCTCCGATAGAGATGCGAGGCGACCGGCTCGACGATGTCCTCCCTGATGTAGGCTACGATATACTTGCCGGGCAATGGAAAGGCATCAGCTTCGCTCCTGAGAGCTTCGGCAACGTGATGGAATGTGTGGATATGCGCAGTACCTCTGACGGCCTCAGCATCGATTCATGTGGCGACCTTGCCAGACGCAAACTGCTGCTGCTGAACTGCTGGCTTCACAATTCGCAGGGCAATGTCCTCAGCTCATCCGACGCTTGGGTCGACGCTCTCGGATGCTGTTTCTCCGAGGCTGCCGATAATGTCGTCTCCCTCACGGGCGGCCGGCATCTGTTCTCACAGTGCACATTCAGTAACTACTACCTCTTTGCTGCCACCGGACAACCTATTCTCGGACTCTACAATATAAAGGCTGATGAGGACGGAGAGTATGTCCCGATGACTGCGAGAATCGAAAACAGCATCATCTACGGAATGACTCCCGACATCAATGCGGGAGACCTTGCCGATACTCAGGTCTATATGTCGAATGTCCTCTTCCGTTCAGGCGGAGATAACGACGAGCATTTCATCGACTGTATATGGGAATCCGATCCTCTATTCCTGACGGTGCGTTCCGACTATTATTTCAACTACCACGTGCAACCCGACTCACCTGCTGTTGGGGCCGGCAATCCGGAATTTGTGACTTCTCAGTGCCTCTACGACATGGACGGAGTCGACCGTCTGTCGTCGGGACGTCCCACCCTCGGGGCGTATGCCCGACCGGAAGAAGCCGGGAGCAAGACCCTCAGGCATTATTCCAACTGAGCAGCCTTTTAGGGGACAGCACCACGTCGCCCGGTCTCAGTCGCATACGTACGTAGTAGCTTGAGAAAGCAACTATCGCCACCGGAATCAAAAGCAGATAGCATCCGCTAACCTCTATGGCCACGAACGTGCCGAGCAACGGCGCTTTCACAACCCCCGACATCACTCCCGCCATGCCTATGAAAGCGAACAGAGGAAGCGACAGATCCGCTCCGAACATCATGTTGGCTCCCTGTGCGAAGAGAGTGCCGCAGAGTGTTCCGGCCACCATCGTGGGTGTGAACACACCCGCCACTCCGCCTCCCGAATTTGTGAGATCGACCGCAGCAGATTTCACAAGCAACAGGGCGATCATCATGATGAGAAGCGGGATTCCCATTTTGTCCAGATTATGGAAAAATCCGTATGAGGTTATGAAACTATAATTATGGCTGAAAGATTCGAGATGCCGGATCACGCCATATCCTTCGCCGTAGAGAGCCGGAAGCAGAAAGATCAGGACACCTATCGTAGCGCCCGCTACTACCGTTCGCCATAATCCCGGTACTTTCTTGAGCCATTTGTCCGTCAAAGAGATTAGATATGTGTAATAGCTGCTATATAAACCGCAGAAAAGGCCGAAGATCAGGAAGATCCAGAATAGATGTATGGGAGGCGTCTGATCCACGAAAAAGGTGAGATTCAGAGAGCTGCCGGAGAGGATGTAGCTGGTTGTCGCGGCACAGATACAGCTGATGAACAGCAACAGGATGGCAAAGCTTGTCAACTCTATTCTAAGCACTTCTACAGCAAACATCACACCTGCAATCGGGGCAGTGAAAATTCCTGCGATGCCGGCTCCCGATCCGCAGGCGACGATCGCTCGAAGCATCTGTTTGTCGCATCCTAAATATTTCCCAAGTGTACTTCCGGAGGCGGCCCCGAGAACTGCGGCAGGTCCCTCGCTTCCGGCAGATCCACCGAATCCAAGGGTCACGGGACAGGCCACGAGCGGTGCCCAGACAAGATGGGATTTCAGTCGGTAATCCCCTTTGCTGAAAGCGTTGCGAAGTCGTGCCTCGCTGTGCGACATGTCGTCGTGAACGACGTAGCGCTGAAACATCACTGCCAGCAACAGACCGACAACAGGAAGCAATACGAACAGTGGATTGAAGCTGTCCGGATTGATGATCCGCAGAAGATGATGGGTGACGAAGTCTATCAACACCCGCAGAAGCCATGTGGATACTCCGGCTGCTATTCCTGTTATCACGGTCGCAACGATGAGAATAGTACGGCCTGATACATGACGTGTCCTCCAGCGCACAAGCCAGAAAAACCATCGCGGCACACGCTGAGCAACCGACTCCTTTTTACTTGGCGTAGCCATGGTCGGCGACTTCCCATCGGGTGGATTTGATATTGGCGAGGATGCGGACAAGGTAGTGAAAGGTTTTAGTGAGAAATTTATTTTTCGACTTGCTCATGGTGAGTGTGTTTTTATAGTATTGTAGAGTAATGTTGGAACGCTTGGAGACCGGGTATGGTTCATAATGATAAAAAACTGTAAAGTTTATTTTGTTGGTAAACAGTGTATTAGAAGAAAAGATAAAAAATGTTGAAATTTTTTTGCTGAAAAATTTGGTGAAATGGAGAAAGCGTACTAACTTTGCACTCGCAAACGGGACGAAGCGATAACGCTGAAATCCTTAAGCAAGAGGACATATAAAGGAGTGAAATAAAAGGTGCGTTAGTTCAGTTGGTTAGAATACATGCCTGTCACGCATGGGGTCACGGGTTCGAGTCCCGTACGCACCGCCGAGGAGAGAGGAAAGAGCAACAAGGTTAGACTTCGGTCTTCCGGTTGCTCTTTTTTTTATTTATCCTTAGCGCATCATATATTCCTGAAATGAAGTTAAATTCCTGACAATATAACCGTTGTCGGGGTAAACAGGATATGAGATCGAGATACATGAGCGGATTCCGGTCTTACCCTTCTTTCCGGCATAGTGAGCATAAAGAGAAGGAAGAGGGGATGAGGAATTAAAATGATTTGGAACACTCAAATAATTATAATACAGAGAATTATCTCATTCATAATGATATTCTGGCAATATTGGAAAAGACGGGGAGCCTATCCGAAGCCAGTACTTCAACAGTTAAAAACTGCTAATTTATCCTAAATAATTGATGAGTAGAACGATAAATCTTACCTTTGTAAGGTCTTATTCAGCTGTGAGCGTCTGTTTTTATAAGGAGATTCGACAGGCGAATTATTAAGATAATAATATTTAGAATCTCACTAACCTAAACAATCTGTTATGATTCATTATTCCTATTCCTGTACCCGACGGACAGTGGCGACGCTATTGATCGTCGCCTGTATGTCGTTGACTACTACTGTGGTACAGGCTTCGAAGAAGCCTCATGATGCTTTGCGCAAGGCTGTGCGTACCGAAAACTCACGCACACCTCGGGGCACATTCGGAGCCGGTATTCCGGTGCCGAGGGTGATGTCTGCATCTTCAGCCATTTCCAACCTTAACGTCGGAGATACTGACGGCACTATCAATTTTAATCTTTCTCCCGACGGAACATCACTTCAGAAAGCGAGCGTGCCGCAACGGATCGCTCCCGTGGCACCGCTGCGGGCATGCGTCACATACGACGTCGATAACAAGGCTTATGGTATGGTTAATGTCACTGCCGACGGCCTCCAAGTTATCCGTGAGCATGAAGGTCTGCAGGCTGCTTGGGGTGGTACGGTGGTTGGCTCGCGCTACTACTACAACACCTGTGCCGACGTCGTAAGTGGTTACATTCAGGATGTGGAGACATATCTATGGGATATGCAGGACAACTGGAGATGTATCGGCTACGACCAGATGCCCTCGCTCAATGTGATCGCGTACTCCATGACCTGTCATCCTGTAACCGAGATTGTTTACGGATGTTTCCTATCTGAGGACCTCCAAGACATTGAAATCGGTACACTCGACCCCATGACGATGAAGCGTACGGGCGTGATCAGTAAGGTCAACGTTCCTCTCTACGCCATGGGCTTCAGCTCCAACGGCACTCTCTATGGTATTGATGCTACGGGTATACTCTATACTGTAAGCCTGACCGACGGTTCCTACACTAAGGTGGCCGAGACTGGTCTCTCGACACGTTATAATACAACCGGAACCATCGACAGTTTCACCGATGTGTTCTACTATGCTCCGTGTCCCGACGGTCCCTCGGACAATCCCACAAAAGACTGGGCTCTCTACAGTATCGATCTTCGGAACAATTACAAGGTGGAGAAATGCTGGGACATGAACGCAGAGCTGGGAGGCATGTTTATCGCCAATGAGGCTGCCAAGCCCGCTGCTCCCGCCGCTCCCGTCATCGGTTCCCTCAACTTCACCGACAACAGTCTGACCGGTACACTCTCCTTTACCGCCCCTTCGAAGAAATTTGACGGCTCCGATCTCACAGGCTCGCTCAACTACGGTATCATTTGCAATGGCAGCGTATTCAAGACCGGCACCACCACCGCAGGCACTCTCGAGACTGTCAATCTCACCATGCCTTCCGCTGGGATGTATAATTTTAAGGTGTACGTATCCAACAGTGTCGGAGATTCGCCTAAGAGTGAATCCATCTCGCGCTGGCTCGGCAACGGGCAGCCGCAATCACCCTCCGACATGAAGGCAGTCTATTCGCTTGACGCTTCTGAGATCACGGTGACTTGGAGTCCCGTGACTTCAGTTCTCAGCAACGGCTATTTCGATCCTTCGAAGGTGACATACACTCTGAGCCGTTCCATCAATGGTAGCGACCCCGAGGTGATTGCCGACAAGATTGACGCCACTTCTTTCGTTGACAAGGCTGCCAACCCGGATGCTTGCGATGTCTACAGATACACATTGGTCTGCAACCATAGCGAACAGGTATCCGCTCCCTCCTACTCGGAATATCTCCCGGTAGGCACAATCAAGCCCCCCTTCGAGCCTGATTTTACATCGGAGCTTTCGCAGGGATATTTCACGACAAAGGATTATCTCAACAGAGGACATAAGTGGGGTTACTCTTCCTACGACGGCGCGATGCAGCTGATCTGGAATTATCCCTACGGTGCGATCAGTATGGATGTCGCTCTTTTGACTGCCCCTGTGGAGCTCAAGGCCGGTCATGCATACGAGATTTCATACAACATCTGGGCGGAATCACGCTATGATCATGGCGTCGGTCTCCAGTGGGGTACTGACGTGGACAATCTCACCACAATCATCGAACCGGAAAGTGTGAACGCAAGCAACAGCTCCTACTCCGCTCCCATACATCAGAGTATTGTTGTCTTTCCGGAACAGGACGGCATCTACTATTTCTCCGTACGTGCCCTTACCAACGCCGCTTCTTCAGTGAAACTTCTTGCAAACGATTTCACAATCTCACAGGGCCTGTCAAACAAGGCTCCCGGCGAAGTGACCGACGTGACATTCATACCTCCTTACGACGGTTCCAAGAAGCTCGATATCAGCTTTAAGGCTCCTACAACGACTATCGAAGGGAAGAAGCTTACGGATCTCTCCAAGATCGAAGTGACACGTGGCGGTAATCTCGTGAAAGTGTTCCGTAATCCCACATTCGGTCAGACACTTTCCTTTACAGACACCGGCAGCAAGAATGAAGATGTCTCATACGTAATCACCTCTTTCAACACCGAAGGACAGGGACGTTCTTACTACGGGCTTTCCCACATGGGTGTGAACATGCCGGTCAAACCTCTTGATTGCGAAATCACACAGGATATGTCGAATCCCGGCATGGTGACTGTTAGCTGGACTCCGGTAGCGAAGGATATCAGTGGCAACGAATTCGACCCCTCTCTGCTTCGATACGCTATCTTCGCTTCCGACTATGAGACGATTAAGGCTACCAACGTGTCTGCCTCTACGGCTAAAGCCACTTTCCGCGCCATTGAACCCAACTCGGGCCAGACCTTCGTGTGGTATTGCGTGGTGCCATACACTGAGGGAGGTGTCAACGGCTATGACGGCGGATTCGGCAAGACTCCCATGATTCCTGTCGGCACACCTTTCGAAATGCCCTACTTGGAGTCATTCTCTGAAAATACTCTCCACTATCCCATGGGTCAGATCGGCGAATCCGTGAGAATCGGAGCAGGCGTATCTTCGCAGCATCTCTCGATCGGCGCTCAGGACGGCGATAACGGCAACATTGCTCTCTACACCGCTCCCGGTAAATATGTCGATCTTTTCTCCGCCAATATCAATGTAGCGGATAATGACGACGTGGCCATGAGCTTCTACTATACCGGCGTTCCCGACATGGAGGGTTATCGCATCGAACCTTACGTCCTCTGCGACGGTATCCGCGAACCTCTGTGCGAACCTATCGATACAAAATATTGTGGCGAAAAAGGCTGGAACCGTGTGCAGGTGTCTCTCAGCGAGTGGAAAGGCAAGACGATCCAATTCGGTCTCTATATCTATTGCAACGATAATAACTTCGCTTTCGGTCTCGACAACATAGTACTCAAACGTTATGCTGCCAACGACCTCCGCGCCGGCAATGTGAGCGGCCCTTCCTATCTCACTATAGGTAAGAATCACGACATCGTCGTTGAGGTTGTCAACGATGGCTCCGACGATGCTCCTGCAGGCTATCAGGTGGATCTCTATTCTGACGGCGAGCTCCTCCAGACCGTCGATGGTCCTGCTGTCAAGGCTTTCGGTACTGTGGCCGCCAAGTTCAATCTTCTTCCCGATCCGTTTGCCGAGGAAGAAATTCCCTTTAATGCCGTAATCCGTTGGGATGATGACGAAATCATGTCCAACAACACCAGCGAGGAGATCTCCATTCCTCTCGTCGCTTCCTCCTATCCCGGAGTAAACGACCTTATAGCAAAACTTGGTGACGACGAGAAGTCAGCCGACCTGTCGTGGTCAGAGCCTGACCACGAGGCTAAGCTTCACGAAATCACAGAGTCCTTCGAGACCTACGACCCCTTCACCATCGCCGGTTTTGGCGACTGGAGTGTCTTTGATGGCGACGGCCAAGAGACTTGGGGCGGCAATTATCCCAATGCCAAGACGCCCAAGGCTTGGATGGTTATCGATCAGACTGCGATGAGACTTTATTATGACGGAGCACGCACCGGAAACAAGTCAGCCATGGCTTCTTCCGTCAGTGGCGAGGCCGACGACTGGCTGATCTCTCCGGAGCTCCCCGGTATCGCCCAGAAGGTAACATTGTTTGCTGCAACTGCACCGGAAGACTACGGCGAAGAATCGTTTGAATTCTACTACTCCACCGGAGGAACGGATGTTTCCGACTTCATTCAGCTCGGCGACAGAATCGACGTGCCGGAAGGGGAATGGGTAGAAGATGAATACGGCGATGAAGAACAGGTGACCACTTGGTATGAATACAGCTTTGATCTTCCCGAAGGCGCTAAGTATTTCGCTATCCGTTATGTCAGCGACGATATCTGGGCCATGTTTATCGACGACATCACGTTCACCGTATCGGATGAGATCCTTACCCTGCAGGGTTACAACCTCTTCCGCAACGGCAAGATGGTTAATGGCGAGCTTATTACCACCACCACCCACAAGGACGACCTCAGTGAGCAGACCCCCGGCGATTACAAATATGCTGTGGAGACTGTCTACGACAAGGGTCACTCCGGCGTAAGCAACATCGAGGCTGTAACGTTACCCGAGCCTGTAAGTGTTGACGGTGTCGATTACGACGGGGTTGCGGTCTTCAGCGAGAAAGGACTCATCAATGTGGTCGGTGCAGAGGGTATGGAAGTGGACGTATTCACAGCCTCCGGTATCTCAATTCACAGCTCTGTCGCTTCCGCCTCACTTCGTCTGGCAGTCGAGCCCGGCGTATACATGGTGAAGGTCGGAAACGACATCTTCAAGGTGATTGTTCCGTAAATCGGAATCATTTCCCCTCGATTTTAACTTCGTAAATTTAGTTAAGGCGGCCGCGGAAAAACCTTCGGCCGCCTTTATTACATCCGGATGTATAATCGTAGATTTACGCAACGGATGCTGCGTCAACCACCCGAAGTCGTAACGTCTGTTAGTAATACGATATAATTCAAGAGATATAAGTGCCCAAACACTTAAGGCTGCAAAATAAGTGAGGGCGTGTCGTTTACTTGCGACACGCCCTCGGGTGATGTTATAAGGGAGGAGATCAGACGAGGTGGGCGATTAACTCTTCGGGGTCACCGGGAAGAAGGTCGATGACGGGTATTTCTATCATCGTGTAGGCACCCGGTTTCTGTTTCATGGCAGTGCGCGCCACACCGACGAGTATCTGCGCCGTCAGAGCCGGATTGTTGATGCTCATGTTGAATTCGAGTCGCTGATTCTGTGTCTTTCCGGATACCCCTTTGCGTATCATGTTGACACCGTGACCCATGTCCTTCACTTCGTCTACAGATGCCACCTGCATCACGTGGGTTTCGTCTGATGCGAAGTAGGGATCTTCTTTTACGGCTTTGGCTACATCTTCGAGTCTGACTCCGGGCTCAAGCTCCACATAGACCATTCGGCGATGGATGCCGGTGCCGAGAGGTATGGTCATCGAAAGTGCGTTTTTCACACCCGGTTTTGACTTCACGCATACGGTGTGGCCCATGGACATTCCGGGTCCGAAGTTAGTGTATGTAATCCCTTTAGGGGCGGCTGCCTGCATAAGCGTACGGACAATGGAGTCGCTTCCCGGATCCCACCCGGCTGAGATTATGGCTACAGTACCGTGTTCGCGTGCCACAATTCCTAAATCGTGGCGGAGCGCAGGAATTTTTGTGTGAATATCGAAGCTGTCGACGGTGTTGATGCCCATAGCCAAGTATTCAGCGGCATATTTTTCTACTTCACGTGTAGGGGTACAGAGGATTGCTACGTCCACTTTCCCAAGATCGCGTATGTCGGTTACTACTCTGTAGGGCCGGAGCTCCACGGGTACTTCAGAAGCGTTGCGGCGTACCACGCCGGCTATCTCAAAATCCTGAGCTTCAAGCAATGCGTCAAGCACAAAATGGCCAATATTGCCGTAGCCCACGATAGCTGCCTTTATCTTATTCATCTTATCGTTTTAATTTCGTGAGTTAACGTTATCAAGGGTTTTATTCAGCCACGACGAGGTAGTAATTCTTCTTGCCGCGCTGAAGCAGGAGATATTTGTCTTGTAGTAGGTCATCCGTAGAGATCACTCCATTGACATCGGTGTATTTCGTCTTGTTGAGGCTGACCCCGTTGCCTTGGATCATTTTTCTGGCTTCCCCTTTGCTGGGAAAGATCTTGGTCTTCACAGCAAGAAGATCGAGCACCGGAATCCCTTCCTTAAGCTCCTCTTTGGAGATGGAGAAGCGTGGAACCCCTTCAAATACGTCGAGAAGAGTTTGCTCGTCAATATCGTGGAGCATCTGTGTGGCCTGATTGCTGAAAAGGATTTTGCTGGCTTCTACGGCAGCAAGGTAGTCGGCTTCGCTATGTACCATTGTGGTGATCTCCTTCGCAAGGCGTTTCTGCATGGGACGCTGCGAGGGGTCGGCTGCGTGTTCGGCTGCAAGGGCTGCGATCTCTTCTTCGGTGAGGAACGTAAATATCTTGAGATATTTTTCGGCTTCGGCATCGCTCACATTGAGCCAGAACTGATAAAACTTATAGGGACTCGTGCGTTTGGGGTCAAGCCATACGTTGCCCCCTTCGGTCTTGCCGAATTTGGTTCCGTCCGGTTTGGTGATGAGAGGGCAGGTGAGGGCGTAGGCTTCGCCGCCGCATTTGCGTCTGATGAGCTCTGCGCCGGTAGTGATATTGCCCCACTGGTCGGAGCCTCCCATCTGGAGTTTGCAGCCTTTGGCTGTATAGAGATGAAGGAAATCGAAGCCCTGAAGGAGCTGATACGTGAATTCTGTGAAGGAGAGGCCGTCGCGTGCTTCGCCGTTAAGGCGTTTCTGGACGGAGTCCTTGGCCATCATGTAGTTGACTGTGATGTGCTTGCCGATTTCGCGGGCGAAGTCGAGGAACGTTATATCTTTTGTCCAGTCATAGTTGTTGACGAGCTCGGCGCGGTTGGGGGCATCACTGTCGAAGTCAAGGAATTTGGCAAGCTGCTGCTTTATGGCTTCCTGATTGTGGCGGAGAGTTTTCTCGTCAAGGAGGTTGCGTTCCTGCGATTTGCCCGAGGGGTCGCCGATCATGCCGGTTGCTCCTCCGACGAGTGCGAGAGGCTTGTGGCCGCAGCGCTGGAAATGGCGTAGAATCATAACGCCACATAGATGACCGATATGGAGCGAATCGGCCGTCGGGTCGATGCCTAAATAAGCGGTCACCATTTCGTTTTTAAGAAGGTCCTCAGTGCCGGGCATCATTGTGTGGATCATGCCGCGCCAGCGTAGTTCGTTTACAAAGTCCATGATATAAATGTGTGTGATATTATTATTCTGGGGTTAGGAGTCTATTGTTTTCTAAGCCATGTCATCACGGTGCTTCCGACAGCGTCGAGGGTGGCGGCATCGATGCCGTCCATGTTGTCGGACGTGGTGTGCCATCGGTTGTTGAATACAGTTTCCGGGTCGTATTCTATTATGTCTATGACCGGAATTCCGCGGCGGATAAATTCAATATGGTCATCTGTGATGTATCCTCCCGGTTCGTTGGAGAATCGGTCTCCGAAACCAATCGAGGATGCCGTAGCCCAGAGATCGCTCACGAGCTGTGGGGCGTAATACTGGGAAAACTGTTCTTTCCTGAATACGGCGTCTTTCCCTCCTACCATGTCGAGGAGTATTCCGCAGCGGGGAGGGATGTATCCCTGAGGCATTTGGGAGGCAAATTGTCTTGAGCCTAATGCCCATGAGTCGTCTCTTCCGGTATCACCCCAGTCTTCGGCATCCACTAAGAGGATGTCCACGCCGTTTGCAGGCGCTTTTGCACCGAGTTGCCGGGCTATTTCCAGCAGGATACCGACGCCGCTTGCACCGTCGTTTGCACCGGGGACGGGTTCCCTCCTTCTTGATTCGTCAGGATCGTTGTCGGCCCAAGGGCGTGAGTCCCAGTGTGCGACAAGAAGTACGCGGTCCTCCGCTTCCGGATTGAACGATCCGAGTATATTCTTGGTCTTAAGCAGGGTGCCGTCGAATGCCATTAAATCGGCCGGAAGTTCCCTTACGTGTGCCCCGTGGCGACGAAGCTCTGAGGCGAGCCAAAGGCCGGCTGCCCGATGTGCGTCCGTGTTGGGGACACGTGGTCCGAAATCTACCTGACGCTTTACATAGGAGTAGGCGCTGTCTGCATTGAATTCCGCGGCTACAGCATCTTTTACTGCCTCATTGTCGGTTGATGAGGGGGTTACGGCACCTCCCGCCGGGGATCCTCCTCCGCATGCGCAGAAAATGGCCGATAGACTCAATATGAAAGCCAAAGGATTTTTCATCGTAGAATAATATCTTTCAAAGTTAGCTAAAAAAGCTTTATGTTCAAAAATATCGTCGGGGTCATCGTCGTCGCATAATGGTGAGTCCGTCGCGCAAAGGGAGCAACAGGGTCTCCACTTCCGGGTCTGCCGCGACACGGTCATTGAAGCGCCGTATCGCTACGGTCTGAGCGTCGCGATCGTGTCCGGAGTCCACTACGTTGCCTCCCCATAGTGTGTTGTCTGCCAATATGATGCTTCCCGACGGCACTAACGGGAGCAGCGCGTCGAGATAATCGTTATATCGCCTTTTGTCGGCATCGATAAAGGAGAGTTGCCAGCCGGGAGAAAGTCCGGGAAGCAGCTCGAGAGCATCCCCTATGTGGAGTCGTACGCGCGAGGCGATATCTTTAGGGGCGAGAGCCAGATGATCCACGATAAAGTCCTCAAGCTCATCGTCGATCTCGATGGAATCGATGTAGGCTCCGGGTCTGCGGAGTCCTTCGGCGAGACATAGAGCCGAATAACCTGAAAAAGTGCCGATTTCCAGCACTTTGTCAGGATTGATGATTGATGCGAATAAGGCAAGCAGCCGCCCCTGAATATGTCCCGAACACATGCGCGGATTTAGTAAAAGGAGATTGGTATCGCAATCGATACGTTGCAGCCACTCCGGCTCCGGAGACGAATGTGTTCCGGCGTATTCATACAGCAGATCGGTCAGCTCCATCTCACTTTCTTAGTTTTCAGCGATCTACGAGAGACTGTACGGCAAGAGCATAGGATTCCAGTCCGAATCCCGAGATGCTTCCCAGACATCGCGACGCAATTACGGAACGGCTCCGGAATCCTCCTCGCGAAGCGATATTGCTGATGTGCACTTCCACTACCGGGACGGGCACTGCCTCGATGGCGTCGGCCAGCGCGTGGGAATAATGGGTCAGAGCTCCGGCATTGAGTACTATGCCGTCACAAGGGGTGACGACAGTGGTGCGGGCTGCCGCATCAGGATTGAGATTGGGATTTACAGAGCCTGCGGCGTGTATTGCGTCGATAAGCTCCCCTTCCACATTGCTTTGATAATAGCAGAAACGCACGGAGGGGAATCTGTCGGCCAATTCGTCCATATAGTCCTCAAAGGTCGTGTATCCGTATACTTCCGGTTCACGCTCGCCCAGCAGGTTCAGGTTCGGGCCGTTTACGATAAGTATCTTCATGACTTTACGCTCCACTCGACACCCGTCTTGGTGTCCTTAACATCGAAGCCTATCTCTGCAAGCCTATTGCGTATAAGGTCTGAGGTGGCCCAGTTCTTGGCCGCTTTAGCCTCTGCACGTATCTCCATAAGAAGATCTACTGCCTCCCTGTACGGGCGCATATCCGACTCTCCGGCGGATGCCGAGGCTTCGGGCAATATCCCCAGAACATTGTGGAGCCAGTGATTGAAGAGATTGCGGAGCGAATCAATCTGTGTCCGGGAAAGGAGCCGTTCTCCGTTGGAAGCGGCGTTGATCACCTTAGCTGCATCAAAAAGAACAGCGATCACCTGAGGCGTGTTGAGGTCATCGTCCATGGCCTCGCTGCATCGTGTCTCGAAATCGTCGAGAGGCTGTTCGTCCCCTTTGGGGTCAGACTTGATGGTATTCAGACGATTATAGGCCTCCCGAAGCCTGTTGAGCGCTTTCTCGGCAGCCTGCAGGGCTTCGTTACTGAAGTCCATCGTGGAACGATAATGGGCCATTAGGACGAAAAAGCGTATCACCATAGGGGGATAAGCGCGCTGCAGCTTAGGATGCGAGCCTGAGAAGAATTCGTCGAGCGTGATGAAATTGCCATAGCTCTTGCCCATCTTGCGCCCTTCGATAGTGATCATATTGTTGTGCATCCAGTACCGAACGGCCTGATGACCCGTGGCTGCTACGCTCTGAGCGATCTCACACTCGTGATGAGGAAAGAGAAGATCCAGACCTCCGCCGTGGATGTCGAAGCTCTCCCCGAGATATTTCTCTCCCATGGTGGAACACTCCAGATGCCATCCCGGAAATCCTTCGCTCCAAGGCGAGGGCCAGTGCATGATATGTTCCGGCGATGCCTTTTTCCACAGGGCGAAATCAAGAGGATTACGTTTCTCCTCCTGACCGTCGAGAGTGCGGGTGTTGGAATTGAGGTCCTCGATGTTTCGGCCCGACAGGATTCCGTAGTTATGATCGCGATTGTATTTCTCTACATCGAAGTAAACCGATCCTTTGCTCTCGTATGCATACCCGGCCTCGAGAATCTTCTTGATATACTCGATCTGTTCGATAATATGTCCGGAGGCATGAGGCTCGATAGAAGGAGGCAATACGTTGAGTGCCCGCATATCATCGTGATACCGTGTGAGATAGCGCTGCACGATCTCCATCGGTTCGAGCTCTTCGAGCCGTGCTTTCTTGGCCACCTTGTCTTCCCCCTCGTCGGCATCATGCTCCAGATGGCCCACATCGGTGATGTTGCGCACGTATCTCACCTTGTAGCCAAGATCCTTGAGATAGCGGAACAATACATCGAATGTCACTGCAGGACGGGCATGACCCAGATGGGCATCGCCATAGACTGTAGGACCGCATACGTACATCCCTACGTGGCCTTCATGCAAAGGTTTGAAAGGCTCCTTGCGTCGGGAGAGAGAATTATAGATAGTCAGCATTGTTGTGGAGGCTCAAAAGTTTTTATGGGAAAAAGAGGAAGGATGTCTTGACCTTCGCCGGCAGATGCCTTATAACCGGTCGCGACATCCTTCTTGTTAGAAATCAGTTGTTGCCCATCGGAGGCATACCTGCGTTCCCCTGAGGGTGACGCTGCTGGATCTCGCCGAAGTTCGCCTCATACTTCTTTACGTTGTCTGTTAGAGCGAACATAAGCTGCTTGGCGTTCTCGGGAGTCATCACTACCCGGCTCACCACGGGAGCCTGAGGCATTCCGGGAGCCGCGAAAATGAAATCGATGATAAACTCATTGGGGCCGTGGCCGATCATTGCGAGATTGGAATATTTTCCGTCGGCCACCTCCGGCTTAAGCTGGATCTGAAGCTGATTCTTGTTCTGATTGTTCTGATTGTTAGCCATAATGCTATTGTCTTGAAAAATTAAATGTTACTTGATACTGCCAGTCTGAAGCCGTAATGCACTCGATACAGCCTCCCTTCCGACGATATCCGTCAGTCGGGGAGCCGGGAAGTCCGGCTCCAAACTAAAAGCAAAATTAGAAAAAAAAAGTGAGAAACTCCGACTCTCACCCTCTCTCTTCTTCGGAAAAATTCATCCGTATCGCATTTTGACCTAATTTATAGTCCGTAAACGACAAATAAGTCCCTTTAACGTAGTATTAGTAAAAAGCATCCGATACAGTTGATATTGTATCAGTTGGGACCGTCAGCATAGCACACGTACTGTTAAGGCTCAGAATGTTTTCCACCTCACGTGATGACTACTCCGCATAAAGATTTTCTTCTTGCTGAGGAATATATTCATCTACCAGTCTGCTGATTTTTTGCAAATCAGGTTTCTTGTCAGCATAGTCAATCAGGGTGCCGACAGGATACAGATCGGGATCGGAAGCCGATTGGAAATCTGCTGCATCTTCCGAATAATCACCATCCTCCACTGCATCTTCTTCAATAGCATAATCGCTGAAAGCAATTGCACGGTCAGCATCTTCATGCCGTTCGATACCAACCAAAAGAGTGGTAGGAATGATACTGATCTGAGGGTCTTCTCCCCAACGTTCCGGATTACTGATGACCTCTGCCACTTTTTCGGCTATAAGGTCAATGAGATCTTTTCTTTTCATAGTAGTATAATTTTTATTAGTCTAACGAATCAATACCTCAATATGTTCTCCAAGAGAGATTGTTCTATATGCTCTGAAAAACGCAACAATGAAAGGGATGCGGATTATCTGAAATTGTCTGAAGTAAATGAGAGACTATGACTCTATTGATGTGTACTGCTGACATAAAATAGTGGTTGAGGTATCAACTATATGCCGTGCTTCGATGTTTACACTTCAGTAAGAAAAAAACAGGAAAGTAATATGAAAGAGAACTACGCCAAAGCTTTTATGCCCATTGAAATAAAAGGGAAGCAAGTCAAGAACCGCTTCATCCGAAGTGCTGTTAACGACCATCTTGGTAATGTCGATGGAACGGTTAGCAATGCGGAAATCGAAATGTATGACACGCTTGGACAAGGGGATATCGGCGTGGTTATCACGGGACATATAAGCGTAAGTCCATCGCTTGAATATAGAGCCGACATCGCGCAGCTTTCAATTGGTAGTGATGATAAGATTCAAGGATTAAGACGCATAGCCGACAAGATACACGAATATGGATCGATGGCAATAGCTCAGATATCCTTAGCCGGTCCGAAAGGATTGAGTCCCTTTGACTTCAATGAACTTTCAACAAAGCAGATGCAGGAAATTCGAGATTGGTTTATCAATGCGGCTATCCGGACTCAAAAAGCTGGGTTCGACGGAGTGCAGGTTCATATTGCCCACTGGTATTTCCTTCAGGCAGTCTGTAGTACGGACTTGAATCTTCGGACCGACCAATACGGAGGTTCTGCGGAGAATCGTATACGATTGGCACGCGAGATTATAGAGGGCATTGTATCTGTATGCGGAACGGATTTCATAATAATGGTAAAAATGAACGCCCATAACACATCAGAGGGTGTGGATGACTATGGAATACTGGTTGACTACGTAAGGGAATTGGTAGAGGCTGGATTGGATCTGGTAGAAGTGAGCGGAAAAGATTTTACACAAAAAGGACGGAAAGACCGGTTGTACTATCTTGATGCAGTCAGAGAGCTTAGGAAGAATTTTCCTGATTTACTTCTATCCCTTGTGGGAGGCATCTACACGAAGGAGGCCATAGAGACGGCTCTGGAGACATCTGATTTCGTATCGTTAGGGCGAGCCTTGCTTACTCAACCAGACTTCATCATGCAATTGAGGAACGGTAACATCGACCATTCCCGCTGCCTCCATTGTAACAAATGCTTCGAAATCTTCGCTACCAAATATGAACGCTGTGTTTTCGGTCCGGTAAATCAGAAGTTGGTAGAAACTTTCAGCAATTAATTTTAGGAGTAGGCTATTCCGGTATAACGCCTGAAGAACTCCACAACGTATATGTCCGGGTCAGCTTTCATCCGGATTTTTCTCCATATCAAAAAACAACCGAACTATTCCAATCCTGCAAACGATGGAATAGTCTGGAATAATTCCATGCTGCCAGAATTTGTCAGCGTAATTTGGAAATAAGAATAAAAAAGAAGTTGGTAATCGCATTGTTACGTTTACCAACTCTTTAATTATAGATCTAATAATTAGAATCGACTTAGTACTCCTCCTCGTTGAAGTGGTTGTTAGGCGTGTGTTGGTGGTCTGTATCAGCGTTTTATAGAAGAAAGGTTGACAAGTTGATTCGCTTATTTTACGCCAAGTTGAACTTCTTCAGGGTTGGTGTAAGATCTGGGTTACATCATTACGAACTTATAACCCTTTCAGAAACCCGTAAAATGCATTCCCTCCAAAAATAATGAAACAGAGAATGAGTGTATACATACATAATGCTATGGCTATAGTCCAAGATTTAAAACTTCTCCACTCCCACTTATTAGAAACAAACATCATTAATATGGCAAATATAACAAGTAGAAGACCTAATCCCAAGGTTGATACGAACATTTGGGAAGGGGATGCTTTCTCGTTTGTAAAAATGTTTATAGTTCCAAAAAGGAAAGTAATGGCTCCTACAAATATACCACCTATTTCTTTAAATCTTTTTTCTGAATCTTGTAAAGATCTTTTTATAGTGTTTAATTCCGCTGTATTTTCAAACAATTGTAGAGACTCTTTAATAAAACGCAATTCGCTTTTGAACTCGGACAAACTATTAAATTGCTTTGAGTAATCAATTGGCTTGGAGAAAGTCGAAGGAAGGACTAAAGTCTGTTCCAAGCCGCTAACAACACAATCTGATAAAGTAAGTTGTATTGGATAAAAGTTATGAGTTTTACACCAATCTAAACTAGATTCGTAATTATCAATTAAAGTTTCTAAAGTAGATACCTGTTCATTATAATCTATATTCCTTCTCTGAGATATGTTATTCTTTATTAATGAAATCAAGTATTCGATTCCCTTTTTATATGGATAGAAATTATGAATATTAGTTTGCTGTTGAAGCATATCTATTTCCGACACGAGTAAAATAAGTTCGTCAAAGTCGGGCTTCTTTTTCCGATGATTCAAAATATAGGACAACCTACAGTTGTATAAATAATTCAACATGGTTCTCCATGCGTACAGATCAAATCCATCCGCTAAACTATTGGTAGAGGTATTATAGAGCTCCTTGAATTCATTAAGAACATTGTCAAGTTGCTTCTGTTGTTTGGCGTTTTTTCGATAATAGTCAAACAGTTTTATATACTCTTTTATTGTAGCCGTTTTCGCAAAGCATTTATTCTGAATATTTTGAATTTCGTCTTTATTGTATGATGCATCTTCGTTAAAAATTTTAAATGTGTTAAAATGCTCATTTATAGGTTCGGGTAAATCGAAAAGATCACGAGTTACAATATATTCGGTGTTATCTAGATAGTAACTATATTTAGAATCGTCGGACAATGTCTTTTTTAGGATAAATGCTGTCTTATATAAACCTAATTTAAAAAGAGATTTACATTGATCGTCTACCTCTCCTTGCGCCTTCAAGTCCATTTGGACATATATAGTTACTAGTTCTCGGATTCTATCGACTCCATAAGGAAGTTGATGCTCAAATAGACAGATTGGTATAATTAAATGACATAAAGCACTAATATAATCTTGGAGATTTTCACTGAGGGTTGGATAAGAAGTTGCAGTAAATATGCACATTGTTGATGACTCAATCAATTTTTCCCTCACAGTACGGAGTACTATTCCATATTTGTCAAAAAGGAATCTTAATTCGTTATCTAGCCTTTCATAGTCGGCTGTCAAATTCGCTTTAAGTTGGTTTATTTTTGCATTTTTACCTTTTAGAGTAACATGGTCTTGTTCCCAATACGTTCGCATCTCTGCATTTACTTTATCGAAATAATAATCCTTATCGATGTACTCGCAAGATAATAGCGAGGCCGCAATAGAAATAAACGTAATTTTTCTAAATTCTGAAATTAGTCTACATCCTTGATCACAAGACTTTTTTGCTAAGGCATAAGTACTCCAATCTAAATCCTCAATCCAATCAATCGGAAAAGAGCTTTTATACTCAGTACAGAATGTTTCCAAATGTGGACAATTATCCATAATACGGGGTATCTTGACGTATTGAATCTGTGGGCATCGGTTCTTGCCGATTCCCTGAAACATTGGCTATCCACATGGCATTTTGCCAGGACTGCCACTTATGTGTAATATTAACTAATTGAGTAGAATTATATTGAACTATGTTTGGGTTCTTAGTTGATAGTATTGAAATAGCAATATCAATAGAATTTCGCAAAGACGGCTCTAACGAATCAAAACTGCCTTCTTCTATTTGGCTAACTTTTATTGAGTTATTATCGAATTTATAATATTTTGTATATCCTTTTACTATGGCAGTATATATGTCGATTTCTACTGGGCCATATTGCATGGCACAAAAATTATTGAACAACCCTAATAGATCTTTTTTGTTAATATCATCGATATTTTCATTCTTAACTGCTGCGGTTAAAAACAAGAGTTTAAGAATAGTAAGACGTGAAAAATTAGGAGGAACAACAGCTGTAGTAGATGATATAGTGGTATTATACCATTTAATTAAACGGTCTACTAAATATTCAAATGCTAATATTTTATTTGTATTTATTGCCATATCTGTTTAACATACTTGGAACGATTTAGTTTGCAATCGCACAAGATATGCCCTTGCAAAGGTAATAAATATTTCCCAATTAGGAGCTGTAAGTTTTGCGAGATGAATGTTAAATAATCTTAACCCGCTGATAAACTAAATTATAGATTTTATCACTGATCGTGGGGAAATGGTTTAAGTAGCGGTTTTGAGGGTGAGGCACTTGGTAAGTGGCTGATTTACATAGGGAGGGGTGGCGTAGTGGGGGCTTCGTATCCCCTCTCTCCTATAGTCGAAGAGAGGGAGGAGGGGGATGGGTTTGGTTTGTCATGCGCTTATATAAAATTTTTTCTATCCAGAAATTTTTGTAGTCCTCATTTTGTGATATGCCGAGTTTGCGGTATGTTTGGAAAAGTATCAATCATGATGCGGTAAAACTAAGAGGGTAAGGCGAAATCCTACCAATGGAAATAATAGAAAAGATGATGCTGGGAAGCATCAATGATAGGAATGGAAAGAAAAGAAGATAAAATTGGGTATCAGTTTACGGCAGTACCCACCAATCTCTATAATTGCTGTGATAATAATGTTAGAAGTATGTTGTTTACGTTAATTCAGTTGGCAAGTTATTACGCTGACGAGGATGGATGGTTTTTCAGAACTAATGAAGATTTAAGAGCGCAGGCAAAACTGAGTGAAAATTTGGTACGGGCTACTCTTAGTACCTTATATAAAATTGGGGTAATTGAGATTAGATCGGTAGGTAACGGAAAAAGTAAAACACCAAACCACTTCAAAGTTAATTTCAATGAATTTCTGAAATGGGAAAAGCATAACATTGATGATTGTTGCAAACATCCCGATTTTGAAATTCTAACTGACAATTACAAGGCTAAAGGGTGGCAACCGTCTTATCTATCAGAGTTGAAGGTAGTTTTACCAACTTCCATACCTACACCTCAACAAAGTGAGGACTATATAGAAAATAAAGATAATAAAGAAAATAAACTCTCTGAAGACTCTAAGCAGGTTGAAGTTAGAAATCAATTTGAAGAGTATAAGAAGCGAGAAGACTATCTAATGGATAAACTATATCATGTGACGAGTTGGACAGACTTCAAGACATTCAGAAAGCAAATAAATGAATTAATCTCAAATGCGACTACCGAGAAGATTGCTGAGAAAACGAAGAAGAGATTTGCTTCAATCGCAGAAGGTAAGATTAAGTTCCTCAAGAACAAAATCAGTAAAGAGCCGTATAATTCATTCTACGACGACTTCTACGGAGAGTACGATTGTGGATGGAAAAGCGAAGAGGCTACAGAGAAGAAACAAACTATAGTTCAACCTCAACAAGTGGAGGAAGACGAGAACGCATTTCACAGAGAGATGTACAAACAATGTGGGTGGGATATTCCTGATATTTTGAAACCGAATAAATCTCAACAAGAGGGGAAAGACTTCAGTCCATTTGATGACTTGGACAACCTGCCGTTTTGAGGGGCAAATGTATCAATATGGGGAGTGTATCAATTTAATCTTTGCAGAGGTGTTGATACGCTCCGTTTTCTGTATCAATCTAACTTAAAAGATTACATAGCTTCAATTCTGGACTAAAGTTAAAACCAGCCGAAGATTCCCGTAAGTTGATAGAATGAGTTAATTTTGTGCTGTTTTATAGCAACTCACTTGTTGGGAAGAGGAAATTTTCGTAAATTTGCGCCATCTTAGAGTCGGTGACTTCGGTCACTTTCTATGATAGACATATAGGAAAGTGTTTTGGCTTTTCTTGACGGTTGCAAATCACCACCTTGCTTAACAGAAGTCGAGAAATACCGAGATGCTCTTCCCTTTGGTCGCATATCCACTTAATTAGATATACGCCATAGGGTGAGTTGCTATTTCGTGTATCTACTTCTGTGCCTTGTGGTGAGGCTGCAACCGATAGATTACGTCAATGTGGCTCACCTTTTTTATATGCCTTAACGAATACCATCACTCACCATCACCCGACAGAGCCATAAGGTGTTAAACTAACTGCACCAATGGCATTAGTCAATGTTATAAAATGGGAAGCCAACACTGGCGAACTGGTACATAAGTTTCAAGTCGATGACCTTAGATTAGGGTCGCAGTTGGTTGTATATCCAAGTCAGACAGCTTTCTTTGTAAAGGGCGGGAAGATATTTGATGAGTTTATTTGTGGCACTTTCACAATCAAGAGTGAAAACATACCACTTCTGAACAAAGTGTTTAATCTGCCGTTTGGTGGAGATTCACCATTTCAAGCAGAGGTTTGGTTTATCAATCAAATATCAATGCTTGATTGCAAGTGGGGAACAGCCTCACCAATACAGATAGAAGACCCCAAGTATGGAGTAATTGTACCCATTCGGTCATTCGGTCAGTATGGATTCAGAATATCTAAGCCGAGAGCGTTTTTAGAGCGTCTGATTGGCAATATGCCTACGTTCTCAACTGAGAAGATAGTGACTTATTTCAGAGGTGTTATTCTTTCAAAACTCACTGCCATCATCTCACAAAAACTGTATGCTGACAGTCTTTCGATAATCAACATCAATTCTCACGTTGAGGAAATCTCAGAATATGCAAAGGCTAAACTCTCTGAGGTATTTGACGAGTATGGAGTAGAACTTGAGATGTTTTCCGTTATTGCTATCAATGTGAACGAAGAAGACCCAAGTTTTCAAAAACTGAAAGAAACGAAAGACTCGCTTGCACGAATAAACATTATGGGTAAGGAAAACTATCGGATGGAGCGCAGTTTCAACGTGCTTGATTCAGCTGCTGAGAATGAGGGAAACGGAATGATTGGTGCAGCGGTTGGAATTGGTGCTGGTGTCGGCATCGGTTCTCAGATCGGCACAATGGTTAAAGAACAAATCCACACCAATACAGAAACACCTCCGACTTTACCCACTGCTCAATATTTTCTTGGCATTAACGGTCAGCAGCAGGGCCCCTTTGATTTTGAATCTGTCAAAAATGCAATAACCTCACATCAAATTGATGAAAATATTCTGATTTGGAAACGAGGTATGGCCAACTGGACTAAAATCGGAGAGGTCAGCGAGTTCTCCGATATATTCAATAATTGTCCTCCACCTCTTCCTCCGTTGTAAACTATGAATAAGGCAATCATTACCATAAGTTCAGTTTTAGTGGCGGTCAATTTATTGTGCGGACTGATTGTCACGGCTTTTGGCTGGTTCAATATCATTATCAGCACTTTAATAATTGTGCTGACAACGATAATATTATTGGCTGTATTTAATCTTATGAACCTGAAAGACGGCTATAAAGTCAGTCTGAGTTTCATTATCCCGATTTTGGGTGTTATCGAATACGTTCTTTCTGTATTTATGCCAAATAGAATGTCTGATAATTGGTGCTTAATATTGATAATCCTACTATTCCTTGCAGAAGTAGTTATTGTTAGTGTGGCGCAAACAGTTTCAAATAAAATCCGTTAAGTATTATGGCAACAGTAATCTGTCCGAATTGCGGTGGTGAAAATGACGTTACCAAACGTGGAGGTCAAGAGTGTGCCTATTGTGGCACTATGCTACATCTGCCAAATAAGCCAAGCAATCCAACGAGGAAATCGGGCATTAAGAAAGAATTATCGGATGCCCAGTTTATTATCCCCATTGCAACTAAATATGCACATAGAGATGAGGTGGTGAAGGCACTTGAAGCCTATCTTGTAAAATGTGACGATGTTCCAGAAGATATAAACTTTGATAATATTGAAGTTAAGACTATCAAATGGCTTTACCTACCAATGTGGCGTTTTAATGGAGACTTATCAACTGAATGGTCTTGCGATCAAGTAATATACAAGAAACGTAAAGTAGGAGAACGTCCCATATTTGATAGCAGAGGAAATTTTGAAAGGACGGAGGTTGAATATGAAACATACGAGGATTATTTGCCAAAATCGGGACATAGTCATTCCGCTTTTGATATACTAGTTCCTGCAATCAAGCAAATAAAGGAGAAATTGCCATATTATAGCCTCGATTTTAATGAGGTGGATGAAAGCTGTTCCCTATCCTTAAAAGAGGGTACAACGCTCTCTCCTCGCTCGGCATCAATGAGAAAATTCACCCTTAAAGCCGATTCTGAACCCGTTCTTACAGAGGTTGCTTCAAATCTAAGGAGCAAAGCAGAAAAGTGTTCATTTGGTGGATTGTTCCCACGCTCCTCCCGAATGCCAAACTCTATCATCGAGGGACGACAGTGCATAAATGAACATTGCAACTTTACATATAAACTAAGTGAAGACGAAACTGTTGGCCAATTGTATTACATCCCTTTTGTATATGTAGAGTATACATACATGGGTGCAAGCTATAATTGGGGATTTGAGATTTCTCCTAAGCGTGTGGGGTGTTATGACTATCCAAAAGAGATAAATAACAAGATTGTTAATGCGGAAGAATGCCAAGAAGAGGAATTGAAGAAGTTCCGTACAAAATGGAATATATTCCTATTTCTATCAGGCGTTTTCTCTGTTATGGTGGGGATGCTTGTATTCCTGGTTCGTAATTATTCTCTTTATGAGAGGGTTGAGAAGCGGCTCAAGAACCAACTCTATATGGGGTCGCTACGGAGTAAGTATAAAAGACGTGACAGCCTTATCAAACGTGGGATAGACAGTAATACTATTGCAGATATTAACACGGAAATGGGCGAGGAGTATGGTTACGATGATTATGATTCGGATGATGATAAAACTCCGAAAAGCATAATTGAGATAGATACATTTTTTGCAGAAACGGAAGTATTGAAGTGTAAACTTCTCAAACGTATGAAGCTATTTTGGGTATGGTATATCTCATTGATAGTTATTACTGCTATAGGAATCTTAGGCTTCAACTATTGGGATAAAATCCAAGAAGAAAAAATGTGGGCAGAAGAACAAGCGGAAGAAGAAGCCCGTCAACAGAGAATACAGGACGAAGTTACTACCATCTTCAATACTAATATGATTGGCAATAGTTATGAAGGGTACGACTTATCCTCCTTTCACTCCCATCATATCAAAATTAAAATTCTTGATAATAAGAAACTCCAATATCAAATTGGATTAGATGGAGATGAAATGGACTTCTCCACTTACAAGTATAAAACTAATTGGGGAAAACCGAAAGTTGTATCATACCTCCTTGATGTCCGATCCAAGAACGAATGTTATCTTGAATTTGATGGCTATAAAACATCTAATCTATTAACAGAATATGGAGACGGAGAATTTATCAAAGAATTCACAGTGCCAGTCGAAAAGGATAAAACAGAATCATATCATGAGATGTATCATTTGAAAAAGAAGTAGCTTCAAAAAACTTTAATAGAAAACCAAAGTTCAACACCCCGTAAGAATATGCGAAGAAAACT
>CAYPBS010000017.1:0-11075 GCA_964409015.1 uncultured Sangeribacter sp.
CCTTGCTGAGGTAATATTTGAAACGGCTTGAGTCGAGTGCGCCACCCATACCGATAATACGATTTTTGGGGAGACCGGAAATCTTGTGGATAAGATATGTCATTGTGTCCATCGGATTGCTAACGCATACGATAACAGCGTCGGGGCTGTATTTGAGGACGCTTTCCGTCACCTGTTTTACGATGCCTGCGTTGACACCGATAAGCTCTTCGCGCGTCATGCCGGGTTTGCGGGGAATTCCTGATGTTATCACTACAACATCGCTACCCTTGGTGGCCTCGTAATCATTGGTTACACCGTTGATGCGTGTGTTCATGTCGAGCAGATTGGCAGTCTGCATCATGTCCATGGCTTTTCCTTCAGACACGCCCTCTTTGATGTCTATCATTACAACCTCATCAGCCACTTCTCTTATTGCGAGAACATTGGCGGCTGTTGCGCCTACGTTGCCGGCGCCCACAATTGTTACTTTTGACATAATAACTTGATATTAAATCGGTTAGAATCTTGGTTATATATATTTCTGCTTTTTTGCGAGTGTAGTGAAGAAGGTACACTCTTATTGGCAACAAAATTAATGAAAAATTTCATTATTCATATTACCCTATATTCTAAAAATCAGATTAGATCTCCTTTGCCTTCTCTAATTATTTCAGGGACGGCTCCCGTGCAGTCTACGATGGTTGACTCCTCTGTGCCTCCATCGCCTCCATCTACCAAGAAGTCCACTATTCCTTCGGCTTCTTCTGCGATCAACGAGGGATTCACCGTGTAGTCCGAGTCATCAAATTCTATGGAAGTTGAAAGTATGGGAAAATCACAGTACTCAACAATGGATCGTGGTGTATTGAGATCGGGGATACGGATTCCAACCGTTTTGCGACTCTTAAATGCTTTGGGTAAAGAAGGCGCGGACCGGAAAAGAAATGTGAAAGCGCCCGGAGTATTATTGCGAAGCATCATATAGTTGGCATTGTCGATTTTTGCATAACGTGCAGCTGTTGATATTGAATCGCATATTACAGAGAGATTGGTTTTCTCCGGATTGATACCTTTTATACGACATATACGTTCTACAGCTTTGGGGTCGAGGGCATTACATCCGATTGCATAGATCGTATCAGTAGGGTAGATCATTATCTCTCCGTCCCGAAGTCGTCCGGCAATCTCATGGAGTTGTTTTTCTGAGGGAGAATCATTCCAGATTTTGATTATTTTCATGGCTGATTTTAACGATATATGATTGTTATATTTTTTACAAAGGATGGGGTTATTACAATTTGAATGCTATCTTTTGTATAGAATTGCTCGAGCCGAATTCCCGGGGAAGAGCCGGATTTGATTTTTACAGGTTTCGGACCGTGGATCGTGACTGCATTGTAGACGTCATCAAGTGAACGGGTGGCATAAATACTATCAGAACTCGATGCAATTGTCGGAGAACACTTCTGTATGATATACTCAACGGGGTAGGGTATAACAGCCTCGATACTATCCGGAGAGTCAAAGATTATCCGGGAAAGTCCTCTTCTTGAATAAGAGTCATAAGGGAAACTGAAGTGTTTACCTTCCCAAGGGTCGGGAGCATAGTCTCCGAAGATTTTCCACAAACATGGATGGACATTGTAGGGAGAGCATGACACATCTGAAACGGTTAATCCGGAGCTCGAACGGGAGATATGCTCAATATAACGCGAATGATTCTCTTTCACACTTTTTCTGAGAAAAGTTGCTATAGAGAAGAAGGTAACAAGAAGAATAAGGATGGAAAGGTTAATTGTGATGGATTTTGCTTGGAGAAATCTCCTTTTCGTATCAATGAAACGACAGAGTATTACGATAGAGAAAAGGGAGGGCGCAAAGAATTGACGAGGTGCGGTAAAGGTCACGGAGCCGAAAAGTATTGCTCCTGCTGTAGCATATAAAAGTAGTCGGTTCTCATTAAGGAAACATTTATATCCGTTTTTTGAATTTATAGCCTTAACCAACAAAAGAACCATTAGTATCGACATAGGAGAGAATAGAAAACACCGAAGCATCGTAGTGAATTTGTGAAGAAGGCTTGCACCTCTTGCTGCTCCTCCAGAAGCAAAGTGAGCTAAATTTCCGGGAGCGCATATCAGAATTGCTGACCCGAGAATAAAGAGTAGAATTATCATCCTCTCCCTTCGTGTTAGTTTCTTGAATCGGAACACCGAATCTATTATAAGAGCAAAACAGATAGGGATACTGAAGCTTTCCTGCAGGGTGCCGCATACGAAAGTGTAAACGCAGAGCAGCGCAAATCCTTTACTGGTCAGACTTGCAATGTTTTTCCATAAGATCAGGAGATATATTATGGCTACACCACTCCAAAGATAATTTACGGAATAGGATATAAGGGACAGCATCACTGTGCCGGAGTCCGGAATAATCCACCAAATCATTGCAAGTAAAATTGATGCAAAGCAGGCTATTCGGGGTCTTCGGAATCCGAGAGTCAAGAGGCCGAGATACAGTAAACCGAACATGAATGAATTAAAGATCCTGTACAGTGGAGCGGGCACAAAATTCAAGATGATCATGTCCACTAAATGGACAATAAAGCGACCATTGGTAGTTGTATAATGGTTGAATTGGGTCGTGATACAATCCTTCAGAGTCTCGACCCTCTTACCGTCATAGGCATGAGTACGGGAATCGGTAAAATAGTAGGCGAAATCATCTCCTAAACTTAATGAGAATTGATCCATAATCATGAAAGTGAACATAGCAAAAACAAGCCAAAACCAGACAGAACGGGTTGCAAAGCATGGTATCCTTGAAATGTTATTTTCGGTCATGATTTACAAAGGTAGTAAAAATATTGCTTACGTGGTCTCGATGCATTAACTTTGTAGTCATAAAAACAACCAAGAAGATCTTATGACTATAGGAGTTATCGTTGCAATGCGAAAGGAGCTCGATCTGCTTCTTCCGATGTTTGAGGATAATCATAAAATAGACATTATCAACGGCTACGAATTTTACAGCGGTCGTATAGGCATGCATGATGTTGTGGCCATGGAGTGTGGAATCGGAAAAGTAAATGCCGCTGTGGGCACTATTTCTCTTATCGACCGTTATAATCCTGATCTTGTCATCAATACCGGTGTCGCAGGTGGCACGGATCCTTCGATGCACGTGCTTGATCTCCTTGTAGCAGAAGCTGTCAGTTACCACGACGTATGGTGCGGTCCGGAAACGGAATATGGCGCTGCTGCCGGACTTGGAGTCTACATGAAGACTTATTCTCCCGTGTTGGAAATGTGCCGGAGTCTTTTCATAGATAACCGGTCTGTGAAGTACGGTCTTTTGTGCAGTGGAGATAAATTTATCTCCACTGAAGAGGAGGTCGAAAAGATTAAATCATATTTCCCTCAGGCTCTGGCAACAGATATGGAATCCGGCGCAATTGCTCAGGTCTGTTTGCTTCGGGGAGTACCCTTCAACGTTCTCAGAGTGATAAGTGATACGCCGGGTCAGGAGGAAAACATTTCACAATACGAAAATTTCTGGTCTGACGCTCCGGCAGAGACTTTCCGACTTCTAAGGGAATTGTTGAGTAACCTTTAAAGTATTTGTAGACTAATATATAGTAAAAATGGAGAAGATAGCGAGTTTCCGTATCAATCATCTTGATCTGCTTCCCGGTATTTATGTAAGCCGTTTAGATACTACACCATCTGGAGATAAAATAACGACTTTCGATATTCGCATGACAGCCCCCAATCGGGAGCCTGCTCTTTCGATTTCCGCACTTCACACAATCGAACACTTGGCTGCAACCTTTCTCCGCAACGATCCGGAGTGGTGTGAAAGGATTGTGTACTGGGGACCAATGGGTTGCTGCACAGGAAATTATCTTCTTGTACAGGGCAAAATACGCCCGGATGAGATAATGGATCTTATTCGCCGTACTTTCCGGTTTATAGCAGATTATGAAGGTGATGTGCCGGGGGCAACTCCCCGGGACTGTGGAAATTATCTGCTTATGAATCTTCCGGAAGCCCGTTATGTAGCCAAGCGATATCTTGAGATTCTTGAATCGGATAAATGCCCCACGGAGTATCCCGTCGATTAATTCATTCGAAGAGTAGTACCAGTCCGATCAGGAGAGAAGTCTAAGATGACTCACGTTCTTTCTTGGATTGAAACCGACGATTTGTCAATGCGAACCTGACCAATAGATAATTGACAGGAACGCATATCGCCATTGCGGGAAGCAAGGCAAGTGTCTTATCGAGAAAAATATTAAAAATAGCCACCAGTCCAACCTGAAGACCCATATTGATGGCATGGCTGGCGAGAAAACCGAGTCCCTTTCGTGCATTTGGACGGGTGTGGAAGGTGAAGAAGTTCGAGAGGACGAAATTGAAAACAAAACTGATGGCGTAGCTGATTATAGTCGATAAGACAGCAGAGAGACCGACTGCATTTGCAAATACTACGTACATGCCGTATTGAAGCAATGTTGCGAATCCGCCCACCATGCCGAAACGGATTATTTCGCTAAGCCTCCCCTTGCCGTTGATTAGTTTACTCAGTTTCATACGTTCTTTGAGATATCGGGCAAAGTATCGTTTATTCCATTGATGAAATATGCCGGCCGGTGTTTTGTTTCAAGGAAAATACGTCCGAGATATTCCCCTATGATACCGAGAGCCAGAAGTATCGATCCTCCTAAAAATAACAGTACACATATAAGAGTCGGATATCCGGCAACATTGTCGCCGAATATGATCGCTTTTATCAATACGAAAAAAAGATATAGAAAAGCAAACAGCGATACAAGAAGCCCCAGATACGATGAAAGACGTAATGGAAGAACGGAATGAGAGGTGATACCGTCCACTGCAAGACGCATCAGTTTTGCCGGAGTCCATTTGCTTGTGCCGGCTGCCCGCTCCTTAATATCGTAGTCAACAGCTGCTTTGCGGAAACCGATGACAGAATACAGACCTTTGGTATACCGCTGTGTCTCGCGTATACGGCTCATTGCGTCTATACATTTTCGGTCCAAAAGCCGGAAGTCACCCGAATCGTCTGCAAGATCTACATCCTCAGACATTGAGGCGAGCAATTTGTGATAAGCCTTAGAAGACATACGCTTAAGGAAGGACTGCTTACGTTTACGACGTTTTCCGTAGACATCATCAAAACCTTCCTCCCATTTTTGCAGCATCAGAGGGATTGTTTCCGGAGGCTCCTGAAGATCGGCGTCTATTGTGATGACGCAATCTCCGCTTGCATGATCAAATCCGGCAAGCATGCCTATCTCCTTGCCGTAATTGCGGGCCATGTCTATGTAATTGACTCTTTCGTCTCGCCGACGAAGCTTTCTGAGAATATCTAAGGTGTGGTCCCGGCTTCCGTCGTTGATGAACAGAAGCTCCCAGTCGTATCTGTCCCCCCATGAATCTATCAGGGCTGAAACCTTTTCATAAAACATCTCCAGAACTTCTTCCTCGTTGTAAGCCGGAACAAGAAGTGTAACTCTTTTTTTTCTGGGCTCGTTTGTCATAGTCAAAGTTTATAGCGCTTCTGGATCTCCCTCGTGAGAAGTAATGCCGGAGACTTCCTCTGGCCTGTTCTCACATTCTTCCTCCTTATGCTTAATTTCTTGATTAATACTCTCGATGTAATCTAATATTTCATCGCGTCCTTTCCCTTTTGAAGAAGAGGTGGCGAAAATAGGTGGAAGAGTTTCCCAATATTTAAGAAGCTCCTTCTTATACGCTTCTATGTTTGCATTGGTCGCCGAAACGCTCTGCTTATCAATTTTGGTGAAAATTATTGCAAAAGGCACGGAATTTTCTCCCAGATGAGATAAGAATTGAAGATCAATTTTCTGAGGCGCATGGCGGGAGTCAATCAGCACAAAGAGCATTGTCATCTCCGACCTGTTATCCACATAATCGAAAATCATTTTTGTCAGTTTCTCTCTCTGCTGTTTCCCTCTCAAGGCAAACCCATAACCGGGAAGATCCACGATATACCACGCCCCATTATCTATACTGAAATGGTTGATCAGGAGAGTTTTGCCGGGAGTTTGCGATGTCTTGGCAAGTCCTCGGCGTCCTGTAAGCATATTAATCAGCGAAGATTTTCCGACATTGCTTCGTCCGATAAAGGCGTACTCGGGAGCATGCACCTCAGGACACTTGGCGACGTTGGGACTGCTTATCACATATTCTGCTTTAGATATTTTCATGTTGGTGCAAATTTACAAAAAAATATTGAGTTGACTACTCTGAATAGAGTAAAACAATATATTTATCAATACCTTTCTGGGTTGTGTCCTTGAATCGAAGAATTAAAGGGCTAACACATATTGATGTTGAAGAATTTTTGTTTATCTCGGAAAGAGGGTAAGGATTTTTTTATTATTTTTGCAGTGAATATGAAAGCCAGTTTCAAATCCGAATTACTTGATACGGCCGTTGCAGAGTTGGGTAAGCTTCCCGGTGTGGGGCAAAAGACAGCTCTGCGTCTGGCGTTGCATCTTTTACGTAGGGATGAATCTGAAGTCGATGCTCTTGGCAACGCATTGATAAACATGCGCCACGGGGTTAAGTATTGCAAGCGATGTCATAATATCAGCGAATCGGATGTATGTCCTCTGTGTTCTGATTCCCGCCGTGACTCGACGACAATATGTGTTGTGGAAACTGTAAAGGATGTGATAGCGGTAGAGTCTACGCGTCAGCATCAAGGTCTCTACCACGTGCTTGGAGGAGTGATTTCTCCGCTTGACGGCATTGGTCCGGCTGCTCTTGAGATCGAAAGTCTTGTAGAGCGTGTCCGGAATGAAGGTATAAAGGAGGTGATTCTGGCCCTCGGTGCAACCATGGAGGGGGACACGACAAGTTTCTATATATTTAGAAAACTTGCGGGTCTTGATGTGCGGGTGACAGTGCTTGCAAGAGGTGTCAGTGTCGGCAGTGATCTTGAATACACCGACGAGCTTACGCTCGGAAGATCAATAGTAAATCGTATTCCCTTCGATACAAAGACGGAAAAATAAACTTATAGGCAGAATAATATGCCATTGTAATAATAAAATATAACAGAAATGGAAATCGTACTTCGCGCTCCCGAGCCATCAGATCTGGATGCTCTTTATCTCTGGGAAAATGACCCGACAATCGCCCGCTACGGGTCTGCTATAGCTCCATATTCTCGTGCGCTCCTTTGGGCATACATAAATACCTACGATGCCAATCCCTATTCCGACGGTCAGTTAAGGCTTATGATAGAAGCCAACGGAGTGACAAGCGGAGCAATAGACCTTTATAATGTTGACGGTAAAAACTGTCGAGCCTTTGTAGGTATAGTGATAGATAAGTCGCAGCGAGGTAAGGGCATAGGACGGAGATCGCTTGAAACTCTTTCGAAGTACTGCTGCTCTTCTCTCGGCCTTCATCAGCTCGTAGCAGTCGTTCCCTCTGCCAATGAGAAGAGTGTGGAACTGTTCCGGTCCGCAGGCTATGAGATCGTAGCCCACCTTCCTCAGTGGATCCGTATGGGCAAGGAGTTTGTCGATGCGGAACTGATGACGAAGGTTCTTTAATCTGTTTTTTTCATTAACTTTGCAACCTCAGAGCGGGGACTAAGCCCCGTTGCTTGATAGAGATGAAAGTGATGAAATTCGGAGGCACCTCGGTCGGCACCGTGGAAAGTCTCCGCAATGTCAAGAGGATTGTAGAGAATTGTGCCGAACCAGCAGTAGTGGTTGTTTCGGCTTTAGGTGGTATTACCGACCGGCTTATTCGGACGGCAGACTTGGCGTGTGCCGCTGACGGAAGGTACAAGGAAGAGTTGCGATATATCGTCGACCGCCATCGTATTGTATGTGATGAACTTGTGTCTGAGGAATGTCGGGAAAATTTGTGGGCTGAAATTTCAAATCTTCTCTCGGAGCTTTCTGACGTTTACCTCGGAATAAGTCTTGTCAACGATGTCTCTCCAAAGGTTCTGGATCGGGTTGTAAGTTTCGGCGAAAGGATGTCATGCATTCTTGTATCCTCGATAATAGAGGACGCCGGGTTGCTATATTCTCCCGAATTCATCCTCACCGAAAAATGGTATGGCAAGCATATCCCTGATTCGGAATTGACAGAAAGATTGATCCGCAAGAGGTTTTCTGAAATGCCTACAAATATAGTTGTGGTTCCCGGATTCATCTCTTCTGACAGGGATAACGGAGACATAACCAATCTTGGGCGTGGAGGAAGCGATTTTACAGCGGCGATTATTGCTTCAGCTCTGGATGCGGACGTGTTGGAGATATGGACGGATGTGGATGGTTTTATGTCGGCCGATCCACACATCATTCCTGATGCCCATGTACTTCCGAAACTGTCTTTCGTCGAAAGTATGGATCTATGCAGCTTCGGAGCCAAAGTGATCTATCCCCCAACGATTTATCCGGTATTTCAAAAGAAGATACCTATCTGGATAAAAAATACATTTAATCCCGAGGCTGCCGGGACATGTATATCTGATACCTATTGCGGATGCGATAGATTGTTCAGAGGGGTTACTTCCATTAAAGATGTGAATCTCTTCAGTCTCAAATGTGGAAATAACTCGTTCCTTAGTAACCGTATATTTACGCTTTTAAGCAAGAAGGGTGTTGAAGTGCTTCTTGTGGCTCGAAATGTCGATGACACTTCCCCGGTTACATTTGCGATTCGCGATGCCGAAGCAGACCGGGCCGAGGAAATTCTCCGCGGTGAGTTTGAAACAGAATTAGCCAACGGTCAGATTTCAGATATATGCCGTCTCAGGGATGTTGCGACTATTTCGGTTGTTGGTGAAAATCTCAAGAATTATCCCGGTATGATTGATCGCTTGTATAATACACTTCAAAGAGAACAGATCGACGTATTGGCAAGTGCATCAGGTTCGAGTGGCATAACGTTGAGTCTTGTAGTCGGGGGAGACTGTATGCAGAGAGCGTTGCGCGTGCTTCATGACGCTTATCTGAGTATTTGAGCAGCGATTACTTTATAATTCCCTCATCTGAATCCCTGATATAACGCTATGCAAAGATAGGGAAAGTTTAAATTATGTTGTCAAACATAAAAATAATTTGCCCTGCAAGGTTGTTTTTTCTCTAACTTTGCAGGGTGTTAACATATCTGCTATTGACAACCAAGAGGGTGCAGTTAGTATAATGTCTGTTCAACATGGAAATACTTCATCGATTTAAGTTCCACATTGTGTGTAACTTATAGATGTTTTGCAGATAAACAGTTTGATGATATATAAATTATTTAATAACTAACTAAATTTTTACTTAAAACAATCATGCGAAAACTCTATCTGTTTTTATTGTCTATGATTGTCGCTACGACGGCACTTCCTGTCGACGCTTTTACGGATCTATATATCCGAGGAGCTCAGTTCGGTTGGAATGACTGTAAGGATGCCAATAAGTTAACGACAACCGACGGCAACGTTTACACAATCTCTCTTGAAACACTGTCCTCCGGTTTTAAGATTGCTGCGGGACCCAGTTGGAACGATAACTATAATTTCGGTTCGGCAAGCAATATAGAACCCGGAAATAGTTATACCTTGACTAATGCAGGTAACAGTGGAAACATTACCACGAAGGGTGGGGTTGCCTTAGAAAATGTGACGATTACTCTAACTGTGAGTACTCGTGTCATGAAAGTAGAGGGTACTGCCGGCGAAGCAAAATATCCCGAGGCTCTCTATTTAGTCGGTGACTTCAATGGTTGGAATACCAGCGATGACAATTACAAAATGCTTCCGCAGGGAAACAACGGAAAGTATGTGATTGAAAATGTCAGTATCGCAAGCGGTAAGAAGATTAAATTCTGTAATGGTTCTTGGGACAACAACTGGGGTGCAGCGAATGAGAATGATGCAATCCCTGTTGGAACAGAATTCTCGCCAAATTATAACGGACAAGATTACACACTCGCGGTTGCTCTCACAAATGCAACGGTAGAGTTTTATTACGATATCGAAAATATTGAGTCCGCAAAGGTTCTTATCACAAATGGCTCAGGCAATATAGACCCTCCGACTCCGGAATATCCGGAGCTCTATGTTCGCGGAAGCTTTACAGGCAACTACGCTGCTCAGGAAGCTTATAAAATGACGCGGACAGAGAACGTGTACATTCTCAGCGGAATCGAAATTCCTGCCAATGCCGAATTCAAAATTGCAGACAATACAGCCGCTTGGACAGTTAACTTCGGTGGTTCCGGTAATGGTCCCGACGAACTCGCTAATGGCGTCGAGAAAAATGCATGGTTCGGTTCTTCTGTGAATTTTACAGTTGCAAAGAAGCTCACCGATGCTACAGTGACCTTTACATTTGAAGGTGCGCAGACAGGTGTCGCCAATAAGATTAAGGTGGAGGGTACTGTGGCAGACGATCCCGAACCTGAGTATCCTGAGCTTTATGTACGTGGTAGCTTTACCGATAACGAAGCCAAAGAAGCATATAAGATGACCCGTGAGGGGAATGTTTATACTCTTAGCGGTATAGAGATTCCTGCCAACGGCACATTCAAAATTGCAGACAATACAGCCGCTTGGACAGTTAACTTCGGCGGTTCCGGTTCTGGCAATCAGGTGCTTGCCCTCGGCGAGGAGACTAATGCTTGGTTCGATTCTTCCGTCAATTTCACAGTGGCCAAAAAGCTTACCGATGCGACTGTTACCTTTACGTTTGTAGGTGCTCAGTCCGGTATTACAAATAAAATTAAAGTGGAGGGAACAGAGGCTTCTGATCCTGAGCCTGAGTATCCTGAACTCTATGTTCGTGGAAGCTTCACGGGCAACTATGCTGCGCAGGATGCATACAAGATGACACGCGAAGGCACTGTCTATACTCTTTCCGGCATTGAGATTCCCGCCGGGGCTCAATTCAAGATTGCTGATAATACAACAGATTGGAAAGTAAACTTCGGTGGTTCAGGCGATGGATCTGACGAGCTCGCTAATGACGTCGAGAAAGATGCATGGTTCGGCTCTTCTGTTAACTTCACCGTTGCCAAGAAACTTACCGACGC
>CAYPBS010000017.1:11175-31456 GCA_964409015.1 uncultured Sangeribacter sp.
GGCTCTTCTGTTAACTTCACCGTTGCCAAGAAACTTACCGACGCTACAGTCACCTTCACATACGTAGGGGCTGAAACCGGTGTAGTCAATAAGATTAAAGTATCAGGTACAGAGGCATCAAATCCCGATCCGGAATACCCAGAGCTTTATGTACGTGGCGCTTTCACAGAATGGGCTGCTAAGGATGCTTACAAGATGACACGCGAAGGCAGCGTCTATACTCTTTCCGGAATTGAGATTCCCGCCGGCGAAGGTTTCAAGATTGCAGATAATACAGAAGCTTGGACAGTTAACTTCGGCGGCACAGGTGTTGAAGGTGAGACGGGAGAGCAAAAGGATACTCTCGAAAATGGTGCAGAGAAGAATGCATGGTTCGATTCTTCTGTCAACTTCGTAGTAGCCAAGAAGCTCACCAATGCTACAGTTACTTTCACTTACGTAGGTGCTACCACGGGCGTTGCAAACAAGATCAAGGTAGAAGGTACTGTGCAGGAAGATCCGCAACCGGAAGAACCCGATCTGTACATTATCGGTCTCAATGGCGATTGGAACAATTTCCCCGCTTCCAACAAGTTTACTCACGAGGCCGGCACAACAGTTTACACTCTCGAACTTGCTGGCATGCCTGCCGATACCAATTTCAAATTCTGTCCCGAGAATTGGGGTGGTGAAGGCGAACATCTGTACGTCTTTGGTGCCGAAAGCGCGGATGCCGGCAAGATTGCCGACGACAAACTCGGAACTACCTTCACTCTCAAGCGTTCAGACACAGGTAGCTCGAATTTCGTGACTTCCTCAAAACTTATCGATGTTAAGATAACCCTCGACATCAATTATGACACCGAGGTTTACACCATGAAGTTTGAGGGCACAGTAGATACTGATCCTGTCGTGCTCCCCGAACATCCCGAATTCTACCTTGTTGGTACCTTCGCTCAAGGTTCCACCGGTGGTTGGGACACTCTTCCCGACTGGAAATTCACATGCGACGAATCCACCAATACCTACACACTTTCCGGCAAGGATTTTGACGCAGACGCGGAATTCAAGATCGCTCCACTCAACTGGGAGTATCCCGAAATCGTTTTTGGCGCTGCTACAGCCGGTCAGGAAGTGACTTTCAACCAGCCCATTAACCTCACACAGGGTAATACTGAGTCCTCCAACTTCAAGTTTGCATCTAAGGCTGAGAAAGTGACACTCGTATTCAAGTATGTAGCCGACGGAACCTCCACTCTTACCCTTACAAAGGAAGATGGAGTTGAAGGTATCGCATACGATATTGACTCTGAAGCCGAGTACTACAATATGCAAGGTGTAAAGGTATCAAATCCCGATAACGGCATCTACATCGTACGTCGTGGCAATAAAGTCACCAAGGAGGTCGTGATACGTAGATAACTTCCTTTAGAATAATACTCTAATTCAATAAATTCAGAGGACACCTCACTGTCGGGATGTCCTCTGAATATTTTATGTCAGTATATATATATCCTTGATTATTTCTCGCTCTTTTCAGAGTCGTCTGTCGACATATCGCTCAGTAATTGGGGCGACAGTACGGTATGTTTAGACGAGAAACGGATATTGTTAAGCTCTGCTGGAGTCATTTCTTCCATATTTTCTATCTCCGGCATCGTTAATTCCTTGGGTTTCATACGTTTTCAGTGTTTTCAAACTTAGTGGCTATTCTGTTGACTGTCAGGAGCGTGAAGGCGTAAGAAGCTATCAGCACCACTAACTCGATCCGAAGTGGAAAAATCGTGGAATACGCTCCACTGAAAAGATAGCATGCGAAGAGAAGCCAAAGAAGTGCCTGAACGCAGAGGCAGAGTGTACACCATGCTTTTGCTTTCGTTTTCTGATACCACACGCTCCAGAAGCTGAAAGGCAGACAGCAGACGTTACACAGAGCCAGATATCCCAGATATTGCGGAAAAACCAGCAGACACAACAGACTCACAACAAAATACGAAAACCCTACTTCGCTCCAGCTGAATATGCCGAAGAAAGTTGATGCATCCGTCTTAAGTACGCTGTCACATCCTCCGTCCTGAATAATCTTGCAGACTTTGTCTGCCGCCGGATTATGTATCCTCAGTGATTTTTGCAGCAACAAGGTAGATATATAGATTCCTGCGATGTCGAGCAATGCAATGAAATACATGCTCACATGTCTGTACAATCCTTCGGCTATCCATAAATATCCGACAATGAAAAGCGCAAGCACCATCAGAAGATATTCTTTCCCCTTGGAAAATAATATATCTCTTCGATGCAACTTATAGTCCGGCTCTTCGGAATCTGGCGATGGGAAAGCCATAAAGACTATACCCGGCATGACCTTCGTAAATTCCGCTGCTGCGATTCTTTCTGCCACACCCTCACTCAGGTACTCCACTTCCTGTCGGTCAGCATCAAATCCTGTTACTATGATTATACCTCCCGGAGACTTGGCGAGGTAAGGTGTCGGAAGCCGCAGCATCTCCTCCGGGCAGGGGAGTCTGTAGCCATTGCTCTCCACCTTATATTCAGCGAGAAGTTTCTTAAGCCCGAAAAAGCTTTTGAAAGCCATGCTCTCGAACCGGTCTCGCGAATAGGCATACGTATGCGGAACATGAAGCTGACTCAGAAACTCCGTGAAAACATTAGTCTCAGGCTTCATAGTCATCTCTTTTTCTATTGGTTTTGGGAGAGAATTCCCCTTATTTCGGAGTCTCTGCCCTTAGAAACTCTGCAATTTGGTTAGTAGCACTTCTCCGTCGATTTCGCCGCTGTGGCGCCATACCTCATTACCGTTCTTATAGATAATGAATGTCGGCACTGACTCCACATGTTCTGCATTTGCAGCATCCTGATTCTTGTCAATATCCAGTTGAATTATATTCGCTTTACCGGCGGTCAACTCTTTAAGCTGCTCCACAACAGGCATCATACGATGGCAGTGAGGACACCATGTAGCGTAAAATTCAACCATTGTCAATTCCTGTTCTCTGATTGCTTTATCGTAAGTCATAGTAATATAAAGATTAAGTTGTGTATAATTTCTTCTTTGGATACTCGGTATCGTTTTCTGCTCCGATACATTTTAGGAGCATCCATATCTTTATAACGTTTCCCGTCGTACAAAGTTAGAGTGTGTTGACGGTTAAGGGAAAATTTGTATCTTTGCTCTCCAAATCCACTGCAATGATCGATTATATTTCAGGTAAAATTACGGAAACAACCCCGGCGACTGCGATTGTGGACGTATGCGGTATCGGGTACGAGATTAACATAACTGTCTTGGATTATGCCCTCTTACAGTCCGAACGCGAAGTGAAACTCTATATCCACGAAGCGATACGTGAGGATGCCCATCTTCTCTACGGTTTTCTGACGAAAAAAGGACGTGAATTCTTCCGGCTCCTCATCGGAGTTAGTGGGGTAGGGCCCAACACGGCCCGGCTTATTCTCTCCTCAGTTTCTCCCGATGACCTCGCCGGAGCCATTTCCTCCGGCAACGATGCGATTCTTAAAGCCGTCAAAGGTGTCGGAGCTAAGACAGCTCAACGCATCATAGTTGACCTGAAGGATAAAATAAAAGGGGAGTACACTACGTTTAATTCTCAGAGTCTTTCCGGCACTGAGACATTCGAGGAGGCACTCGCCGCCCTTACTGTTCTCGGTTTCACCCGGATACAGTCGGAGAAAGCATTGAAGAAGATTTTCCTCAGAGAGCCGACGATTCCGGTTGAGAAAGCCATTCGAAAGGCCCTTGAGATGCTTTGAGACTGATTCCCGACATCTCTGGTCGGGTGAGGGTTCGGTCTTCAGTGTCTGCTTTATGTGAGTGATTGTACAACAGTGAAACCGGGCAAATACAAGCATATCATACTCTTGGCCACGAGTCTTCTCGTGCCCTTCATCTCCGTAATATTCGCTTCCGAGCAGTATTACAAGCCCGCAGTGTCTCCTCCCCCCACCAATCCTCCCGTTGAATATCTCCCTGATACCCATATCCCCGACAGCATTATTCTCCCCTCTCCGGTTCAGACAACCCTGCCGCGTGAGTATGCCGATTACCTCGGTCGTGAATATGCTGCCGACCTGCGTGACCCTCAGAATATCAAGACTGAGGCTGTGTTCGATCCTGCTACCGGCATGTATCTTATCCATACTAAAGTAGGGGAATACGATCTTGTCACCCCCTTCCAGATGTCCGCTTCCGAATACCATAAGGCGCAGGTGCGCAACGATATGCTTGCATATTATCGGCAGAGGAATAGCGAGACTTTTGAGAATAAGGACAAGGAGCCCTTCAACATTCTCGATATGAATTTTGCTCTCGGACCCCTCGAAAAAGTTTTCGGCCCCGGAGGTGTGAGGCTTACCACTCAGGGCTCCGTTCAGCTCAACATGGGCATCAAGAGCAACAAGACTGACAATCCGGCCCTCCCCATCAATTCGCGACGTAAGACATTCTTCGATTTCGACCAGAAGATTCAGGCCACTATTGCCGCTTCTGTAGGCGATAAGATGAAATTCAATATGACTTACAACACGGATGCGACTTTCGATTTTGACTCCAAGAATCTGAAACTTGCCTACGAGGGGAAAGAAGACGATATTATCAAGTCTATCGAGGCCGGTAACGTCAGCATGACCACCGGTTCGAGTCTCATACGTGGTAGTACGGCTCTTTTCGGTATCAAGACCAAGCTTCAGTTCGGTAAGCTTACTCTTACCGGGTTAATCTCCCAGCAAAATTCCGAAAGCAAGACTGTCAATACTCAGGGTGGCGTCCAGACAACACCTTTCAAACTCAAATGCGATGACTACGACGCCAATCGCCATTTCTTTCTCGCCCAGTACTTTTATGATAACTACGACCGATTCGCAGAGAAGCTCCCCTACGTTTCCTCCGGAATCAATATTACACGTATAGAAGTTTGGGTGACGAACAAGTCCAGCCAGTTCGATGAGTCGCGTAACTTTGTCGGATTCATGGATCTCGGAGAGGAAAGTAGGTTGGCTTCCGATTACTGGACCGGCAACCCTCAGTACCCCAATCCCTGCAATAAGAGCAATAATCTTCTCGATATTATCAAGACAGAGTATCCCGAGGCACGAAACATCAATCGCGTGACTCAGGCTCTCGCACCTCTTCAAAGTTACGGTATAAGCGGAGGTAGAGATTTTGAGAAAGTGGAAAGTGCCCGATTGCTTAAGGCAAGCGAATACACTTTGAATCCCACTCTTGGCTATATTTCCCTTAAGTCCGCGCTCAACAGTGACGAGGTGCTCGCCGTCGCATACGAATACACATACCACGGACAGGTATTTCAGGTCGGCGAATTTTCCGGTGACGTTACTAATACCACTGATTGCCTGTACCTTAAGATGTTGCGTGGCACTACTATCTCTCCCCGTCTCCCTATATGGAAGCTGATGATGAAGAATGTCTATTCTCTTGGTGCATATCAGCTTCAGCGCAACAAGTTCAAACTCAATATTAAGTTCCTTAGCGACACGACAGGCACTGAGATCAATTATCTCCCCGTGGGTGCTATTTCTAACCAGCCTCTGCTGCAGGTGATGAATCTTGACCGTATCGATTCTAATCAGGAATCGAATCCCGACGGCTTTTTTGACTACATCGAAGGCTACACTGTTCAGTCAACCGGCGGTAAGATCATTTTCCCGGTTGCGGAGCCCTTCGGCTCCAATCTTCGCCGTAAGATCAACGATCCCGCTCTCGCCGATCTATACTGTTATCAGGAGCTCTATGACAGCACGATCACGGTTGCACGCCAGTTTGCCGATAAGAATAAGTTTACCCTGTCCGGAGAGTATCAGGCAAGTAATGGCGCTACTATTCGCCTTAATGCGATGAATGTTCCCCGCGGTAGCGTTATTGTGACGGCTGGCGGTGTAACCCTTACCGAAAATAGCGACTATACGGTCGACTATACTATGGGTATTGTCACCATAACTAACCAGAGTATCATCGATTCCGGTACCAACGTAAGCGTGACGCTGGAGAATCAGTCCCTTTTCTCCATGCAGCGTAAGACTCTGCTCGGTTTTGATGCACAATATAAGTTCAATAAGGATCTTACTATTGGTGCCACACTGCTTCATTTCTCGGAGAAGGCTCTGACGGAGAAAGTGAACATCGGCGACGAGATCATCAACAACACTATGTGGGGATTGAATCTCAATTACAATACCCAGTTTATGTGGCTGACAAACCTTCTCAACCGCATCCCGACCGTCAATGCCACATCCCCTTCAACCCTCAATGTCAGGGCTGAGTTCGCTCAATTGGTTCCCCACAAGCAGAAAGCCGGAACCAATCAGGGTTCGAGCTACATTGACGATTTCGAGACTACTCAGACCGGCCTTGACCTCCGCTCTCCCTACTCGTGGTCACTCGCTTCTACACCTTACGACAGCGGTCCTGATGCGCTTTTCCCCGAGGCATCCCTGTCGGACAATGTCGATTATGGGAAGAACCGTGCGTTGCTCTCTTGGTATTATATTGACCGCCTTTTTACACAGCGCGGTTCTTCGCGTGTCCCCGGATATATCCGCAACGATCTTGACCAGCTGTCCAATCCCTACGTGCGCGAAGTCAGGACTCGGGAGATTTTCCCAAACCGTGAGTCCACATACGGGGAGTCCCAGACGATTCAGACTCTAAACCTCTCCTTCTATCCTTCCGAACGTGGCCCGTATAATCTCGATGCGACTGATGTCGCAGCCGACGGTTCGCTGCTCTATCCCGAACGTCGTTGGGGTGGTATCATGCGCAAAATGGATAATACCAATTTCGAAACCTCCAATGTCGAGTATGTCCAGTTCTGGCTGCTGGATCCCTTCCTTGACGAAAATGTTCCAAACCATGAGGGAGGAGATCTGTACTTTAATTTCGGCGAGATAAGCGAGGATATCCTCAAGGACGGAATGAAAAGTTATGAGAACGGACTCCCGATCGATGGTAACGACCAGTTCATCCGTGAGACGAATTGGGGTAAGGTCAGCGCTCAGAATTCTCTGACCTACGCTTTTGAAAACGCCGAAAATGCCCGGCCTCTTCAGGACGTCGGCCTTGACGGACTCCCTAATGATGAAGAATTTTCATTCCATTCCTATGCGGATTATCTCGATGGTCTCCGTAATCGGCTCGATGGAGGTACGATCGCATCGATGCAGGAAAATCCTTTCAGCCCCTTCAATGATCCTGCCGGAGACAACTATCACTTCTATCTCTCTCCGTGGTACGACGAACACCGCACGGGTATCCTTGATCGGTATAAGCATTATAACGGCGTGGAGGGAAACTCACTCTCCCCGGACCAAAGTGATAACCCGTACTATCAGTCGGCCCGTACGGTGCCCGATGTTGAGGATATAAATCAGGATAATACCCTTAACGAGTATGAACGATATTTCCAGTATCGCGTCTCCATACGTCCTGAAGATCTTGAAGTCGGAAAAAACTTCATTGCCGACAAGCAGGAGAGCCTTCAGATACTCCCCAATGGCCAGAGCAAAGTGATGGTATGGTATCAGTTTAAGATTCCTCTCAGCCAGCCCGAAAAGACTGTCGGTGGTATCAACGATTTCTCTACGGTGCGTTTTGCCCGTATCTTCCTCAACGGTTTCAAGCAACCTGTCTTTCTGCGTTTCGCCACTTTGGAGCTTGTGCGTGGAGAGTGGCGTGACTATGCTTTTAATCTCAATAGCCGTAACGATTCCCCGGCCGAGGGTGAGCTTGATGTCAGCACTGTAAATATCGAGGAAAATTCCGGCAAGGAACCGGTCAACTACGTTCTCCCCCCGGGTGTAAACCGTATTCAGGATCCCGGACAGGCTCAGGCCACTCAGCTCAATGAGCAGTCCATGGCCATGTCTGTTAAGGGTCTTCAGCCCGGGGATGCCCGTGGCGTCTACAAGAATACGCAGCTTGACCTGCGTATCTATAAAAGGATGCAGATGTGGGTACACGCTGAAGCTCCGGTGATTGACAATACCAATCTTCATAATGGCGATCTCGCTCTCTTTGTTCGCGTTGGCTCAGACGTGAAAAACAATTATTACGAATACGAGATTCCTCTTGAGTTGACTCCCGCAGGAAGGTACAATAACAAGAGCTCTGCAGACAGACGTATCGTGTGGCCCCTTAACAACTTCCTTGATGTCCCCTTCTCCCTTTTTACGGATATAAAGACCGAACGTAACAGAGCAAAAAGCGATGGGGAAGAAGGTGTCGGGTATGGATTGCTATATTCCCGGCGTGATCCTTCCAACGAGCACAATACTGTTTCCGTGCTTGGAAATCCCTCTTTGGGCGATGTGCGTGTGATGCTTATCGGTATCCGGAATAAGTCCAACAGTGTGAAGGACGGTGCCGTATGGGTGAACGAGTTGAAGGTTACTGATTTCAATGAATCGGGCGGGTGGGCTGCGAATGCCACGGTCAATCTCGGTATCAGTGATGTCGCTCAGGTCAATTTCGGTGCTCATGTGGAAACGGCCGGATTCGGTGGTGTCGATCAAGGTCTTTCCCAGAGAAGACTTGATGATTATGAGCAGTATAATGTTGCCGTTCAGACCGATTTAGGTCGTTTCATGCCTGAAAAGGTGAAGCTTCATGCGCCGATATACTACTCTTATTCCAAGGAGAAGACCACTCCGAAGTATAATCCGTTGGATCAGGATATTCTGCTTAAGGATGCTCTCGACGCTTGTTCCACCAAGCAGGAGCGGGATTCCATTAGCGGCTATGCCGTGACGCGCAAGATTGTGGAAAGTTTCTCGATTTCCGGCTTCAAATTCAACGTCCAGCATAAGACACCCATGCCGTGGGATCCCGCTAATTTTACCGCTTCCTTCTCCTTCAATAAGCAGAAGAATATCGATCCTACGACTGAGTATGAATACACCAACGATTATAAAGGCTCCTTCCAGTATTCTTATAATCCCTATATTAAGCCCCTTAAGCCTTTCGGATGGCTTAAGACTAAGAATAAGAATCTTAAGTTTTTGAAAGACTGGGAGATAAATTGGCTCTTTAATTCGTTGACTTTCTATACGAATATGTCTCGATATTACTACGAGCAGCAGACGCGAAGCGAAGTGGACGTCAATTCCCAGCTTCCGGTGCAGGTGAGCAAGAATTTCTATTGGGACAGGCAGCTGAATCTGACTTGGAATCTTACCAAGACGCTGAGCTTCACGTTCAATTCCAATACCACAGCGCGTATCGAAGAAACGATAGGCGCTGTAAACCGCAAGCTTTTCCCTGATAAGTATAAGGAGTGGCGCGACACGGTCTGGAACAGTATCAAGGGCTTCGGCACTCCGTGGAATTATAATCAGACCTTTACGGCCACGTATCGTGCGCCTTTCTCGAAGATTCCTATTCTGGACTTCATCAACGGACAGGTAAGCTACAATTCCACATATCGGTGGGATCGTGGTGCGACTGTAGACGATATTTATCTCGGTAACAATATCCAGAATCAGGCCACATGGAATGCTGACGGACGTCTCAATCTTGAGCAGATGTTCAATAAGGTGCCGTATCTTAAGAAAGTCAATCAGCGCTTCTCTCGCTCATCTTCAAGCTCATCTTCTAAGGGTCGGAACAGTAAGTCCAAAAACGGAAAAGGCAAAGGAAACGATGCTGAGGATAAAGATTCCCCCGCACGCGATAAGCTCAAGAAATTCGAGCGTGCTATCACGCTGAATCCCGATTCCTCAACTTTCGTACGCCATAATCTCAAGACAAAAAAGGTGCGTATTTCTGCCCAGTCCGGAGATAATCTTGTCAAACTTAAGACACGCATTGTTGACGAGAACACAGTGGAGATTCTCGACAGGGGAGATTCTGATTATAAGATTACGGTGACGGAACAGAAGAAAAACTCCTCCTCTAAATTCTGGTTGGACGTGGCTGACTATTCTGCACGCCTGCTTATGTCCCCGAGGAGTTTCAATATGCGCTGGCGGCAGAGCCATGGAATGACTCTCCCTCTCTTCCGTCCGGATGTCGGAGATATTTTCGGACAGAGCCGAAACTATGGCCCCATGGCTCCCGGTCTGGATTTCGCCTTCGGTTTCACCGACAAGAGCTATGTCGATAAAGCCCTTGAACGGGGTTGGCTTATTACGGACGACAACCAGACCTCTCCTGCGATATGGAACACTACGACTGAATTCAATTTCGAGCTTAATCTCGAGCCGATTCGAGGCCTTAAGATTCTTTTGACCAATAATCGTACGGACAGTCGCACTCAGCAGATCCAATTCATGTATGCCGATATGCCCACATCCCGTTCCGGTTCCTTCACTAAGACCCACATAGCCATTGCTACTGCGTTGCGTGGTTCCAAGGCGGAAAATGGATACGAGAGTAAGGCTTTCAGTGACTTCCTCGCCAATATACCGGTTGTTGCTGCGAGATTTGAAGAGAAATTCGCCGGTGTCCCTTATCCGACGGGTGGGTTTATGACCGGTAATCCTTTGGCCGGTACTACTTTCAATCCGGAGGTGGGTACAGTCAGCAGGACAAGCTCGGATGTCCTTATTCCGGCCTTCCTCGCTGCTTATTCCGGAGGGGATGCAAAGACTGTTGATCTGTCTCCTTTCCCATCTTTGGCGGCCATCCGTCCTAACTGGAGGGTGACTTACGACGGCTTGCTTCAGCTCGGCAATATGCGCAAGTGGTTCAAGTCCTTCACGCTCACTCATGCATATCAGTGTACATACTCCGTTGGGTCTTATTCAAGCTATCTTAACTGGATCGGCGTTGAAGGAGACTATGGTTTTACTCTCGATGAGCAGACTTCCAACCCCATCCCTTCTTCACCTTATAACATCTCTTCTGTCTCGATAACGGAAAAATTCGCTCCGCTCATAGGTGTCAACGCTACGATGAACAACAACGTCACTTTCAATGTCGAGTATCGTGATTCCCGTACGTTGTCGCTCAATGCTTCTGCCGGACAGATAGTCGAGGCTACAAGTAAGCAACTCACTATTGGTGGCGGATACAAGATAGCCAACTTCAACACGATTCTCAAGATTGGAGGAAAGCAGGGTGGTGTGAGCAATGACCTTACTCTCAATCTGGACTTCTCGCTTGCCACTAATTCATCCCTTATCAGGAAGATTGAGACAGCATATACGCAAGCTCAGAGCGGTGCCCGGACTATGGCTCTTAATTTCACGGCAAGCTATATCCTCTCTAAGCGGATCACCTTAAGCATGTTCTTTGACCATCAGGTGAACACTCCGCTTGTAAGCAATTCCTCTTATCCGACTACCAACACAAACTGCGGAGTTGCAGTTAACATGTCGTTAGCTCGTTGATACACTTTCTAAAGACGAATGTGCATAATGGTTATTTTGACTGAGATAATGACTTGCGCTTTGAAGTGCAGGCGTCCGAAAGAGCGCATCCGACGCAGTGGGCTTCCTTATTATCGTTTTTACACCCTTTCCTCCGGTGTGCGCGAATCATTCCCCACACCATCCATAGGAGTGAGGCGAGGATGATTACACCCACCAACGTGTATTGAAGCTCGATACTCATTTCTTTTTCTTAGTGGACTTTCCCTGAGCCGTCTCAGGCGCGGAAGCTATTTTTCGGGAAGAGTTGTCTGATAATACATCTATAACAATCTGACGTATCATTTCTTTCAGGCTCATGATAAATTCTGAAGCATCGTAGTCTCCACGCTCGATACGTCGAAGTCTGTTTTCCCAAAGACCTGTCAGTTTTGCACTTTTAATTATATCTTCCCGGATGATGGAAATCAGATCTATTCCTGCCTGTGTGGCTCGTAAACTCTTGCGTTCACGCCTGATGTAACCTCGTTTGTAGAGCGTTTCGATAATCTGGGCTCTGGTAGATGGCCTTCCTATTCCGTTTGCTTTAAGTGCTTCCCTGAGGTCTTCGTCCTCCACCATGTTGCCGGCAGTTTCCATGGCCTTAAGAAGTGTTCCCTCGGTGAAATATTTGGGTGGCTGAGAAGTTTTTTTTGTCAGGAAAGGTTTGTGTGGGCCGGATTCCTTTTTTGTAAATGTGGGTAGAACGTTTCCTGCTTCACCTTCCGCATTACGTGAGCCCGCTGCCTGACCCTCCTTGTTATATAGGCGTTTCCATCCCGGGTCTATGATGATCTTTCCGGTTGCCTTAAATTTCTCGTTAGCCACGTGAGCCTCCACAATGGTTTGGTCGAAAGTGCAATCAGGCATGAATACCGCCACGAATCTCCTTGCTACCGTATCAAATACGTTGCGCTCCATTTCTGAAAGCGATGGCGGAAGCGGTTGTCCCGTTGGAATTATGGCATGGTGATCAGTGATTTTTGAGTTATCGAATACCTTTCTGCTTTTTGTAAGTTTCTTACCGCGAATAGTGAGGAGTACTTCCTGAAACTCTTTGAGGGAGTTAAGGATAGCCGCACATTTCGGATAGACGTCATCGGGGAGATATGTAGTGTCGACGCGTGGATAGGTAGTGAGTTTCTTCTCGTAAAGGGATTGGATTGTTCGGAGCGTATCGTCAGCACTCATTGAATACCGCTTGTTGCACTCAACCTGAAGAGAGGTAAGATCGAAGAGTCGGGGAGGAGCCTCCTTACCTTTCTTTTTTGTTACGTCGTCAACCACGAGAGGTTCCGGAGCCAAGCGCCTCACCACTGTTTCACCCTCCTCCTCTGAGTCAAAGGGCTTTAATGATGCGGTGAAGGTGGCGCCCCGATATAGTGTCTGCAGCTCCCACGTGTCTTTGGGCACAAAATTTTCTATCTCTTTCTGTCGGGCAACAATCATGGCGAGAGTAGGGGTCTGCACCCGACCGATCGAAAGGACCTGCCCTCTTTCTCCGTATTTAAGCGTATAAAGCCGGGTGGCGTTCATCCCCAGAATCCAGTCTCCGATGGCTCGGCAGAGACCCGCGGTATAAAGGGATTGAAGATCTTCGTGGGACCGGAGATTGGCAAACCCTTCCCGAATGGCATCGTCGGTAAGAGATGATATCCATAGCCGTTTTATCGGCTTGGAGCAGTTTGCCAGCTGCATCACCCATCGTTGTATCAGCTCACCCTCTTGGCCGGCATCACCGCAGTTTATAACTTCGTCAGCCTCCTTTATAAGTGTTTCTATTACATGAAACTGCTTTTCTATTCCGTCATCTGCGATAAGCTTGATGCCGAAACGCGGAGGTATCATCGGAAGCTGCCCCAAACTCCAGTGCTTCCACAAAGGCGAGTAATCGTGAGGCTCCTTAAGGGAACAGAGATGACCGAAGGTCCATGTTACACAAAATCCATTCCCCTCGAAATATCCCTCCCGGCGTGTGTTGGCGCCGATGATCCGGGCTATATCTTTGCCTACACTCGGTTTCTCGGTGATGCAGAGTCTCATTTATCAATCCTTTTGACCTTCGAAGGATTTTGCCTCATCCCATATCGCATCCATTTCTGCCAGAGACATGTCGCGGAGAGATTTCCCCTGTTCCTTTGATTTCTGTTCGAGATAATTGAAGCGGCTGATAAACTTGCGGTTGGTAAGCTCAAGTGCATTCTCCGGATTGACCCCGTAAAGTCTTGCTGCGTTGACCACGGCAAAAAGCAGGTCGCCGAATTCCTTTTCCATGTTGACCTTGTCTCCACGCCGTATCTCCTCTTCGACTTCCGACATTTCCTCCCGGACCTTATCCCATACCTGTTCTTTTTCCTCCCAGTCAAATCCGACGTTTCTGGCTTTCTCCTGAATCCTGTTCGCCTTGATCAGAGCCGGCAACGCTGAGGGTACTCCGGCAAGCACCGTCTTGTTGCCACCCTTCTCCTTAAGCTTGATCTCTTCCCAATTCTGAAGCACCGTTTCCGTATTGTCGGCTTTCACATCTCCGTAAATATGCGGGTGGCGGAAGATTAGCTTGTCTGTCAGCGTATTGCACACGTCCGCAATATCGAATTGCTTCTTCTCATCTGCTATTTTAGCGTAGAAGCAGACATGAAGAAGAACATCTCCAAGCTCTTTCTTTATATTCGGAATATCGTTGGCAATCAGGGCATCCGCCAGTTCATAAACCTCCTCGATTGTGTTTGCTCTTAGCGACTCGTTGGTCTGTTTACGGTCCCACGGACACTTCTCTCTGAGTTCATCGAGTACGTCGAGTAGTCGACCGAAAGAATTGAGTTGATCTTGTCTTGTTGTCATAGCTTAAATTATGGTGATTTGATTCCGATATACGGGATAACATTCATATAATCAGAAAGTATGCTTCGATTGATTAGCACCCTTCGGAAACATCGCCTTAAAATTGTACTGCAAAGTTAACTGAATTTCGGGAATTAATTGCTATCTTTGTCAACCAATTGCCATTACTGAAAAGGGAGTGGTGATTCAAGTATTTGCAGATGATAACAAAAGTGCTTGATCAGCGAAGTGTGATCCGATTCCGCGATCTTCTTGAAAAGAGCGCGCGGATTGTCGTGACATGCCATGTCCGCCCTGACGGAGATGCCATGGGTTCTTCACTGGGGCTTATGCACCTGTTGACCGCCATGGGGAAGGAGGCTAAAGTTGTGACTCCCGACACCCCTCCAAGACAGTTGTCCTTTCTCCCCGGGATGAACAAAGTTATCCCCTTTACCCGTTACTCCGATTACGCCGCGCGTCTTTTCAGCGAAGCCGATCTGATTGTATGCTGTGACTTTAACAATGCTTCGCGTCAGGATGAACTCGGCTCCTTGCTCTTGGCCTCTGATGCCAAGAAAGTAATGGTTGACCATCATCTTTATCCCGACGATTTCGCGGATGTGGTGTTTTCTTATCCTGAGATGTCTTCTGCAAGCGAGCTCATGTTTCGTATCATCGTCGATATGGGATTCTTTACGGCGATGAGTCGCGAGTGTGCCACATGTCTTTGTACTGGCATAATCACAGACACCAAGAACCTGAATGTCAATTGCAGCAATCCTGAGATATACCTCGTTATGTTGGAGTTGACACGAAAAGGCGTCGACATCCCCATGATTGTGAAGAAGGTGCTTCATACGAAGCGTTACGAAGCAATCCGTCTGCATGCTTACGCTCTCTCGAATAACTATCGTCTTTATCCCGGACATCACGCGGCGCTTGTCTGGGTCACTCTAAAGCAGCTTGAGCAGTTTGACTACGAGAAAGGTGACACTGAAGGGCTCGTGGATCAAGCCGGTGAAGCCTCGGGTGTCATCTACACGATTTTCTTGCGTGAGGATACAGACTGTATCAAGGTCTCAACACGCAGTGTCGAGGATTTCCCCGTAAATATTCTTTGCGAAAGATATTTTGGTGGTGGCGGACACAGACAGGCCGCCGGAGGGAAATTTTTCGGAAAAATGGAGGACTGCATCGCGCTCTGCGAGAGGGTAATGGACGAGTTTGATTGTTATCTGCCGAAATCGGCTTCCGATGCGGCAAAAAACCATGAAGTGTTAAAATAAGTAAACGAAAATAATGAAGAGATTTCGAGGCATTTTTTTAATCAGTTTCGTGTTAATGACGCTTCTCTCCGTTTCGTGCAGCAAATCGAAAAGTTACTCCGAAATGTTGCAGGATGAGGAGAAGGCAACCAACTGGTGGCTTGCCAATCAGAAGATTATCAACACTATTCCGGCCGATTCCGTCTTTATCTCAGGTAAGGATGCTCCTTTTTATAAGATTGATGAGGATGGTTACATATATATGCAGGTTATAAATCCCGGAAATCCCGGGAATAAAGCCAAGACGGGACAGCAGGTTTTCTTCCGCTATATGCGTACCAACATTCTCGACCTCTATAAAGGTTATGACGCTAAGCCGACGGGCAATGCCAATAATGTGGGAGGCGGCAACTCCCAATCCTTTAGGTTTGACGATCTTAGCGCCGCGACGTCCATGACATTCGGGTCCGGAATTCAGGTGCCTCTAAAGTTTCTTGGCCTCGATTGCGAAGTAAATCTGGTCCTGAGGAGTTACTACGGATTTCAAGGCGAGACCGGGCAGTGTCAGCCATACGTTTATAACATAAAGTATTACCCCGCATATTACTGATATATGCGTATTTAATGCAAATAAAGATTAACTAAGACTAACTAAAAACAGATATACAGACAAGCCATGTCATTAATTAAGTCGATTTCAGGTATTCGCGGCACCATCGGTGGCGTTCCGGGTGATGGACTCGGAGCTGTTGATGTCGTGAAGTTTACATCGGCCTACGCCGAATTTATAAAGCGGAACACTTCCAAAACGAATCGCCTCATTGTGGTCGGACGCGATGCACGTCTTTCGGGCCCGATGGTCTGCAGTCTTGTCGAAGGAGCTTTGACAGCCATGGGATTTGATGTCGTTAATATTGGACTCGCCACTACTCCTACCACGGAAATTGCTGTGACAGAAGAGAATGCCTGCGGAGGTATCATAATCACCGCAAGCCACAATCCTAAGCAATGGAACGCCTTGAAGCTCCTCAATGAACGTGGCGAATTCCTTAATGACGAGGAGGGCAAGGAGGTTCTCCGGATCGCTGCCGAGTCAGATTATGTTTATGCCGAGGTCGACGAGCTTGGAAAAGTTTTTGTCAACGATACGTATACACGTAAACATATAGAGAAAGTTCTGTCTCTGCCACTGGTGGATCGGGATGCCATAGCCGCTGCCGGGTTTACGGTAGCTGTCGATGCCGTTAATTCTGTCGGCGGTGTTGCAATTCCGGAACTTCTTAAGGCTCTTGGAGTTAAGAAGGTTGTGGAGCTCAATTGTGAGCCCACCGGTCGCTTCGCCCATACGCCCGAGCCCATTCCGGAGAATCTGACCGAGATTGCTTCCGTGATGAGTGCAGGAGGTATAGATGTCGGTTTTGTGGTTGATCCTGATGTCGACAGACTCGCTATCGTGATGGAGAATGGCGAAATGTTTGTCGAGGAATACACTCTTGTCGCAGTGGCAGACTACGTCCTCAGCCACACTCCCGGCAATACGGTCAGCAATCTCAGCAGCTCCAGAGCTTTGGCAGATGTCACAGGCCGTCATGCCGGATGCAGCTACAGTGCAGCTGCCGTCGGTGAGGTCAATGTGGTTAAGAAAATGAAGGATACCGGAGCAATAATAGGTGGAGAAGGCAATGGCGGAGTAATCTATCCGGAACTCCATTATGGTCGTGACGCACTCGTTGGTGTGGCTCTTTTCCTTACTCTTATGGCCAAAAGCGGTAAGAAGGTGACAGAGCTCAAGAAAGGATATCCTTCGTATGCAATTGCCAAAAACAAGATTCAGCTTACTCCTGATATAGATGTGGATAAGATCCTTGTCGCAATCAAGGACCGGTTCAGCAATGAAAGGATTTCGGATATTGACGGAGTAAAAATTGACTTTGCCGACAGATGGGTACATCTCCGCAAGTCCAATACAGAGCCCATCATCCGTATCTACAGCGAGGCTCATACAATGAAGGAGGCAGACGAGCTGGCGGAGACCATCAAATCCATTGTCCGGGAGATCACCGGTAAGTGAGATAAAGAAGTGTGGCCACAATCGGTTTAACAGATACATTAAACAGATACATTAAAAAGATACATCAGGGTATATGCTAAAAAAATTTTTTCTGAATCTGCTGTCCTCTTTCATGGGCGCATGGCTGGCCATAGTGATGTCCGGCCTTTGCCTGTTCCTCGTAGTGCTTGGCATCATCGGAATAGCTGCCGGCAGCGGAATGACTGTTGAGAAGGGATCGGTACTTAAGATAGACCTTCAGGGCGAGCTTATCGAACGAGAAAATGTTTCTGACCTTAATGTGATTGATATGATCTCTTCCGGTACAGCTGACGTTCAGACTGTCGAGACGCTGGTTGCAGCAATCAAGGAAGCAAAAAATAATGATGATATCAAAGCGATATATCTTGATTGCGGTAGTCTGTCTGCTGCTCCGGCCTCAGTCAATGCCGTACGGGATGCTCTCGTGGACTTCAAGAAGGGGGGGAAGAAGATCTATGCCTATGCTGATCAATATTCTCAGGGAGCATATTACGTCGCTACTGCAGCTAACGAGCTATACCTGAATCCGATGGGATCCGTGGATCTTCATGGAGTAGGTGGCGAGAGCCTTTTCTATAAGGATCTTTTTGATAATATCGGGGTTGAGTTTCAGGTCGTGCGGGTCGGAGAGGGCAAGAGTGCCGTCGAGCCCTACACACAGAATTACATGAGCGAGTATGCGCGCAGACAAAGCATGGAGCTTCTTGACACGATATGGAGCGGATTACGCGGCACTATTGCGCTCAGCCGTGGACTTGTGTCGTCTGAGGTTGACTCGCTTATCAACAGAGATATACCCGCCATCCGAGACGGTGAGTTTGCCAAAAAACACAAACTTGTCGACGGAACGATGTACCGTCATGCCTTTGAGAAGCATATCGCAGACGCCGTGGGACAGAAAGACGGTCTTGAAAAGACGGTAGCTCCCTCGTTGCTTGCTTCTTCGGGAGAGGCGTTCAATGCAATGAACATGGGGGGTAAGAATCAGATAGCCGTGCTCTATGCCTGCGGAGGAATAGACAATGGTTATGGTGGCATCAATTCCGGAAATCTTGTGGACGAGATTATTTCTCTTGGCAAGAATGACAATGTGAAAGGCCTTGTACTTAGGGTAAATTCTCCGGGTGGTAGCGCTTACGGGAGTGAACAGATCTGGGAAGCTATCGAATGGTTCAAGAAACAGAATAAGCCCGTGGCTGTTTCGATGGGTGACTATGCTGCTTCCGGAGGGTATTACATCTCTTGCGGGGCCAACAGAATCTTTGCAGACAAGTATACTATCACCGGCTCTATCGGAATTTTCGGTCTGATACCCAATATCCATGGTCTGCTGGAGAAGATAGGTGTCAACAGCGAAATGGTAGCCACTAACCCTGATGCCCAGCTTTTCACGCTGTTGAACCCATTAAACGACCACCAGCTCGCTTCTCTACAGGAGATGGTGAACGATGGCTATGAGATATTTGTAAAGCGATGCGCAGAGGGTCGAGGCATCCCTGTGGACAGCATAAAGTCAATTGCAGACGGGCGTCCCATTGCAGCTACTGTGGCAAAACGATACAAGCTTGTGGACGAGATAGGGTCTTTACAGAAAGCAGTGGAGTGGACAGCCGCAAAGGCCGGAATCAGCAAGAAGTATAATGTCGGGACTTATCCTGTCGCAGAGCCTAATATCTTCCTATCTATGATGCAGTCAAAGAACGTGCAGTTACCGGCCTCCGTTCAGGCACTGCTGGGAGAAAAACAACTCGATGCCGAGGTCGTAAGACAGCTCAGAAACATCCTGACAGCCGACAGGATGAAAGCCGAGTATGCCGTAATGAGAGTGAAGATCTGAGACCGAAATAATATTTTGTCATTCAGGAATATGTGAAACATCCATAAATAGAGGGAAGGTGAAAGAGCGTACTCGTAAAGATAAGATACTTACAGGTGTTTTGACTCCGTTGTCGTGGATCTACGGAGCCGGTGTCTATATGCGTAACAAACTCTTCGATTTCCATATTCTTCCTTCTCAACGATTCGATATTCCCGTCATTTCTGTCGGCAATATCACGGTAGGAGGCACGGGTAAGACTCCTCATGTGGAATGGCTGATAGAGCAGTTGTCGTCTGATTTCAACATAGCGGTTCTAAGCAGAGGCTATAAGCGGAAGACCAAAGGCTTCGTTCTCGCTACCCCTCACAGTACCCCTTCTACAATAGGAGACGAGCCTTATCAGATCTATCGAAAATTCAGGAGAGTTGCCAGAGTAGCTGTCTGCGAAGGGCGTCGTACAGGAATCAAGCGTCTCATGGAGCTATATCCGGATCTGAATCTCATCATACTGGACGATGCTTTGCAGCACCGTTACGTGGATCCAAAGGTTTCCGTTCTCCTGATGGATTGGTCGCGCCGAGTACATACAGACCATCTCTTGCCGCTGGGTCGCCTAAGGGAGAGCACTTCGGCGATTAACAGAGCGGATTTCGTAGTCGTGACGAAGGTTCCACGCAATGTTAAACCTGTAGACCTGATGCTTGTAAAGAAGGAGCTGGACTTAATGGCTTATCAGCAGCTACTGTTTACCAGATTCAAGTACAGTCCTCCGGCACCGGTATTTGAGGAATCTGCAAGATATTCGGTTCATCTCGACAGATTGGATAAAAAAGACATCGTGATGGTTCTCACCGGAATAGCTAACCCGAGAGGTCTGGTGAAGCATCTAATGGAATATGATTT
>CAYPBS010000018.1:0-28679 GCA_964409015.1 uncultured Sangeribacter sp.
AAAAAACCTCAGAACTTATTGAAAGTCTGAGGTTTGTCTGAGGTTGTCAGTCTTACGTCTGACAAGGTTGCGGAAAGACAGGGATTCGAACCCTGGGTACCCGTAAGAGTACAACGGTTTTCGAGACCGTCCCATTCGACCGCTCTGGCATCTCTCCTTTGCGAGTGCAAAGATAGTACTTTTTTTTGGTAAGCCAAAGTTTTTTCAATGTGAATTTAATCATTGCTTCAACCAAAGCAAAGGCAGAGAAACCTGTAATGAGTTGTGTAGGTGAATACAAAAACGGAAAATAGTTTATATCTTAGTATCATTTAGGGATTTTAGAGATCGAGGTATTGACAATAAAGAATTATTTCTTACCTTTGCAGAAATTAAGAACCGTATAACATAGAGTCTTCATTATGTCAGGATGGTATATCGTATATAACGGCCAACAGGTTGGGCCAATGTCTAAGGAGCAACTTCTCAGCTACGGATTGAATTCACAATCAAAGGTATGGAAAGAAGGTATGGCTGATTGGGCCGATGTCTTCACTATACCTGAGCTAATGGAGCTTGTTTCACGAAGTACTCCACCGGTCTCCAACGTGGTGATCACTCAGCAGCCGGTCATAGTAGAGAAGCCATCCGCCGGAAAGAGCAAGATCCTTGCAGGTATTCTGGCCATTTTATTCGGCTCTTTGGGAGTCCAGTATTTCTACATTAACAAGCCTGTGGCTGGTATTTTATCCTTTTTATTGGTATGGATACTCCCCGTTATAGTAGGATTGTTTACGTGTGGAGGGGGATTCTTCCTTTACGGTCTATCGTTGCTTGTATGCCTGATGTATGTGGCTCAAGGGATAGAAATGATGTGTCTTTCGGATGAAGATTTCGATTCGCACTTCCCCAACAGTCCTAATTTCTGGCCATTCTTCTAAGTGGACTGACACTCGAAGACAGGTATATAAAAGAAAAACTGAAGTTTAACATCAAAATTACAATACACAATTATGTCAGAGTGGTACATTGTATATAACGGTCAGCAAGTTGGCCCTATGTCTAAGGAACAACTTGCTGGATACGGTCTGAATCCCCAGTCTAAAGTATGGAAAGAGGGTATGCCGGATTGGGTTGATGCTTATACCCAGCCGGAGCTTATGGAGATTATGCCCACAAACAATCAGGTAGAAACTCCACAATATGTTCAACAGCCTGTCGCTCAGAGTGATAGCGGAAAATCGAACATGGTGGCCGGTATTTTGGCAATTCTTTTAAGTGCATTCGGCGCACAGTATTTCTATGTTGGCAAGATCGGTGCCGGCTTCATAACCATCCTCATATATTGGTGTACATGCGGACTCGGCTCTATCCTCTTCCTTATTCAGGGGGTTATGATGCTTACGATGTCGCAGGAGGATTTCGATCGCAAGTATGTGAACAGCAGCTCCTTCATGCCGTTGTTCTAAGAAAGATAATTCGGTAGTCTTTCCGAAAACTTCCAGAAATATGAGCGCTTTGCTTTCGGCTACCGGTCATGATGACTCAAGGTTTTATTCGGAAGCAAAGCGCTTCTACATTATCTTAGCCGCAGGTATGGTCTTGGTAGCGCTGAGCATCGGAGCTTATTATCTGTTTATTGCTACGGATCCTGCCGTAAGAGTATGTCCACTTTATAGGATTTTCGGAGTACCGTGCCCGTCGTGCGGAGGATCGAGAGCTTTCACAGCTCTATTCAAGGGGGATTTCCATACCTCTTGGATACTCAATCCTAATGCTATTCTTACGACGATGTTTGCATGCTCCGTTACCGTAATAATGATTCACGACATCGCTTCCCTTACGTTTCGCCGGTTGCCCAAAAGACTTCTTTTATGGAGTATATATCTCCACGCCCGCTGTCCGAAATCATGGAAACCTTCCTACAAGGCATTGATTACTATTTTGATCTGCTCACTCTGTTGTTTCGAAGCAGCTATATGGTGGCACAACATAGTCCGCCATATATAATGGATTAAGGGGTGTATATCGTATAAATCTTCAATGAATATTATCGATTTCAATACAACTTTATATTTTGCATAACTATCTTATAATCAATAAACTAAGAAAACACATTAGATTTTATATATTCTTCCCGCAATAAATAACAGAAAAATTTGTTGCTGTAACATATTTTTACTATTTTTGCATTTGGAGACCGAGAATCAGGCTTCAAAAACAAAAACTTTCATCCAGCCATGAAGAATCGTCCAAAACTGTTGATCATATACACCGGAGGCACCATAGGCATGATCGAAGAGCCGAAGAATCACACTTTGCGTCCTTTCGATTTCGACCATCTTATCGATAATGTTCCGAAGGTTCAGATGCTTGACTACGATATACGTCATGTGCAGTTTAACAAACCGATCGACTCGGCATGCATGAATCCGTCGCATTGGAACGATATTGCTAAAGTGATAGAAAGTAATTACGAATCCTTCGACGGTTTTGTGGTGCTTCACGGTACGGACACGATGAGCTATACCGCCTCCGCGCTGTCTTTCATGCTTGAGAATCTTGACAAACCGGTCATTATCACCGGCTCTCAACTTCCTATCGGAGAAGTGCGTACAGACGGGGAGGAGAATCTCATAACGGCTTTGCAAATCGCTGCTGCCCGGGATTGCAAAGGCAAGCCGATGGTGCGCGAGGTTGCTATCCTTTTTGAAAATTACCTGTGGAGAGGGAATCGAAGCACCAAGCGTAGCGCGGATAATTTCAATGCTTTCCGCTCGCCTAACTATCCGGAGTTGGCGCATATCGGATTGGATATCACCTACAACCGGAAGGCGATCAGAGAATCCATCCCGCAAGAACCCTTGAAAGTACACTACAATCTCAGTACCGACGTGGCGGTAATGCTGCTCTATCCGGGTATCAGCAAGGAGATCGTACAGCAGATTTTCTCTACACCGGGATTGAGAGGTGTTGTCCTTAAATCCTACGGCGCCGGAAACGCTCCGACAGACAATTGGTTTATCGAGATGCTAAGCAACGCCATCAAAAACGATATTGTGGTTCTCAACACGACGCAATGCCATAACGGAGCCGTAATGCATAATCTCTACGAAACGGGGCGGAGAATAGCCGATTGCGGGTGTATCCCCGGGTATGATATTACAACGGAGGCAGCCATCACCAAACTCATGTATCTTTTCGGCCGGTATAAGAATGATAACGAGGAAGTGAAGACTCAACTTTCCCGGTCAATCCGCGGAGAGATGACCATCCATGATTGAGATCGGTAGTATATTGACACCGTTCCCGGATATAAAACAATTTTACTAACTTTGCAGAGACACGCGGCAGCCTTCCCCTCCGATAATACAGGAGGTATGACTGCCGCAAAATTTAATAAAGCCATTACAATCTCATTATTCCCAATATGGAGGAGAAAATACAACTTGATACCATCGACGAGGCTCTTGAGGATTTCAAAGCCGGAAAATTTGTAATAGTAGTAGACGATGAGGATCGTGAGAACGAGGGAGACCTCATCGTGGCAGCCGAACTCATAACTCCAGAGCAGGTCAATTTCATGCTTAAAAATGCGCGGGGAGTACTATGTGTCCCTATTACCAACGCCCGTGCAACGGAGCTGGAACTACCTCATCAGGTTGCCGACAACACCTCTATGCTCGGAACACCTTTCACCGTAACAGTAGACAAGTTAGAGGGGTGTACCACAGGTGTTTCCATCCATGATCGCGCCGCAACCATACGGGCACTTGCAGATCCTACCTCAAAACCGTCGGATTTCGGACGACCCGGTCACATCAACCCCCTCTATGCCCGCGACAAGGGTGTCCTGCAACGCACCGGCCACACGGAAGCAGCCGTGGATCTGGCGCGTCTCTCCGGACTCCAGCCTTGCGCCGCACTGATGGAAATTATGAGTGACGACGGAGAGATGGCACGTCTTCCCGAGCTTCGCCGAAGAGCAGATGAGTGGGGGCTGAAACTCATTTCGATTGCAGATCTCGTAGCTTGGCGACTTCGCAATGACAGTACTATAGAGCGAGGTGAGGAAGTGGATCTGCCCACTGCCTACGGTCACTTCCGTCTGATTCCATTCCGCGACAAGGAGTCCGGTCTTGAACATATAGCTCTTATAAAAGGGGATATTACTACCGATGAACCTATCCTCGTCAGAATGCACTCATCCTGCGCCACGGGAGACATATTCGGGTCCATGCGTTGTGAATGTGGCGAACAACTTCATAAGGCCATGGAGATGATAGAGAAGGAAGGTCGCGGAGTCATTGTCTATCTTAATCAGGAAGGACGTGGCATAGGCCTGATGGATAAAATCAAGGCCTACAAACTTCAGGAGGACGGACTGGATACTGTGGACGCCAATTTACATCTGGGTCACAAGGCCGACGAAAGGGATTACGGCGTAGGAGCCAGTATTCTCAATCAGCTCGGAGTCCGCAATATGCGTCTGCTGAGCAACAATCCGATGAAACGCGTCGCCCTTGAAGGATATGGGCTAAAAGTCGCAGAGTTTGTCCCATTGGAGGTTGCACCTAATCCCTACAACAAATATTACATGCATACTAAGAAGACCCGCATGGGGCATCTGCTTAATAAGGTCGACTGACTTCCATACCGCTAATACAACAGAACCAATATGAAACTACTGAAACATACGGGACTCCTTCCTCTGACTGTTCTCGTGCTTGGAGCCGCTACACTCGCTGCTACAGCTGAAAAGAAACCGTTGGACCATGATGCATTCGACTCATGGAAGTCCGTGCGTGTCCTCCCCTTAAGCAATGATGGAGAATGGACAGCTTTCACTATCGATCCTCAGGAAGGTGATGGCACACTTGTTTTACGCAATAACCGCAAAGGAACCCGCATTGAGATTCCAAGAGGATACAAGCCATCCTTTTCATCCGATTCGCGCTATGCTGTGGCTCTTATCAAGGCTCCTTTCGCGGAAACACGTGAGGCTAAAATCAAGAAAAAGAAAGATTTTGATCTTCCGCAGGATTCACTTGCCATCGTGGATCTTCGAACAGGTCTGATTGATCGTATAGGCCACGTAACCTCGTATAAAACGGGAGAAAAAGCAGGTGAATGGATTGCATGGCTATCCTCTGACACGGCCTACATCAAGCCTAAGATGCTGAAAGATAAGAAGAGCGGCGCACCGCTGCTTGTGAGACGTCTGAAAGGTGGAGACATCAAACAGATCAAATGGGCAACCGATTACGTCATGAGCAAAGACGGCAGCCGGCTGGCAGTTCAGGTGAAACCTCATACATCAGACAGTACGGCAGTAAGCCGCATGGTTCTCCTTAACCTTCCCGACACCACGGAGATCACACTGCTGGAGAAGATGAAATTCTTTGGGAAGCCGGAATTTAGCGAGACCTCCGATCGGATAGCTTTCACGGCAAGTATGGACTCTACGGAGTCCGGCACACGACGCGCAAAAGTCTTCACAGGTCCTTTGCGTGGTGCGGACACTGAAGTGGAGGAGCTTTATCTGCTTCAGGCTGTAAACGACGGCAAATATCCCGTTCCCCGGCCTCCCAAGTCCAATGATCCGGAGATCCGTGAAGAGATGCGACGTAAAATAGCTGAAATGGCCGGAGACAGCATTTTCCCCAATCAGTACTCCAAAGTGCGTTTCTCTCATGACGGCAAACGCCTCATCGTTGGAGTGGCACCATACGTGGCGCCTGACGACACTACAATCGTCGATTTCGAACAAGCGGCACTCGATATATGGCGTTGGGATGCTCCCTTCACCCCTCCTCAGGAAAAAGAAAATATAAAATCTCTGCGTGAACATCAGTACCCGATAGTGATGGATCTGGCCACAGGACGACAGCAGCTCATATCTTCCTCTAAACTGGAAAGCGTCGTTGCGCCGGATCGATGGGATGCGGATTGGGCTCTTGTCAAAGATCCTGAGAGAGCAATCGTGTCGCAGCAATGGAACTACAGTGCCCCGGAAGATCTGTATGTTGTCAATGTGACGACCGGGGAGCGCCGTAAAGCCGGTACCGCTCCCGTAGAGATGTCGGAACTTTCCCCGTCGGGACGTTACGTAATGTGGTTTGACAATCGTCAATATCATGTATATGACATAGCCGACGACACAATCCGGACCATCAGTGAGGAAATCGAATTTCCGCTTTGGGACGAAGACAGCAATTATCCTATGGCTGCTCAGCCCTACGGTACAGCCGGATGGCTCGGAGATAAAGATGAATCCCTCCTCGTATACGACCGCCATGATCTCTGGATGCTTGATCCGAAGGGTGTACGCAAACCGGTGAACATGACAGCCGGCAAAGGAAGAGAATCCAATATGCGATATCGTTACAAAAAACTTGATAAGGAGGAGCGATTCATCAAACAAGGCAGCGAAATGCTCATCGAAGTTTTCGACTATAAAACAAAAAAGAACGGCTTCGCCTCCATCGTAGCAGGCAAGACGGCAGCACCTCGTCTGTTATTACTTGACGAATACAAATTTACTCAACTTCAGAAAGCCAAGGATGCAGCAGTCTATGCAATGCAGAAGGCTAATTTCAGCACTTCCCCCGATGTATATGTTGTGAAAGGGGACAATTTCAGAGGGGCTGAAAAAGTCTCGGACGCTAATCCCCAGATGAAAGAATACAGTTGGGGTACCGCACGCCTCGAAAGCTGGTATGCCTATAATGGAGACCCAACGGAAGGTGTTCTCTATGTCCCGGAGGATTTTGATCCCGGCAAGAAATATCCCATGCTTGTTGTGTTCTATGAGACACAGACGGAAGAACTGTATCGTCATTACACGATGGAACCCTCTTGGAGCTGGGTAAACTATCCTTTCTACGTCAGCAGAGGATACGTAGTGCTTGTGCCTGATGTCAAGTATTTCGCAGGTTTACCCGGTGAGAGCGCATACAATTATATCTGCTCAGGAGTAGAGGAGATGTGCCGAAAATACCCGTGGATAGACAAAGACCGTATCGGCATCGACGGTCAGAGCTGGGGTGGATATCAGACAGCTTTTCTTGTCACCCGCACAGACATGTTCGCTTGCGCCGGATCCGGCGCCCCTGTCAGCAACATGACCTCCGCTTACGGAGGTATCCGCTGGGGGTCGGGAGATTCGCGACAGGCTCAATACGAAAACGGACAGAGCCGCATAGGCCGCAATCTCTGGGAAGCACCCGAACTTTACATTGCCAACTCCCCTATTTTCCATGCCGATCGTGTGCACACTCCTCTTCTCATCATGCACAATGATGCGGACGGAGCCGTACCTTGGTATCAGGGTATCGAATATTTCATGGCTCTCCGCCGTCTCGGCCGTCCGGTTTGGATGCTCCAGTACAATGGCGAGGCTCACAATATCAAGGCACGCAAGAATCGTAAGGACATCACCAAACGTCTGCAGCAGTTCTTTGATCACTACCTGAAAGGAGACCCCATGCCCCGCTGGATGAAAGAGGGAATAGATCCGCTACGTAAAGGACAGGATCTCGGTTTCTAAGAAATAGGTATGAACACACAAAACTTATCTAACTATGACTGACAAAAACCAATCTAATAAGGAATTTGAATACGAAGGAATGCTCATCAACGGCTTTCTGATGATAGGCATCGTATTTCTGTTGCTCCCGGCGCTTATAACCGCAACCCTTCTCTTGTGGGTTGAGGAATATCCAGCTGTGGCTATACCCATAGCATTCATTCTTTTCATCATATTTATCTTTGGATGCGCCGGCTACTTCGTACAGGAGCCAAATGAGGCCCGTGTAATGATATTCTTCGGAAACTATCGCGGGACTTGCAGACGTAGCGGCTACTTCTGGTGTAACCCTTTCATGACACGACGCAAAATATCACTCCGCATAAGCAACATGGACATTGCGCCCATTAAGGTGAATGACAAAATAGGCAATCCGGTACTTATCGGCATGGTGCTCGTATGGAAGATACGCGATACCTATCGAGCCGTATTCGATATAGATAGCCAGTCGCTCGGAGCCAATGGAGTCAAGACAGTAAGCTATGGCGCACTTGAGAATTTCGTTAGAATACAAAGCGATGCCGCACTGAGAGAAGTGACCGGCGAATTTGCCTACGACGACGATACCACCCACGAAGAGGGTCTCACCTTGCGCTCCGGCGGAGACACGATCAGCGGCATGCTTGAGAAAAAAATTAACGAACGTCTTCACATGGCCGGGATGGAGGTTGTGGAGGCACGCCTAAATTACCTTGCCTACGCACCGGAGATAGCGGCTGTGATGCTTCGTCGCCAGCAGGCTTCCGCCATTATTTCCGCGCGAGGAAAGATTGTGGAGGGAGCTGTAACTATGGTGCAAATGGCTCTTCAGCAGCTGGAACAGAAAGACATTGCAGATTTTTCAAAGGAAGAAAAGGCCCGTATGGTCAGCAATCTGCTCCTCATCCTTTGTGCTGACGAACCTGCTCAACCGGTAATAAACACCGGTAGCAACTAAATTTTTCAGGGAAAAGTCATGGTGCAAAGCGAAAAATTCATTAACTTTGCACCCACAAAACCTGCGCACGTGGCGTAATTGGTAGCCGCGCCAGACTTAGGATCTGGTGTCGAGAGACGTGGGGGTTCGAGTCCCTTCGTGCGCACGAATTGACAGAAGAGGTATGTCCACAAGGATTTACCTCTTCTGTTTTTTAAGAAAAATGTTGATGATGCCCCGATTTATTCCTTATTTCGAAGAGATATGTCAGGCAATACCCTAAACACCTATAAATCACGCAATAGGAATTCCCTCTCATTCGGATGTTCTCGTCAGAGCCGCTTCTATAAGGGCTATTTCTGCCTTAGTAGTGATTTCAACCTTACGAAGGTCTTTGCATAAGAAACGTTGCTTGAACATACCCACAATCCATACCGGAATACTAATGGGGAACAACAAGAGAGAGGTGATCTTTATCGGGCGCGTACGACCCGGCTCATATAGCCAATGACTCCTGACAATCGGGAAATCAAGCAATTTATTGACTACCGCAAGGTCCTGACAATCTGTAAGTGCCCTGCAATTGCTATCAAGCATTTGCCCGAATCTCTTTATCGCACTGTTGTCAAAGCCTTGCCACCAATACGGTATCCACCACTGAGGCCGGGGACATCGACTGAGGAGCTCCTGAACGGAGACAAGTTGTAATTCCATCTTTGGCTTGGCATCAGATAAAGAAAGAGGGGTCATTATGATCTCTTTGAATTCAACTTTGCGCGACATCTTTACGCCCAAAATCCGGCTCAGGATACGCCTCCACCCATCAGCATTGAAGACTGCTGAATCGTTCATTGCTTTATAGGTAACATAAATACCTAACGGAGCTAAAATAAAGGTGGAAATCCACATACCCTGCCAAACGACCCATTTACCGTCACGTGCAAGTTTGTATCCGGTGTTGTCAATGATATAATACACGATGAAGATTAATACCGAAACCACGAGCGGCGTACCGAGACCACCCTTGCGGATAATCGCCCCCAATGGCGCACCGATGAAGAAAAACAACAGACAAGCCACGGAGAGAGTAAACTTTTTCATAAGCTCGATCTGATGGCGACGCAAGGCATAATAATCATCCTTCATGCTTTCCACCTTAAACTGCAGATCCATTTTAGCCTGTTGTGCAGCCATGGAAGCACGTTTGTACATATCGCGACGTTCATTCGCCCCCATTCCGGCAATCAGCTGAGACAGTGAGGGTGAAGTACCATCACGGGACACCTGCCGAACCGGCAAAGGATCTCCTGCTGTATCGATGTCGGGGACGACACCTGCGTAGGCCGCTCCTCTAAGCTGTCTGCTATACCGCTCCCCCACTGAGTCTATGCGATGCTGAACAGAGTCAATCGTATGCTGCAATTCGGCCATATTCTTTCCCACATACTGCTTCCTCATTCCCCCTTCATCAAGACGGCTGAAATTATTGTCAAACTTTATAAAAATCTCCTTATCTGTGAATGTCTCACGACGGAAAGGCATGTTTTGCGCCGAAACATCTACCGACGAACTCCCCTGCATATTGTCAAACTGCTCGCCCCGCCACAATTTAAGATAAAGGTGCGACTGATCCGACGTGAAAGCAAGCCGGGCGGAATCTGCCCGAAGCACCGTTGAGTTGCCGAATCCCTTGGAGAGATCATATATCATAACCCCTCGCAGAATGCCGGTTTCCTTATTCTTACTGTCGACATATACACTGTAGCCGGGAATCTGATCGTAAAAAGCCTTCTCGGGAATCTCTAATTCCGGAGACTTCTGTTTCATCGAAAACAGCAAGGTCCACATCTTCACCTGTGCTTTGGGAAGCACATCATTCTGGAAGAAAAATGCCCCTATTGCTATGCAGCTCACAAATATAATCAAAGGCTTCATTGAGCGGAACAAGGAAATTCCGGCCGCCTTCATAGCGGTAAGCTCGGATTTCTCTCCGAGATTTCCGAACGTCATGAGCGATGCCAGCAAGATCGCAAGTGGCAACGCCTGTGGAACCATACACACAGCCGCATATCCGAACAACTCTGCGATCACCTTGATTTCAAGACCTTTACCTACAAGATCATCGATGTAACGCCATAGGAACTGCATCAGCACGATAAAAAGCACGATGAAGAACGTCATGGCGAATACCGGCAGAAAGCTCTTAAGCAAAAAGATATGTAATCGTTTGATAACATGCATAGTATCCTCTCGAAAAGGAAGGTCTGTTGAGACCTTCTCCACTATATCGGAGTGTAAAATTACCAAAAAAATATCATCTCGCCACATCCTGACTAAAAATAGATTAATAAACAGCGTGGATTCCGAGGTGCCGGATGGCTGAGTAATTAAAGGACTTTATGGCTTTAAATGCTTTAGTATGTGGAGGGATTTTTGTAATTTTGCATGTGACAATTACTTTTGATTTATATAATCCAATCATATAGCTTATTACAGTTAATACCATAAAACCGTTATGACACTTTTCGAACGTCTGGCGCAGCGTGCCAAAGAGTATCCGCAGCGTCTTATCTTACCAGAGGGTGACGAACCCCGTACACTCAAAGCAGCAGACCGAATCATTTCCGAAGGTATCGCCCATGTGAATCTGATCGGAAATAAAGAAATAATTCTTTCAAAGGCTGAAGAGCTTGGCCTTTCCGAAATAAATAAGGCCATGTTCATCGATCCTGCCGACAAGGATTTTGTTGAACCGTACGCAGAGCTTCTGTTTGAGCTTCGCAAAAAGAAAGGCATGACAATGGATGAGGCTCGTGTGGTTGCAGCCGATCCTCTCTACTTAGGATGTCTCATGATCAAAAACGGAGATGCCGACTGTCAGGTGGCTGGAGCCCGGAGCACCACAGGCGACGTACTTCGTGCCGCTTTCCAAGTCATCAAGACGAAACCGGGCATAAGCGTGGTGAGCGGAGCATTTATCATGCTGCTTCCAGCAGGCGTACCTTACGGCACTGACCACATGCTCATCTTCGCAGACTGTGCTGTTGTTCCGAATCCGACCGCTCCGGAACTTGCTCAGATTGCCATCTCTACGGCTGCCACAGCCCGTAACATCGCCGGAATCGAACCGAGAGTAGCCATGCTTTCTTTCTCGACAAAAGGTAGTGCGAAGAATGAAATGGTTGACAAGGTAGTCAAAGCCACGGAAATTGCCCGCGAATTGGACCCTCAGCTCGTCGTCGACGGTGAATTGCAGGCTGACGCAGCGATCGTACCGGGAGTAGGCGAACAGAAAGCCCCCGGAAGTCCGGTTGCAGGAAAAGCCAATGTTCTGGTATTCCCTTCCCTGAACGTGGGCAATATCGCCTATAAACTTGTCCAGAGACTTGCAGGTGCCGGTGCAGTAGGTCCCATCCTTCAAGGCCTTGCAGCTCCTGTCAACGACCTTTCCCGCGGATGTCTGGTAGACGATATTTTCAAGACAATAATTGTCACCTGCAATCAGGCCATAGGAAATAAACAACTTTGATCCCTGTATAAGAATCTCAGAAGAATATGAAAATATTAGTGCTAAACTGCGGAAGCAGCAGTGTGAAATATAAGCTTATCGAATCTACCGACGGAAAGGTTCTTGCCGAAGGTGGCGTAGAGAAACTCGGACTTCCCGACAGTTTCATCAAATTCAAACTTCCCGATGGGAGCAAGGAAGTTGTCGAAACTCTCATGCCAACCCATAAAGAGGCTGTGGAGACAATCATAAAAGTTATCACAGACCCCGACAAAGGTGTTATCAAAGATATGTCCGAAATTGATGCTGTCGGACATCGTGTGGTTCACGGTATGGACAAATTCAGCAGTAGTGTCCTCATCACTCCCGAAGTAAAGGAGAAGATAAAGGAATGTTACACCGTTGCCCCTCTTCATAACCCGGCGAACATGACCGGCATAGAGGCGGTCACAGAGATTCTTCCGGATGTCCCTCAGGTAGCAGTCTTCGACACAGCTTTCCATCAGACGATGCCCCCGAAAGCATTCATGTATGCACTGCCGTACAAAGACTACGAAGAATATGGCGTACGCCGATATGGGTTTCATGGCACAAGCCACCGCTACGTAAGCAAGCGTGCATGTGAATTCCTTGGGCTTAATTACGAGAAGCAACGCATCATCACATGTCATATTGGCAATGGAGCCTCGATAACCGCCATAGCCGACGGCAAGAGTGTCGATACTTCCATGGGTCTTACACCCACAGAAGGCCTCATGATGGGAACCCGTGTAGGCGACGTTGATCCCGGTGCTCTCGTATACCTGATGAAGTGTGAGAATCTTGATGCCGACGGCCTCATGAATCTTATCAATAAGCAGTCGGGGGTGGCCGGCGTCAGCGGAATCTCCTCCGACATGCGCGACATTGAGGCGGCAATTGCCAAAGGAAACAAACGTGCCCGGCTTGCACTGGATATGTACGAATACCGCATACTGAAGTACATAGGTGCTTATACCGCCGTACTCGGTGGCGTTGACATCATCGTATTTACAGGAGGTGTGGGCGAAAATCAAACTGTCACCCGTGAGTCAATCTGTGAGAAATTAGCTTATATGGGCGTAGTCCTTGACAAGAAAGCCAATGAAGTCCGCGGCGAAGAAATCGAGATCTCTACACCCGACAGCAAGGTTCATGTAGTTGTGATACCCACCGACGAGGAGCTTATGATCGCAAGAGACACCGCATCAATCGTAGAAGAACATTAATCACAATTCAAGCACTCCACGCAGAGGTCTTCCGAAAATTCTTTTACAGGGAGACTCTCTGCACGGAGCTTTTTTATTTCTCATAAACTTTTGCTTTAACTCATGCAACTTCTGTCCATAGTCTGGAATGCAAATCCCGATTTGATTAGTTTCGGTCCACTCACAATCCGATGGTACGGGCTCATGTTCGCCATAGGTTTTCTGGTAGGCTACATCATCGTTGCCCGCATGTTCCGCCATGAGGGGGCACCGGAAAAATGGCTCGGCACCCTGCTCATCTATCTTATCGTAGCCACTGTAGTGGGGGCACGTCTGGGCCATGTGATATTCTATGAATGGGACTATTACAGCCAACACCTCAGTGAGATACCTAAAGTATGGGAAGGAGGGCTTGCCAGCCACGGTGGTGCTGTGGCTTGTATGCTCGCTGTCTGCCTGTTCTCTTGGTTTACCGCCCACAAGCCTATATCTTGGACAATGGATAAGGTAGTTATTCCGATTGCTCTCACAGCCGGACTCATCCGTCTGGGAAATCTGATGAATAGCGAGATCTACGGAACCGTGACAGAACTCCCTTGGGGATTTATATTTGTACGAGACGGACAGACTCTACCGATGCATCCTACTCAACTTTATGAAGCCGTGGCATACTTTGTATTGTTCGGTCTGCTGATGTGGATGTATTGGAAACGTAATGCTGAGGAGCGACCTTATCTAATCACCGGTATATTCTTCTTCTGGGTGTTCACAGCAAGATTCCTGATTGAATTTGTGAAAAATCCTCAGGAAGAATGGGAAGCCTCGATGACTCTCAATATGGGTCAGCTTCTTAGTATCCCCTTCATAATCTTCGGCCTCGGTTGTATCGTGTACGCAATACTCCGCCCACGGCAGCATTTCACCTTTCCCAACAGATTCGCAGATGCAGATGAAGTAAAAGACAAAGGAGCCAGAAAAAAGCATGAGAAATGAGTTTTTGTGAATATGGAAATTTTTCCGTAATTTCGCAGCGGTTACATAACCACGGTTATAGAGATATTGAAGAAATTTATAATACGCACAATAATAAAATTTAAGGTATGAAAGCTTTTGTGTTTCCGGGCCAAGGCGCCCAGTTTGTAGGTATAGGGAAAGACCTCTATGAGAATAATGAGGAAGCTCGTGCAATGTTTGAGAAAGCCAACGAGATACTCGGATTCCGCATCACAGACCTGATGTTCGAAGGTACAGAAGATGACCTGAAGCAGACAAAAGTTACGCAGCCGGCCATTTTCCTTCACAGTGTGATTCTGGCAAAGACACTCGGCAAGGATTTCAACCCGGATATGGTGGCAGGCCACTCATTAGGAGAATTCTCCGCTCTCACTGCTGCCGGAGCTCTCAGTTTTGAAGACGGCCTTCGCCTCGTCTCCAAGCGTGCGATGGCCATGCAGAAAGCCTGCGAGCTTCAACCCTCCACGATGGCCGCCATTCTCGCCCTCCCGGACGAGAAAGTAGAAGAGATCTGTGCCGCCATTGACGAGGTTGTCGCCCCGGCTAACTACAACTGCCCCGGACAGGTAGTGATCTCGGGTTCTATTGAAGGTATCGACGCCGCTTGCACCGCACTATCAGAAGCTGGAGCCAAACGTGCCCTTAAACTCAAGGTAGGAGGTGCATTCCACTCCCCTCTCATGCAGCCCGCTCAAGAGGAGCTCGCCGTGGCTATCGAAGCGGCCGAAGTAAAAACTCCAGTATGTCCGGTCTATCAGAATGTTGACGGCAAACCTCATACCGACCCCAAAGAGATTAAAGAGAACCTCCTCAAACAGCTCACAGCTCCTGTGCGCTGGACTCAGGACGTACAGAACATGATAGCCGACGGAGCCACAGAATTCGTAGAACTCGGACCCGGAAAGGTACTTCAGGGTCTTGTACTGAAAATCAATCGAAACGTAGCTGTCAGCGGGAAACAGTAAAATGAATATAGCTATCGTAGGCGCCAGTGGCGCCGTGGGTCAGGAACTGCTTAAAGTCCTTGAACAACGTAACTTCCCTGTAGACGAGCTTAGGCTCTTCGGTTCAGCTCGAAGCGCTGGAAAGGAATATACCTTCCGTGGAAAAAGCTTTCGTGTAAAAGAGCTTACGCATAACACCGAGGACTTCCGCGGTGTACAGATCGCATTCACCTCTGCAGGCGCGTCCGTTTCCAAAGAATATGCAAGGACTATCACAGCCCATGGAGCTGTGATGATCGACAATTCCAGTGCCTTCCGTATGGATCCGGAGGTGCCGTTGGTTGTACCGGAAGTCAACGCCGCCGATGCGCTCGAGCGTCCCAAAGGCATCATAGGCAATCCCAACTGCACAACGATACTGATGGTGGTCGCACTCAAACCAATCCACGACCTCTCCCCCATCGAACAGGTCCACGTAGCCACTTATCAGGCAGCTTCGGGAGCAGGGGCCACCGGGATGGAAGAATTGAGAGTGCAAACCCGGGAAGTAATGGACGGGAAAAATCCGACAGTAAAAAAATTTCAGGCTCAGCTCGCATTCAATCTCATTCCGCAAATTGATGTATTCACCGACAACGACTACACTAAGGAGGAAATGAAAATGTACAACGAGACGCGCAAAATCATGCACGCTCCCGATATGAAGGTGAGCGCCACATGCGTCCGTGTCCCTGTAATGCGGGCACACAGCGAGGCCCTGTGGGTGCGTACGCGCGAAAAGCTTGACATCGACACCGTACGTGAAGCCATGGAAAAAGCTCCCGGACTCGTGATGATCGACGAACCCGGAACCGGTAAATATCCCATGCCCCTTCACGCCGCCGGATCCGATCCCGTATATGTTGGCCGATTGCGCAAAGATCTCGCCGACGACCGTGGCATAACCTTCTGGGCCGTAGACGATCAGATACGTAAAGGAGCTGCGCTGAACGCAGTGCAGATTGCCGAATATCTCATTCCCACACTGTAAGCTGGCCCACTCAGGACAACAATATTTAATCATGAATTTTCAGGCACATCAGCAAAAAAGCTCTTGTGCCTGTTGATTTTTCCGACAATAATCATTAACTTTGCAGCGCAAATGAGGCACGGGACACTCTCTCAGTCCTCATAAGCATTCGGGGCGTAGCGCAGTCCGGTTAGCGCACCTGCTTTGGGAGCAGGGGGTCGCGAGTTCGAATCTCGCCACCCCGACTTAAGCTTAAGACCACATTGCCTGAATCGGGTGTGTGGTCTTTTTACAAATGTTATCCCCCCTTTCATCTAAGCGGAGAAACGGTTTAATCCTTATATAAAAAATATGCGTAAAGACACAGAGCTTGAAGGTGTTACTCTCCTTGGAAACCAAAACACCCGTTACTATACCGACTACAATCCGGACGTACTCGAGACCTTTGTCAACAAACATCCCGGTCGCGAGTATGTAGTCACCTTTGATTGCCCTGAGTTTACCACACTCTGCCCCAAAACAGGACAACCTGATTTCGGACATATTTACATTACTTATATACCGCGTGAACGTATGGTTGAAAGCAAGAGCCTGAAGCTTTATCTATTCAGCTTCCGTAATCACGGCGATTTCCACGAAGATGTTGTGAACATAATTCTCAACGACCTTTGGAATCTTATGGACCCTATGTATCTCGAGGTGCGTGGACGTTTCATGCCTCGCGGCGGAATCAGCATCCACCCCTTCGCAAATCGAGCGGACAGTCTGCATAAAGAGCTTGAGACCACCCGTCGGCTCGACATGATGAGAAATATATCTTAATTCCTACAGTCGAAATAATCTTAATATTAACCTGCGCTATACTTTTCCCGCAAAATCTGAAAAGGAAATGGACCAAACATCTAAAGACTCTATTCTTGTACTATCCGGAGGAATGGATTCCACTACTATGCTTTACGAATATGCCTCCGAAATTGCTCTTGCTGTAAGCTTCAATTACGGCTCAAATCACAATGCACGCGAAATTGACTGTGCTGCCGAAAACTGCCGTAGACTCGGAATCGAACATATCGTGATCCCGCTGGACTTCATGTCCCGATACTTCCAAAGCTCACTGCTTGAGGGTGCCTCCGCCATACCGGAAGGACATTACGCGGCAGACAACATGAAATCGACTGTCGTGCCTTTCCGTAATGGCATAATGCTTTCCGTAGCCGCCGGACTTGCCGAAAGCCGGGGGCTGAAACACGTGATGATCGCAAACCATGCAGGCGATCATACTATCTATCCTGACTGTCGGCCGGAGTTCATCAACGCCATGAATCAGGCTATACGCACCGGTACATTCAAAGATGTTGACCTTGTGGCACCCTACACCGATATCACCAAAACCCAGATTGCACGTCGTGGCAAAGAGTTTGGACTTGATTTCTCGCTCACCTATTCATGCTATAAAGGTGGCGAACGCCATTGTGGCAAGTGCGGTACATGTGTGGAACGAAAGGAAGCACTCCGCGAGGCAGGAATTGAAGACCCCACTCTTTACGAAGACTGAATACACTCCCCCCTATGTACTACATTAAGAAACGTATTGAAATTTCCGCGGCTCACCGTCTCGATCTCTCATATTCCAGCAAATGCACATCTTTACATGGCCATAATTGGATCATCACGGTAGAATGTCGGTCACGCGAGCTTAATGCCGACGGAATGGTTGTCGATTTCACCGATGTAAAGCATCGGCTTCTTGAGAAGCTCGACCATAAGGTTCTCAACGATGTGCTTCCTTTCAATCCGACTGCTGAAAATATAGCACGCTGGGTTGTGGAGACCGTGCCCAACTGCTTCCGGGCCGAGGTGCGCGAAAGCGAAGGCAACATTGCCGCTTACGAACTTGACATTTAACCTGTCTTCCTTCCTCGTTATTCAGCCCCCCGATGAAATACAAAGTCAACGAAATTTTCTACTCCCTTCAGGGAGAAGGGGCACACTCAGGTGTGCCTGCAGTGTTCGTACGTTTTTCCGGATGCAATCTGAGATGTCCATTCTGCGACACCGCCCACGACAACGGTGAATGGCTCTCGGAAGCAGACATAGCCTCCTTTGTCAATGCCTATCCTGCAGATTGGATTGTGCTCACAGGGGGAGAACCTTCGCTACACATCGATGACAGCCTGATTCATTTCCTCCATGTGGCCACCGGGAAGAAAATTGCGATCGAGACAAATGGCACGCGACGGGTGCCGGAAAGTATCGACTGGGTGACATTCTCTCCTAAGTGCGGACTCGCCGACTCCGATGAAGCTTCTGTTCTTAGGCTTCAACATGCAGATGAAATCAAAGTTGTGGACATCGGACAGGATCTCGACTTCTATTTTTCTTTACCTCAGGCCGGATCCTTGACTCTTATGTTTCTGCAGCCATGCTATGTTCCCGACCAGCATCAGTTTCACGCAAACATAGCTCGCACGGTAGAGAGAGTAAAATCAGATCCACGCTGGCGCCTCTCTGCCCAACTACATCGCTTCCTGAATATCCCCTGACATCCCATCCTCATGTTTGTAGGGGCGGATTTTTTTTGCTATCTTCGCGCTATGAATGAGGTGTGCAATATTTTCATCGATTTTTACACCGACCTTGTGACCACCGAGGTCAATTATGTCAATGCAGCTTCCAAACTACTGCTCAGTATGCTGCTCGGTGGCCTTGTAGGGTGGGAACGAAAGCAGAAAGGTCAGGTTGCGGGGGTACGCACATTTGCATTAATCAGTATGGGGGCGTGTCTGGCTATGCTTTTAAGCATATATGTCCCGCAGGTATATTTTGGACTCAAGAATGGCGATCCGGGACGTATTGCCGCACAAGTTGTAACCGGCGTGGGCTTCTTGGGTGGTGGCGCCATGATACAGCAGCGGGGTTCCGTGAGAGGACTGACCACTGCCGCCGGAATTTGGGTTGTAGCCAACATTGGACTCGCAGTAGGTTTCGGCATGTATGCCATAAGCATATTTGCAACCCTTCTTATACTCGTCATTCTCACCTACTTCGAAAAACTGGAGGGAAAAGCTCATATCGGTCAGCAGTCCAAGGTAATCAATATGCGTGTTCACGCTGTCCTCCATGATATAGAGCCCTATAAGACAATCTTTAGGCAACACAAAATACACCTCTCATCCTTCTATGTAAAAATCAATTATGATAATCATGTCTCACTCGTAAGCTTCATTGTACTTTCCGGTCCACAGGCCAACTTCCTATCCCTTTTCGAATCGCTGAGTAATGTCCTCCCCACGGAGACAATCACATTGAGTTCAGAAGTAAGTCAGTAATAATACTTCCTTTCCCCCTTAATTTTTTTCAAGACATGAAGCGAATAATCATTGTACTTCTTCTCCTCTCCCTCCCGGCAATGTTACTTGCATCCGGTCAGTCCGAAGAGTCAGCCCACACGATCGAAGGCCTCATAGGGGATTTGGCTTGGATCCTTATTCTTGGCTCCGTGGTAGGCCTCCTCTTCAAGAAGCTTAAGCAGCCCGTCGTGCTCGGATACATTCTTGCAGGTTTTCTTGCAAGTCCTAAATTTACTTATCTCCCGTCCATCAGCACGCTCGGCAACATTGAATTCTGGGCACAGGTCGGAATAGTGGTTCTCATGTTCACTCTCGGACTTGAATTCAGCTTCAAGAAACTTGTCAATGCGGGGGCGTCCGCCATTCTAACCGCTTTCATCATCATCTCCGGCATGACATTCGTCGGATATACCGTCGGCCGGCTGATGGGATTCACATTCATCTCCAGCATGTTCCTCGGAGGTATGCTCTCCATGTCGTCCACAACCATTATCCTGAAGGCACTTGCTGACCTTGGATTGCGACAAAAGCGTTTTGCGACTATGGTGCTGGCCGTGCTGATAATCGAGGATCTCTTCGCCGTACTTATGCTTGTCCTTCTCTCCTCGCTCGCAGCCGGAAGTGTCGGAGGTACAGAACTGGCGCTCTCAATCGGAAAACTCGTTTTCTATCTTATAATCTGGTATGTGGTGGGAGTCTGGTGTATCCCCCCCTTCCTGAAGAAAACACGCGGAATGATGAATCAGGAGATGCTTCTCGTGCTGGCAATGGGTATCTGCTTCGGAATGGCCGTACTATCCGTTTTATGTGGCTTTTCGCTTGAGCTCGGAGCCTTCATCGCAGGCTCCATCATCGGTGGCACCTTCATGGCCGAACGCATAGAACATGTCGTGCAACCGGTAAAAGATCTCTTCGGAACCGTATTCTTTATCTCTGTCGGAATGATGGTGGACCCCATTGTAATCGCACAATACTGGGATACAATCCTCATTCTCGCCGTAGTCGTGATACTGGGTATGATAGTATTCGGTACATTCGGTATGCTTCTTACAGGTCAACCTCTCAAGGTGGCCATGGAAAGCGGTTTCTCACTCACGCAGATAGGTGAGTTTTCCTTTATCATTGCATCGCTCGGCATGTCGCTCGGCGTACTCAATGCCGCTCTGTATCCCATCATCGTAGCCGTCTCCGTTATCACGATCTTCACCACCCCCTACTTCATCCGTATGGCTGATCCGGCATATCGCTTCGTTGAACGACACCTCCCACGCAATTTGCGGTTCCTTATCGACAGATATCAACATTCGAAAGCAGACTCAGGCGAAAGCAGAGCTGTATGGAAAGCTATAATGGTGCGTTACCTTTGGAAAATCATCCTCTTCCCTGTAATTTTGATCGCTATTATAGCTCTTTCAAAATCCTATCTCTACCCCTTCATGGAGCAACTCAGCGGATCATGGGGCCACTTCCTTTCTATGCTTATCACGCTCGTTGCCATGAGCCCTTTCATTGCCGGACTGACACTCAGCGCATCCCGTCCTGACGAACGCAGTCGTGTACTGGCCGAATCGTCGGCTGCAGAAGTCCCCCTCATAGCCATGAAAGTGATCCGATACCTGATAGCTCTCTATTTCGTGCTTTATCTCATCTCCGTGAGCTACTCAATGTCCACCGTACTTCTCATAGCAATAGGTGTGGCAGTGTTAGTAATCATGGCTCTCTGGGCGCGTTTCACCGGCCGGTATCACCGGATGGAGAAACGTTTCATGGCCAACCTTAACGAGCGCGACAATATGCGTTCGGGACGTGACAACAAACTGGTCGGCGACCTGCACCTCGCTTATATCAAGGTGGGACAAGGCTCTCCGTTCGCAGGAGACAGAATAGTGGATTCAGGCCTTCGCAGGGACTACGGCGTAAGCATCTCAAGCATCCAGCGAGGACTCTCGGTAATGCCGCTCCCCGACAAAGATGCACGCATTTTCCCCGGCGACGTCATCGGAGTCATCGGCACGGATGAAGACATACAGCACCTCAATGCCGACATCGAACAATTTGAACATGCCAGCGAGATGCACCCCATTGTAGAACAGCGTACGGTGCTCTTCAACATCAGGCTCTCCTCAAAATCCCCACTTGTCGGCAAAACTCTTGCTGAAGCCCGGCTCAGACAGGATTACTTCGCCATGCTCCTCAAAGTGGTCCGTAACGATGACACCGAAGACATACCCCTTTCCCCGGATCTTGTCTTCGGAACGGGCGACAGGCTGTGGCTTGTTGGCGACCCGGATTCTATCCGCAAACTCAAATAATAACTACTTCATAACCCACCCGCAATGCAGAAAATCATAATCCTCGATTTCGGCTCGCAATACACCCAGCTTATAGCCCGTCGCATTCGCGAGCTCAACACCTATTGCGAAATTAAACCGTTCAACAAATTTCCCGCCAATGATGATCCGGAAAACATCATAGGAGTGATTCTCTCCGGAAGCCCGTGCTCCGTCAATGACCCGCAGGCTCCCGCTCCGGATCTCTCCGCCATACGCGGACGTTACCCTCTCCTTGGTATCTGCTACGGTGCCCAGTATCTTGCAAAAACTTCCGGAGGCGACGTCTCATCCGCTCCCTCCCGAGAGTATGGCAAGGCCCAGCTCGTATGGCACGATGACTCCGACGCGCTTATGAACGGTGTCAGAGACAACTCGACAGTATGGATGAGTCACGGCGACTCCATCACTTCCACACCCGACAGTTTCCTGAATGTCGGCTCCACAGCAGATGTAAAAAATGCCGCTTTCCGTATCGTCGGAGAGTCAACTTGGGGAGTCCAATTCCATCCTGAAGTGTTCCATAGTGAGGACGGTAAAATTGTTCTCTCTAACTTTGTCAACAATATCTGCGGCTCGAAAGCCGACTGGACACCCGAATCATTCATTGAATCCACTGTCTCGGAACTACGACAAAAACTCGGCGACGACAAAGTCGTTCTCGCGCTCAGCGGAGGTGTCGATTCAACAGTCGCCGCAATGTTGCTCCATAAAGCTATCGGCAAGAACCTCACGTGTATATTCGTGGACAACGGCCTGTTGCGCCTCAACGAGTTTGACTCCGTAATGGAAAACTACGCCGATCTGGGACTCAATGTCATAGGAGTGGATGCCAAAGACCATTTCTACGAGGCTCTCGCAGGTGTAACGGAACCTGAGAAAAAACGCAAGATCATCGGCAAAGGCTTTATAGATATTTTCGACCGCGAGGCTCACAAACTTAAGGATGTAAAATGGCTCGGACAAGGCACAATCTATCCCGACGTCATCGAGTCTCTTTCAATCACAGGAATGGTGATTAAGAGCCACCACAACGTCGGAGGACTTCCCGAAAAGATGAACCTTAAACTCGTTGAACCCCTCCGGTTGCTTTTCAAAGATGAAGTGCGTCGTGTCGGTCGCCAACTCGGAATTCCCGCCAACCTCATCGGACGGCATCCTTTCCCCGGCCCCGGACTCGGTGTCAGAATCCTTGGAGACGTAACCCCCGAAAAAGTCCGAATACTTCAGGAAGCAGATCATTACTTCATCCAAGGGCTCATTGACCATGACCTTTACGACAAAGTTTGGCAAGCCGGTACCATCCTTCTCCCGATACGAAGTGTCGGCGTGATGGGCGACGAGAGAACCTACGAAAACGTTATAGCACTTCGCGCAGTCAACTCCACCGACGGCATGACAGCTACGTGGAGTCGCCTCCCTCACGAATTCCTTGCCGAAGTAAGCTCTAAGATTATCAATAAGGTTAAAGGTGTTAACCGCGTCGTCTACGACATCTCCTCCAAACCACCAGCCACCATCGAATGGGAATAATCAGCCCGCCCTGACACCCAGAATAATTTTTATTTTAATTCATATAAATCAGCCACTTAGCACGGTCCGCATTGACCACTAAGTGGTTGCTTTTTTACTGGTTTTAGAATATCGCAAAGAAAATTGCTAACTTTGCACCTGCAAACCCATTAAGGGTCAGCAAACATACTTAGAAGGCGTTTTCGCTTCATTCTTATTGGAGAAACCTAGGAAATTTCAACCAATTAAATACAGAATGAAGGTGAAAGATGCTCTCTTTGGCTTGTATTGTCATACCCCTATGATATACAGTCAAAGTGGAGACCGTTTCACTTATCTGTATTTATGGCTATCCTAGGGCCTCTCCAATAAGGTAGGTAGAAATAATGGCTCCACTTTCTTTGTGTGGTATTTCAATCATTCACAATTAAAACGCATCGTAGAGCCATAGGTGCAGAAGATTAAGGCCTATGGCAATGATTAACAAATATTACTGTCCGCTAAACCATAAGATACCATGCCCAACCTCTTGAAAGATAGAAGTTGGATATTATCATATACATCAACAAGCCCCGTCAGGAATTTTCGGTGGCATCCGGAGGTGCTTCCGAGAGCTCTGCAAGCATCATTTTCAAGTCTGCGTCGGGCTGGTTGAAGAATTTCTCAAGGTTCAGATAATACATCAGCACAATGCGCACCATCGTAGCCAAGCCGGAGAAGCTCCACGTGCGCGTAAGTGAACTTTGAAGCACCGACAGGAGCAGATTGGCTATCAATGTTACCCATATTTGAATTTTGAATTTTACAATGCGTTGAAATCATTATTTGGTAGAGATGTTGATTTAGTGGATGAAACTTCTGTTAATAATTCATACTTCAAGGAGGAGCTTCAAGAAACCATATATTTGATTTATGGATAGGAAGCTTAGGATATATCTTTCAGATATCCTTTCTTCAATTCTGGAGATAGAGTCTTTTATGGTTGACAGACCAAAAGAATATGCAACCTTCTGCAATGAAGGCACCCTGCCAATGATTAAAGCCACATATTACCCTATTAGATTAATACCCTTTGTGTCGCCGGAAGTCTTACGCTTTCCGGCGACCTCTCTTTTATACATATTATCCATTTTATGGAAACAAAAACGAAATTTGAAGAAAAACTCCAATATTTTCAAATAATATTTTGATATTAAAACTATAAATGCTAAATTCGCCTCATCTTCTAATATAATAACTCTTTTATCAGGCTAAAACTTATGGCATTACGTCTCTGCGCTTTTATTATCTTACTCCTTTCGTCTGTCACTGTCTTGCATGCACGAACCATTCAAGGCACCGTTCTCTCCGCTTCCGATTCCACGGCGATAGAAGGTGCTGACTGCAAGCTGATGTATGAGGACAAGCTTATTTCTTCGGCCTCTACCGATATCTCGGGATATTTCTCGCTCGAGACCGACACTAAATCCCCCGTCAATCTTATTATTTCAAAGTCCGGATTCTCCTCGACTGATATCATCATCGAATCAGGCTCCAAAAATCGCAATGTCGGCACCGTCTATCTTGACAATATTGTGACCCTCGATGAGTACACCGTCACAGCCGAACAAGTGATCCAGTCCAATGGCCGGACTATTGTCTATCCCTCATCCTCCGATGTAAAAGCGTCAGCCTCCTCACTCAGCCTCTTTCAGAAACTACCTCTTCCCGGGCTTGAAGCCAATCCTGTAAACCGATCGCTCTCCGTAGACGGCGGTAATCCCGTGATTCTTATAAACGGCGTTCCATCGTCTATTGAAGACGTTAACGCTCTCCAGCCAAAGGACATCGAAAAAATCGAATACTCACGTTTCACTCCCGCCAGATATTTAGACAAAGGCAAATCCGGCTTCATCAATATCAAGCTCAAAGCCCGCAACGACGGCGGACTCGTATATCTCTGGGGTCGAAGCGCCCTTAATACCGCTTTTGTAGATGCCAACCTTAAGGCTTCTTATCATCAGGGACCCTCCCAATTCTCTCTCTTCTACAACCCTTCATGGCGCAACTATCAGGACGTCTATGACAACATTACTGAAAGCTACATCGGTAAGGACTTCCGTGTCGACTTGGAAAAACACGACCGCAACCCTTTCAACTACCACCAACATCAGATGCGCCTTAAATACGATTATAGCCCAAACGTCAAAACTCTCCTCTCCGCTACCTTCACTGCCACACCGAACTCTGACGGCCGTCGATCCATAGACCATATCTTCGACTCCACTATCGGAGAATACGACAACTTTAACCGCTCCTCGAGCAAAAGCTTCTCCCCATCTCTCGACCTTTTCCTGCGCCACGACTTCAACGATAAAAACACCCTTGAGATCCAAGTCGTCGGCACTCTAAGCTCAAGCGACTACAGACGCGACAACAATTACTTCTACCCCGACGGTCAAGAAGATTCATACATCATGAATGTCGACAGCAGGCGGCGCTCCCTAATCTCTGAAATAAACTACATACATAATTTCTCCTCCGGCACCCAGATCTCCGCCGGTTATCAGAACACGGTCTCCCACAGCACCAATACTTATCTCAACTCCGACTATAAGCCCACACTCACCGAGAACAACAACTACGCTTACGTCCGTCTCGGACAGACCTTTGGCAAAGTTTACCTCTCCCTCTCTTCCGGTGCTAAACTTTTCTGGATGAACAACGACCTCAACCACCGGCACTTCTTCCGCAATATCTCAAGCATACAAGCCTCTTGGTCAATCAACAACAAATGGAACATGCAGGCCCTCTTCAGATACACCCCCTCGATTCCTTCCCTTACTGCTCTCACCGATTACCCCCAGCAAGTCAGCCCATACCTCCTCACAAACGGTAATCCGGACCTCAAAGTTGCCGAAAACTTCCTCTCCAATCTCAGTTTCAGCTACAATTATAAAAATTTCAACGCCTCCTTTGTATCAGCCTACGTTAAGGTTAATAACTCCGTCATTTCCGACGTAACTTATCTTGGCGACGCAACTTTCCTCTCTCGCTCCGTCAACACACGATATATTCAAGTATTCTCGAACGGCCTCTGGATCACCATTCGCAACATTTATGGCTTCGGCGCAAGACTCAGCCTATCCCAAAATAACTACTGGACTGCCGGGGAAGACTGGAAACATAACCTTTCATCCTTGGGCGCGAGCATTTCTTTATGGTGGAACAAAGGCCCTTTCACTATATCTTATTGGAGAAAACTCCCTTCCAAGTTTCTTAACGGACAATCTGTCAGCAAAGAAGAAAACGGAGACGCTCTCCAATTCGATTATAAACCCAACAGCCATTGGACTCTCGGCGCAAGCTGGATGTATATGTTCGACAGAAAAGGCACCCGCTATCCCGAATGGAACTACTCCGCCGTAAATCCATATTATCGTGACAGATACATCAAGAACAATGCCAACATGATCGTCCTTTCTGTAAGCTACAATGCTGACTTCGGCTCGATATTCCGTACCGCTAACCGAAATCTTAACAACTCCGACTCCGGATCCTCTCTCCTGAAGCTCTGACGCAATATGTCTCCAATCGCTCCGGACAACGCCTTTCGTTCCGCAACTTCCCTTGCGATCAAAAAATAAAAAATCACTCTGAAATTTGGTTTATAAAATAAACCGCATTAACTTTGTGCCGTAATAGAGCGGAATCGCGCGACCGCTCTATTTTAAATTCAACATGGTTTATACCGTAAACCGATTTATAAACACTCCAAAATACTACTCAAATGGACGAAAGAAAACTATCACCGCAAGAAAGCATGGAGCTTATCGCCTCTATGATCCGAAGTACAAAACAGAGAATCGCGCCTGCCGACATCAGAATCTCCGTTATGTGGGCTGCACTCACTATTACTACCGCCATTACCGTATGGATAACACTCTTGGCCACCCGCAACCCTTGTTTCAACTTCCTTTGGTTCTCGATTCCTGTTATCGGAATTCCCTCCTCAATTATTCTCTCCGCAAAGAGCAGAGAGAAAAGACTCGCTGCCTCATATATTGATAAGGTAAGTACCGCAATGTGGAGAATCATCGGATCCATTGCCATCGGACTCACCGTAGCGTGTCTCGTAGCACAACTATACGGCCACCCGCAGGCATGGCTTGCCATGTTCTACTACGCCTTCATAATCGTAGGATTCGGAGCCGCTATTACCGGACTGCTTCTGCGTGAGTATTCCTATACCTTAGGTGGCCTGTTCTCCATCTTTGCCGGATTCTCCGTCATTATCTGCAACCTTTGCCACGTCCCCCTACTCTATTCTTGGGTGATACCCCTTTATATCCTTTGCTTCCTCCTTATGTTCATTATTCCGGCATCAATTGTTGCCCGGAAAAACAAAACGCAGCAGAATGATAGAACTTGACCCGCTCTTACACTCCCAACTCAGGCTTGCGGTCATGTCTGTCCTGATGAATCTTGAAGAGGCGGATTTCGTTTACCTCAAAGAGAAAACCGAAGCCACAGCTGGCAATCTTAGTGTCCAGCTTGATAAACTCTCCTCTGCCGGATATATTGCCATAGAAAAAGGATTCATCGGAAAGAAAACCCGTACTGTATGCCGCGTCACACCCAACGGACGCAAAGCCTTCGAAAAATATGTCGAAGCACTAAGAGTATATCTCAATCTTTAACTCCCGCACACACTCCATACACAACCTGACCCCCACTCGCTCAAAATGGGGGTCTTTATTATTTCCCCTGTTAATTCACCTCAGTCCGGCCCATGCCCCCCACGCTTCGGTTTTTGAAGGCACACCCCCTCGATAAGATCATACCCCCCTTTCGCCGGCTCCCTTATCTTCCCCCAAGAATATATGATATATCCCCCTTGGTGCCCTATGACCGCATCGTGATTCTCCTTGACATGCCGGAATTTCTTATCCGGAGACAATACTCCGAATCCGCTTCGCCCCGCGAGCCGGAAAGAAGAGACAAGGGTATACAAACAGAAAAGCTGAATTTCAACCGTCCGATACGGTTAAATTTCAGCCTTGTGCTATTCCTTGGAGCCGCGAGTGGGACTCGAACCCACGACCTTTTCGTTACGAATGAAATGCTCTACCAACTGAGCTATTGCGGCTTTTCGACGTGCAAAATTACATATATTTTTTTGACCTTGCAACATCTCTAAAGCTATTTTCTTCTTTTTCCGCACGGCTCTTTCATTTAAAATCTCTTACTTAATTCTCAAATAAGTCTTTTTTATAGGCGCAGTAATGTTAAGTTCTTCGCAAAAGAGCAGGTTGTAAAGATCT
>CAYPBS010000019.1:0-28258 GCA_964409015.1 uncultured Sangeribacter sp.
TGATGCTCGACTCCGGTGCCCGTGGTTCTAAAGACCAGATCCGTCAGCTCTCCGGTATGCGTGGTCTTATGGCCAAGCCCCAGAAGAGTGGTGCAGAAGGCGGACAGATTATCGAGAACCCCATTCTTGCCAACTTCAAGGAGGGCCTATCGGTGCTCGAGTACTTCATCTCCACCCACGGTGCCCGTAAGGGTCTTGCCGATACCGCGCTTAAGACTGCCGATGCCGGTTATCTTACCCGTCGTCTCGTCGATGTCGCTCACGACGTCATCATCAATGAAGAGGACTGCGGCACACTCCGCGGACTCGTTTGCCGTGAGATCAAGAACAATGAGGAAGTTGTCGCCTCCCTGAGCGAACGCATCCTCGGTCGCGTATCTGTCCATGATATCTACGACCCCGACACGGAGGAACTCATCGTCGCTTCCGGCGCTGAGATCAATGAGATTGCAGCCGAACGTATCGAGAAAGCCGGAATTGAGGCCGTCGAGATCCGTTCCGTACTCACCTGCGAATCCAAGAAAGGTGTCTGCGCCAAGTGTTACGGCCGCAACCTCGCCAACAACCGCATGGTGCAGAAAGGCGAGGCTGTCGGCGTCATCGCCGCCCAGTCCATCGGTGAGCCCGGTACTCAGCTTACACTCCGTACGTTCCACGTCGGTGGTGTCGCAAGCAACGTGGCCGCCGTGAAGGATGTGACTTCACGCCACAACGGTGTCCTCGAGTTTGAGGAACTCCGTACCGTCAAGGACGTCGACGGCATCGACATCGTTGTCGGTCGTATGGGCGAGCTACGCATTCTCCAGCCTAAGACCGGCAATGTCCTCACCAACGCCAACATCCCTTACGGTTCCAAACTCTTCTTCAAACCCGGCGACGAAGTGAAGCCCGGCGACATGATCGTCGAGTGGGACCCCTTCAACGCTGTGATCGTGGCAGAAGAAGGTGGTACCGTACGATTCGAGAATGTTGAGGAAGGTGTCACATATCGTGTGGAGACCGACGAAGGCACGAACATGCGCGAGAAGATCATGATCGAGTCCAAGGACCGTACCAAGGTTCCCTCCGCTCAGATCGTCGATGCTGACGGCAACATAATCCGAAGCTACTCACTCCCCGTGGGTGCCCACCTTCTCATCGATGAAGGCGAGAAACTCACCCCCGGACAGGTGTTCGTCAAGATTCCCCGTGCAACCGGTAACGCCGGTGATATCACCGGTGGTCTTCCCCGTGTCACTGAGCTCTTCGAGGCGCGCAACCCATCCAACCCGGCCGTGGTCAGCGAGATCGACGGTGAGGTGACTTTCGGAAAGATCAAGCGCGGTAACCGTGAGATCTCCGTCACAAGCAAACTCGGTGAGGAGAAGAAATACCTCGTTCCCCTTTCAAAGCAGATCCTTGTTCAGGAGAACGATTATGTCCGCGCCGGCACTCCGCTTTCCGACGGTGCCGTCACACCCTCCGATATCCTCAATATCATGGGCCCCACGGCCGTTCAGGAATACATCGTCAACGAGGTTCAGGATGTCTACCGTATGCAGGGCGTGAAGATCAACGACAAGCATTTCGAGGTCATCGTGCGCCAGATGATGCGTAAGGTCAATATCGTCGATCCCGGTGATACACGGTTCCTCGAGCAGCAGATCGTCGACAAGCGCGACTTCATGGAGGAGAACGACCGCATCTGGGGCAAGAAAGTGATCGTAGATGCCGGCGACAGCACTACACTCTTCCCCGGTCAGATCATTACCATGCGTAAGCTTCGCGACGAAAATTCCGCCCTCAAACGCAAGGACCTCAAGACCATAACTGTCCGCGATGCCGTTCCCGCGACCTCCGAACAGATCCTTCAGGGTATCACGCGTGCCGCTCTCCAGACCAAGAGCTTCATCTCGGCTGCATCCTTCCAGGAGACAACCAAGGTGCTCAACGAAGCTGCCATCAACGGAAAGACCGACACCCTTGAGGGTATGAAAGAGAACGTAATCTGCGGTCATCTCATCCCCGCCGGTACAGGTCTTCGCGAGTACACAAAACTCGTAGTTGCCGATAAGGACGACTTCAACGCTGCTACCGCTTCAGCCGCAATTACCGACGCTGAAGCCATCGAGGCTCGCATGGAAGCCGTAGAAAAATAACCATGACGTTTATGGGAACCGGACCGGACAATCCGGCCGGTTCCCACTACACACATTTTTTTACTGAAAAAGAGACGTATTCCCCGATTCCGGAGCCTACGCCTCTTTTTATTTTGTGGATTTAAATCCCGTCGACGATCCTAATAATCCGTATAATCGTAGTCTTCGTAAAGGGATTCCGATTTCTTACTGCTCCCGACGTAGAATACCCGGTTGCTCAGATAGTCCGTTGCTTTTCCCGTGAGAGAGGCATACTTACCTTTCCCTGATAGAGTGACTACCCAACGCTCACTCGTAAACTCATCGGGACTTACCACATCCAGTACCATCTTTCTATCAGACCCGTTTTCACTCTCCACCCTTCCCGTAAATGAGAACCAGACATCCGGTACGTCACCATACTCCGCCAAAGTCGAATCGAACGCATACTTTCCTCGTACACTGCCGTTAGGATATATGTCGAAGACGATAGTAGTCTTCTCTCCAGAGAGAAGGGTACTCATCTCGTAATGGTTCTCAGAGACAACCTCCTCCATTTCTACCGTTTCGACCTCTTCATCCGCAATCTCGTCTTCTATGTCTGAAATGTATTCTGTGTGCTCCTTCCGGATCGATTCATACTTTTCCGCACCCTTGAAGATGAAGTAGGCCGCGATTCCACCTCCGATCAGCAACATCGCTCCGACAATCAGACCCACTATCAGAAGAATCTTTAGAGTGTTATTATTCTTCTTTGTCGGTTTCCGGGGATAAACCGGTGCAGTAGCTTCTTCTGTCGGCGACGTTGGCGGAGCGGGTGGGGGAGGGGTGCTCCCTGACGCCTCGCTGACTGAAAGGATTTCCGCGCTTTCTGTCGCCTCATTTGCAATAGGCTTCTCCTCCTCCTCCGTTGAATCGTATATCACCGTATCCTCCTCAGCGATACCCGATGCGGCAGGGATGGGAGGCGGAAGTGTCACACCCTCCTGAGCTGTATGAGCTTGCAAAGGCTCTTTACCCGATTCCGAAGGAATGGGCGGAACCGCAGTGTTGGAATTCTCTGATGGAATTGGAGGAGGGACAGCCGGTGATCCACTCCTGTTTTGACTTGGCGACACCTCTGTCTCTTCAGAAGTACCCTCCTCTATGATAACTTCACTCTCTGTGACTTCCACAGGAGATGAAGCCTCTCCTTTAGATACGAAAGAATCTACCGCTGTGCCACAAAAGTTGCAAGACTTAGCCGAAGCGGCAATGTTTCGTCCACAATGCGGACATTGAATTGTTTTCTCATCCATAATCTTCATATTTCATAACTTACCGCAAAAGTAACTAAATTTTCTCATTTCCTCTCCTCTTCACTCCTTTGACACGCCATAGATCCCCTTATTTCCCCCCTTGCTCCGCTTTCAGACCATTATAAACAAAAAGAGACCGTGTCAACTGACATGGCCTCTTTCTGAAATTAGTTTCTAACTCTGATTAGAACTCAGGGCTCTCAACTTCATCCAGTCCATCCGGAGTTGCAACGTTTAAGCCTCCGTAATTACTGGATGATGATGGGGATGACGAATTGTAATCATGACTTGATGACGACGACGAAGAGCTGCCTCCGTTCTGTCTGCGAACTTCCTCCATTGTCGATTCCTTGCCGATAATAGGGGTATCGCAAACCTTTCTGAGCTTTTCTTTCTGTTCCTCTGTCCACGTGCTGTTCTCTGCGGTTGCTTCATTTTCAGCCTCCTTTACCATCTGCATCAATTCCATGAAATTGAGCACAGTCTCTTTGTTTTTATACCCCTTTTCTTGTGCAAGCTCATTCTGTTTCTTAATCTTATCTTCGATCTTGCTGATTGTGCTGTCAGGACCTGAGCTACATGCACCTAATACGAGCATTCCTACGAATGCGAACATCATGATAAATTTCTTCATTGTGTGGGATTTTATTTAGGTATAACTTACTTTATTTCTAACACTATGAAACTTATTCCCCTTCGGGAAGATGAACGAAGCTGAAGCCGGTGACTTTGTAGCTTTTAGCACTTTCCACGGCTGCCTTGACCTCGTTGAAGCTTTTCCCGCTGTAGTGGAAAGGCATGTTGAAAGTTGCCCCCGGTTCGCTTTGCATAAATGTGCGAAGCTCGTCATAAAAGCCTGTATCGAGGCTCTTCGATCCTGTCTCAAATTTTACGTATTCCGGAAGCATAATCTCATCACCGTTTTCATCCAGAAGAGTTAACCCAAGTGTAAAGCCGATACTGGTGTTCTCTCCGTACTTTAACGTCTTCTCAAGAATCAGGGGCACTTTTACGAGTACCTGATCCTCTGCGAATTTGTAGGTAGCAGGTTTTTCTGCGTCAATCTTAACGTAGGAAGCCTGATCGCCAAAGACCTTTGCATCGGTTGATGGAATTCCGGCCGGTGCTTCCGCGGCTGCTTGTTGTGCTGCTGCCTGTGTGGAATCTGCCGCACTGTCATTTTTTTTACTGTCGCTGCCGCAGGCACCGAGACCGAGGAGGGCAACTACGCCCATCGAAAGAAATAATTTCTTCATTGCTTGTTGATTTGTTGGTTAATGAATATTATGGTTAATTAATCCCTGTTTAATCCCGGTCAATAACCCATATATAAAATATGTCTATTGAGTTCAGACATCTTTCAAACACATAAAAAAAGCGCGGGAAGGATGACTGCATTTCCTTGCAGGGGCATCGCCAAACGCCCGGCGGGAAAATGAAATACAACTGATCGAGAGCAAAATTAGTAACTCATGTTTCTGCTGTCAAGGTTCATTTTGGTTCATTTATAATTCGTTGGGTATCATGATTTTATTAATGGTTAATTAAAACCCCACACCGCATGAAAGCTTAATATTCAATCATCAAAGGAAGTCCTTCTCCTACTTATGCAAATTTTTTATTTGCCAGTTGAAAGAGGAACGGTCTGTTAAAATAGGATACTCAAATTTAGTTAACCGATCATTTGTGAGAGCTATTGATGTTTTTGAACTATGCAAAGATTCCCTCGCATCATCCTGTTACGGGTAATTCGGAGGTAAAACTGACAATGAAGTATAGTAGAAATAAGAAATAACCCGACATTCAACACACCATGCCGTTGAAAGAATTCGTTTTTCTCGAAATAATTAGTAAAAGTTTTCTTCGGAGCAAACTCGGACGTATCTTTGAGCTTCTTCTGTGGATAGGTGGTTTATAATTTTTTCAATACCTTATTTTTAGGATGGGAGCGATAAAAGAGTCTGGAGACACCGGAACACTTTATCTTGCGTACTCACAATCCTACTTTTCTATATCCATCAATTTGTAAGTGTTGCTATACCTTCGTGTGTCTCTGTCATTTGAAGTATATATTGTTTGACAAAACACATTGGGCTATCTCTCTAATGTGGCTTATTCTGTATTCAAGATATTCACGGGTAGAATACTGAGGATAATAAATCATGTTAATTGGAGCATCCGAACCAAAAAGGACTTTTTTCGACAATCCACAATCTACCAATTCCTGAATGTGATCAAACTGCATGAAAGCTGTGTCTGTATAGACGTTGGAGCAAGACTTCATCACTTCTATGGTTTCTTTTATCGGTCTCCCATGGGCTAAAATAAATTTAATATCCGTATTTTCCTTACACAAAGAAGCAAACGCACCTGCATGACAATTTGGAAATTCACCGGTATGAATTAAAACAGGTAACTCTAAAGACCTTGCTACTTGAATCGCCCGGTTTAATAGATTACGGTTTGTAAAGATTTGAGGATGTGAAAGAAGATGAATTTTGACTCCTGCCCATTCTATACCTCGGACATTAATCATCCGGCTGAGTTGCCGGGGAAACTGAAGGAGATGCGTTGTAAGCCAGAGGATAGGAGCAACTTTATCCGGGGCTATTCTGATAATTGTTCTCATCTCCCTTAGCACTAAGGAGTATAAATCAGCACAAGAGGAAGTTGAGGAAACCGCTATCTTGTCAATACCGGCTTCCTCTATTTCTTTCCACACCTTTTGGGGAGAATGGTAGCCATCGCTAAACCATCCCATATGGACATGAGAGTCAATTATCATTAATGGGTGCAACAGATGTTTTACTGTCTTATACTGAGCAATAATGATCTTTATTCCTCTCTTGAGAATTGAACGCTGATACAACCGATACAACATTGGTCGCATCTGGTCGGGCATATTTCATATTATTTCTTATTTTTCTGAAATTTTGCTTTGTAGGAGTCTTTCCCGGCGTTCATATTCCGTTCCATATTCTTCTTCTACAATTTTCTTAGTTAAAAAAGCCACCTCACAGAAATGATGATTGACTGCAAACATATCTCCTCCGCTCTCATTGTAGTTTCGGACAAGACACATCGCACAATAATTGCGTGCCTCACATTCCAAACATTTTGGGAAAGATGCTTGTGTAATCCTTCGCAAATCCTTTACTCTTGGACTGTCTTCCCATATCTGTTGTAGCGTTTGTTTGTATACATTCCCCAACACATAATCTTGCCATCCGGCACAGGGATAGACATCTCCATTCGCTGCGATGCAACAATTATCATACCCTACGCCACAAACTGGTTGTGCCTTAAATCTTTCCAGATCAAAACTCATCTCTTCAGTAGGAGGCACCTGTGTAAGAATTTCGTTCTGGTAATTAATATCATATCGTATAATATCACGTAGTACTTTCTCTGTTTCTTCAATCGAAAGCCTGTTCGCAAGATTATCCGTGTCAAGGTCTGCACGGGCCATCATGATGTAATCAGTCTGAGCTTTTATTTTTAATGAGCGTGCGTATTCTAGTACTTTATCATATCCTTCCTTATTTTTTTTCATCAAAGGACACGAGATTTGGACGGGAATGTCGGCAGCAACCAGTTTCTCAATTGCATTTTTAGTCTTTCTCCATGAGCCTTTTACTGTGGTTATAAAGTCGTGGACTTCTTCATCCATGGAATACAAGGATACTTGTATCAATGAGATATTAGCTTTCTTTAGACGTTGGACATGCTCATCCTGTAATGAAATGAGATTTGATAATATTGTTACTTTCAAATCTTTCTCCCTACAGTAATCTACAATATCCAAAAGATTCTTATGCAGGAATGCTTCGCCGCCTGACAGGGTTACACTTATTCCTCCCATAGTTACATATTCATCAATAAGGCTTTTTACCTTTTTGAGAGGCATGTCGAAGCCCCGATTCTTTTTGTCATTAGGTATATAACAATGGATGCATCTTTCGTTACACCGACTGGAAAGTTCAAATTGCAGGTTTGATATCAATGGGCGACCTTGTACTTCTTCCAGAAAAAAATCCTGAGTATTTTCTGAAACATGTTCGCTTGTCTTTTGGTAGAAGTCATCTCCGGACTTTAATGTCTTGGGATTCTCTATTGCATAGGTGAAATCCATATCTTTTTGGTCAAGTTCTTCTTTCGATTCGCCCATTACAATGAAACAATCCGTTGCGAGACTATTAAGAAACTCTAAATAGTCCTCTTTTAGCGTTTCAAAATCTATGTCCTGAAATATTCCAAGTAGGCCATTTATAACATCATCGATATCTCTTGGTTCTCGGGAGATTTGTCGCAAAAATATAGCTCCGACTTCATCATACGTCCTATCATAACGTGTTAATTGATTGGTTATATACCCGTAGTGTTCGGTGCATCGGATAAAACTATTTTTACTTTGACGAATTAACATATCGTTGATTTGATTTTATCGGTTATACTAATTTTTCTGATTCTGCTACTTTTTTTGCAATGAAGGCATATTGGCATGCAAATTCGGGAGGAGTCGAATAAGAGCCTGTTTCTAAATAGTTTCGTGCATAGCAACGTACACAATAATTCAATGCTTCACACTTTATACATTTCGGAAAGGAACGTTCTTTTTTACTGCGGACCTCGTTTAGCAATTCGTTGTCCTTCCAAAATTCTTTTAATGATAAACCTGTACTTAGATTTCCACCGTCAATGGTCCATCCCGGACATAATGCTAACTCTCCGTCTGCGGTTATGTAAAGCATATCGCGTGCTGCTCCGCAAACAGATCCATCTAAAAAATTCTCATAACTCTCATCATCTTCATTAGCTCTATTGAGTCTAAGTAAGAATTTTTTGGTAAAATCAGGATTATGCTTAGCTAATGCAATTAAACAACTTTCTATTTCTTCGGGCGATAATCTGAAGTTTAGGTTACTGGAAGTTTTATCTTCAAGTGGAATAATATTGAAATCCAATCCAAGATGTATGTTTAGACTTGTCGTATAATCAAGTAGATCACATAAAGCAGACTTATTATCCTTTAATACTGAACATGCAATTCGCACAGGTAACCCTGAGTCAACAAGTCGCTCTATTGTTTTTTTTGTTCGTTCGCACGAACCCTTTACTTTTGTAATGGAATCATGTATTTCCGTATTAACTGAGTATAATGAAATCTGTATGTCATTTACACCCACTTCCTTAAACTTTACTATGTGTTCTTCTTTGAGTGCAATGCCATTAAAAAAGAGCGCAATCCATAGACCTTTTTTATGGGCGTGCTCTATTATATCTAAAAGTTTCTTGTAAATTAAAATTTCGCCTCCGGTGAATAACACGCTTTTCCCGCCCGCTTCTGCGAATTCATCTATTACTGCACAAAGTTTCTCGTAAGTGATTGTCGAATGCCTTTGTTTTATCTTTGATGGGATATAACAATGTTTACAACGTTCGTTGCATTCACTGGTTAATTCTATCGCTAAAGTGTCTGGAAATGATGTAACTGACGTAGCACCCATTATTCCTTCTTAAATTACCTGTTTAAACAATAAAATTAAACTATGCTCACTTTATTTGGTCAGGTTAAACAAAGTGAGCATAGTTGTGTGCTTGCGGTCTTAAGAAGCTATTTCACATTTTTTGCAAAATGCAGAAATGCGTGTACCACATGTTGTGCTCTTTGTGGGGCAACCGGCAGCGTAAGAACCGGTAGGGAGGTTCTTTGCAATAATCTGGGCTTTCTTGTATTCTTTCATTTTTATAAATATAAGAAAAATTTATGCCTACGTCCTTTCAAGCGATTCGGCTTTTTCTTTTTATGGTTTTAATTCTTTTATTTTCCAGTTTCCGGGACCACACCAGCTAAGATCGAACGAATCCGTTATGCCGGCACGTATCATGGCTTCACGCACTTCCGAAGCATCTGGTTGATTGCCTGTGCGACAGGAAATGACTTGGATCATGAATCCCTCTGGAATATGAGGTGTAAGGGTGCGAGGTGCAACTAATAGATATGCCTTCATGCAAAAGTGTTATAAAAGTATATTCAGTTAAAATAATTACCAAAGATGTCCCATTTCTCTTTTTTGTCCGACTTCCCGTTTTTAGGTCTTGACGAGCCAAACCTTATTTGAAGACATCTTTGAAATCATCATCCGCCTCCGTAGATGGTTAGCTGCAACCTTTCTGTTTCGCCACTTCTGTACTTAGTTGAATATTCATAGATAATCGGAGCTGTTGTTATTGTAAATAACACGTATCCTTATCATATAAAAAAGCGCGGGAAGGATGACTGCATTTCCTTGCAGGGGCATCGCCAAACGCCCGGCGGGAAAATGAAATACAGCCAGCTTCCACACGCTTGTACTGAAATACCAAGACTGCCCGTCGGAATGATCCGACGTTATGGCAGACTTGATTGTTTCAGAGCATAGTAGTGCCAATGTGCTGCATTGTCCTTCCCGGCGTGTAAATTTTGGCGATTTCCTGCAAGTGGACAAAGCTTTGTCAATACATGTTACTGAAGGATACTTTCGACATCGCTTTCTTTTGCGTTGCCGAGCGAGCGGGTCTCTTCCCTCTCTTGTTTCCGTCGCAAAGATAATATATTATTTCCATAATGCAATTTTGAAAACAAAATTCTTATGAAATTTTTTATTATCTGGGTATTGTTACCGTGGCTTCCACATTCGGCGTGTTTGGCTCTGGCTGTATTTTGCAACAAAATTAGTAACTCATGTTTCTGCTGTCAAGGTTCATTTTGGTTCTTTTGAACGTAGTCTCTTTGATGCTTTTTCCGCTGTTGCTCGAAAATTTTATTAATTTTGCTTTCGAAATGGATTTTGACGCCACATATTCCGAATTCCCCGTTATTGATGATGAGGAGGTTAAGGTCTCTCCCGATTTCAACGGATACCGTAAAATTGCTGACCACGGCTATTATACTCTCGGTGTGGTCCGACGTTACGACCATCTGTTTTTTGTCAAGAGCCTTCGCCCCGATATAGAGAGGATGCACTTCTTCAGACTGATGCTCCGGAAGGAGTTTAAGATTATGATTTCGGTCTCTCATCCGGGCATCGTTTCTGCCTTCGAGATGGTGTCGATACCCGGAGTGGGCTTGTCCATTCTCATGGAATATGTCGAAGGGGAGACCCTCGATGTCTGGTTGGCGCGTGGGCAGGAGCCCGCGCTGCGTCGTAAGGTGGCGGATACTCTGATTGACGCCCTGAGTGCTCTCCATGCCCATGGTATTGTGCATCGGGATCTTAAGCCTTCGAATTTGATGGTCAATTCTTCCGGCGTGCTGAAAATTATTGATTTCGGTTTGGGGGATGCACCCGATTCTGCTGTACTCAAAATTCCCTCAGGCACTCGCCGGTATTCTCCCCCGGAACAATTTGTCGCCGGCTCCAAGTCCGATTCCCGTAGCGATGTGTTTTCCCTTGGTTTGATGGTTAAGGAGTTGCACTGCGGACTCCCGTATCGCATAGCCGCCCGTCGGGCTCTTTTACTCAATCCTGACTCTCGCCCTGCCGATGCCTCTGCTTTTGCACGTCTTGTACGCAAATTGCGCAGGATTCAGCGTCTTGGCCTTATGTCTGTGGTTGCCTTTACTGTCGTGGGATTTATGTTTCTCCTCGGGGTAGGATTGCGGGGTAAGCCGGAAACTGCTTCTGCCGGTGTATCCGTCGGCCGGTTTATGCCTGAGGAGACTGTTGAGCCGATTGTCGGGGTGCCCGTATCGGACAATGCAGATGAAGGGAAGACCGTTCCTGTCGCGGACAGCAGTCTTCCGGTAAGCGAAGTTATTCCTCCCCCGGTTTCCGGCAGTGATCCGGAGCTGAAGATGAAGATTGCGGAGATAGATGAGATTCTTGGAGACAAGGCCTCTGCGATTGTTCAGGAGATGAGACTGATGGTGGCCGATCCGGAATTAAGCTCACAGTGGCGTGCTTATGCAGCCTCAAGGATGCTCTCTGAGCTTGACGAGCTTTACGAAACGAACGTGAGCCGATTGCTCAGGCTTCAGGACGCCGCGGGAAAACCTAAGTATAAGCAGTCCGATCTCGACTGGAACAAATTTACCGCCTCGCAAAAGCGCGAGACGGCAATAGCCTTGAGAGACAGTATGGCGGCTGCCCGATGAGGATACCTTATTTTACACGTTTGAAGGCGACTCCCGATTGTTTGCCGGCTATGTAAGGTCTTGCCGGTGCCGTGCCGCATGCCTGCGGAAGCATGACGTCGGCATATAGAGGATACCCCGCGGTGACATGGCTGAATATCACCCGGCTCCCTTCCGGAAGTTTTGAATTGAGATTCTTCTCTACACTCCAGTGGTAGCCCCCTTCGTACCGTAGCATAACCGTTCTGTCGGGCATCCATGAAAGCTCGATCATATCCCCTTCCTTCATCTCTTTGGCTTGGATCGTCTCTGCGGAGAGGAAGTCGGACTGCTCTTTTGCCAGCTCTTTGGTGGACGCTACGATAGCTTCAAACGACTGTGCGCCTGCGTAGCGTGCCAGAATGTCGAGCGAATCAATGCGCGGTTCCCCTTTCCCTGCCACGTATCCCCACATTCTCTTGAGTGTGGAGACGCTCAGGGTCTCTCCGATAGTTTCCGATATAGCTTCGCTCAGGAGATTGAAATGGCGCGAAGTCGCCACTGTGTCGCCATAGCGCTGTTGTACCGCTTCCCGGAGAGCTATGATGTATATTTCCGGTTTGGAGTTTGTCATATGCTCTGTTCAATGCTCCACTGAAATGCCCTCAGTCCGAGTTTGGGTTTGCTTTCGTCCAGCTCGTGGAGAGCCTTCATGACCCCTTCTGCCCTATGGTCGGCCACGAATGTCAGGATAGCGCCGGCAAGTGACGGCCACGCGTGTGTGCCGTAATGCGGCTCCCCGGTCTTGGTGCCTCGTCCCTGAACCGAACCGAATGATGTGAACCCCCGGCAGTTGTGCCGGCTCAACAGGTCGATGATAAGCTCATGGTGGGCCTGATCGTATGCTATGAAGATTGCTTTCATTTGGAATTGGCTTTATGAAGTTTTTTGCGTTGTCTTTTCACGCCTCGTTTCGCGAATACGCAGTAGAGTACGGGCACGAACAGAAGCGTCAGGATGGTCGAGAAGGTCAGACCGCCGATTACGGCCGTTCCCATTGGACGCCACATCTCGGAGCCCTGACCCGAACCGACTGCCATAGGCACCATACCGAGAATGGTCGTCAATGTCGTCATTACAACGGGGCGCAGACGGGATTTGCCTCCGTCCACGACTGCGGTGCGTATGCCCATCCCGCGCTCTCGGTTAAGTGTGATGTAGTCGATAAGCACGATACCGTTTTTCACTACGATACCGATGAGCATGATGGCTCCGATCATCGACATGATGTTGAGCGTATGCCCCGTGAGCCATAGTATCAGGAATACTCCGGAGAAGGCGAACAGCAGCGACGTCATGATGATGGCCGGATAGGTCAGCGATTCGAATTGGGCTGCCATGACGATATACACCAGTATGATTATGAGTACTCCGAGCATCATCAGGTCGCCGAAGGAATCCTGCTGATCCTCGTAGCTTCCCGATAGACCCACACTGATGCCCTGTGGCAGATGAAGCTTGTCTATTTCGATCTCTGCCTGTTCCACAACCTGACTCATCGGCACTCCTCCCGTGATGACGGCGGATACCGTGATGAGACGTTCGCGGTCCTTACGCTGAATCGTGGGTGGTGTGAAGCGCTCCACGACGGTTCCGACATCTTTGATTCGTACCCCCTGACCGGCGCCATTGTAGACCGTGATGTTCTCGATGTCTGAGATGCTGATTCGCCGATCCGGTTCAAACATGACCTTTATGTCGTATTCCTCACCATCCTCGCGGAATTGAGATGCGGTGGCGCCGTTGATGCGGTTGCGAAGCGCGTTTGCCATGGTCTGCATGTTCACGCCGTGAAGAGACAGTTTCTCCCGGTCGAAGTCCACTTGATACTCCGGCCGGTAGTCGGAGCGCGAGATGTGGATGTCGGCCGTCCCTTCGATACCTTGTAGAATCTGGCTGATGGCCTTGGCCACTGAGTCTGTCTCTGTGAAGTCATAGCCGTAGATTTCGAAGTCCACTGTTGACTGGCCTCCCATTCCGGCTCCGCGGCCGCCTCCGACATTCACCTGTGCTTTCTTGAACTCAGGAAAATAGCGCTTGATGTCTTCGCGCATGCTGTCGGCGATCTCGGTGATCTTCCGTTCGCGTTCCCCGGGATTGCTCAGTCGGATGTTCATTGAGGCGATGTGGGAGCCGTTGTCGCTCAACGATGCCCACGTGTTGTCGGAGCTTGCAGGTCCCGCAGTGTAGCTTGACACGAGTATCTCCGGATATTTGGCTCGCCACATCGAATCGAGCCGTGCCATGGCGTCCTCCGTGATTTCTGCGCGGGTGCCGATGGGCGTCTCGAGGTTAACTCCGATGCGCCCGTTGTCTTGGGTCGGGAAGAACTCCGTACCGACATGTTTCATCAGGAATATGGACCCGACGAACGTACCAAGACAGAGGAGAATGGTGATGGTGCGGTGTCCGACAACCCAGCCAAGAAGTCTCGCATAGCCGTTGTCGAAGCTGTCAAGTCCGCGCTCTATGGGACCGAAAAACTTGCTGAACCATTTCCCGGGCTTCCCGGCGCGCAGCCACTGGGAGCAGAGCATCGGTGTGAGCGACAAGGCGCACGTGGTCGATATTATCATCATGATGGTGACCATCCAGCCAAGCTGTCGGAACAATACGCCTGTCATGCCGGTGACAAGTGTGAGCGGGAAGAATACGGCGATTAGGGTCAGGGTGGACGCTATGACCGATATGGCCACCTCATTGGTGCCGTGAACAGCCGCCTGTTTCGGATCCGCGCCGCGCTCTATGTGGGTCGTGACATTCTCGAGCACCACGATTGCGTCATCCACAACCATACCGATTGAGATCGATAGCGCCGACAGGGATACGATGTTCAGCGAATTGCCTGTTGCTGCCAGATATATGAAGGACGCGATTAGCGATACCGGTATCGTGATGACGATGATGAGGGTTGCCCTCCAGCGCCCGAGGAAGAAGAATACCACGATGACTACGAAGATGAGCGCGTAGATGACGGTCTCTTCAAGTGAGTGGATCGTATTGGTGATGTTCTCCGAAGTGTCGACGATGACCCCTAACTTGACGTCCGAAGGTAGATTCTTCTGAATCTTCGGCAGTGCCTTCATGACTTCGTTGGAAATCTTCACCGAGTTGGCGCCCGATTGTTTCTGGATGACTATCATGGCGCCCGCCTTGCCGTTTATGTACGTCCGCTGGGTTCGTTCTTCCAGTGAGTCGTCCACTCGTGCCACATCCTTCAGATATATCGTTCTGCCATCTACGGAGGCCACAGGGATCTCCTCCATCTGGCGCGAATCGTCAAATTCACCTTGCACCCGAAGGGCATACGTGTTGGAGCCGATGTCGAAGGAGCCGCCGGGGGTGTTCCGGTTCTCGGCTGCGATAAGCGCGGATATCTGTTCCACGCTCAGATGGTAGGCTTCAAGCTTGTTGGGATCGCAATACACGTGTATCTCGCGCTTTGGCGCGCCGGAGATCGACACCGAGCCAACCCCGTCGATGCGGGCAAGCGGATTGGCTACGGCATCGTCAAGTATCTTGTAGAGTCCCGACATACTCTCGTTTGCCTCTACTGAAAGCAGAACGATAGGAATCATGTCTGTCGAGAACTTGAAGATGATCGGATTCTGGCTGTCGTCAGGAAGCTGCGACTCAACCATGTCGAGCTTGTCGCGGACATCGTTGGTGAGTACATCGATGTCATACCCGTATTCGAATTCAAGCGTGATGACAGAGGTGTTCTCGCGCGATTCAGATGTGATATGCTTCAGGTGCTCTACGGAATTGAGCGTGTTCTCAAGCGGTTTAGTGACGTTCTGCTCGATGTCTTCGGCGCTCGCGCCCGGATACATCGTCACAACCATCAGTTGGTTGGTATCGATATCCGGATAGAGATCCACCGGTAGTTTCATCAATGAAAACAAGCCCATGATTATTACGGCCACAAAGCAGAGTGTGGTCATCACCGGGCGGCGTACTGCTGATGCGTATAGTGACACAGTGAGAATTGTTAGTCTGATTGGTTGTCTGATCTGTTTTTATTAGGTCTTTGATGAAGGTGGCGGAAGGGAGACCTTACTTCATCACCTGAACCTCCTTACCGTTGGCAAGTGCGTTCTGGCCCGAGATGACTACTTGGGCGCCCGACGGTACGCCGCTCAGGAGCTCATAGCTGTCTCCGATGCGCTGCCCAAGCTCAACTTTGTTGTAGGACACCTTCCCGTCCGAGTAGACGTAGACATACTGATTGCCCGACCCTTGCTGCTTCACTACAGCCCGATCCGGAACGACTACGTGGCGCTGGGTACCCAGATTCAGCTCCACACGCGCAAACATGCCCGGAAGTATACGGCTGTCTCCATTGGGAATGTCGATCTCGACTGCGAATGTCCGGGTTGAAGGATCGACCGTAGGAAGAATTTTTGTTATCGTGCCTTGGAACACTTCGTCTCCGTAGGTGTCGAATGTCACCTTGGCCGGCATCCCGGTGTGGACGAGCGAGTACTCAGTCTCTGAAACATTGATCACGGTCTTTATCGGTTGAACCTGCGATACGGTGAGGATCGGAAGCGAACCGGTCATGTCTCCCGGATCATAGTTGCGGGCTGTGATGACGCCGGACACCGGACTCGTCAGCACGCTGTTCTCGCTCGCGTTGGCCAGAGCTCGTTTTGCGCTTGCCAGCGAATTGCGTGCGGTGACGACCCCGTTCTGTGCCGACACTAACTGGGTGTGCATCTGATCCACCTGCTGCCGCGTACCCCCTCCTATCTTGAAAAGCTGCACGGCACGATCGTAGTCAAGCTTCACATTGGCAAGCTGTGCCTCAGCGTTGTCTAACTGTGCCTTGGCGTTATCCACCTGTAGCTGATACGTGGTGGTGTTGACATCGTCCATGATGACAAGACGCTGTCCCTTGCTCACCCGCTCTCCCTCCTCCACGAGGATGCTCTTGATGCGAAGTGGTGTCGACGAGGAGATGTTGTTGATTTTGTCAGCTTCCGTTTCGGCAGTGTACGTGAACAATTGCGGGACTTCGCGTTCGAACACTTCCTCGATTTTAACTATGGGCTTCTCTTCCGCACTCTTGTCGGAAGATTTCTTCTCCCCTCCGCATGATGTCAGAAGTATTCCGGTGAGGGACAACCCTGCGAACAGGGCACGTAAAGTGGTGGTTGATGCACGCATGTCTGTTATGTGATGCAAATATGTGGATTATCGTTGATTTTTTTATTTTTTGGCGGGAGAGAGGTGATTCCCCCGTATTGGTTTACTTCTTCTCTTCGGTGTAGGGCACACGTCGGCCTAAGAGAAGGTCAAGCTCGGAGTTGCTGACGAGGTAGTTGTAGATCGCCTGATAATAGACCAGCCGCGCCGAGGTCTCGGCAAGCTCGCTGTCGCGAAGATCCAGATATGTGGCCGCTCCGATCTCGAAACTCTTCTGCATGATCTCGTGAGCTTTCTCTGCCTGTCGCACACCCTCCGCGCTGGACTCGATCTGGCGTACCTCCTTGTTGATATTGTCGACGGCAAGCTCAAGCTGCATATTGATCGATCGCACGAGATTCTCACGCTGAAGATCGATTTCAGCAAGCTGAACCTTGCTATGCTTAAGTCCGTAGTACTTCGATCCGCCGGAAAAGATCGGTACCGATAGGGCGAAACCGACATTGCTGTAAGGATTGAAATCCACATGCTTGAACATGTTGCCGTTGCTCAGCGAATTCCAGTTTAGATTGAAAGTGGCCGCCAGAGTCGGTACCCATGCCAGCTTCTTAAGCTCCACAGTGCGCTTCAGGGTCAGACGCTGGATGTCAAGCGAACGCAGCTGAGTATTCTCGTCGATGGAGTAGACTCCGTCCTGACGCGCGAACATCTCCTGCTGATAGCTCTTCAGTGTGGTGTCCGGCTCGATGGCCACATCCGCCTCCAGACCCATGAGGACGGCAAGCTGAAGTTGTGCCTGCCGGATCGCGATGTCGGCCTGAAGAAGCTCCGGCTCGATATTCTTTACCTGAACCGATGAGCGGAGCACGTCGTATTCCGAAGCCGTCCCAACGTCGAATTTCTTCTGATAAAGCTCGGCGTTGAACTTCGCGTTCTCGTAATTCTGCGTGAGCACCTCCTTGGAGGCCTTGGCAAGCAGAAGCGAGTAATAAGCCTTCTCCACCTGATTGATAAGGTCGATGCGCGATGCCCGCGCAGCCTCCAGAGAAGACATGATCTGGGTGTCGCTGATCTGAAGCGATTTCCAGAGCTGAGGTGCGATGACCGGCACAGCCGCCGAGAATCCCATTCCCCAGCTGTTGTCCTGTCCCATTTTTATCGTCTGGCTCTGACCTCCGAAATTCATCTTCATGCTCTGAAGCTCGATGCTTCGCGAGAACTGAAGACCGAAGTCAATCTGAGGAAACAACGCCGCGAGAGTTTCCTTCTTGCTGTAGTCAGCGCGCTTGATGTCCATGTCGGCCACTTTGACCGTCGGACTTCCGTCAAGCGCGATTTCCAGACACTTTTCGAGCGACAGCACGGCGGTGCGCTTGTCTGTGCTCGTCGGTGATGTCGATGTTGTCTCAGTCGCAGGTGTGCTGACAGCCGGAACTTCCTGCGCCAACGCGACAGCTCCGCCTCCAGATGTCAAGGTCAGGAGTAAGGCCGTCGTAAGTCGTAGTCTTTTATTCATCTGATACGTTTGAGAAAATCTTTGCAAAGTTACAAATTTTCGCTTTCGCTCCACCCACAATCCGACAAAATGACCAACATTGCAGAAATAGCGGTTATCTGGGTCTCACTCCCGTCCGGGTGTCGCTGATGGGTGTAAATGTTAAAATTTGTCAACGAAAATAATTTGGGCAAAATTCACTCTTTCGGGGCTTGTCGGAACAGTTTATATGTTTTACCTTTGCCAATGCAGCTAAAATCCATATATTTGTGGTAATCTATCAGTGTTTTTTTGTTTAATCTGTCATAAATGTTCTATTATGAGAGAATGGTTTATCTTTTGGATGCAGAATCCGTTGAGAAAGGTCTCCAAGTCCGTAGTTGGCGGCATGAAGGCTCTTCCGGTCATGTCCGTGGTCGTGATGTCAGGTGTTGCTGCTTCGGCTTACGACTTCAAGTGTAGAGATGTGTATTACAACGTTGTTTCGTCCGCTGAAATGAAAGTGGAGGTGGCGTGTGGAAATCCGGGCGCAGATGTGCCTCAGGTGCGCGGCCTTCTCCTTCCTGAGTGCGACGGTTGGCCCGGGAATTCCTACTCCGGTGAAGTCATTGTGCCTGAGGAAGTTGACTCAGAGGGAAAGGTTTATTCAGTTGTCGGAGTCGGCAAGGGCGCTTTTGTAAATTGCCCGGATCTGACTTCGGTTGTCCTTCCCGAGTCGGTGACATATCTCGGAAATGAGGCTTTTGAGAAGTGTAACTCCTTGGTTTCCATTGTGTTGCCGGATAATATCTCGCAGGTCGGATACATGGCTTTCTCAGGCTGCTCCAAGCTTGGAAGTCTGGATTATCCTTCTGCTGCAGAGCTGATTCCGGATCAATGCTTTGAGGGAACAGGAAGTGAAGCGGGTGACTTTGTACTCTCGGGCATCGGGAATGTCAAGGTCTACGGCCCTTATGCCTTTCTGAATTGTGCGATCCACAAACTCGATCTGGAGGACACTGCCGTTGAGAGTCTGGGAATCAATATGTTCCACGGCTCCGGAATCGAGGAGCTCGTTCTCCCTTCGGAAAGGGACGATGCGTGGTTTTCGCAGGAGTTGGGGCGTATTTCCGGGACGGAAACCTTGAAGGTTCTGCGTCTTGACCGGAATACACCTCCGGTTGTTGATGATGAGTCGATTTTCAGTGGTGAGACCTACGCAAATTGCAGACTTGAGGTGCCGGAGGAAAGCCTCACGGCTTACTCGACGGCTCCGATGTGGAGAAATTTTAAAACAATCGTGGCTATCAAAGGCGCCGTGGTCGGAAATATTAAGGCTGAGGATTCGCCGGCGGAGTACTACAATCTTCAGGGGATTCGTCTGCCGGATCAACCGACGTCGGGCATATACGTGGAGCGACGTGGAGCGGACGCTAAGAAAGTAATACGTTAGAACCTAATTTATATCTGTTCCGGCATCGGTGCTACTGATGCCGGAATAGATGTAAAGTGTTGTAAGAGAGCATATTGTAGATATGACGAGCCATGCAATGACAGAATAGTCCACATCAAGGGTATAGTTCAGAAAGTCCGGCATGGAGATGCGGTGGGCTGCGATGCGGCCGATTCCGCTCACGGAGTAAAGCAAGGTGAGGATCACCCCCATGAGCAAGCCTGAGGCTGCTGCTACGACGACTGCAATCAAGTTGCGTTTCCTGACGGTGGCGTTATGTCGCTTCACGATTTCAACCGCTTCCATATTTTTCTGCAGTTTGTTCATGAATTGCAGTGAGGAAGTTAGCTCGGGTTGAAAATCATCGAATATTTCTTTTATTTTATCCTCTTTCATAAAGGTGTCTTCATTTTTCGGTTAATAATCCGCGGAGATGTACACGTCCTCGCGAAAGGTGCTGTTTTACTGCGTTCTGCGAAATTTCTTCTATCTCAGCAATCTCTTTTATGGAGTAGCCCTCCATGTAGAAGAGCAGGACTGAAGTCCTTTCCTTGTCGGGGAGCTGATGAAGCGCGTTGTATAATTCTTCGTAGCGGAAAGATGAATCGGATGCTGCGGATGCCCGGACATTTTCAGCAGTTGTGTAATCCGAGAAAATTTTTTCCGAGCGCTTATGGTTTAAGAAAGTAGTGTATCCGATTCTATAGATCCAAGCATTGAATTTATCGGGATTTCTGAAGCTGTCGCAAGAGAGATACACCTTTATGTATGCTTCCTGAGCGATGTCATCGGCGAGGTCCGAATTTCCGCAGCAGAGAGCCACAAGAAAGCGCCGGAATGCTTTCTGAGTGGCCTCCACGTGAGCAATGAACTGCTGGCGATTCATCGGTCTCTGCTCCTACTCGTCAGTGTTCACCTGTTTGCGGGTGACGAAGAAGACGATAAGATTGCTGATTCCTATGGCCAGTCCTACGACTCCAAGGATGTAGAGAAAAGTAACCGTATCTTCGCTCAATTCGACTCCGAAAGCGTAATTTACGATTCCGATTGCAGCAGAGAAAAGTCCGATAAGAGAAAACAGGCAACCACGGAGCAACCGGCTGTTACGGATTTCCAGAGGAGTTTTATGTGGTTTTCGCAGAGCCTCGATGAGCTTGTCGGTATCAATATCTTTGTTGGCTTCGATAGCCTTTATGAGAATCTGCGAGTTCTTGTTGTCGCTATTGGCCTTTCTCAGGGATACGATCAGTACGATTGAAACCGGGAGTATCACGCAGACGAAGATGGGAACGAGTATATCCATATCAAATTCTTTTAGTAGTTTTGGTTAAGTGATCTTTGAGACATCTCGTACGAAAGACACAGTTCCCCAAGGAAAGGTGACACCGGAATCAAAAAAAAGCGGGGATTCAGCCGAAGAAGAAGTATGCGACAATGACCGCACTGACCGCACCGACGACATCGGCCAAGAGAGCGAAAGCCGGGGCGTAGCGCGTTTTCATAACACCCACACTTCCAAAATAAACGGCGAGAATGTAGAATGTCGTGTCGGTGCTTCCTCTCACAGCAGCGGCGACCTGACTTACAAATGCATCCGCGCCGTGGGTCTTCATGACGTCCAGCATCAGGGCGCAGGATCCGCTTCCGCTCAGCGGCTTCATCAGCATAGTGGGCAATGCGCCGACCCAACGGGTGTCGCCCCCGAGCCATCCGACAAAGCTTTCAACCCAACCGGTGAATACGTCGAGCGCTCCCGAAGCGCGGAACATGCCTATAGCCACTAAGATCGCTACCAGATAAGGTATAATCATCACGGCCGTTTTGAAGCCCTCCTTGGCTCCTTCAATGAAGCAGTCGTAGACATTCAGATGTTTCCTCACTCCAGCGCCTATAAACAGAAGTATGATGCTGAAAAGGATGAAGTTGGCGGCGAAAGTGCTATAGGTCTGAACCTTATCAGCAGGCAGGGAAGCGAAAAACCATACAACCAGCGCTATACAGCCTATTATGCCGCCGAACCACGAGAGAAGCACCCCGTCAATACGAATGCGTTGTTTAATGCAGAGGGCGACGAGACCCGTGATGGTCGCTATGGCGGTGGCAATGAGTATGGGGATGAAGATGTCGGTGGGGTTGGAAGCACCTCCCTGAGCCCGATACATCATTATGCTTATGGGAATCAGACACAGTCCCGATGAGTTGAGGACAAGAAACATAATCATTGAGTCCGTGGCTGTGTCTTTTTTGGGGTTGAGGGTCTGCATCTGTTGCATCGCTTTCAGTCCCATCGGTGTGGCCGCGTTGTCGAGTCCGAGCATGTTGGCTGAAATATTCATGAAAATTGCGCCCATTGCCGGATGTCCTTTGGGGATACCGGGAAAGAGTCTGGAGAAGAAGGGGCTGATAAGGTTGCCCATGGCAGTGATGACTCCACCACGTTCTCCGATCTTCATTATTCCGAGCCAGAGAGTAAGGACACCGGTCAGTCCCAATGAAATCTCGAAAGCGAAAGCAGCCTGATCGAAGGAGGAATTCATTATGTCGCTCCATATCTGAGTGTCGCCGGTTGACAACGTTGTTCCGAGAGCCATTAGAAAAGCTACGGCGAAAAAGAATATCCAGATGTAATTAAGAGCCATGATGAAAACATATAAATAGGGGTTCGGATTGGAGAAGGAGCGGGATCATGAATTGAATCTTGGGGACGTGCCGGACTCTTCCTCGCAGTATGTGGTGAAGTGATGATGAGATTGAGGGCAGGTGCGCAGACCGTGGTCCACAATAATATGGCGGTTGGCCATAGTGGAGATGATGGACATTTCGTGGCTTACGAGAATTATGGTCGCATGGCGGGAGGCATCGCTTACCAGTCCGTATATCTGGCGTTCGAATTGTTTGTCGACGTAGCTGAGAGGCTCGTCGAGCACCAGCAACTCAGGGCGAGAGATAAGGGCTCTGCCGAGCAGAGTGCGCTGCAACTGGCCGCCGCTGAGGTCACCGATCGGCCGATGCCTGAAGTCTTGCGCACCAACCGTGGCAAGCATTTCTTCGAGGCGATGTCTGTCCTTATCGGTAATACGCGGTCTGAGGCTGTGGTATAAACCGGACAGCACGACATCCTCCACTGTTATGGGGAATCGGGTGTCAATCCCGCTTTTCTGAGGCAGATAGCCGATATGGAGCCTTTTGACCGCCGTGCCCTCATCGTTGAAATACAGGACTTTCCCGGAGACCGGGGGAAGCAACCTGAGCATTGTGCGAAGAAGTGTCGTCTTACCCCCTCCGTTGGGTCCGGTGATGGCCATGAAGTCACCCCGGAATATCTCCAGATTGATGTCCGGGAGCACCTTCCGTCCACGTTCGTAGCCGGCTGAAACCTTGTCAAGCCTGATGATTGGATTGCGTGATGCAGAAGAGGTTCCGGTATCGTTTTTGTGGTGGATCATCGCTATTGATTGTCTCTAATGGCTATGGCGGCCTTTATCATTTCGGAAAGAAAGTCGGTTCCCATCAGCTGCCGGGGGTACGTGGGGGTATGGAGCTCATGGCTGAGAAGGTCGGTCTCGTTGCCTTGTTGGGCCATGTCATAGAAAAGCACGGCCGGATGGCGGCTCCGCGCCTGTTCTATGGCCTCGGCAAGCTGTCGTGCCGTCACTTCCTTCCCTTCCTGCTGTACACTGAGCTGAAGAAGGTCGTAGTCCGCGGCGAAGTAACTCATCGAAGGGTGCCAGACCATGAATACACGGTTTGAACATCCGTTGAGAATAGCGCGAATGCTGTCGTCCACGGCCGACAATCGTTTGTCGAGGGAATCGAGCCGGGCACGATAGGCGGGTTCACCCTCCGGGTCAAGCTCGCTGAGGCTCCGCATCATATTGCGTGCTATGATTCGGCAATTCGCAGGCGAAACCCATACGTGAGGATCGTACCCTCCCGAGTGAGTCGGATGCGAGTCCGTGTCGTGGGTGTGGGCCGCGCCGTGACAATGGTCGGAAAGGATTGAGATTCCGCAGGCAGTATTGGCCACAGCAAGATGAGGCATGGTATGGCTGAGCCGTTGAAGAAGCACTTCTTCAAAGGGGAGACCTCCGAGTGTGAAATATATCCGGGACTCCTGAAGGTCGAGGACCTGATTGATTGCAGGCTCGTAGTTCTCCGGATCAGATCCGGCATGGAGGAGAGTGTTGACCTTCACCCGATCTCCGGCAATCTGCCGGAGCAGATACTCTTGGGGCGGGATGGACACAGTGGCGGTCAGTCGTTCGCTTCCATGTTCGCGTGCGCTTTCGGAGATACATCCCGAGAGGATGAAAGCTACGCCTGTAATCAAGGATATGGCAGAAGTTCCCTTAAAAATGTTCATCCGGTGCTACTTCAGGTTCATCGGCTTGAAGGATTTTACGAGCTTGTCGTATTGCGGTAAAGCACGTATATTCCGGAAATTGATGTCGTAAGAAATCATAGAGGGGCAGGTCGTATGGTCGTTGAACCCTTTCTCTATGTATTTCAAAGCCTCGTCGTAGTCTCCAAGTACGGTGCAGAGGGAGGCTTTTGAGTTTTCCGATAAGGAAGGATATGTTCTGAGAATCTCCTCGACAGCCTCTCTGTTGCCAAGCCAAGCGTAAGTGTGTAATTCAAAACCTGTGGAGTCAATGTCATCGTTTTTCAGAGCGAGGGACTTGTTGAGATCCTGTCGGCCTTGTTCCGTCTGTCCGGAAACAATCCTTATCATGCCACGGCGTACCAAAGCCTCAATGAGAATCAGATCGGTCATATTATTCTCTTCAAGAAATTCATTGGGTTTGTTCTCGCGTTTCAATATGATTGTATCGAGGATGTCGGCAGCCTCTTTGTATTTGTCGTTGGCGGCAAGCATAGTGGCATAATTGATCTTCAACTCTTCATCGTCGGGATTATCTTCAATGAGTTTCCGGAAGATTTTGAAAGCCTGCCGGCTTCTGCCTGTGTCGCGCAAAGCCAAAAGGTAGTTGTGGAGCGGATAGGAATAATATTCGTCGTCGGCATAAGGTTTAAGGAGAGGGAGAACCATGTCGGGATGTCCGGAACGTAGAAGTATAGTTGTCTGCTGCAGAATATTATCTAAATTCATCTCATCGTCCGTGAGCCCGATAGCCTTGTTAATGGCGTCGTATGCTTCCCTCATCCTTGCGTTGTTCTGATACAGAGTAGCCAGCACGGGATAAAGGAGAGCGCTACATTCGGAGGAATAGAGATATTTATCCCCTTTGAGCGGGGAATCGGCTATGAAGTCTTTCACTTTTCCGATCACGAGATCAGGATCTTCAGCAGCTACGCCATAAACGACATCAAGGTTATCGCTGTTTCCACCAGACAGACAATAAGCAAACAGGGCATCCTGCACCGCCTTCTTTTTTCGGCCTAAGAAATAGTTTGCAGTGGACCGGCATTGGAGTGCGTAAAAATCATCGGGGAAAAGATTGAGGACAGAGGCTGCAGAATCCGCCAAGGCCTGATAATCGGTTATCTCCTCTGCATCTTCCAAAGGGTAGTGGAGATCATTGTCGATATAATACATCTCGGCATCCGAGAGGATTTTGATTTCAGTGACAGAATATTCGGATACGATCTCTTCAGGCGTTTCGTCCGGTTCATCAGCTCTGACGGGGAGATAATTGACGCATAAAATCAGGAGCGAGAAGATAAGGAGGCGTTGCATGATGAATATGAATTTAGTGATTAAGAAAAAACAGCTTGCCGTATTGTCGCGATGGATCAGAAGCGACGAATACCCATTATCTCCCTGACATCGGCGAGTGTCTTGGAAGCTGTCTCGCGAGCACGCTCGGCGCCTTGACGTATGACTTTCGATAGATAGGCGTCGTCATTGCGTATTTCCAGAGTACGCTCGCGTATCGGTAGCGTGACTTTGAGAATATCCTCGGCGAGTTGTTTCTTCATGTCTCCATATCTGATACTGCAGTCGGCGTAAGCCTTACGGAAGTGTTCCACGGTGGAGGGATCGCTGACAAGATCCATGAGGGAGAAGAGATTGGCAATCGGCTGTGAGGGGGTCTGGCCCGGTTCCTTAGGACCTTCATCAGTAACTGCTCTCATGACTTTCTTTCGGAGTGTTTTCTCATCGTCAGTGAGGTAAAGGCAATTTCCTTCGCTCTTACCCATCTTTCCGCTTCCGTCCAGCCCCGGCACTTTAACTGCTTCACCTCCGAAATTGAAATTGACCGGTTCGGCAAAGAAGTCAGTTTTATAGAAGGAGTTGAAACGTCGTGCGAAGCGGCGTGTCAGTTCGAGATGCTGCTCCTGATCCTTTCCAACGGGAACAAAGTCAGCATGGTGGATCAGAATATCGACAGCCATCAGAGTAGGATATGTCAGCAGTCCGGCATTGACCCTCTGATTGGTCTGATTGCCAATGATGTCGCGTTCGATATTATCGTCGGCGTCATTTTCGGGAGCTTTAATGCCGAGAGCTTTCCTCGCCTTATCTTTGAAGGCGGCGGTACGCATCAACTCGCCGATGCCCACGTGCATATTAAGGAGAAGATACATTTCAGATATTTCAGGGACGTCGCTCTGAACGTAAAGGATATTCTTCTCCGGGTCCAGACCGGCAGCAAGGTATTCGGCGACGATCTGTTTCACATTCTCGTGAAGCATCTTGGGATCCGGATGGGTGGTAAGGGCGTGGAGGTCAGCAACAAAGAAACGGCAGTCAAAATCATCCTGCATACGGACAAATTTGCTGAGAGCACCGAGATAATTTCCGAGGTGAAGATTTCCCGTGGGCCGGATGCCGCTAAGTACAATTTTTTTATCGTTCATAAAATACTGAAATGTCGTGAGTTAGATAATAAAATAAAGAATTTTAGACTTGGAAAACACGCAAAATTAACAAAATTAACTCAAATATCCTTGTCAAGTCAAAAAAAAGCACTACCTTTGCAGCGTAAAAGGAGTGGTGCTCGAGTGGCTGAAGAGGCACGCCTGGAAAGCGTGTATACCCCAAAAGGGTATCCCGAGTTCGAATCTCGGTCACTCCGCTGAGAAAGAGAGACTATAACGGTCTCTTTTTTTATATACTTTATCGTGGTCTTAAAGTGTTACTTTAAATTATTTAGAGTTATACCTTGATCAATCATTTAATGAAGGATTACATAGAATAGCTGATCTCTCCCGAGATCAAGGAGGCTCATAAGTATTTCCAAGTGATTGTAATGACAGGTCCACGACAGTCCGGGAAAAGCACCTTATGCAACCAGTTGTTCTCTGATTATAACTATGTGAACATGGAGGATATAACCTCAAGGACGGATGCTATGAGAAATCCTGTAGGTTATCCGGATAGTCTGGGGAAAGGCTATCATCGATGAGGTGCAGAACGTTCCTGAGATTTTGTCCATGATTCAGGTTCGGGTTGATGAGTTCAAGGACAGGAAGTATATCCTCACAGGCAGCAGTATTTTTTCATTACTCCGCACCAAGTCGCAATCTTTAGCCGGACGAGCTGCCTATTTATACCCTGCTGCCATTCTCTCTATTGGAGCCCAAAATCATTTTAGACCAACAAACCACTGACCAAATCATAACTGAAGGCTTATACCCTCGTGTGATTGCCGATGGTGTACCATTCATGGCCTCGCGGAAAGGCCGGGGTGTTGTGTTAAATTGTGTTAAGGGTGAGGGTGTAACGCTATGATAAAGAAATCTTGTACATGCAGGTAACGTGGTTACTTCGGGGTAACTACTTGACGGATATATAATGTAGAAGTATCTTTGCAATATTAAACCCAAAAAGAATAACGATAATGAGCAATTACAGCAAAACGCACGTAGCAGAAGGTGTACAACGCACAGAACTGCATGACACTCTTGCACTGACAGGAGCAGAGGTATCGGTCAATAATCTTCCTGCCGGAACAATAATCCCTTTCTATCACAGTCATAAGGAGAACGAGGAGATTTATTTCATCGTTTCCGGGAAAGGATTCATGGAGATCGACGGAGAGAAAGTGGCACTCGAGGCCGGTGACTGGCTTCGTGTGGCACCAGCCGCCAAACGCAAACTCCATGCCGAGACAGACATGACGGAGGTATGTATCCAAGTAAAAGCCGGAAGCCTTGATCAATGGACTGCGGGGGATGCAGTAGTGGAATGACAGAGAACCGAAATAAGGTGGAGGACGCTTGCGGATGTCCCATCCGGAGCGTCCTCACCGTTATAGCGGCGAAATGGCCGATGCTTGTGGTATTTACATTGAGCGACGGTCAGCCTAAATTTTTCGGGGAGCTGAGTCGGGAGATTCCGGATATATCACCTAAGATGTTGTCTAAGGCCTTAAAGATGCTTGCTGAAGAGGATCTGGTGAGACGCACGGTGATTCCGGAGATTCCTCCCCGCACGCAGTATCAGCTTACAGAGTACGGAAAAACCTTGCTTGATGCAATGAACCCTTTAATCGGATGGGCTATGGCACATCTGGAAAAGAAAAAGTTGCATTGAGGGGCAGATGTCAGGGCGTTTGAGGCCGGACAGGAACACGAAATAAAAGGGCACTTTTGAGTCTTGCCGGCACACGGAGCCGGGTTGCGGAGCCGGGTTGCGGACGGAAAAAG
>CAYPBS010000020.1:0-27201 GCA_964409015.1 uncultured Sangeribacter sp.
AAAAAAACTAAAATTAAACGCCATATTTGCATATTAGGATAAAACTCACTACCTTTGTGCACTTTTTTGTGGGAGGAATAGACTTTCCTCCCCGATTTACAATGTGACAAGGCCTACAACCTCCACAGCACCACAGAAAGAGACACCCCTATGGGCAAATACGCAGCATACAAGATCAACCTCGCATCGCTGGCCGAAGGCCAACACGAGAAAGACATGATCATCGATACCACCTTCTTCCGTAACATGGAAGACGAAGGTGTCATTGACGCAGACATAAACGTCCACCTCGACCTCGACTACCACAACGGCATCTACGACTGCCTCTTTACCCTCAAAGGAATGATGCACATCCCCTGCGACAGATGTCTCGACCCAATGGAGCACCCCGTCGACACTACATACCACATCGCCGTCAAATACGGCCCTGAATATGACGACTCCTCCGACGACGTACTCGTAATACCAGACACCGACATTTTCCTCAACGTAGCATACATGCTCCACGACACAATCGTCCTCACAATTCCAATGAGACACGTCCATCCCACAGGAAAATGCAATCGCGCAATGTCGGAAGTCCTCAGCAGACACTCCTCCGAAGCCGACGACACTATTGAAGAAGCTCGCGGACTCGCTCAGAACGACCTTCAGGAAGAAAGCGCGTCCGACAACGATTAAAAACAACAAACTCTATAAAGATAAGCAACAATGGCACATCCTAAACGCAAACAATCCAAGACACGTACAGCCAAACGTCGCACTCACGACAAAGCTGTAGCCCCAACTCTGGCTGTATGCCCGAACTGCGGCGCATGGCACATTTACCACACCGTATGTGGGGAATGTGGCTACTATCGCGGCAAAGTGGCTATTGAGAAAGCTGCTATCTGACGCTTAACGCGAGACCCCTATCCGCCGTATAAGCTCACCCTCGCCTCGAGGCGTGGGCTTATGCCTCTGTTAACTTTACCTCACAAAATCATCTTTTCGCTTACTCAATAAGCATGGTTAACGCAAAAATTACCGGCATCGCTTCCTACGTCCCGGACGACATACTCGACAACGAAATGCTCTCCAAAATGGTCGACACATCCGACGAATGGATCACAACACGAGTCGGTGTAAAGGAGCGTCGCATCCTTCACGAAAACGGCAAAGGCTCCGGCTTCCTCGGAACTAAGGCAGTACTCAAACTCCTCGCCGAAACAGTCACCGACCCCGCAGACATAGACATCGTAATCTGTGCCACATCCAACCCCGACTACCGGTTCCCCTCCACAGCATCCGTTATCGCTCACGACGCTAAGCTCCCTAACGCCTACGCATACGATATTCAGGCAGCCTGCGCCGGGTTCATAGTCACTATGCAAGCCGCAAGAGCATACATCTCCTCCGGACTCGCTAAGAAAATAATCGTAGTCTGCGCCGAAAAAATGTCCAGCATGACCGACTATCAGGACCGATCCACATGCCCCCTCTTCGGAGACGCCGCTGCAGCCGTCCTCGTCGAACCCACAGACGAACCCGTCGGTATAATCGACGGTGACTTCCACGTCGACGGCGAAGGACTGAGCCATCTCCTCATGAAAGCTGGCGGATCCGTCAAACCCGCTTCTCACGAAACAGTCGACGCCCGCGAACACTACATATATCAGGAAGGTAGAGCTGTCTACAAACATGCGGTAAGCAACATGCTCTCATCCTCACTCACCGTAATGCACCGTAACAACCTCTCCGCCGAAAACATTGACTTCTTCGTGCCCCATCAGGCTAACCTCAGAATAATCGAAGCCGTGGCTCAGAGAGCCCGGATTCCCGAAGAAAAAGTCCTCGTAAACATCCAGCACTACGGCAACACCTCCGCAGCATCCATACCTCTTTGTCTCGACGAATTCAAAGACAAATTCCGCAAAGGAGACAAAATCGTGATGACAGCCTTCGGAGCCGGATTCACTTGGGGTGCAATGTACCTCATCTGGGCTTACGATCCCAAGAAATAAGCCCACACACCCACTTGCAAAGAGAAACCACACACACATATAATTAAAACCCTACAGAAGTCACCGTACCCCCCTTCGTGCGGTGACTTTTCTAATAAATCCACACCGAAGTTACTTTGACGCAAATACGCCTATGAATATCACTATACGTCCGCTTGAAGAATCAGATGCATATACCTCATGGAAATGGCGTAATGACCCCGAAGTTTTCCGTAACACAGTCAGACGTTATTCAGGTCCCGTAACACTTCAAAACGAGCTCGATTGGATCCGTACCGTACTCGCTCGACCTGACGAACGCCGGTTTGCTATTCTCGCCGACGGAACCTATATCGGTAACGTCTACCTTCTGAATATAAAAAACGATCAAGGTGAAATAGGTACATTCATAGGAGACAAAAAATTTTGGAATAAAGGTATCGGAACAATAGTAAAATCCTTACTCCTAAAATACGCATTTGAAATAGAGAAAATTTCCAAAGTAGTAAGCTGCGTTAGATTAGAAAATATCGCATCGAAAAAAATCAACACTAAAATCGGTTTTAGAGAAGATTTTAACGATGAAGAATATGCATTCTATTCAATATCATATTCTGAATTTATTGATCTCAGCTCAATTATGAGCTGACACAATGTGAGATGCCATAATTGGCATCTGAAAGCGACAATCCCAATAATGAGCCAAGAAAACTGTCCCGAGTACATTAAGCCCGTGACTCCTCAGAATCTTAGACGGGCAACATGGCATGACTACCGATCACCCTCAATATATATGGTGACACTTAATGCTGCGCAAAAGGGACAACCGTTCGGAACCCTTCAACTTGCTGATTCCCCTCATTCGGCCTACATCAAACTTAACACGTTGGGAAATATAATTTCTGAGCATATCAGGCGTATCTCTTCTTTTTATCCGGATATTCGGATTCTTAATTCGGTTATAATGCCCGATCACTGCCATATTCTCATCTGCGTTTATAAAAAGATGGAAAAACCACTTGGTACACTTATAAGAGCATTCACATCTTCAGTTACATCAAAATGGAAATCCGGTTCCCCGGTATTTAAAAAAGGATATAACGACAGAATTGTATCCAAAACCTCTCAATTAAACACTCTGATAAAATACATTAATGACAATCCCTTCAGACTTGCGATGCGCAAACTTCATCCCGACCTGTTTCGAAGATATTTACATATAAGGGTATCTAATAGGGAGTATGCCGCTTACGGAAATATATTTCTACTTAAAGAATCTGAAAAACACCCGGTTATTGTTCATACGAAGTACAACATCGAGGAAAAAAGAAAACTTTATCACCGATGGCTGGAATGTGCTGCCAACGAAGGAGTTTTAGTTTCTCCCTTTATAAGTAAAGAAGAAAAAATTATACGATCAAAAGCCTTGGAAGCAGGTGGTAAAATAATACAGATTAAACATGACGGCCTACCGGACCGATTCAAGCCTACTGGTAAGGATTTTGACCTATGTACAGAAGGTCGGCTGCTGATTCTTGCTCCATGGCCTGAAACTAAAGTCAATCTGCCTCTTTCCCGGTCACGGGCCCTGAGCATGAATATGCTTGCCCGAGAAATTGTATCCCAACAAGTATCAACATGTTTAATCAGAAATAAGCTATGATTCTTGGAGGTAATCAACCATATTTTTTCCCCTATTTAGGATATTTTCAACTTATAAATTCTGTCGATATATTCTTGATTGGTGACGATTTTCAGTATATTAAAGGAGGATGGATAAATCGGAATCGTCTGATTATTGATAATAAGGTTTCATACTTTACTCTTCCCCTCATTCATCCTTCCCCGAATAGACTCATTACGGAAATTGATGTCTGTCCTGATAAAGATAAAATAATTAGGGTAGTACGCACAAATTATGCCCATTCACCTCTATTCAAAACTGTATTTCCGTTACTCGAAGAGATAATTCAGTTTCCAAATCCGAATCTTAGCTATTTTTTATATAATTCGCTCAAACTAATCTGCAATTATATTGGCGTTACAACACCACTTTTATTGAATTCAGAAAGACACGAAAAAACTCCACTAAAAGGAGAAGATCGGGTTATACATCTATGCAAATCAATGGGTGCTGACACCTATATCAATGCTATTGGCGGTCAGGAGCTTTATAGCCGTGAGCGATTCGCTGCTGAAGGGATTGTACTCAAATTCATTACCCCCCAATTACCCCCCTATAAACAGTTGCGGACACAAAAATTTGTGCCCGCACTCTCTATTCTTGATGTTATGATGAACGTGCCGAAAGAAGAAATCCGACACATGCTCAATTGCTATACGCTCGTCTAATTCATCACAAGTATCTTAGCCACATTAGCCTCCGAGCTGTCGCCAGATGTCGAGGAAGCGACATAGTAGACACCGGTGGGAACACGTTTTCCCGCACTGTTGGTAAGATCCCAAAGCATCATACCTCCCTCACTGCGTCCAAGCTCACGCACGATACCTCCGGAAGCATCCAGAATCTTTACAAGAGAACCATCCATCAGACCCTTGATAGTGACATGACCGTAATAATCGGGACGAACAGGATTCGGGAAAGCCAACACATCGTCCAGCTTCTCTGCACCCGGAGCTGTCTCACTGAAATACTGAGCTATACCTTTCTTGGTGCCTAACCACACACAATTACTATTGTCCTCAAAACCGATAGATATTACATCGTTTGAAGGAAGGTAGCTGTTTTCGTACGTAAGCTGACGGATTATCTCGTCGCCCGAAGCCGTGGTTTCTACAACACCGTTGCCCAAGGTTCCAAACCACTTATGTCCGGCACCATCTATACCCATTGAGTAGATAGACGCACCCTCAAGAAGATAATCTGCAAGTCCTGTACCGTCGTTACGGGCCACTTTTACCCTATTTACATGGAAGTCACTGTTGAAGGCATCCTTGGGATTAAACCAGTAGAGACCACCCTCTCCACCTACCCACACACGACCCGTGGCAGGATCCTCCATCATGCAATATACATACGTAATATTAATTGACTGGCCGTCCTGATCCTTTAGCGAAGTAAACACTATTTTCCTGTCGTCCGATGTATTGTCGAGAGTACCGCGATGGTCATAGACAAACAGACCTGAATCGTAGACACCCTTTGATACAACTATGTAGTTACGACTCTGTTCAGAAGAACACGGGAGGAAAACTCCGAAGGCACCGATGGTATACTCCGGTATTGAAATACCCTTGATTTTATTGCCATCCTCAGCAAGTCGATCCTCTTTCTTCCAATAATAAATGGTAGTTGGAGTTTGGCGAACAGTCCATAAAGTACCATCACCATCAAATTTAGGGGTAAGACAATTTGGACTGCCTCCACCCGGATTAAATCTCTTGGTGGTATTGTTTGAAAGATTGTATTTTCCTAATCCTGCATTTCCTGAACCAACCCAGAGAATATCCTCGTCTTCAGTATCTAATATACCTGAGTGAGTACTTCTCATAGCTGCATTATTACTTCCCGACAATCTGTATAGATTCTTAGGATACCATTTATTATCCTTATAACAGCTTGCAAGAGACAAAAATCCTACATCAAAACTACCATGAAAGTGAGCGTAGCACGCATTTGTGCCTATCATTCCATATTTTGGAGAATAACTGAAAGCGCCTACATCGAACACATTTGGTGCATCAGGTAGAATATAATTACCGTATGTGGGCGAAGGCGTAGATTTCCATGCTCCATCTTTATAACACAATTTCTCGATTCCCTTCTCATCAAGGGGACGCCATAACGTATTTGCATCACACGCTCCATACAAGGCACTACGATAAGTACTGGATCCGGGAATAGATCTGACATTGCCTTCTCTATCTACTAATTTCCCTTCCCAGCCGGTAGTCATGAAATAACCATCCTTTATCTCGTTATAGGCCGTGATATTGGTGCCGGCTAAATCCTGTGTATCAAATACAGGTTTGCCATCGGAGTCGATCGAGCCCTTGAAAAGACGATTGGAATCATTAATGTACAGAAAATTATTGTCTTTTAGAGTAAGAAGATCATTAACAACAGCCGGTCCGTCTGCTACCTTGGAGAATGACGACCATGAACTATGAAGATCATTACGCTTCAGATCCGAAATATAAACCCCGTCTTCAGCGGCCGCAAGAAGGTAGTTGTCCACTCTTATGATACTTTTGATATTCACACCGTAGATGTGTGACTCCGAGATAACATTCTTCTTATCATCCACAACAAGATAACCGAATTTGGTTGCTATGTAAGCACGGTTATTTTCGGGATCAAAGCTTATTGAGTTTATATCCTTTCCTCCCGGTACCACTGCCGAAGCATATCCCGGTACATTGTAACACCGATCGTCTGTATAGAGTATATCGATGTTATAATCATCGTATACAAGAAGGAAATACTTCTTTGCAGCGTTGTACCACATATCTTTTATGATACTGCCATGAAGATAATTTTTCCCGTTATAACCTTCTATAATATCATCATTCTTATCGTAGACAAAAAGCGCAGGATATTCCGTAGAATAACTTGTCGACCATGACCAGCTTCCTATTCCTAACGCCAACAAATATACCCTGTCTGGAGTGACAATAATACTCTTGAAAAAAGACCCGAAGGTATTGTGAACACGCCAATCGCCGGGAGGGGCTATCTGGGCTTTCGTTATGTTGGGTAGTAGTGTCGCTGCAAGAAGCGCTATTATTAAAAATGTTTTTTTCATTCCGTGGAAAAACATTAGATTTGTGTCAGTTAACAGAATTCTTTTTAGACTCTTTAATTTATTAGACTCCGAAATCCGTTTTTTATTGTTCTGTTTGCCTACAATTTACAATATTTAACCGCCTACAGTGCCTTGAGTCTTTCGCATAGGGCGACGACGGCTCGGCCTCGATGCGAAATGGCATTTTTCGCGTCCGGTCCCATCTGTGCGAATGTTACTCCAGTCTCCTCGGGGATAAACACAGGATCGTAGCCAAAGCCGTCCGTACCCGCACACGCCTCGGCAATGTAACCATGCACCGTACCTTCCATCAGCTCCTCCCCTCCCTTATCGGTGATGAGAGCTACTACAGTGCTGAAATGTGCCTTCCTGTCCTCTACACCCCTCATCTCTTCAAGAAGCTTGGCAACATTATCGGCCGGAGTACAATCCTCCCCGGCATATCGGGCCGTATAGACACCCGGAGCCCCCTTGAGAGCATCCACCATCAGACCCGTATCGTCGGCAAAACAATCATAGCCATAGCGCTCCTTCACCCACCGGGCCTTTATCAGGGCATTCCCGGCCAGTGTATCAGCTGTCTCGGGAATATCGTCGTGGCACCCTATGTCCGCAAGCGAACGCACCACAAAGCTGTCCCCTACGATTCGACGTACTTCCGACAGCTTGTGGACGTTGTTGGTGGCGAATACGATCTCTTTCATCTCTCTCACACAACTATATTTACAATCTTACCCGGAACGACAATTACTTTTCGGGGCGACTTGCCGGCAAGCCACTTATCGGCTCCGGCCTCCCCGAGAGCAATACGCTCCACCTCTTTCGGATCAGTGCCCGCCGGCACATCTATCGTGTACCTCATCTTGCCGTTGAAGCTCACCGGATAGCGTACACTATCCTCCTTCAGGCAACTCTCGTCCCATCCCGGCCATTCAGCATCCGACACACTCTCCGAGTGACCCAGCTGATGCCAGAATTCTTCTGCTATGAAAGGCGCGAAAGGTGCTATCACTCTGGTGAACAGTTCCATTACACATCGATTGGCCGACTTCTGTTCCTGTAGCTCATTGAGACAGATCATGAAGGCAGCCACCGAAGTATTGTATGAGAACGCCTCTATGTCCTGACTAACCTTCTTGATAAGCTTATTGATGGATTTGAGCTCACCTTTCGTCGGCTCCTTCTCCGGTGCCTCCATAGCGCGGGTGAACATGCTCCACAACTTGCGCAGGAAGCGGTTCACACCGTCGATACCGTTGGTATCCCATGGTTTGCTCTGCTCAAGCGGACCGAGGAACATCTCATACAGACGAAGCGTATCGGCCCCGTAACGGTCCACTATATCGTCCGGATTCACGACATTGAACATCGACTTGGACATCTTCTCCACAGCGTATCCGCAGATGTATTCACCATCTTCGAGTATAAACTCCGCGTCCGCATAATCCGGGCGCCAGCGCCGGAAACCCTCCAAGTCGAGACGATCATTATGCACAAGGCTGATATCCACCCTTATGGGGGTCACATCGTAGTCCTTGCGCAAGCCGTGGCTCACGAACCTGTTTGTATCCTTGATACGATACACGAAACTTGTGCGACCCTGAATCATGCCCTGATTCACAAGACGGCGGAAAGGCTCGTCGACCACAACCTTCCCTATGTCGTATAGGAATTTATCCCAGAACCGGGAGTAGATAAGATGGCCGGTGGCATGCTCCGTACCTCCGATATACAGATCCACATCGCGCCAGTACTCGTCCGCCTCACGGCTCACGAGCTCCTTCTCATTGTGAGGATCCATATAGCGCAGATAGTAAGCCGACGAACCCGCGAATCCGGGCATCGTGCAAAGCTCTATCGGAAATCCCTCGGAAGTCTTCCAGTTCTCGGCACGTCCGAGAGGAGGCTCACCGCTCTCTGTGGGAAGATAACTCGTCACGGCAGGAAGATGCAGAGGCAACTGCGAGTAATCCATCAGGTACGGCACCTCCTCCTTATAATACACCGGGAAAGGCTCACCCCAGTAACGCTGACGGCTGAAAATGGCATCGCGCAGACGGTAATTCACCTTAACGCGGCCCAGACCTTTCTCCTCGATGAATACCTTTGTACGCGCGATCGCCTCCTTCACCGTCAGCCCGTTGAGATCCAGCTCCGGACCTTTGGAATTGATCATGATACCCTCCTTGGCATCAAACGATTGCTCGCTCACGTCAGCTCCCTCGATAAGAGGAATGACCGGAAGATCGAAATGTCGCGCGAAAGCATAGTCGCGGGAGTCGTGAGCCGGCACAGCCATGATCGCGCCCGTACCGTACCCGGCAAGCACATAGTCGCTGACCCAGACAGGTATCTCCTTACCGGTCAGTGGATTGATGGCATACGCACCCGTGAACACACCGCTCACCTTCTTCTCTATCTGGCGCTCACGCTCCGTCTTATGTTTCACAACCTCAAGATACTCCTCCACGTCCTTCATTCTCTCCGGAGTAGTGATCTGCTTCACGTAGGCCGACTCCGGAGCCAGAACCATGAAAGTCACACCGAAAATAGTGTCGGCGCGGGTAGTGAAGATTTCAAGCTCCACATCGCTGTCCTTCACGGCGAAACGCATCTCGGCGCCCTCCGAACGGCCTATCCAGTTACGCTGGGTCTCCTTCAGCGAATCGCTCCATTCGAGTTTCTCCAACCCGTCGAGCAGACGCTGCGCGTAGGCCGAGACACGCAGACACCACTGCTTCATCAGGCGCTGCTCGACCGGATAGCCGCCACGGACGCTCACACCCTCGCTAACCTCGTCATTGGCAAGCACCGTACCGAGCTTAGGACACCAGTTGACCATCGTCTTTCCCTGATAAGCAATCCGGTAGTTCATCAGCAGTTCGCGACGCGCTTTCTCGTCCATCGCGTTCCACTCCTCTGCCGTAAAGGAAACCTCGCGGCTTTGAGCCGGATTCACTCCTCCGGAGCCGTGGGCGGCAAAATGAGCCTCCAGTTCCTTTATCGGACGAGCCTTCTGCATATCGCGGTCATACCAATGGTCAAACATCTGCATGAAAGCCCATTGCGTCCACTTGTAGTACTCCGGGTCGCACGTCCTCACCTCGCGGCTCCAGTCGAAAGAGAAGCCGATCTTATCGAGCTGCTGACGATAACGCGCAATGTTGTCCGCCGTCGTCTTTCCCGGATGCTGACCGGTCTGAATGGCATATTGCTCAGCCGGAAGACCGTAGGCATCGTAGCCCATCGGATGCAGCACATTGAAACCTTTCTGACGTTTATAACGTGCATAAATATCCGAGGCTATGTAGCCCAGAGGATGGCCCACATGCAGTCCCGCCCCGGAAGGATATGGGAACATGTCCAGCACATAGAATTTCTTTTTATCGTGGTTGATCTCAGCGCGATACGTGTCATGTTCCTTCCAGAATTCATGCCATCGCTTCTCTATTTCCTTATGATTGTATTCCACAGCGGTGTTCTGTTATATTTTCTACATGGATTTTCAGACTGCAAATTTAACTATTTTCCTGAAAAAAGCCGACATCCATAGCTGGAAATCGGCTCATATTCAATGTATTTTATTGGCTTTTTATTGACTCGCTTTTTCGGTTTGATCATTCGCCTTGCTAAATCATTGGTATCACGACATCGCAATATAACTTCACTTCTTCCTGCGAGCAAGGAACCCACAAATGTCCGCCGGGCGGAGTCGTTCCGTCACCTCCCGACCTGATATCGTAGATAAATGTATAGAATTCAGGCTCGGTCTCGGTTCCGCGGTTGGCCTGATACGGAGTTTGCGTATTCCCGATATTCTTTCCGCTCCAACCCGAGTATTCTCCTGTGGTACTGATATATGTGGCACCCGCAAAACCGACGGAAATCGTGCCGCTAACTTCGTACCAATCCGAAATGCTGTAGGAGCCGCACAAGCCTGCGGGAACCAGATTCTGTCCCTCGCCATATTTCCATAATGTCTTGATAGTCCCGCGCTTAGTGATGTTTCCACTGAAATTCAAAGGTATCGTCGTACCTCGAGAGAGCAAATTCTGCGACATCTCGGCAGAGATCTTGGCCGACAGCGGGATGCTGACAGATTCAAATTCATCGAGTCTTTCCGCCGCAACTTTTATGTCGCTCATTCTGGCGATCAATTCGATGTGCCAGACATCCGACTTGGGTGTTTCCTGAGGAACCTGAGGTTCAAAATCCTTCACTTCGGAGGAGCAGGCGCAGAGGAAAAAAACTGGGATTCCGAGAAAAAAATTTTTGTTCATACAAATAAAGGCTTGTTTACTTTCATTAACGTTTACAATAAGCCTTTATTATATTTATTTTTCTATTTTTGTAAAAGAAAATCATTGATTGCAGTGGCAGCCTCGCGGCCTGCACCCATTGCAAGTATCACAGTGGCAGCTCCCGTGACGGCATCTCCGCCGGCGAACACTCCGGGCCGGGAAGTGCGTCCCTGCGCGTCGGCGACGATGCATCCCCGGCGGTCGGTCTCAAGTCCCTCCGTGGTTTGCTTGATAAGCGGATTCGGAGATGTGCCGAGAGCCATGATTACTTCGTCACATTCGATGTGGAAGCGGCTGTCGGGCTTTTCCACCGGACGGCGGCGTCCGCTTTCGTCGGGCTCTCCGAGCATCATTTCCACGCAATCAATTCCGGTAACGAAGCCATTTCCGTCGGCCGTTATCTCCACCGGATTGGTGAGCATACGGAACACCACACCCTCCTGCCGGGCATGTTCCACTTCCTCACGCCGTGCCGGCAGTTCGGCATCACTACGCCGATAGACGATCCAAGCGTCGGCACCGAGCCGCTTTGCCGTGCGCACGGCGTCCATGGCGACGTTGCCGCCTCCGACAACCACCACACGGCGCGCCGGATAGAGCGGCGTGTCGTAGGTATCATCGTAAGCTTTCATCAGGTTCGTACGGGTCAGAAATTCGTTGGCCGAGAAGACACCGTTGCTGTTTTCGCCCGGAATATTCATGAAGCGAGGCAATCCGGCACCGGAGCCTATGAACACCGCATCAAAGCCCTCGCGCTCCAAGAGGTCGTCTATCGTGAACGTACGACCTACGACCACATCTTCTTCTATCTCCACGCCGAGTCTTTTCACGGCCTCCACTTCGCGTCGCACGATTCGGTCCTTGGGAAGGCGGAATTCGGGGATTCCGTAGACGAGTACGCCGCCGGCCTTGTGGAGAGCTTCGAAAATCTTCACTTCGTGGCCCATGCGGGCCAGATCGCTTGCACACGCCAGTCCGGAGGGTCCGCTCCCTATCACTGCGACGCGCTTGCCGGACGGAGCGGCCACGTTGCAGGAGAGTTCGTCGCAATGATCAATGTGCCAGTCTCCGACAAAGCGTTCGAGCTGTCCTATGGCCACCGGCTCACCCTTAATGCCCAATACGCAACGTCCTTCGCACTGAGTCTCTTGGGGACACACACGTCCGCAAACGCTCGGCAGGGAGCTGTCGGCCGCGATCACCTTAGCGGCAGCAGCCACATCGCCGTTTTTGAGGTGGCGAATGAAACCGGGTATATCAATGTTTACCGGGCAACCTTCCACGCAGCGGGGACGCTTGCAGTCAAGACATCGCGAAGCCTCCCGCACGGCCATAGCCGCATTGTAGCCGAGATTCACCTCTTCGAAATTAGTGGCTCTCACTACGGGATCCTGTTCCGGAGCCTTTGTACGTCCTATTCTTTCAGCCATGGCAATTGCATTTATGATTGGGGTCGTGGGTTTTCTTGTTATCTCTGTACAGATTCTGACGTCTCATGGCCTCATCGTAGTCTACGAGTGCGCCGTCAAATTCAGGGCCGTCCACGCATGTAAACATCGTTTTTCCGCCGACCGTCACCCGACAAGCGCCACACATGCCGGTACCGTCCACCATGAGGGCGTTTAGGGATACGACTGACTTCATGCCCAGCTGGGATGCTGCTTCGGAAGCGAATTTCATCATTATCATCGGACCGATGATGACACAACGGTCGTAGCTTTTTCCCTGATTTTCCACAAGATCTTTCATCAGGCCAGTGACCATGCCGTGGAAACCTTCCGAACCGTCGTCAGTGCAAAGGTAGACATTGCCCACACGGCGCATTTCGTCGACATAGCTGAAGAGGGATTTTGTACGGGCTCCGATCACCACATCCGCCTTTACGCCATGTTCGTTCAGCCATTTCACCTGCGGATATACCGGTGCCGTGCCGAGTCCACCGGCGACGAAGAGCCACCGATGGTTTGCGATCTCGTCGTCAGACATTTCCACGAAATCGGAGGGATTGCCCAGAGGTCCGGCCACATCGGCAAAGCGGTCTCCGACGTTGAGGCTGCAGATCTTTTCGGTGGAGCAACCAACTATCTGGGTCACGAGAGTTATCTCTCCATGCTCACGGTCGTAGTCACAAATAGTCAACGGGATGCGTTCACCCTTTTCGTCGGTTCGGACGATTACGAATTGACCCGGCAAAGCCGAGTCTGCAATACGCGGTGCCAGCACGCGCATCTCGAATATGCGCGGAGCCAGTTCCCGCTTGGTGAGAATCTTATACACGGCAGAATATGTGTTAATCTTGTTCAGGAGCCGAGTGGAGAAGATATTTTTTTCCTACTCTGACTCCGCATCGCGAAGTTAGAAAAAAAAGCCGAGTCCGCCAACAGAGATGTCACTTATGGTTTCTATTTCAGGGGAGAAGACGTGAAAGCGCGGACCGGGCGTCGGTGATTCCGGCTCGGGATGCCGCTTCGCGCCATTCGGAAGCTGTGAGGGGCGGCCGGGATGATTCCACATCCTTAAAGGCATCGGGAGTGATATCGATTGTTTCGGCAACGATGTATTGGGCTGAAGGATCGCCCGTCTCCGCCGCCTTGAGGAAAAGCGCGAGCGAACGTTCGTAGTCGTAGGGGAGGATGAGCCCCTGAGAGGTCAGTTGTGCTTCTATGGCTGTGGCCAGCGCCTTGTCGGACTCTTCAGCATCCTCGCGCCCTTTCATCTCCTCCATCATTCTTATACCTAATACAGGCGCACCGCCGTGGTAGTAATGCAGGGCTTCCTTCATCAGTGAGTCCGCCGGCATCGAGGCGTATCTATTCGCGCGGATCTCCATAATTCGAGAAGCAGCCTGCACAGATCCTTTAAGAGCCGCACTGTCCAGATAGACCTCCTCCAAGACCTGCTGACCCTGCTGCCTGTAAATATCGGCTATTGCCTCGAGAGGGAGATAGCTGCCGGAGCGGGCTGCTTTCCTGAGCCAATATACAGCTTTCTCCGTGTCATTTTTCACGTCGGTACCTTTCTGCGAAAGCAGCCATCCGAGATTGGCAGCCGCCGACATGTCTCCCAACATCGCCGCGCGTTCAATAAGCCGAATCGCAGTATCCGGATTTATTTCCGTACCCAACATTCCGTTGAATCTCACATAACCGAGATAATTGAGAGCCGGCGGATAGGATGAATCGGCCGCCTGAGTGTAGAGTCGGAGGGCACGGCGGGGATCCGCTTCCACCAGCCGGTCTCCCGACTCGTAAAGACGGGCAAGATGAAAGCAGGCGGCCGGATTGCCGGAATCGGCCGCCTGCTGAAGACTGCGTAAGGCCTCACTTCGCGGATCGGAAGCGGAAGCATTTTCATTGTCTGCATAAAGCAGTGACTGACAGCATAAAGCGACCACACAGGGGATCAGTATGTAAAAGAGTCGACGCATGACTATTAAACATTTTTTGAGGGGAGAAGTTTCGCTGCCACGAACATTGCCGCAAGCAGCAGGACGATGGTAGCGGAAGCAGGAACACCGATATAGCCCGAAATAATGAGTCCTCCTATTCCGCCTGTCAGCGCTATGACCGAAGAGATGACAACCATCGTACCGAAGCGTCGGCAACGTGTCTCGGCGATTATCTGCGGAAGCGAAAGCAGCGACATGAGCAACATAATACCGACAAGGCGTATCGACAAGACAATGGCAATGCTTACGAACACCGTCATCGCAGTATCAATAAATGTCACCGGAAGATGGTTCACCCGGGCAAAATCCCTGTCAAACGATACGGCCTCTATGGTGCGCTTGAACAACAGGAAGAAAATCACAAGCACCGCAGTGAAAACTGAAAAAATCCATAGATCCGTTCCGCTTACCGTCAGCACATTGCCGAACAGGAAGGAATTAAGCTGAGGGACATAGCCGTTTCCAAGAAAGATAAAAAGCACTCCAAGAGCCATACCTACCGCCCAAATCACGGCGATAGCCGAGTCGCTGCGCACCCTTGCCCTTCCGGACATCCATTCTACCCCCAGCGAGCCTCCGACCGCGAAAACAGCAGCCATCGCCATAGGGGAAACACCCAGAAAATAACCTAACCCAAGTCCACCGAAACAGGCATGAGTAATACCTCCGCTAATGAAAATCATCCTTCTGCTCATCACGTAAACACCCGTCACCGCCATGGCAACCGATATGAGCGCTATAGCCGTCAAAGAACGCTGAAAAAACGGATATGTAAAGAGATCAAACATGCTATATACACAGATTAACAACTACTTTTCTTTCCCTACCGATTCGGAGCGTACCTCTTCCACGATCATAATCAACTCGTCGCGAATCGCCGACGGCATCACAAGTCCGCGCAGCCTGACACTTCGTGCCCAGCCGGCAATCTCTTCTGGACGAAGCGTAAGCAACACGTCGCGCCATTCCTCTATCTCTCCATCCTCATAGTCGCCGGCATCCTTACCCGAGAAGCGATCCAGCTCCTCATCATCGTAGTATTCAATCTGATCCGTAAAGGTGACAAGAGAATCCTTCTCGCAGACGATATGCATTCCGCAACATTCCTCTCCTGCACCTTCTTTCTCCTCTACCTCTTCCTTCTCTTCCTTCACCACCTGCCGGGAAGCGGTATCGTCCGAAGGCCTGTGACGGCGATCTGAAATCCATAGAATAAAACCTAAAAGAGCCGTGACAGCCACTATGATAATCAATCCTTCCATCAATACAGTTTATTAAGCTGATTATAAAAGTCGGGAAAAGACTTCCCCACACACTCGGGATGCTCAGCCCGGAAAACTTTGTCGGCAGCCTCCACAGCCATTGCCACACGATGGTCAGAAGCATCCCTCACCACAAAATTTTTACGGAGATTCATACACCTTTCACCATCCCATTTCAAGATACTTCCTTCTTCCTCCCGCACCGAAAAGCCCATGTCACTCATCGCTTCGCAGACCGAAGAGAGACGGTCACTCTCCTTATGGCGCAAGGAAGCGATCCCATCTATAATGAATTGTATTCCGAGAAAGCAGCATGCGGCTACCACAGGCATCACGAGATCGGGTGTCTCGCGCATGTCATATCGGAAATTCTTAGATTCAGGGGTCTCTTTTCTCTCTATCCTCACCCCTTCATCCGTACAAGTTGTGATAACACCGAAAAATCTGAATATCCCGGCTACCTTGCTGTCACCCTGCAAGGAGAGATCAGGATCGTGCAGCCCGCGAAGGAGAACACTTCCTCCGTTGACCGCTACGTACTCATAGAAGAAAGAAGCAGCACTCCAGTCGGCTTCAGGCTCGCAAGTAGCAGAATATTCCCCCTTTTCCACAATTATTATCTTTTCCCCCGTTTCTTCCATCATGCTCACCCTTGCTCCGCAAGCCCGCATCAGCCGCACCGTCATGTCTATGTAAGGAGAAAACATATTTTTGCCGGTAAGATTCAGTAGCAGATCTCTCTGCATATATGGAGCTATCAGCAGCAGAGCTGAAGCAAACTGAGTACTTACCGAAGTAGACACACTCAGTCTTCCCCCTTTAAGAAAGGAGGACTTAATCCACATCAGCTTCTCACCCTCCTCACCTTTCTGCAGAACCGGAGCAGACATTCCCAAATTCTCCAGCTCCCTTACCAAAGGCTCCAGCGGACGCCGGGCAAGTCTACCTCCACAACCAATCAGAGTATCCTTGCCGTAAGGAGCCATGGCAGCGAAAAGCGCCGTAAGAAAACGAAGGGCCGTACCCGACTCCTTCACATAACATCTCCCTTCCTGCAAAGCCCGCTCAATACAACGTCGCATATCGGCTATATCCTCACATTCTCCCTCATATTCGGGCAAACCCTTACCGACAAGAGCAGCTATCACCAACAATCGGTTACATTCGCTCTTGCTTACCGGAAGGATAACCTCCATGGAGCCTGCAGGTTGCTTCATAGGGATAAGAGCGTTACTTTTCTTTCCAGACATAGAGTCTGTCGTTGGGGCGTACCTTCGAAGGGACCGGCATGGATATGATCATACCTTTCGCGGCCTTCTCCACATTACAGTTGTCAATACGCATCTCCTTCACCTCGCAAATAAGGGCACCGGTCGCGTTACCGGAAATCACCACCTCGTCCCCTACACACAATTCCCCCGCCTCTATTTTCATCTCCGCAACACCCAACCGGGAGAAATAGCGTCGAACCTTGGCCGTATAGACCTTCACACGTGTGGCGGCACTGCCGTAGGATGAGCTCCACTCTCCGAGGCGCTGTCCCATGTAATATCCATCCCAGAAACCTCTATTGAACACCTTTGCAAGCGAAGCGTCCCACTCCTTTATTTTCCCTGAAGTATAGAGAATTTTTTCTGCTTTAGCGGAGCGATCGCTCACTATGGCGTTCAGGGCTTCGTCGTAGCATCTCACAACCTCATTTACATATTCAGGACCGCGTGCCCTACCCTCTATCTTAAACACCGTCACTCCGGCATCCACCATGCGGTCAAGGAAATGGATTGTCTTAAGATCCTTTGGGGACATGATATACTTGTTGTCTATCTCCAGCTCCTCTCCCGTTTCCCGGTCGGTCACTATATAGGAACGCCGGCAAATCTGATTGCAGGCACCTCTGTTGGCAGAAGAATTCATCTGGTGCAGACTCATGTAGCACTTGCCGCTGACAGCCATGCAGAGAGCCCCGTGGCAGAACATCTCAAGTCTAACCCTCTTGCCGGAGGGACCGCATATATCCTCCTGCTCGATGGCTTCCGAAATCCTTTTCACCTGCTCCATATCGAGCTCTCTGGCCAATACCATCACATCGGCAAAGGCTGAATAGAAGCGTACAGCCTCAATATTGGCTACATTCACCTGTGTGGAGATATGCACCTCCACCCCTTTGGAACGGGCATAAAGAATGGCAGCCATATCGGCGGCTATGATAGCCGTGATGCCTGCTTCGGCAGCCGCATCTATTATCTGATGGAGATTCGGGAGATCGGAATCGTATATCACAGTATTCACCGTCAGATATGTCCTTACTCCCCGCTCACTGCAAACGGATGCTATCCTGCGGAGATCGTCGAGAGTGAAATTGGCGCTGCTCCGGCTGCGCATATTAAGACCTTCCACACCAAAGTATATGGCGTCAGCACCCGCATTGAGAGCCGCGGCAAGCGATTCCTCACTCCCTACGGGAGCCATAATCTCTAAATCCTTACGATCTATCATCTCTGCCACCATTATAATTATTTAGAAAGCTCCAGCATCCTCACGATAGGCTTCAGAGCCTCGGCCGCCACCTCCGGATCTACTTTCACTTCCGGCTTCTCATCACGAAGACATTCGTAGACCTTACGGAGCGTATTGAGCTTCATGTATTCACACTGATTGCACTGACACTCGCTGTCGTCGGAAGGAGCCGGAATGAAAATCTTACCGGGACAGTTGCGCTGCATCTCGAAAAGTATACCGCTTTCGGTCACAACGATGAATTCCTTGGCCTCCGACTCGCGTGCAAACTCCAGTAACGCCGCAGTGGAACCAACCTTGTCGGCTATGATACGGAGAGGTTTCTTACACTCAGGATGGACCAACACTTTGGCATCAGGATGCTGCTTCTTCAATTCCAGAATCTTCTCAAGCGAGAAACGGTCGTGGACGTGGCATGCACCCTGCCACAGAATCATATCCCTTCCCGTTACGCTATTGATATACCCACCCAGATTCCGGTCCGGACCGAAGATTATCTTTTCTTCGGGAGGGAGTGATTCCACTATCTTGCGGGCATTGCCGGATGTGACCACAATATCGGTCAGCGCCTTTACGTCGGCAGTGGTGTTGACATAACTTATCACCGTATGGTCAGGATGCCGCTTAATGAAGGCTTCAAACTCCCTTGCGTCGCAGCTGTCTGCGAGCGAGCATCCCGCATTCTCATCCGGAATAAGCACCTTGCGGTCAGGGCAGAGAATCTTTGCGGTCTCACCCATGAAATGCACACCACACATCACAATAATGTCCGCCTTTGTCTTGGCAGCGAACTGAGCCAGCGCGAGACTGTCGCCAATGTAATCGGCTACTTCCTGTATCTCGTCACGCTGATAAAAGTGAGCCATCACCACAGCGTTCTTCTCTTTTTTAAGATTTTCTATCTCCCTCTTAAGATAATCCATTTCAGCCGAGTCCATCCTATTAAGATTCTTATAAAGGTTTTATTTTAAAATATATTTCTACTACTACTATTAATAAGCCTGTTGATAGTGTAGATAAAAAAATCACTAAAAATTTGCTTTTTTGGATTATCTACATGCAACAAGCTTTTTTCATCACTCTGTCAACAAGCTTAAATGGTATAAACCAGCGGATTGTAAACTTTATCAACAAGCTGTCAATAGTCTGCAAAGTTAATAAAAAGTTTCTTCAAAGCTGTTTATAAAGCTGCTTAAATAGGTTGAAAAAAGGTTGAATCAACCCCCTCTTATCAACAAGAGCTCAAACCGGGCGGGGAGGATTGATTTTATATTCAGCTCATACACAGCAATTCTACACGATTTCATCCTCTTATCAACAGGTTTTCAACACTAAGACCCCGACACATAAAATATCAGCCTGCTGAGGGCGACTCCGGGCGAGGGTAACTTCTGTGCCGTATTGGCAGCCTCCGACATTATCTTCTGAGGTAGGTGCATGCAATATGTCGCTTGAAGCCCTTGACCCGCTTGCCTCCGTCAATGCCGGAGAGAGAATGCGGAAGCCCCGTGCGCACGCTCTGGCTGTCTATGACCCTCATGGAAGGGAAAAGAGGCTGGCCGGATTCATGGATCTTCACGAAAGGGTTATGCTTGCGTAGCTTGGCTGATACAGGAGGGAAAACCGGCATTCCATAAGTTTTCTGAAGGTATGTTGCAAATAACGTGCCATGCCATCCCATTTGGAAAAAGTTACCAAAGGTCTCTCATCCTTGGGAGCTTTTGGACCTTTGGCTCAGTCACATACCCCGGTATGCTCCTTCGCCAAAAGCTCAAAAGCGCTCCAAGGCTGCGACCCTCAGCAGACTGATATTTAATGAGTAGGGGTCTAAAATATATTCTTTGGCTGAAAAGGGTCATAAGAGATAAGGGAATCAAGGAATCAACAGGAGATCAGAGCCAAGCCACTTCCTTGAATGCGAAGCGGCGCAGATTTCCGGTTGTATCGCGCAGGAGCAGATGGCCGGCGGTCTCTACGGATTCAACCGAGGCATGGAAAATTTCTCCGGAGGAGGTATCGCGGAATGGATATGTATTATCGTCACCTCTCCAGAGCATGTGGCGATACCGGAGTGCTACTTCCTCCCGATAAAGAGGGTCAGAGAGGAGGAGGGTATTTTTTTCTATCCTTTGAGCAAGATCGATGAGAATGGGTTCGCAGTCGTGGTACCGACCTGTCAGCATGCGTACGCTCACCGGATTGGGAGCATCGGAGAGGAAGCGGGTCTGATTGATATTGATTCCGGCACCTGCAACGGAGTGGTTAATAGCCCTACCCTGCAGGGAATGGCTTATCAGTATACCGCAGATCTTCCTGTCTGATCCGGCATAAATGTCGTTAGGCCATTTTACTTTACAATGAACACCACATATTTCTTCCAGAGTATGGCATATTTGAAGAGCTATCATTGAGCTTAAGGAGAATTGGAGGGAAGCTTCAATACGGGGCTGCAGGAACATGGAGAAAGTTATATTGGCTCCCGGTTCGGATTCCCAGCAGTTTCCCCGTTGTCCTCTTCCTGCGGTCTGGGTATGAGCCGTCACTACATCTCCGTGGCGTAGAGATGCGGCATTACGTTCGACGTAAGAATTGGTTGAGTCCAGTTCATCAAATTTCAGAAGTCTCATTCTTCGGGAAGTGATATGGTACGTTCTCCGCTGAGAGGATTAACCTCAATGGCAACCTGTACAGCATCTTCAGGCAGGATCGATTCCACCCGTTCGGGCCATTCGATGAGGCAGAGATTTCCGGAATAGAAATAGTCTTCGGCACCGATGTCCACGGCTTCTTCGGGGGAATCGAGGCGATAGAAGTCGAAATGGTATATGGGAAGGCCGGAAGGCTCCATTACATACTCATTGATAATTGCAAAAGAGGGGGAGGCCGCAATATCCTTAACTCCAAGTTTTTTGCAAAGTTCGGCTATGAAAGTTGTTTTACCGGCACCCATTTCTCCATGGAAAGCGACCACGCGCCGGTTGCCGAGCGCCTTCAGGAAAGAGAGAGCAGCTTCGGGAAGTTCATCCGGTGATTTAACAGATATCAGCATAGGTGCAAAGTTAGTCATAATAGAGGAAATACGCGCATACTCCCCAGCTAAAAATACGAAGCAAAAAAAGAGGGGTATAATTTCATAATTTTTTCACAATAAGAAGTTTGCGAGAATGGTAATTCTTTGCTAATTTTGCCGAAACTAACATAAGGGGCAGCCGCAGCATACCGGCAGACTCGTGATGACAACTTTGCAAAGATAAAACCATTATAAAAACTCAAATAATTAATTAAACACTTAATCTGTATGAAGAAGTTTTTACTTTCTTTAGCGGCTGTAGTGGGATTCGGATGCTTTGCCATGCAGGCGGAGGAAACAACACTGACAGCTACACAAATAGTAGGAAACGCTACGTCCAACACACCTCTTGAAGGAGAGACATGGGCAGCCGGAAGCTACGAATTTGTATTTTCAAAAAACGGGGGAGCCACCGAGCCTCAGTATTATACGAATGGCACCGACATCCGTATGTATGCCAAGAACACAATGGTGATAAAGGGTACCGGTATGACCAAGATGGAGTTTACTCTTTCTGATGTTAAAAGGGCCTGCGACGTAACAGCCAGTGTAGGCAGCATGAGTTACGATGTTGCCGGCAAGCTGTATACATGGACCGGTTCAGCCGACGAGGTAACTTTCACAGTTCCGGATCAGTCCAACGCACAAGCCACCGAGGCCAACAAGCCTGCCCAGTTCCGTTGGAATAAGGTTGTCATCACCGGTGAAAAGGATGAGTCATACTCAGAGTCTCCGGTTATCTCTCCGGAAAGCGGTACCCTTATCGATCCTGAAAACGGCATCACCGTGACTATCACGGCAGCCGCAGGGGCCAAGATCTATTACACCACAGACGGTACTGAGCCCACAACGGAGAGCGACGAGTATGTGAACGAGTTTGTCCTCATGCACGCAGCTACCGTTAAGGCTATCGCAGTCGAGGAGGGTAAAAAGCCCAGCCCGGTCGTAACAGTCGTTTACAAGGAGCCTGCAGCATCGGTAGCCAACATCAAGGCATTCCTCGAAAAGGCGGACACAGAGAATATCGTAGTGATCACAGGTCCGGTAGTGGTAAGCGGTGAGTTCACCTACAGCAGCGGCCAGAGCCTCTACGTGCAGGATGAGACCGGTTATCTCCTTATCTTCGACAAGAACAAGAAGATACCTTCCTACAATCCGGGCGACCGCATCAGCAACATCGGCGGAACCTATTCCTTCTATAATAACGCAGGTCAGATGGTGCCTGATGTGGCGTCTTTCGGAGCCGGCGTTGCAGGTGATGTTCCCGAGGCCAAGCAGGTTGTGATCGCCGACCTGACAGCCGACATGGGCAACGAATATGTGAAACTTTCCAATGTAGGAGTGAAAGTAAGCACCGAGAACGAGAAGGATCACTATGCCGTATCCGGCAGTGACGAAGTACTTCTCTACAACCGTTTCGGCATCACGTTCCCCGAGGATGCAACGGAGGGTTACGACGTGTACGGCTACATGGCCAGCTACAACGGTACCGTACAGATCTATCCTTCCGTCATCAGCGAGGCCGGTAAGGAGCCTGAGAAATATGAAGCAGAAACGATCGCCGACTTCCTTGAAAAGGCTAAGGATGACGCTACCAACGTATGGACCATCACAGGCACAGTAAAGACAGTGTATCAGAATGGCAACAACCTTTATGTTCAGGATGTGGAGGCACCTTATACAGGTATGCTCGTGTACGGCACACTGGGCCACACATACGCTCCCGGTACTCTCCTGACCGGCATCAAGGGAAAATGGACCAACTACTACAGCACCATCGAGTTTACAGCTACCGCATCATCCTTCACCGAGGGTGAGCAGGGAAGCGCGCCTGTCTGCACCGAGATGGACATGGCCGACGTAACAGCCGAGAACCAGAATCTCTACGTGGAGTTTAAGGAGGTCACGATCAGCGATTACGACGAGACAGCCAAGACATTCAACATGGAGGATGCCAAGAACGATACTTTCCAAGGTTACAACAAGTGGAACCAGACCATCACCATACCTTCGGACGACAAGACTTACAACGTGTTCGGCTTCATCAGCTACTATCAGGCGAAGGGAGACGACGCTCCGAAGCTTCAGTTCTATCCCATCGAGATCGTGGACGCCGCCGGCGTAGAGGGTGTGAGCATCGACAAGAATGCACCTGCCGAGTACTATACGATCGACGGTCTGCGCGTATCCGAGCCTGCGAACGGTATCTACATCGTACGTCAGGGCGAGAAGGTCTACAAGGTCATCGTACGTAAGTAAGAGGGCGCTACATATATCAGAGAGCGGGTAAAACCGCATCCGAGAGTACAACAGGGAGGCGAAGGTCAAGAACGACTTTCGCCTTCTGATTTGTCGTATAGGAGGATTTTTAGTAAATTTGCATTGAAAAGATTTCAAGTAAGATAATCAAGCAAATTCAATCGAAAGTCAATGGCATTAAAGTGCGGTATAGTAGGATTGCCTAACGTAGGTAAATCCACTCTGTTCAATTGTCTGAGCAATGCGAAGGCTCAGTCGGCAAATTTTCCTTTCTGTACAATAGAGCCGAATGTGGGTGTCATCACGGTACCCGACGAGAGACTCAACAAGCTGGTCGAGATGTGTAATCCCAAGAGTATAGTTCCGGCCACGGTGGAGATCGTGGATATAGCTGGTCTGGTGAAGGGTGCATCGAAAGGAGAAGGTCTGGGGAACAAGTTTCTGGCCAACATCCGGGAGACAGACGCTATCCTGCATGTGCTTCGCTGTTTCGACGACGAGAACGTGACACATGTGGACGGGAGTGTAGATCCGGTCAGGGATAAGGATATAATCGATATGGAGCTTGGTCTGAAGGATCTTGAGACGGTAGAGAGCCGTCTGGCAAAAGTGCGCAAACAGGCTCAGACGGGAGGCGACAAGCAGGCAAAGCTGCAACTCGAGGTGCTTGAGGCATATCATGAGGCTCTTCTGGCCGGGAAGCCTGCGCGGACCGTAAGTTTCGACACTCCGGAGCAGCGGCGTGTGGCCCGCGATCTGTTTCTGCTCACGTCCAAGCCGGTGCTTTATGTCTGCAATGTAGACGAGGGATCGGCAGTCGATGGGAATGCCTACGTAGAGGCAGTGCGGAAGGCTACGGCCGATGAAGGGGCCGGAATCCTCGTTGTGGCTGCGCAGACTGAGAGCGAGATAGCTGAGCTTGACACTTACGAGGAGCGTGCGGAATTTCTTGAGTCGATGGGTCTTTCGGAGTCGGGTGTGAGTCGGCTGATACGCGCTGCGTACGATCTTCTCGATCTGCAGACATTCTTCACGGCCGGTGCCGACGAAGTTAGGGCGTGGACATTCCTACGGGGCTCGAAGGCGCCACAGTGTGCCGGCATCATCCATACCGATTTCGAAAAGGGTTTCATACGTGCCGAGGTGATAAAGTATCCCGACTATGTGGAATACGGAGGGGAGCAGGGTGTCAAGGAGGCCGGGAAGCTCTCTGTGGAGGGGAAGGAATATGTGGCTCAGGACGGCGACATCATGCACTTCCGTTTCAATGTATGATACAGCGCTGAGAGTTTTAGCCAGAGGATAATCCATCATGAAAGCACCGTCTCTCCTCTTTTTCCGGATACTGCTTGCAGTGGTTCTGTCTATAGGCGCGGGAACGGAGGGGAGCTCCGAGGAAAGTGGGCTTGCAATCTTGCGGACGAAGGCTGCGGAAGGTGATGCGGAGGCACAGTATGAGCTGGGAATCTGTTACTACGACGGTGAGGGTGTGGAAAAGAATCCGGCGGAGGCCGCGAAGTTGTTCAGGCTGGCGGCCGAGCAGGGTGATGCAGATGCGGAGTATGCCTTCGGAGTGTGCTGCTACAATGGTGAGGGATTGGATGAGAATAGGCCTTTGGCGGTGGAATGGTTTCGGCGTGCTGCGGAGAAAGGTCAGCCTGAAGCTCAATACATGCTCGGGGTTTGTTACAGCGAGGGGGAAGGTGTGGGACCGGATATGCATGAGGCGCTGAAGTGGTTGCACAAGGCTGGCGAACAGGGTGTTGCCGAGGCGCAGTGCAGTCTGGGGTACCTGTACGGTAGCGGCGAAGGGGTGGAGGAGGATTTCGCGGAGTCTGCGAAATGGTTCATCAGGTCGGCGACTCAAGGAAATTCAGAGGCTCAGTATTATCTGGGTTTGTTGTACTTTGAGGGTGCCGGTGTGGAAAAGGACGCGGGAGAGGGCGCGAAATGGTTGCGTAAGGCCGCACTTCAGGGGGATCGGGATGCTCGAAAGATGCTCGGATGGTGTTATGAATATGGTGTCGGCGTAGAAAAGGATACGGAGGAGGCAAAGAAATGGTATGATCTGTCTGCGGAGCCATGAGATGAGAATATAAAAATGAGAGAATAGCAAACAATATAACTAACCCAAAAATAATACGATCATGAAACAGATTATTACAGCTTTAATGTTGACATCGGCGGTTGTGCCGTGTCTGGCAGCTGAGCCTGTGGTGGCGGATTCCACCGGATTTAAGTTTACGGATGTGAAGGTGCTCCGTCAGTCCACACCGGTAAAGGATCAGAATAAGTCGGGAACCTGCTGGTGCTTCTCTACCAATTCTTTCCTTGAGGATGAGATATTGCGCAAAGGTGGCGAAGAGGTGCATCTGTCGGAGATGTATACGGTGAGAAAATGCTACGAGGACAAGGCCGACAAGTACATACGCATGGATGGTAAGATAAATTTTGCTCAGGGCGGGTCTGCTCTGGATCCACTATATGTGTGGCGTCTCTACGGAGTGATGCCTGATGAGGCCTACACGGGACTCCAATACGGCGAGGAGAAGCATAGCCACTACGAGATGGCCGACGGTCTGAGCGGTTATCTCAACGGCGTGCTGAACAACAGTAAGAAGGGCCTTACGACAGCTTGGAAGAAGGCTTTCGGGTCGATACTCGATTCTTATCTGGGAGAATTGCCCGAGACGTTCACTTACAAGGGGAAGACCTACACACCGCAGGAGTTTGCGGCTTCACTTCCTATTAATCCGGATGACTACGTGAGTCTGACTTCGTGGACGCATCATCCGTTCTACAGTTCCTTCCCGATCGAGGTGGCAGACAACTGGATATGGGCCTCTTCCTATAATCTTCCTCTGGATGAGTTCAAGGCCGTGTGCGACAATGCGGTAGAGAATGGATTTCCGGTGGCGTGGTCGGCAGATGTCAGCGAGCCGGGCTTCAAGTGGGCTCAAGGATATGCTGTTCTTCCGGCGGGAAAGGATGTTAAGGATATGACGGATGCGGAAGTTGCACGCTGGACCAAGCTGTCGGATAAGGATCGCGAGGCAGAGAAAAATGAGGTAAAAGGTCCGGTCAAGGAGAAAGAGGTGACTCAGGAGTCACGTCAGGCGGATTTCGATGCCCACCGAACGACAGATGATCACGGTATGGAGATCGTGGGCTACGCTACGGATCAGAACGGCACCCGCTACTACAAGGTGAAAAATTCATGGGATACCAATCAGGTGTATGATGGATATTTCTACGTTTCGGAACCTTACTTCAAGGCTAAGTCCCTGTGTATACTGGTTCATAAGGACGCACTGCCGAAAGATATAGCTAAGAAGCTGAATATCCGTTGATTCAGGTTAATATTTAACGATCAGGGAGGTTTATCGCCGCGTCGGTTCGATACACCTCCCTGATTGTCTTGTCTAATATTCAGGGATGGATATAGGAAAAAAACCGGACTATTCTCTCGAATAATCCGATTCGGGTCTTACTTTTCTTGTTGTTGTTCGGGGAAAATGGTGGGCGCTGAGGGATTCGAACCCCCGACCCTCTGCTTGTAAGGCAGACGCTCTAAACCAGCTGAGCTAAGCGCCCTG
>CAYPBS010000021.1:0-26761 GCA_964409015.1 uncultured Sangeribacter sp.
CTCCCGGAGTGAATATTTGAATATTGCTATAACTAACACATCATCAATACGTTACGTCGATTCAAAATATTCACCCTGAATATTTTCCTCTCTGATTACCCAAACGTCTACATGTTTCCCACTAATGTGTTGTGTGACGGGATGTTCCGCGGTACATCCCTGCGTTCTTGGGGATGCCACGGGAGTTAATATTGATGAGATGTATAGGGGTTATTCCATGGGGAGGTGGCGTCCTTTGTAGTCGCCGTCGGGATGGCGGGAACATTTGGAGGATGTCAGCGATGAAATGGATGATGACCGGTTGCCACAGTAGCGGCATGTGTATCTGTCGGCAATACCACCTTTGAACGGGGAGTGGTACCCTTTGTAGTCGCCGTCGGGATGACGGGCACATTTGGGGGAAGTCAGCGACGAGATTGAGGATGCCGAGTTTCCGCAGTATCGGCATAGATATTTACCGGATATTTCCCCTTCGAAGGGTTGATGGCGTCCTTTGTAGGCTCCGTGGGGGTGGCGGGAACAGTTGGAGGATGTCAGGGATGAGACGGACGTAGCGGAGTTGCCACAGAAGCGGCAGTAATACTTCTCGGCATCAAGGGAAAACGGCACTGCGAGAAGCAGAAAGGCTGCGATCAGAATCGGGCGCAAGTGTCTGACGGTCATGGTGAGGGGGAGTATCAGTTAAGGATCAGCGTACCTCCACAAGGGACAAAAGTGTATGCTCTGGCGAATCCGCGTAGGAAACTGAGTGTGGTCTTGTCGGGACGTTTCGCGATCGTGTCTGATGAACAGGTTGTAAATTGGGGAGTAGAGTTTTTCTGCATAGGCATTTCGATGATATGGTTTGACACCGGTTGGTATAGAAATATGATGAGGAGATTGATTTACATTGTATTAACGCTGTCGGCAGAATATTATTATAGGTGAGGAGACTTTTTTTATAGGCAGGAAGCCTTAAGGGAAAAGAGAAGCGGTGTGTCGAACCGTGGAAGGTTTTGACACACCGCAAAAATCCATTAACAATTTCTATGATATGAGTAAGTATATTTTTCGGAGAAGGATGGAGGGGGTCAGACGCTGTAGTCCTTAAGCATGGACTGGAGACGCTGGCGAGCGAAGAATATGCGGCTCTTTACTGTACCGAGGGGGAGACCCATCTTGTCGGCTATTTCCTGATACTTGTAACCTGCGACGTGCATCGAGAAAGGCACGCGATAGTCGTCGGAGAATGAGTCGATGGCTTTGGAGATTTCCTGCATCGCGTAGGAGCCGTCGGGGGTGGTGAGACCGCTTTCCTGAGAGATATTGAGGTGATAGAGGTCTTCGGTCTGGTCTATGACAGTGGCTTTCCTTACGTTCTGACGATAGTTATTGATGAAGATGTTGCGCATGATGGTGAAGATCCAACCCTTGAAGTTGACGTTCTCCACATACTTGTCTTCGTTGTCGAGAGCTTTGAGAGTCGTGTCCTGAAGAAGATCCTGAGCTTCGTCGCGATTTGTGGTAAGCTGATAAGCGAAGCTGAGAAGATTGCCTTGAAGTCCTAAAACACGTTTCTTGAAAGATTCTTTTGCACTCATGTCTATGTTGGTATTAATGGATTTTATGCTCTATAAACATCGTGCGCGATAAGTTTGTTCGGAGAAAAGTGTGAAAAAGTGTGAAAAAATTTAAGGTCTCATTTTTTTCAACCGAACCAATAGGACGATTGTTCTTAAGGAAAGAGCAAAAACATTATAAAATAAAGAAGATACAGTATGAAAAAGAGTGTGACCAGAGAAGCGGCTCTTGAATACCACGAGAAGCCCTATCCGGGCAAGATAGATGTCTTGCCCTCGAAAGCATATAATACGCAGTACGATCTTTCGCTTGCCTATTCGCCCGGTGTGGCATATCCATGCGAGGCGATAAAGAGCAATCCGGAGGATGTCTACCGCTATACCTGCAAGGGCAATCTTGTGGCTGTGATAAGCAATGGTACCGCGGTGCTCGGACTCGGAGACATAGGTCCGCTGGCGGGGAAACCGGTGATGGAGGGTAAGGCGCTGTTGTTTAAGGTGTTTGCCGGGATTGATTGTTTTGATCTTGAGCTTGATGCCGATGATCCGGATAAGTTCATCGATGCGGTGAAAGCGCTGGCTCCGACTTTCGGAGGGATCAATCTCGAGGATATAAAAGCTCCGGAGTGCTTCTATATCGAGAAGAGACTGAAGGAGGAGCTTGACATACCGGTGATGCACGACGACCAGCATGGCACGGCGATTATCTCGGCGGCAGCTCTGATCAATGCGCTCGACATTCAGGGAAAGAAGGTTGAGGATATAAAGGTAGTGGTCAACGGTGCGGGAGCAGCGGCGATAGCCTGTACGAAGCTGTGGGAGGCACTGGGTGTGCGCCATGAGAATATAGTGATGTGTGACTCCAAGGGGGTTATCCGCGACGACCGCGGGTCGCTTAATGAGTCCAAACGGTACTTCGCCACCTCACGCCACGATATTTCGACGCTTGCAGACGCCATGGTGGGAGCGGACGTGTTCCTCGGTCTGTCGGTGAAGGATGTGGTGAACAAGGAAATGCTTCTGAGTATGGCCGAAAAGCCTATAGTTTTCGCATTGGCCAATCCGGATCCCGAGATAGCTTACGATGTGGCTGTCAGTGCCCGTCCCGACCTTATTTTCGCTACAGGACGCAGTGACTATCCCAATCAGATAAACAATGTGCTGGGCTTCCCCTACATCTTCCGCGGTGCTCTGGACACACGCGCTACGGCTATCAACGAGGAGATGAAGCTGGCGGCCGCCAAGGCCATTGCCCAGATAGCCCGTATGCCGGCAGATAAAGACCTGCGCAAGATCTATCCCGACGAGAACCTGACTTTCGGACGTGACTATATTCTCCCTAAACCTTTCGACCATCGTATTCTCACGGAGGTAGCTCCGGCAGTGGCCTTGGCTGCCATGGAGAGTGGTATAGCGCGGGAGCCGATTGCGGATATTGAACGTTACAAAAAGAATCTTGACACACGGCGTGACAGGGAGTCGCAGGTGATCCACTGTGTCACGAGTCACCTCTGTCATGTTTAGTTTCGTTACGGATATATATATATATAAAGAAATATAAGGTAGAGAGAGGGGGATGATTCAAAATTCACCGCAAGTCCCAAGGGTGAATTTGTGAGATCATCCTCCTGTTGTTTTTTGAAATGAGAAAGGTAGGGGGGGAGCTGTCTTTTATTCCTGTGCTTCGGCAGGGGGGTCCGGAGATGTTTCGGGTGAGGACTCCGGAGAGGTCGTTTCGATCGTTTCCTGCGGAGAAAGACCGGATGCTTCCTGAGCTTTTTCCTCAGCCTCTTTCTCCTTGGCCTCAATCTCCTCGCGAATCTTCTGAGCGCGTTCCTTTTCTTTCTTTATCTCCTCCTGAGATTTACGCTTGGAGCCGGGATTGATAGTGACCTGAGCGATGTATCGTCCCTCGCTCTTGTTGACGCTCATGTCGCGGTTTGAGGGGGAGACGATGATCGGCATACCGATGTTGACATGCTTGACCAGTTCGAGGATATTGTCATTTTTCACACGTATGCATCCGTGGCTCGTACGGCGTCCTATGGAACCGGGAGCGCAGGTGCCGTGGATACCGATAGCGGATGTGCCGGGGATCCTCAGGCGGACGAAGCGAGGACCGAATTGCCCTTTCTTTTTTGAGGTGACACCGTTGTCGTCGGTATAGAGCCAGTCGGTACTGTCATAGATCCCTTCAGCGGAGAAGAATCCTTCGGGGGTCCGGCAGTCCCCTTTGCTGTCTTTGGTGCCGAAATTCTTGCCGCAGGCGATGCCGTAGCGGAGTTCTTCACGACCGTAACGGTCGAAGAGGGCAAGCTCCATGGCCTGTTTGTCTACAATGATGAAGTGGGAGTACTGGGAGTTGAGCAGTTTCTTGGTGTACTCCGGACTGTCGTAAGCCATACGGTGGAGGATGCCGGAAGCATACTTGGAAGCATCGGCAGAGCTGTCCATGTATTCGATGAGATCTTTTGTCTCTTTGACGGACACGACGGGGATTTCCGGTTCCACAGGTTTGACGGTGTCGGTCCTGAGGGTATCGGCAACGGCGGGAGCGACCTTCGTCGATGTGTCTGAAGGGGCATAGTCTGCTACCGGTTTGCCGGGAGTACGGTTGTCAGGCTTCTTTTCGCAGCCTGAGATCACTAAACCTGATAATGCCAGCAGGAGGCAAGCCTTGGATAAATTTGAGGTGGACTTTGTCATCTTAATTCATACGGGTCCTAAAAAGTACAGATCCGGAGTACAATAATAATGTCTGTCAGACAAGATATGTTCAGCGGACGCAATAAAAGAAGTTTTCAAAAGAATTAGGCTGCAAAGGTAATCATTTATTATGTGACGGGGAAACGGGAGCGCAAAAAACCGTTATTAATCCTTCTCTCTAACCGTCACTTATACAATCTTCAAGGGGGGCACGAACAAAATCGGATTCGGTTTTGTTAACAGAGATAGTTAAACATTTATAATTTTTTTATCTCAAAGAAAACTATGAAAAAGTATTTCGCTGAATTTTTAGGAACGATGTTCCTTGTGCTTCTTGCTTGCGGAAGTGCGGTTTTTGCCGGTCCCGTGATCGGAGGACTGGGTATAGGTCTCTGCTTCGGACTGGTTCTCGTGTGTCTCTGCTACGCTATAGGGGGTATCTCCGGTTGCCATGTCAATCCGGCAGTCTCGTTCGCCTTCTGGGTGTCCGGCAAGATGAAAACGGGTGAGTTTCTGGGCTACGTTTTCTCGCAGCTTCTGGGAGCAGCCGTAGGTGCGGGTTTCCTGTATTGGGCGACAAATATGGATCCTGAATTTAAGTTCGGTGGGACGACAGGAGCTGATTTCACTCTGGCCACCAATGTACTTCAGCCGGGAGCATCGGCCGGTATGGCACTGCTCGTGGAAGCTCTCCTGACCTTCTTCTTCGTGTTCGTGATTCTCGGAGCCACCTCCAAGATCGGTAACGCGTCTCTGGCCGGTCTGGCAATCGGTCTGGCACTCGGATTGGTGAACATCGTAGGAATACCCGTGGACAATTGCTCTGTCAATCCCGCACGCAGTTTCGGTCCCGCTCTCTTCAACCCCGCAGCCTTCCAGTATATCTGGATCATGATCTTGGGTCCCCTTGTAGGCGCTCTTATCGCCGCGGTGGCTTGGATGGGTCTTATTCCCGCATCAAAAGAGGCAACAGTGAAATAACTTAAGAAATACCTTAATAAAACTCATATTAACTTAGTTTACGTCGGCAGGGACACCTCAGGGTGTTCTTGCCTCTTTTTTGCCTGAACCGATGAAAAACTTCCGAGGAAATATTCACAATATTCACTTCAGACCCCCCTCCGGAAGTGAATATTTGAATATTGCTCTAACCAACACATCTACTGAATGTTACGCCGATTCAAAATATTCACCCTGAATATTTTCCTCTCTTACCACCCTATTGTCCGTATTTTTCCTACGAACCACCCGCACGGATTATTGACCCCTCATTGTAATACGCTACCATACGGGAATCATTAAACTATTCTCAATACTCCAATCACTTATATTGAAGCTTGTAAATCCGACACCGCTCTGCGGGTCGATAACACGGAGGTGTGACGATATACTATGGTGGCGCTACGCTTACCATAGCCTACGCATGTTTTCGGCCTGATGGCCCCAAACGACCGCGCTACGCGGGTCCGTATAACTCTACGACGAACTTCCTCGCATCCGGATATTCACAATATTCACTTCAGACCCCCCTCCGGAAGTGAATATTTGAATATTGTCCTAACTATCATATTTACTGAACGTTACGCCGATTCAAAATATTCAGGGTGAATATTCCCGAAGGGAGACTTACTTCTTTTTCCGTTGTCTTTTTGGCTGTGAGGGGGCAGAAGGGTAGAGGCGGTTGATGAGGTCGGGTCGTCCGATACGTTTCAGAGACTCCGTGATAGGTTTGCGCTCCTTCGGGTCGTACCAGAAGAAGTAACGTCTCTGCGCCAGTTTCTCCTTTTCAGTGTGAGCTGTGAAGACTTTTTCTCCGGTGTATGGATGGATGCCGGAGTAATAGATCTCTGTGGCGAGAGTCATAGGAGTGGGCGTGAAATCCTGCACCTGCTCGAGACGGAAGTCGAGGTCTTTAGTCTCGACGGCCAGCTCTGCCATGTCCTCTTCGTGGCATGCGGGATGAGAGCTGATGAAGTAGGGGATGAGTTGCTGTTTCATACCTTTCTCACGATTGACACGATCGAAGATGTGCTTGAAACGGTGGAAAAGATCGAACGAGGGTTTGCGCATGCAGTCGAGTACGCGGTCAGAGGTGTGCTCAGGAGCGACTTTCAGGCGTCCGCTCACGTGGTTCTCTATGAGCTCCCGGTTGTAGCGCCGGTTGACGGCATCGGTCTTTTCGTCGCCGGAGGGAGCCATGGAGAGATCGTAGCGCACTCCGCTACCGATAAAGGATTTCTTGACCTCGGGGAGGGCATCGACAGAATGATAGATGTCGAGCAGGGGCGCATGGTCATTGTTGAGGTTGGGACAGGGCTTAGGGTGCAGACAGGAGGGACGGACGCACCGGGCGCAGATCTTCGGGTCGCGCCCACCCATGGCGTACATGTTGGCCGAGGGGCCTCCGAGGTCGCTTATATAGCCTTTGAAGTCCGGCATCCTGACTACCTGACGGGCTTCGCGCATGATGGACTCCTTAGACCGCGATGCGATAAACTTGCCCTGATGAGCTGAAATGGTGCAGAAGGCGCATCCACCGAAACAACCCCGGTGGAGACAGATGGAGTGGCGTATCATCTCGTAGGCAGGAATGACCTTTCCCCGATAACGCGGGTGGGGGAGACGCGTATATGGCAAGTCGAAGGAGGCATCGATTTCAGCGGTAGTCATGGGAGGATACATGGGATTGATCTGTACGGTCTTGGAGCCTGTGGGCTGACAGATAATACGGCCGTGCACTTTGTTTGACTCTTCTTCCACATGACGGAAATTGAGCGACTGGAGCTTCTTGTCGCGCAGACAGTCCTCGTAACTTGAAAGGTTGATGATATCCTTTCCTTCGGGTGGCGTGGAAGTGAGAAAGGCTGTCTGAGGGATGTCTCTCAAACTCCCGACAGGTTCCCCGGCCTCCAGTCTGCGTGCAATCTCAAGCACGGATCGTTCCCCCATACCGTAGACGAGCAAATCTAAATCCGCATCGGCAAGTATGGAAGGGCGCAACCTGTCCTCCCAGTAATCATAATGGCTGACCCTGCGGAGCGAGGCCTCTATACCTCCGGCGATGATGGGTACGTCGGGGAATAGGGAGCGAAGAATCTTGCTGTAGACAATGGTAGGGTAGTCGGGACGCGCTCCGTGTCTCCCTCCGGCTGTGTAGGCATCGTCGTGGCGCATGCGGCGGTTGGCGGTATAATGGTTCACCATCGAGTCCATGGCACCGGGCGAAATGCCGAAGAAGAGTCTCGGTCGTCCGAGCTTGCGGAAGTCGCGAAGGTCGTCTCTCCAGTTAGGCTGGGGCACGATAGCCACTTTATACCCGGCTGCCTCAAGTGTGCGCCCGATGACGGCTGCTCCGAACGAAGGATGGTCCACATAGGCATCTCCGCTGAAAAGAATGATGTCAAGCTCAGACCAGCCCTTGCGTTCCACCTCTTCCTTGGAGGTGGGAAGAAAAAGGTCGCGTGAAGGATAGGAGGGGAAGGTGGAGGGGAGGGAAGCGCCGTTTCGGACAATACGTTCGCCGGGATACTTCTTTTGCTTTTCCATCATGCAATCTACTTCGTCGGTTTATAATCGGGATCCTTTTTAACGAGTATGTCCTCTAAAGCGAGGTACTCGTCGCGAAGCCGGGCAGCCTCAATGAATTCGAGATTCTTGGCAGCCTTCATCATGTCGCTTCTCAGCTTGTCGACATTGGCGCGCAAGGTGGAAAGGTCGGAAACGACATACCGGGCAATCGGATCGGCAGCAATCGGAGAGGCAACATGCTCCTCTTCAAAATAGGGGCGGGGCGTATTCTGATGGAACACGGTCGGCTTGGAGGGTTTACGGCTCTCGGACCGCTCTTTCTTACCGTGAGACGAGGTGTCGGCTTTGTCTATCTCATAGAGCGCAAGGAGATCGTCGGCAGAGGAGGTCTTTATTATAGGAGTGGGTGTGATGCCGTTAGCCTCGTTGTAAGCCTGCTGTTTGCGCCTTCTGCGTTCCGTCTCGTCGATGGTAAGCCGCATGGACCGGGTGATGGTGTCGGCATACATGATGACCTTTCCGTTGACATTGCGTGCGGCACGTCCCGCAGTCTGGGTAAGGGACCTCTCATTGCGTAGAAAGCCTTCCTTATCGGCATCAAGAATGGCAACGAGAGACACCTGCGGCAGGTCGAGACCCTCACGAAGCAGGTTGACACCCACAAGTACATCGTACACTCCGGCACGAAGGTCGTCAAGTATCTTGATGCGATCCAGTGTTTCCACTCCGCTATGGATGTAAGCTGTGTTGAGACCCATTTTCCTCAGATACTCGTCAAGCTCTTCTGCCATCCGCTTTGTCAGGGTAGTCACCAGAACACGTTCCCCACGTTCCTTACGCTGCTGTATCTCTTCGATGAGGTCGTCGATCTGGTTCAGGGAAGGGCGTACCTCTATTTCAGGGTCAAGAAGTCCGGTGGGACGTATGAGCTGCTCTACAACGACACCTCCGCTCCGCTCAAGCTCGTAATCGGCCGGTGTGGCACTCACGTACACAACCTGAGGTGTCAGACGTTCGTATTCCTCGAACTTAAGTGGGCGGTTGTCGATGGCTGCCGGAAGACGGAAACCGTACTCGACGAGGTTCATTTTTCGCGAAAGATCACCGCCGTACATGGCTCGGATCTGGGGCAGGGTGACATGGCTCTCATCGATGAAGGTGATGAAATCCTTCGGGAAGTAATCCAGCAGGCAGAAAGGCCTCATACCCGGTTCCCGACCATCAAAGTATCTTGAATAATTCTCTATGCCTGAGCAGCTTCCGACCTCCTTGATCATCTCCATGTCGTATGTGACGCGTGTCGTCAGACGTTCCGCCTCCAGCTCGCGGCCTTCCCGACGGAAGAAGTCAGCCTGTGCCCCCAGATCGAGGGCTATGTTGTCCAGCGCCGAAGCAGTCCGTTCTTTAGATGTCACGAAGATATTGGCAGGGTAGATCTTGAAACCGTCAAACTCCTCCAGAACACCCTGTGTGACAGGATCGACGGTCTGTATCTTCTCTATTTCGTCTCCCCAGAAGATGACCCTCAGCTGTATCTCTTCAAAAGACAGCATGATGTCGACAGTGTCACCTTTCACACGGAACTGACCCCTGCGCGGATCGAGATCGCTACGGCTGTAGAGGGAGCCGACAAGCTGACGCAGAAAGGCATTTCGGCTGATCCTCTGATCCTTGTGGATATCGATAACACTCTGAGCGAAGTCCTGAGGATTGCCCATACCATAGATACAGCTTACGGAGCTTATTACGATCACATCACGACGCCCGGAGAGAAGCGCTGCTGTGGTACTCAGACGCAGCTTGTCGATCTGCTCATTGATCATAAGGTCTTTCTCGATGTACTTGTCTTTGCCGGGAATATAGGCCTCAGGCTGATAGTAGTCATAGTAGCTTACGAAATACTGCACGGAATTCTCAGGAAAAAAACTCTTGAATTCCGAGTAAAGTTGTGCAGCCAGCGTCTTGTTGTGGCTAAGGATAAGTGCCGGACGTTTCGCCTGAGCAATGACATTAGCCATTGTGAAGGTCTTACCGGAACCCGTGACTCCGAGAAGTACCTGTGATTTCTCTCCGGAGGCAAGCCCTTCGGTCAACTGTCTGATAGCCTCCGGCTGATCTCCGGTAGGCTTATATTTTGATGTAAGCTTGAAATCCATGTCTGCGATAAGGAAAAGATTCTGAATTCTGTCAAGTAGTGTATGTGTGTATTACCGGTGCATGTTGTTAGCACTATACATAGAGTCATGCAATGAGGCTTCACCGGGTTTCCTGTACACACTTTGCAAAGATAATATAACGTAGTTATCCTTCAAAATAATATATCTTAGTGCTGCTTATTTCAGTCTCGTTTCAGTCTCATTTCAGTCAATTAACCCTATCACGTCCCTCCTACCTTAAGCTTCTATAATCACAGTTATGTTAAATAATATTAAATTTCCATACCCCTATTTCAGACTTTGAGTCGTCAGCTCCTCCTAATAGCGTGGATTACGGATGATGCGTCTTCTTGATTTTGACTCCGAACAAGAACCACTTCAAAGTGTCGCTACTGCGGAGAATTGCACTTACCATCAAAGATAAAGCGACGACCACGACAGTGATTACGGATACCACAAGTACCTGAATCGCAATCATGTTTTCCCCCAAGAGATACTTGTCCATGAACATGAGGTTCGGAAGGAAAAAATAATGTATGTAATATAGATCTAAGGTTCGCTTTCCGATATATCTTAAGCTCCTTGCTACAAACGAGTTGCCCGATAATCTGGAAGCATTCCCTTGGAACATGAACAAAACAACGGTCAGTGCAAGGAATCGTGTGGCAACAAATTTGTCGAGAAAATTATAATTCTTGTGTGATGCGAAAAAGCTTTTATAAGTCCAGCTCCAAAGGAAGATAAGCAATAAAATAATGATAATGGTTTTGAATTTATTGCTCCTAAGTAGATCGAAGAATCCCTCTCTGTATTTTGAACAAATGATTCCGTATGTAAAGAATTGGAAGTAATAGAGAAGTTTATACCACCCGAATATTTTAGCTATTCTGGTTTCATGGAAGAAAAATATCAATACGACAACTGCAGAAATGGAAAGTACTACCATAGCCATGATCGACAGGTCCTTACGAACGATCTTTCCTATTACGCTCAGAATCATATAGATGGTGTACATCTGAAAAAGAACGATCGTAAACCAGTAGGATTGGAAACCTCTTTCGAGTGTGAACGGTTTATGGGAGATGAGGTGCTGGTAAAGGAAGAAGAAAATTAAAGCGGTAATAATCTGAGCATTGAATTTTCTTAGCATAATATCTCCGACCCTTTTCGGCTTCCACCAGTCTCTTAGCCTGTAGGAAAAGAATCCGCTGACAAAAAAGAATAAGGGCATACGGAATGTAATAAGCAAGGAACTTAACGCTGTCCTGTCATCTCCGATACCGAAGGAAATCATCACATGGCCAAAAACAACCAGAACCATGGAAAACCCACGCATTGCATCGACCCATTCAATTCTATTGGAAGAAAAACTTATAGCGGACATGTGTCGTTTACCACTCTTGAATTAAGCGTTTGACGATGCAAAGTTAATGCTTTTTCCTCTTATGAATTATATAAGGGAAATATATTTGGGATGAGACTTGATGTATGGATTGTTTTTTCTAATTTTGCGTGTTGTTAACGGATCTACACTTATCGCAAAAATGATCAAGACTGAAGTGATTGATGGATTGAAAGTATGTTTCACCGACAGTGGTGAGACCTCCGGTGTTCCAATCGTGTTGATGCACGGCTGGGGTTGCAATCATACTACTTTGCAGTCGATTGAGAAAATTGTGTCCACTCCTTCAACACGAGTTATCAATATAGATTTTCCCGGTTTTGGAGGTAGTGAGGAACCCGATGACGTGTGGGGCGCTTACCAATATGCTGACCTCACCGAAAAGCTGCTTGACAAACTTGGTGTGAAGAACCCGGTGCTTCTCGGGCACTCATTCGGTGGACGGGTTGGAATTATTATCGCTTCACGCAGTAAAGTGCGGAAACTTATCCTTACTGACGCTGCTGGAGTTAAGCCACGTCACTCACTCAAATGGTATATTAAAGTATACAGCTATAAGTTTGTCAAGCGTCTTTATCCGTTGATTTATGGGAAGCAACGCGCTTTGGCAAAAGTTGAAGCCGCACGTGCCAAACGTGGATCGAGCGATTATAATAACGCATCTCCAAGGATGCGGTCTATACTTTCCAGATGCGTCAACGAAGATCTTAAGGACAGGATGCCTTTGATTAAGGCTCCCACATTACTTATATGGGGAGAGGAGGATACCGCTACCCCACTTTCAGATGCAAAAATTATGGAACGCCTTATACCGGATGCGGGACTTGTCTCGTTTCCCGGATGTGGACATTACTCCTTCCTCGACAATCCTTTTGGTTTTCAGGCAGTCTTAAAGGAATTCTTGAAAAAAGAGCTACAATGAATTGGTTTACTTATACAATCTATATCGTATGCGGCATCTATATGCTGCTCAATTTCAAGCGCGATATTCACGCCTTTCAACTCAATAGCTACCGGATCCCTCGATATTGGCGTTGGCTTCACAATGGCAACATAATGAATGCATGGCGACTCACGGATCTCGCTCTCGTGTTCCTTATGTGCAGCACGTTGCTTACGACCAATTTCAATTCTCTTCTTGTAGCTATTGTTCTCGTGGTGAAAATAGCTTTGATTCTTCGGGCCAAATATAAGAAACCGCTTGTCTTCACGAAACGTGTCTGGCGTCTCTATGGATGCGTGGCAATACTTTCTTCCGCAGCATTTACCAGTTTTATCTTATGGTGTGGTAATTTCAATTTCTGGGGTCAGGCTGTTGTATACAGTATGCAGATCCCCTTAGCCTCTCTCCTACTGCTTACGACATTCTCTTGGGCAGTGCTGATGCTTGCCGATATTATAATGATGCCGGTCGAAAAACTTATCAATAGACGTTATTATAATGATGCAAAGCGGATATTGAAGTCAATGCCTGATCTCAAAATTATAGGTATAACGGGCAGTTTTGGGAAGACGTCAACGAAACATTACCTTCACCGTATATTGTCGGAGAAATACGATACGCTGATGACCCCCGGCTCCTACAATACTCCGATGGGAGTTATCCGGACTGTCAGGGAGATGATGAAGCCGTACAATGAGGTGTTTATATGTGAAATGGGTGCGAAACAGAAAGGAGACATCAAGGAAATATGTGACCTTGTCCATCCTGACTGCGGAATAATCACCGCTGTAGGTCCCATGCATCTTGAGACTTTCAAGACCATTGACAATGTATGCGATACCAAGTTTGAGCTTGCGGACGCAATCCCTTCCGACGGATTTGTACTAATTAATAACGATTTCCCCCCTGCTGCCAAAAGAATGGTTGACAACACTAAAGCTTTTCGGTATGCGGTGACCAATATTTCCGGAGCCGATTATAAAGCTGTTGAAATAGAATATTCTGCCGGGGGTACTTCTTTTACTGTAGTTGGACCTGCAGGACTCGAGCTCCGTGTTCATTCGCGCCTTATAGGAGAATGTAATATATCGAATCTCCTTGCGTCAATCGTAATGTCAATCCATCTTGGTGTCGAGCCTCATCGAATACAGAACGCTGTCGCTCAGATAGAACAGGTGGAACATCGATTAAGCATTAAACGTACACCCGGTGGTGTTACAATTATCGATGATGCCTTTAATTCAAACCCCGAAGGTTCCCGAATGGCCGTAGAAGCATTAGGTAAATTCAGGTCAGGACGACGGATTATAGTGACTCCGGGTATGATAGAGCTCGGAGCACGTCAAGATGAGCTCAACGGTGTGCTGGGTGAACACATCGGACGCAATGTCGATATTGCAATCGTAGTGGGTAATTACAATCGGGATGCAATCGTCGAAGGTATCAGACGTATTAAAGAATTTGATACAGATAACATCATCATAGCTGACTCCTTTAACGATGCTCAGGCAACTCTGTCCAAGCTTCTAAAACCGGGGGATACCGTACTCTACGAGAATGACCTTCCGGATACTTTCAAATGATTAAGACGACTGCGAGTTTCTGAGATACTTATATTTCTTTGCTCTCCTGACACAAAAATCCATTTTTCCTTCAAATATATGTTGTGAAACATAAAATTAGAGGGTAAGTTTATCGATTTTAATTGCTAAATTGCGACACCTTTAGCAAATACAGTTGATGAGACTACAAACCATTGACTTTCTTTTATCGTTAACTCACTTAAAATCATTGATACAATGAAGGATTACAAGACAAATGAAATTAAAAACATTGCCCTGCTCGGTAGTAAGGGTTCAGGAAAAACCACACTTGCTGAAGCTATGCTTTTCGAGTGTGGAGTTATAAAACGCAGAGGTACGATACAAGCCGGCAACACGGTATGCGACTACTTTCCCGTAGAGAAAGATTACGGCTACTCGGTATTCTCAACAGTTTTCTATGCGGAATTTCTAAATAAGAAACTTAACGTGATAGACAATCCCGGTTCTGAGGATTTCGTAGGTAATGCCTATACATCTCTCGGAGTATGCGATACCGGAGTTATTGTTGTTGATGCACAGTACGGCGTAGAGGTCGGTACACAAAACATTTTCCGCACAGCTTCAAAACTTAAGAAGCCTGTCCTTTTTGCAATCAATCAGCTCGATGGTGAAAAGGCTGACTATGAAAATGTCCTTGAGCAACTTCGCGAACATTTCGGAAATAAGATCGTTGCAGTGCAGTATCCTCTCCAGAGCGGTCCCGGTTTCAATTCGATGATCGATGTTTTGCTGATGAAGAAGTATGAATGGGGTCCTGAGGGCGGAGTGCCTACGATTAGCGAAATTCCTGACAGTGAAAAAGAAAAAGCGGAAGAACTCCACCAGATTCTTCTTGAAGCAGCTGCAGAAAATGATGAGACCCTCATGGATAAATTCTTCGAACAGGGTCATCTTAGTGAGGACGAAATGCGCGACGGTATCCGAAAAGGCCTTATCGATCGCAGCATACTTCCCGTTTTCTGTGTAAGTGCACTTAAGGATATGGGTGTACGCAGAATGATGGAATTCCTTGGCAACGTATGTCCCTTCGTAAGCGATATGCCGGCGCCTGTCACTATTTCCGGTGAAGAGGTGGCTCCCGATTCCAACGGTCCGGTAAGTTTATTCGTATTCAAGACTTCAGTCGAACCTCATATCGGAGAAGTTACTTATTTTAAGGTGATGAGCGGTACTCTCAAAGTCGGAATGGATCTTGAGAATGTTACACGTGGCAGTAAAGAACGTATGGCTCAGCTGTTCTGCACATGTGGACAAATCAGGAATCAGGTTGACGTCCTCCACGCAGGCGATATCGGTGCCAGTGTGAAACTCAAAGATGTCCGCACAGGTAATACTCTTGATGAAAAGGGTTGCGACTATGAGTTTGATTTTATTAAATATCCGGAGCCCAAGTATCAGCGTGCAATCAAACCTGTTACCGAAAGTGATAGCGAGAAACTGAGTGCTATTCTCACCCGTATGCATGAAGAGGATCCGACTTGGATTGTAGAACAGAGTAAAGAGCTTAAGCAACTTATTGTTAAAGGTCAGGGTGAATTCCATCTCCGTACACTAAAATGGCGTATCGAGAACAACGAAAAGCTGCCCATCGTGTTCGAAGAGCCTCGTATCCCCTATCGCGAGACAATCACAAAAGCTGCCCGGGCTGACTACCGCCACAAGAAGCAATCCGGAGGTAGCGGTCAGTTTGGTGAAGTACATCTGATTGTTGAGCCTTATTCTGAAGGAATGCCTGAGCCCGATACATATAAGTTTGGAAATCAGGAATTCAAGCTTAATGTCCGTGACAAACAAGAGATCCCTCTGGAATGGGGTGGCAAACTTGTAGTTTACAACTGCATTGTGGGAGGTGCAATTGATGCACGCTTTATTCCGGCTATTGTTAAGGGTCTGATGGATCGCATGGAGCAAGGTCCTCTTACCGGTTCTTACGCCCGCGACGTCCGTGTAATGATCTACGACGGCAAGATGCATCCAGTAGATTCTAATGAAATCTCTTTCCGTCTTGCTGGACGTAACGCTTTCAGTGAAGCTTTCCGTAATGCCAATCCTAAAATTCTTGAACCTATTTATGATGTGACCGTCATGACTCCTGCCGATACAATGGGAGACGTTATGAGCGACCTGCAGGGACGTCGTGCTATCATTATGGGTATGGAAAGCGACAACGGTATAGAGCGTCTTCAGGCAAAGGTTCCTCTTAAGGAAATGTCTACCTACAGTACTTCCTTGAGCTCTATTACCGGAGGTCGTAGTTCGTTTACCATGCGTTTTGCCGGATATGAGCTTGTTCCGGGTGATGTGCAGGATAAGCTCCTGAAGGCATACGCCGAAAGTAATACCGAAGATTAATACTAAATTAATTAGCCCTTATCAGAAGCGGTGTGTCGTAATCCCTGTGCGGAGTATTGACCACCGCTTCATATTTTGTTTCCGGGCGAATTGATCGATGCTCTTTTTACATGTCATTTATCTTATGATATGGGCAATGGACTGGATTACAAGTGAATAAGGTCGCTCAAATTATTAAATCCGGATTCCTGAAAATTATGTTCTTCTTTGCGACAAAGTTTTCAATATTATTTTGTAATTTTGTTTCCGCAAGAATTTATCGGCTCTCTCCACTACTGATAAAAATCTAAATATCATGAGTCATAATAAGCCGACAAGAAAAGCTGCTTATCTCACTCTGTTAGGACACGTTGGTGCGATTGTAGCAGTTATCGCATGGGGCTTGTCTTTCATATCTACCAAAACACTTATGGTCGACGGGCATTTTACACCTGTCGAAATGTTTACATACCGTTTTGCAGCTGCTTACATTGTACTTCTTGTTATCACCATAACACAGAAGCCGTTCTCTCATCCTTGGCGTGATGAGCTCCGGTTTGCAATATGTGGAATTTGTGCCGGTTCACTGTATTTTATAACGGAAAATTTTGCCCTCGAGCACACGACTGCGGCAAACGTTTCGATGCTTGCATCCATCTCTCCTCTCTTTACTACTGCACTCGTCGCAGCCATTTATAAGACCCGTGTGAAAGGTGGTGTTATATTAGGGTCTTTAGTTGCTATTGTAGGAGTCGCATGTATAATCCTGAGTAACGGAGAGGGCTTTGAGATTCATCCTATGGGAGACCTGCTTGCATTAAGCGCAGCCTTAAGTTGGGCAATTTATAGTTTGGTTATCAAGCCTCTTTTGCCGGTTTACAGTGGATTTTATATCAGTAGAAAGCTCTTCTTCTATGGTGTGTTGACGTCTCTTCCGTTGATTTTTTTACAACAGGAACCAAGCCATCTCGGACTGCTTTGGGATTTCTCGCAACCAAAGTTCCTGTTGAATTTCATTTTCCTCGTACTTATTTGCTCAGTTGCAGCCTATGTCATCTGGAATGATACGATGAAGAAACTTGGACCGGTTACAACTAATAATTATCTCTATGCGCAGCCACTCGTTACGATGATTGCAGGGTCTATCTGGCTCAATGAGCCGGTCACCTTTATGGGGTGCTTGGGATGCGTCTTGATTATTGCAGGACTTGCGATCACGGACCGACTTCCATCCCTTTCTAAATCTCGATAATTATATACTACTTTCTTGAGGGTAAAATGATTTTATAGTTTTACCGGAGAGAAAGATATATCTCTAAATCGTACCGCTTCACAGCTTTGGGTGTTTAAGATTTCTTATATAAGAAAAGAGGCTAAGTCTATTCCAACAAAGCCTCTTTCTTAAGTAGCGGGACCGAGAATTGAACTCGGGACCTCCGGGTTATGAATCCGACGCTCTAACCAACTGAGCTATCCCGCCGTCCTTTACAAAGTCTGGTATTACCCTTGTTTGCGAGTGCAAAGTTAGTCACTTATTCTTTTATATGCAAGTTTTTCGACTGATTTTTTTGAGTTAAATTTAGACTAATTAATACAATCTCCACTGTAACAGGTTGATATATGAGTATAATTTATGTGTTTCAGTACATTAGAAATCGTTATTTCGGGATGGATTCAAGATGGTTTTGGACCCACAACTTGGTGGTTTGAAGAAATTTTACTAATTTTGCAGCCGAAAACAGATAGAGTAACAAGTCGGCTTTCTTCCGCTGTTAGGAGTTTGCTGATGTTGATGCAATACCAGTGACAAAAAAGTATGAGTAAAGCACCTCAAATCCCTCCCGTTGAACTCCTTTTTGAAACGAGTTGGGAGGTTTGCAATAAGATTGGAGGAATTTATACTGTGCTTTCAACAAAAGCCAGAGTACTGCAATCGTTGTACAAGGACAAGGTTGTTTTTATCGGTCCTGATGTATGGTCGGAAGAGAATCCCTCTCCTTATTTTAAGGAATACAAGACTTTGCTTCGTGGAGCCGCAAAAGCTCTCAATGGTAATCTTCCTTACGGAATTCAGATACGGGTAGGAAGATGGGACATTCCCGGAACCCCCATTGTTATTCTTGTGAAATTTCATGGAGTATATCCAAACCTCAATCGCTATTACGCTCGTGCATGGGAGCGATATGGAGTCGATTCAATTCATGCTTACGGAGATTATCCTGAAGGATGCGCCTTTGCTATTGCATCTTCTATAGTGATTGCTGCCGTAACAAGGTACACCAAAGCTGATCCCCGATTCACTATCGCTCATTTTGACGAATGGACAACGGCGATGGGACTTCTTCATCTGGAGGATACGCTTCCTGAGGCGGCCACTCTATTTACTACTCACGCGACAAGTATCGGCCGAAGTATATGTGGCAACGGAAAACCGTTATACGACTATTTCAACGGTTACAATGGCAATCAGATGGCTCAGGAGCTCAATATGGAATCCAAACATTCTCTCGAAAGAGCTGCTGCCCATAATGCGGATTGCTTTACGACTGTCAGTGATGTGACGGCAGCCGAATGTACTCAGCTGTTGGATAAAACCCCTGATGTCGTCACACCCAATGGTTTTGAACCCGGTTTCGTACCTTCAAAATCCGCTTACATCAGTTTGCGTAAGGAATCGCGTAAAAGGTTGATGGCTATCGCTACAGCCCTCACCGGTCGTACTTTCTCTGATGATAATACTTTTATTGTAGCCACGTCCGGACGCAATGAGTACCGAAACAAAGGAATAGATCTTTTCATTGATTCCATTAGGCACATTGCTGAAGATCCGGCACTTGACCCTCATAAGAAGATTCTTGCTTATATTTTGGTTCCGGCATGGGTAAATCAACCTCGTAAGGATCTTAAGCAATCAATTGATGATAAATCCCGTCCATCGGATGAAGGAAATAACTACCTGACCCATTCCTTGAATAATGAATGGACAGACAGTATTGCTTCCCGTCTGCGTGAAATAGGAATTAATTCTTATGACAACGATAAGGTGACGGTGATTTATCTCCCGTGTTATCTTGATGGATGTGACGGAATACTTGATTTAAAGTATTACGATATGATGCCCGGTCTTGATGCGACCGTGTTCCCATCCTATTATGAACCGTGGGGTTATACTCCCCTTGAAAGCATTGCTTTTGGTGTCCCTACAATCAGCACAGACAAAGCCGGATTCGGTCAATGGATACTCTCTAATTTCGGAAATAGTTTTGAGGATTGTGGCTGTCACATAGTTTGTCGAACGGACTCTAATTACATTGAGTCCCGAGATGCCATTGCTTTGGCAATTACGGAGTTGGCAAACAAAGATAGGGAAGTGTCCGCATCCATCCGGTCTGCTGCCGTCCTCACTTCCGGAAAAGCAGATTGGAGCCTCTTTATTGATTTCTATTTAAAATCATTCGACGTTGCTTTCGAACATCGCAATAGAAGATGTAAGATTGAAAACGGCGAGTTATAACATATATAAAACCATAAATCAGAAACTTAACTAATAAATTGTTATATGAAACTTCAAGTCAGCAATACTAATCAGCCTGCTTGGCGCGACATCACCGTAAAGGCCGCTCTTCCCAATGAGCTTAAACCTCTTGAGGAGCTTTCCAAAAACCTTTGGTGGGTATGGAACAGTCAGGGCAAATCCCTTTTCCGCGATCTTGACCACGATCTTTGGCGCTCCACTGGCGAGAATCCTGTGATGCTGCTTCAGCGTATCTCTTCTGCACGATGCAAAGAGGTGATGGCAGATAAAGCCATGATGAAGCGTATTAAGGATGTTTATGCCGATTTCAAGGCCTACATGGCAGAACCAATGCGCAATGATATTCCCTCAGTTTCTTATTTTTCGATGGAATATGGTCTGTGCAACTGTTTGAAAATATATAGCGGTGGCCTTGGAGTGCTTGCAGGCGACTATATCAAGCAAGCTTCCGACTCTCGCGTCAACATGACTGCCGTAGGATTCTTATATCGTTTTGGTTATTTCTCTCAGACCCTCTCTTTAGATGGTCAGCAGGTAGCCAATTATGAGGCTCAGAATTTTGACCAGCTTCCCATTGAGCAGGTGCTTGACAGCGACGGCCAGCCAATGATTCTTGAGGTGCCCTACCCCGGTCGTATCATTTATGCACATGTTTGGCGTGTGAATGTAGGAAGAATGAAACTTTATCTGCTCGATACGGATTTCGATATGAATTCCGAATTTGATCGTCCTATCACTCACGCTCTCTATGGCGGTGACTGGGAGAACCGTATCAAGCAGGAATATCTTCTTGGTATAGGTGGTGTGTTAATGCTCAATAAGCTTGGTATTCATACAGACATTTACCACGCCAACGAAGGCCACGCTGCTCTTCTCAATCTGCAGCGTCTTGTGGACTATGTGCAGAAAGATCATCTCCCCTTCAACGTTGCTCTTGAGGTTGTGCGTGCAAGTTCCCTATACACCGTCCACACTCCGGTTCCTGCCGGTCACGATTATTTCGAAGAGCCTTTGTTCGGAAAATATCTTGGTGAATACCCTGCAAAGCTTGGTATTTCTTGGAATGACCTGATGAATATGGGTCGTGAGAATCCCGATACCAATGAGCGTTTCTCAATGAGTGTTTTCTGCCTCAACACCTGTCAGGAAGCTAATGGCGTAAGCTGGCTCCATGGAGAAGTTTCCAAAAAGATGTTTGCCGGCGTATGGAAAGGCTATAGCCCCGAGGAAAGCCACGTCGGATATGTCACGAATGGTGTTCACATGCCTACATGGGCTGCTTCCGAGTGGAAATCTTTCTATGGAGACAAACTCGGTGAACAGGTTTTTGAGCACCAGAGTGATCCCAAAGCATGGGAAGGCATCTTTAAGGTAAGCGATGAGGAGATCTGGAACATGCGTATGCTCCTTAAGAACAAATTCATCAACTTTGTAAAGCGTGACTTCAAAGAGAAATGGCTCGCTAATCAGGGAGATCCTACTCAGGTAATGAAGGTTGTCGATAAGATCAATCCCAACGCCCTGATTATTGGTTTTGCACGTCGCTTCGCCACTTATAAGCGCGCTCACCTCCTTTTCACTGATCTGGACCGTCTCGCACGAATAGTTAACAATGAGCAATTCCCCGTTCAATTTATTTTCTCAGGCAAGGCTCACCCAGCTGACGGTGCCGGACAGGGGCTCATCAAGAGGATTGTTGAAATCAGCCGTATGCCTCAATTCCTCGGTAAGATCATTTTCCTTGAAGATTACAACATGATCGTGGCTAAACGTCTTGTTTCAGGCGTGGACATCTGGCTGAACACCCCCACACGACCTTTGGAGGCTTCCGGAACATCCGGAGAGAAAGCCGAGATGAATGGTGTCCTCAATTTCTCTGTACTCGACGGATGGTGGTATGAACGCTATCGCTTCGATGAAAAAGCCGGTTGGGCTCTTACGGACAAACGTACATATACGGATCAGGCTCAGCAGGACAAACTCGATGCCGCTACAATTTACACAATGCTGGAAAATGAAATCGTACCTCTCTACTTTGCAAAGAATTCAAAGGGCTATAGTCCTGAGTGGATTCAGTATATCAAACGCAGCATAGGACATATAGCACCTCATTTCACTATGAAGCGTCAGCTTGATGACTATATCAGTCGTTTCTACGAGCCTGAAGCTAAGCGTGCTGCTGTTCTCAAGGCTAATGATTTCAAGGTGGCTCGTGAGATTGTGAACTGGAAAGAAGAGGTTGCTTCCAAATGGAATCAGGTAGAGGTTCTTAATGTTACTCTTGGAGGTCAACTCAGTGGTAATCACGCCGTAAGCACCGGCTCCAAGTTCGATTGCACTTGTGTTGTCGACACCAAAGGTCTTGGAAAATCAATTGGTGTTGAGCTGGTTATATATAAGGAACACGACGGTAAGGAAACTTTCTCAGGCACACGCGAGCTCAAGGTCGTAAAAGATGATCATGGCATTCTTACGTACAACTTAGACAGCACTATCGACGATGCAGGTGTATATCGTTATAGCCTTCGTATGTATCCAAAGAATGATCTCCTTCCCCATCGCCTTGATTTTGCTTACACACGCTGGTTTTAATTCCCGATAAATTCAGTTAAATCGATATGTGTCACCCGACCTGATTAATTCAAGGTCGGGTGATTTTACTTTTGGTTCCAGATTAGGCAGATGAACTGTATATGGCTTCTATGGAGTTTTCTTCGGAGAAATGATGCTTTAGTTGTGTCTTTCTTATCCCTAAAACCTTTTATATGATTCATGTGTTAGAATTTAAAGTAAAGATTTATTGTAAACATGTTTAATTTGATTGAAAGATGCTGCAATATATAGTTAAGTCAGATAATGCAGAGGAGATAATCAGCCAGTCTCTTGATGCTCTGGAGGCAGGATGCAAATGGATTGAGATTAAGGTCTCTCCGGATGTTGAGGATAAAACACTCGAAAGAGTGATTGATGATTTGAAACCCGTAATAAAAAAACATGATGCTAACCTTGTTCTGGCCTCTCGAGTCACCTTGGCCAAGCAGACAGGTGTAGATGGTGTTCAGCTTTATGAGGGTGATATGCCTCCATCTGCCGCACGAATGGAACTTGAAGCCGGACCTATAATCGGTATGAGCGTTAGAACCACAGATGCTGTAGAGCGCAACATGTATCTTGATATTGATTTTTTCCGTATGGAACCACTTTTTGAGGAAGCGTCAGCTCACCTTGATACTCTGGGAGAGATGGCACGTATATTACGTGATGCAAAAAGCGACAAACCGCTGGCTGCTGCCGGAGGAATTACTGCTGATAATATTGAAGGTGTTTTGGCAGCCGGAGCTGAAGGAGTGGCTGTCGATTCAACCATTTCAGATGAAAAAGAATCTTTACGTGATGCCATTAGCCACATTATCTCCGTTGCAGAAAAAGGATAGACCATTTTTTATATTTACCCACTTAATTAATAATTAAAACTATGAAATTCGAACAGCCCAAATTACCCTATTCTCCCGATGCTTTGGCACCCGTTATTAGTCAGGAAACCATCGAGTATCACTATGGCAAACATGAGAAGGCATATATCGATAACCTCAATCGTCTTATCGAAGGTACTTCCTATGTAGATGAGTCGCTTGAGGAGATAGTGCGTACCTCCGATGGTCCCTTATTCAACAATGCTTCTCAGGCTTGGAATCATATATTCTATTTTTTCCAATTCAATCCTGAAGGCAAGAAAGAACCGGAAGGGGATCTTCGCAAGAAGATTGATGAGACATACGGTTCGTTCGATGAATTCAAAAAGAAGTTTGAAGAAGCCGGCGCTGCTGTTTTTGGAAGTGGATGGGTATGGCTTAGCGAAGATGAGTCAGGACAACTGTTCCTTACCTCCACAAGCAACGCAGGAAATCCTATGACAGACGGACTCAAACCAATACTTGTGGCAGATGTATGGGAACATGCTTACTATCTTGATTATCAGAATCTAAGAGCATCCTACCTTCACAAGTTATGGGATATTATCGATTGGAACGTAATCGAAACACGTTATATGTAAACCCACATACAATCTCCTTATGGGGACAGCATTCTATTTTTAGAATCGTCTGTCCCTGTTTTTTTGTATATTTGTCGGTATGAAACGTATTGGCATAATAAGTGATACACACTCTTGTAGAGATGCGAGATTTGCAAAATATCTCGGTGAATGCGACGAGATATGGCATGCGGGAGACATTGGAGATGCAGATTTGTTAGAAGAGTTTGCATCGATGGGACCTCGACTGCGAGCCGTGTGCGGCAATATAGATGCCGGAGAAGTCCGGCGAAAATGTAGGGAGCTGGAAGTTTTCTCAGTGGAGGGTGTCAACGTGCTGCTAACCCATATAGGAGGATACCCGGGGAGATATTCGGCAGGCATGAAAAAATTGCTCATTGATCACAGAATCCAGCTTATGGTGTGTGGTCACAGCCATATTTTACGTGTCATGCCCGACCCTATGCTCGGGTTACTTCATGTTAATCCCGGAGCCGCAGGGAAACAGGGGTGGCATTCCAAACGTACGCTTATTCGACTCACTCTCGACGCAGAAGCTGCAAATCCGATAAAGGATCTTGAAGTTATTGAGTTAGGTTGAGAAAGGATATGGAAGAATGTGTGAATCGTCATTATCCAAATCTGTCAGTTTAGACAAAAAGCAATCCTATTCTGTATACGATAAAAGAGATTAGATATGCTACCCCGGTATTGTAAATTACGGAGAACAATGGATATTTCCAGCTACCAGTCTCTCTGTAAATAGCCGCAATTGTTGCTATACAAGGGAAATATAGAAGCACGAACACCATGAACACTAATGCTTTCAAGGGTGTGAAAGGTGCTTGTCCGGTTGCAGGATCCGGTGTTACGAGTTTTTGTGAAAGGGAAGCTTCGTCTTCACCGTTTCCGGTGTAAAGGACACCAAGAGTCGAAACTACAATTTCTTTTGCTCCTGCTCCGGCCAGCAGTGAAACTGCTGTTTTCCAGTCGAATCCCAAAGGCTCCACGACAGGTTCCATTGCGTGTCCAATTCTTCCAAGAATAGAGTGTTCTTGGCGGAACGTATTGAGGCTTGCTTCTAAGGTTTCATGTTGTAACGTGCTGTCGTTTGTGTGAACCTTAGAAGTATCTTGAACCATTACAATATGTTTCCCGCGAGCTTTTTCCATATCATAGAGACTCTGGCGGGGAAAATAGGACAGGGCCCATACGATTATGGAAGCGAACAAAATCAGTCCTCCCATCTTGCGGATATATTGAGATGTTTTTGACCACATATTCCGGACTGTGGCTTTGCAAGTCGGCATCCTGTAAGGAGGCAATTCCATGACGAAGGGTGTTTCATCCTTCCGAAACCAGAATTTGCGTAATAGTCGTGCTGTAATTACCGCAACAATTATTCCTAAAAGATATAATGCAACAAACATCCATGCCCCGGGACCCGGAAAGAATATTCCTATCAGAAGTACATATATGGGTAAACGGGCTGAGCAGCTGATAAAGGGATTGATAAGGATTGTAATGATTCGGGACGAGCGGCTTTCTATAATGCGTGTCGACATAATTGCCGGTACATTGCAGCCAAAGCCCATGATCAGTGGAATAAAGGATTTTCCGTGAAGCCCTATTTTGTGCATAAGTTTGTCCATTATGAAGGCAACACGAGCCATATAGCCGGAATCCTCCATAAATGAAATGAAAAAATAGAGAATCAGAATGTTGGGAAGAAATACGATAACGCCCCCTACTCCACCGATGACCCCATCAATGAGCAGGTCTTTCAGAGGTCCGGCTGTCATGGCTTTCGATATGACCTCTTCAAGACATGCCACTCCCGATTCGATCCATTCCATAGGATAGGCTCCGAGTTGGAACGTAGCCCAGAACATGAGCCACATTAATGCCAAGAAAATAGGAAATCCGAAAAGCTTATTGGTGACAATATCGTCAATGAATTTGGTGGTACGCTCCTCCTGTTTGATACTTTCGGTCATTGTCTCGCGTAAAGCACCCTGTACAAATCCATATTTTTCAGATGCTATTGCCGATGTAATGTCCTCGTTGAGATTTTTTTCGATCCGCACGACTTCTTCCCTCCGGACCTTCTTAAGCGTTTCGTAACTGTCCGTGGATGAAAGGATTCGTTCAACCTCAGGATCAGATTGAAGAAATTTAATTGCCAAAAACCGTGGGGCAAATCTGGCGGTCACGCTCTTATCGCGTTTAAGTATGTCTTTCAGTCGCGTAACAGCTTTATCAATCTCCGGACCCAGACTTATATGTATATGGCGACATACCTCGTTCTTCATCTCATAGACACTGATTATTGTGTCTAAAAGTTTATGCAGTCCTCTCCCTTTTGATGCAGATGTCGGCACCATTGGTACTCCGATAAGTCGTCCGAGCGTTTCGTAGTCTATGCTGATATGTTTTCGCTCAACCTCGTCATACATGTTGAGCGCAATCACCATAGGACGATTCATCTCAATTAGTTCAGTAGAGAGGTACATGTTTCGTTCAAGGTTGGATGCTACTGCTACATTGACGATCACATCCGGAGTCTCCTCTTTCAGATATCTCATCACATACAGCTCTTCCGGAGAATATGCACTGAGAGAATAGGTGCCGGGGAGATCAACAATATTGATTTTATAGCCTTTGTACTGCAATGATCCTTCTTTAGCATCAACAGTGACACCGGCGTAGTTCCCTACATGTTCGTGTGCCCCGGCTACAATGTTGAAGATAGAGGTCTTTCCACAATTCGGATTTCCTATAAGTACAACATTGATTACTTTTTCATGAGGGAACGAAGTTATCTCATCCGAAGCTTCATTATCGTTTTCTCCAGAGGATAGGGAAGAAGAGGCGGCAGAAATATCAGAAGAGTCTAAAGGAACAATCTCAATGAGATCGCTCTCCTCTCTTCTCAGGCTTACCTCATACCCCATTAAACTATAT
>CAYPBS010000022.1:0-25956 GCA_964409015.1 uncultured Sangeribacter sp.
TTCGGGTGGTATTTCGGGGGTAGGGAAAATTGGCCAAGTATGGCCAATCACAAGGAACGACCCGCGAGTTGCGGGTCGTTTGGGTTGGATGGTATGTCGGGGGTAGGGAAAATTGGCCAAGTATGGCCAATCACAAGGTTCGACCCGCGAGGTGCGGGTCGTTATGGTTGGGTGGAGTTGTCGTTTGGAAATCCGACGCCGCGCTGCGGGTCGTTGGGGTTGTGGGTGGCTTTCCTATGGTGGCGCTTCGCTTACCATAGGCTATGCATGTATCGTCGCCTTTTCAGGCTCCGATACGACCGCGCTACGCGGGTCAACGTTCGGGTGGTATTTCGGGGGTAGGGAAAATTGGCCAAGTATGGCCAATCACAAGGTTCGACCCGCGAGGTGCGGGTCGTTATGGTTGGGTGGAGTTGTCGTTTGGAAATCCGACGCCGCGCTGCGGGTCGTTGGGGTTGTGGGTGGCTTTCCTATGGTGGCGCTTCGCTTACCATAGGCTATGCATGTATCGTCGCCTTTTCATGCTCCGATACGACCGCGCTACGCGGGTCAACGTTCGGGTGGTATGTCGGGGGTAGGGAAAATTGGCCAATTATGGCCAATCACAGGAACGACCCGCGGGTTGCGGGTCGTTGGGGTTGGGTGGAGTTGTCGTTTGGATGTCCGACGCCGCGGTGCGGGTCGTTGGGGTTGTGGGTGGCTTTCCTATGGTGGCGCTTCGCTTACCATAGGCTATGCGTGTATCGTCGCCTTTTCAGGCTCCGATACGACCGCGCTACGCGGGTCAGCATGTGCTTCGGTAGCAGGCTGCTCCATGGAAGCAGCCGTACATGAGGGAGTATGGGGTCAGAGGGAGAGGCGATAGATCTCGGTGCAGTCTGACATGGTGAGGGGGACGTAGAAGCCGAGGGTTTCTCCCATGTTTCCGCGTAGTGATTCGACAAGGGTCGGTATGTCGGGTTCGGCGTTGATGAGCTCCCTGAGTGAGGTCGTGAGTCCGAGTGTGTGGTAGAAGCCTTTGAGGGTTTCTACGGCGAGGCGACATATTTCGTTGCGGGTTTTGCCTTCGGGGGATATGCCGAGTACCCGGGTGGCGAAGGTTTCTACTTTTGCGGGGTTTCGCTGCGATACGTAGGTCATCCATGCGGGTATGATTACGGCAAGTCCGGCGCCGTGTGCCACGTCGTAGAAGGCGGATATTTCGTGTTCGAGACGATGGGAGGCCCAGTCTTCCTGTTTGCCGGTTCCACAGAGTCCGTTGTGGGCCAAGGTAGAAGCCCACATTATGTTGGCGCGGGGCTGGTAGTCTTCGGGATTGGCCTTGATCTTAAGCGCTTCGGACATGATTGTGCGCATGAGTGCTTCGGCAATTGAGTCGGTGACCTGACAGTCGGGTGTGTTGGAGAAATATCGCTCAAAGATGTGGCTGAGCATGTCTACTATTCCGCATGCGGTCTGGAAAAAGGGGAGAGTCGCGGTGAGCCGTGGGTTCATGACGGCAAAGCGGGGTCGAAGTATCATGGGGTAGCGCACGGAGATCTTATGCCGGCCGGTATCGTCTATGCGGGTTATGACTGAGTTGCCGCTTCCTTCGCTTCCGGCGGCCGGGATGGTGAGTACGACTCCGAGGGGGAGCGCTCCGGCGGGGGTGGCTTTGCCAGAGTAGAAGTCCCAGAAGTCCCCTTCATAGGTGGCTCCGAGGGCTACGGCTTTGGCAGAGTCGATCACGCTGCCACCTCCAACGGCAAGGATAAAGTCGACGTTGTTGCGGCGGGCGATCTCAATTCCTTCATAGACTTTTTCGGCAACGGGATTAGGCCGGATGCCCTTCTGTTGGGTAAAGGTTATGCCTGCTGCGGTTAAAGAGTCGCGGATCTGAGACAGGAGTCCGCTGCGTTCAGCGCTTTCGCCTCCGCTGACGAGGAGTACCTTGGAGCCTCCGAAGCGACGTACGAGTTCTCCGGTCTGAAGTTGTGTGTCGTGTCCGAATACGAATTCCGTGGGACTGAAGAAGGTGAAATTTTCCATGGTAAAAAATAAGGGGATTTAGACGGTGGTGAGGCAGGGGTTTGTTCAGTCCATGGCCGCGGCGATGGACCCGGCTATCTGCTTCATGCGTGCGGGATCGGGATTGCTGATTTTGTGGTGGAAGTCCATGTCGCTTTCCTTCTCCATGGGAACGAGATGGATATGGGCGTGAGGCACTTCGAGGCCGATAACTGCGACACCGACTTTGCGGCAGGGGAGTGCTTTCCTGATTGCCCGGGCAACCTTTTTGGCAAAGAGGGACATGTCGGCGAGCTCCTTGTCGGTAAGATCAAAAATATAGTCTTCCTCCCGTTTAGGCACAACGAGGGTGTGTCCCCAGTTGACGGGATTTATATCGAGGAAGGCGAAGAAGCGGTCGTCTTCAGCAACTTTGTAGGAGGGTATTTCTCCGTTGATTATTTTAGAGAAGATTGTCATCAGATTTCAATTTTTACAATTTCAAAATTCATGACACCGGCCGGGGCGTTGATTGGCACGACTTCTCCAAGCTTATGGCCGAGGAGACCTTTGGCAATTGGGGTGTTGCTGGCGATTTTGTGTTCGCGGAGATTGGCTTCGTTTTCGGTCACGATGGTGTACTTCATCGTCATACCGTTGGCGGTGTTCTTTATTGTGACGGTGTTGAGCAACTGTACTACTTCGGTATTGAGGTTGCTGTCGTCGATTATTCGTGCGGAGGCAATGATTTCCTTAGTCTGCGCGATTTTCATCTCGAGCATGCCCTGAGCCTCCTTCGCAGCGTCATATTCCGCATTTTCGGAAAGGTCACCTTTGTCGCGTGCCTCAGCGATCGCGTTCTTTATTGCAGGGCGTTGTGCTTCGAGTTCGCGAAGCTCCTGCATTTTCTTATCGTATCCCTCTTTAGTGAGATATACAGCCATTTTTTTCGTGTTGTTTAGTGGGTTCTACATGGTTCCGGGGATATGTACGGAGTGTCCGTGCCGGAATTAAAAATGCTAAAAAAGAAAAGAATCTATTACACCAAGCAGGTGTAAAGACCCTTCACACATCAGCCACGACATCTCGGGCCGGGCTTCTGAAGTGAACAATGAACGCGCCGGAGGGAAAGGGTTCCCACCATGCGCAGACATATATTTCCAACGTTGCAAAGGTACACATTATTTTCTTACCGTGCAAATGAGGGAATTTTATGGCATGTCAGAAAAGGGGTAGAGGGGGAGAAAAAGATGCGGGACACATCCTGCGATCCATATAAGTGAAGGATTTCCGGATGTGTCCCGCATAGGCGGGGATGATTCAGCTTTTCGGGGAAAGCTTATTTAGCGATAACGATGCGGCGGACATCGTTGCCTTTCTTGCGCACATAGATGCCGGGCTGGAGCTTGCCGTGGACGCGGAAGCCACGCAGATCGAAATATTCCGCGCCGTCGGCACCGTCAGCGATGATGCCGTCAACCGAAGTGGTATGAATGTGGAGAAGGTTGGACAGGATACCTTGGCCTCCGGTATTGAGCAATGGAAGGACAGAGTAAACATAGTCCGTATCGGCCTCGATGGTATCGTCGTTGTATGAGATCGAACGATAGTCGGAGGCGATCAGCTCACCGTTGCGATAGATATTGAAACCGGTTACGGTGATGTCGCTTCCGACGGGGCTGAATTGGATGTCGTCTACGGCGATACCCATCTTGTCGTATGAGGTATAGTGGAGCGCGAAGTACTTGGCGTCTTTGGGGAGCGTGAAGCTATATTGCTTCCAGATTCCTTCGGTACCTTGACCCGAAAGGTCAACTTTTCCGAGTTCCTTGAATTCTTCGCGGTCGTCAGTGCCTGTGGAGTAAAGCACAGTGACATCTTCTTCGCCATAGTTGTAAGTGATGGGGCGCATCCAGAAAGAGAAATCGCTTCCGGGAACGAGCTGGGGAGAAATGAGCCAGTCGTCGGCAGCCACACCGGTGATGCCTTGGATCACCTGCGGACAGAAAGCGACAAGGAATTTGTCTCCGCTGACAGCGGGAATGACTTTACCACCGAGAAGCTTATCGACCTGTTCCTGACTCCATACCATGAAGGATGCGGGTTCTGTGGCATTCGGAATAATGCCTACAGCTCCGTTCATCGTATAGCGATAGGCCTTGTCGCCGTCGTAGCGTTTGAATTGTCCGAGCATATCGGTTGTGGAATCGAGCACGAAGGGGGTCTCGTCTTCGAAACTTTCAACTACCGGTCCGGAGTGGTCGGGGTTGGTCCAGCCGAGCTGCACATTGGAGTAAGTTATTTCATCAGCGTGGAGATCCGTGATCACCGGTGTGATTCCGGGCGCCACTTCGACGTCGATCGAGCGGGTGTCATTGAAATTCTTATCGTCTCCGGCGGGGATCGAGTAAACTACCTTGATGGATCCGAGATTGTCAGCTGAGGGGGTGAAGGAGATAGTACCTGTGAAAGTGGCTCCCGGCTCAAGGGGTTCAGTGCCTTTGGGGACGGCAGCAGTAGCCACAACGTTATCTTCGCTATCGGTGATAAGCCAGTTTGCACCCGGGAATACGCTTGCTTCAGTACCGAAGTTGCTCAGATAAGCCGTGTAGACACACTCTTCGCCGATACCTGCTTTTACAGGGCCGGTAAGTTCGTAAACGCCGAAATCGTTGGCAACATTGTCGAAAATCTTGTAGCTATATATTATGACGGTCTGACCCTGTGGCAGCGAAGCCCGCAGATTGATTTCGACCCAGCCTTTATTCTGGAATTTGGCGGGGAGTTCGATGGAGACAGTCGTGAGACCTTCGGGAATGTCACTCTTGTTGATTGTGCTGATGACCTCGGGAGCGATACCAGTTGCAGAAGCGTAGACATCGAGAGCGTCGCAGCTGCCGCCGTAGAGCTCAAGCTCGAGAGTGGCTTTCTCGGAACCGAGAGTCGACACCTTGGTCAGGCAAACGTCGTAGGTGAGGGGATAAGCGGCACCGGAAGCCTGATAGCAGTAATATGCGGTAAGGTTGTCGGGGGTGGTGAAGGCCGGGAATCTTGCGGAGGGCTTACCTGTGGCTGTGGCAGCGGAGGTATTGGCGCGGTTGTAGGTATAGCCGTTGACTTGCGAAGCCTTGTAGCTCGAGAGGAACGGCATCTCATAAGGTACGCACATGATTGCCGAAACGGCGTTGAACGTGGGAGCCTGTCCGGCAACGTTCACGGGGAGAATACCGTAAGTATAAATTGCGGGACCGGAACCTGCCGGGGCATTGATACGACATTCGTAGACATCGGTTCCTACGAGGCCTACTACCTGCCACTGGCTGTTGATAAGACCGACAAGGTAATAGTCAACACCGGTCGAGGTGATGTATCCGCCGTTGGCACCTTCCGAGAGTGGCTCCCAAGAAAGGATCATCTGGAGATCGGATTCGGCGATGTCGTATGAAATGTCAAGAAGGCCGGGGAGATCGACACCAGTGTAGACAGAGGTGGTGACCGGGAGACCGATGCGGCCATCGCTGTCGGCAGCAGTCAGAGTCACATTATTGTTGCCCTGACGTGTGGGGATGGTCATCGTGATGGTTTCGCCGGGTTTTCCGTCTTTGGTGATGAGGTTGCATCCGTCAGCAGCTGCACGACCCGTGATGACAGCGTCTGCGGCATAAGGGGTTCCATTGATAGTTGCGGTCGGGAGCGTGAAGGTAATGTCGGCAGAGAGGACACCATCTCCGGCAGCTTTCGTCGTGACGTCAGAGACAACACCGGGGCATGCGCCAGTCGTGTTTCCATCCTTATCCACGCTGAAATGGCGGAACCACGCGATGCCGGCGCGGGCTGCGGAGGTACAGTGGATGCCGATATAGTAGCTTCCGGCTTCCGGGACTTGGAAATAGCCGCTCTGATAATGTTCGTAGTTGCCGTTCTGAGAGTCTGTGATGGGTCCTTCGGGCATGATAGTGGCTACGGCAGAAGCGGGATTGGTGGCAGTGAGGAGCTTGACTTCAAACGATTCTTCCTTAGTGAAGTTGGTGCGGAACACGTTCATGGAGAATTCATAGACAGCATCCTTGTCGTCGAAGTTGATCGGGGGGAGATAGAGCCAGTCGTTGGCATCGTAAGCACCTCCGCTGTATTGGAAGCCTTCGAAATATTCTGAAGCGTCGAGCATACCTTCGACGTATTTGAATACACCGGGGGAGAAATTGTTGTCAGTGATGGTGAAGAGTCTGGACTCCTTGGGAGTGGGGTCGAGCGCAACGGGGAGGCTCATGGCTTCACCGTAGACGATATCGTTGGAGGTTCCTTTTTCGGAAATTTTTTTGTCGAAAACAGCTTCAACGGATGCTTCCCAGACGTTGATTTCGTCTTCGGAGGTGAGCTGGGTTGGACATTCTGTGGCTTTGATGCCTTTAGCGATGCGTTTGCCGTTGAGGTAGACATTGTATGTGACGGCAGCGGGATCGACGTAACCGTTGTGGATACCATCGGAGACGGCATCCCAAGTCACTGTGGTGTCGGTGAGTTTAACATTGGCGGGAGCGACGGGGGTATCGTTGCCGATATACATCTCGGTTGTCACATAGCGGCCGTCGTTGCCTGCGAGAGAGGCCGAGAACACAAATGTGTGCATACCCTCCTCTACGTCGGAGAGTTTAACAGACACTTCCGACCCTGCGGGGGATGTGCCACGGCGTACCAGTTCGCCGTCCATGGTGAGGGTCCAGTTGATGTCGCCGAGGATGGGAGTGCCGTTGTGGGTGGCAGTGGCGAGGCGATATTTCATCGAACCCGAGAGAGCGCCGTCGGTGAAGGTGTTGCCGAGATAAGAGGTTTCTCCCGGGGCACCGGGCATGATTTTCTGGATGTCGGGAGTATAGAAGGAGAGGAATTCAAAAAGCCTGCCGAGATCGTTAGTGGCCAACACGTTGAATTCGGAGTCAAGAAGCTGGACTGCACACTGGGCGTCGGTGCAGAGCCCGTAGTAGTATCCGCCGTCGTAAGGACTCCAAGCGATAGCAGTGTTGTACTGCAGAGGTTCGACATTTCCGACGGAGGTCATCAGACCGGTGGTAGGCGCAATTTCCACGACTTCGCCGGAGGCTTTGATGGCGATGATTTTGCCTGTTATCTGATTGAATGTCATTGCGTAGGTGACATCAGTGACATTAGTCTGATTAGCGACCCAAGTGATATTCGTGGGGTCAGCACCGGAAGCGTAGCCCCATTTCACCAGATAACCCTGAGCGTTATGGGTCTGGCCATACAGCATGTCGTGTTCGGCATCGTAGGCGAACGAGGTGAAGAGGTCGACGGAGTTGTAGTTAGGTATGGAGTATTTGCTCAACTGCTTGCCGTCCATGTCGTATTCATAGACATACTTGGCATTGTTAAGCCAGTTAGTGCCCCAAAGGGGTTGCTGCTGTGTGCCGATTATGACAATCTTGCCATCGCGGATGTAGGAAGCGGAGTAAACGAATCTATAGTTAGGATTGTCGACAGGGATTGCCACAATGCTTCGTACCGATCCGTCGAGGTCCACCTCTACGACACCTTGAGGAACGGTGCTGTTTGCATCGTATTCGACCCATCCATACATTGAACCGCCGGAGGCACCGATACGGGCGGGCGCTTTAGCGGTTTCAGGGGCGAATGTGTTGAAGACTTTACTACGGGGAGACATGCTGAATTCCCCGGGTGTGCGCTCGGAAAGAGCCTGTGAGATCCGGAATGTGCCGGATTCCTCTTGTCCCTCTACGTCAGTCGCAGTTTGCGAAGCGTATCTTGAGAAGGGAGAGCTGTTCTGCGGAGAAGCCTGAGCGACATCCACAGAGGTCAACCCTGTCGCCACAAGAAGAGACAGAATTAGTCTGGAAAACTTTTTCATATTAAATTGATAAAATAGGTTGATGAAAAAATATTATCGTATTATATAATGTTAAGCAGAGAATAGAAGGTGATTTCTTTATTTATGAGGATTTATGGGCAGACGTCCGGTGGAAGATGTCTGTTTGTGACCTCAAAGTTAAGAAAAAGTTCAGTGATGAGTTTCTGAACAGGCATAAAAAATCGGCGGTGTGCCGAAACTTTTGTCGGGACACACCGCCGTGGAAATTGTCAGACTGCTGTCGCAGGATCAGTAGCCGGGGTTCTGCTTGATGCTCGGGTTGAGGAGACATTCGCGATGAGGATAGGGGAGACGCTCGTTCTTTCCGGCTTGGAAACCGAATGCGGGGTTGGAGCTTCCGTCTTCGACCGTGGTCCAAGAGGGGGTGAGATTGAGTGTGATCTTGCCCTGATCCTTCAGGACGTCAGCAGCCATACCCCAACGGATGAGGTCGGGCCAGCGGTTGTGCTCGTTGAAGAGCTCTACGCGACGTTCGAGACGTATCTTGTCCATGTCGATGGAGGTGTAGAGAGTGGCCTTTGCACGCGCGCGGACGTCGTTGACGTACTGGAGAGCCTTGCTGGTGTTGCCGGCGCGGAACTGACATTCGGCAGCGTTAAGCAGGACCTCGGCATAACGCATCCAGCGTTGTGTCGTTTTGGCAACGACATTCCATCCGCCGTTGTCGTAGATCATGTCAGACATGAGGAAGCGGTTCTTCCAGTTGAAGTAAACGTCGTGTCCATGGAGGTTCTTGATGAGTCGGAGACGCATCTGGTTCTTGACGAAGTCGACGGTCTTGATGACGGACTGCGTACGATAACCGTCGGCACCGTCGCTCGCGACGAAGGCATCGTATGCGCCCTTCCGGGGATTGCAGAAGCCGTAGCCGGAGGTGTTGATGTCTTCCCATTGCGGTTTCTTCACCCAGTCGTCGTTGTCATCAAAGTAGTAGAGGCCGTCCCAGTTGAAAGCGTCGTTACGCCATCCGGGGGATATGAAGTTGTATGTCATGAAGGTCCAAGCGATCTCGTAAGCGGGATCGTCGGGAGCGGCACACTCGAGGACACCTTCTGTGCTCCAGTTGGAGACGTACTTCAGGATGTTTTCATATTCGCCGTCGTAGAGGCGATATTTTCCGGAATTGATCACATCTTCCATGATGGCAGCTCCTTCGGCGAATTTCTCCTGATACATGTAAACCTTTCCGAGCCAAGCCTTGGCCGCTTCAAGGGTGATGTAGGTCATTTTCGAAGTATCGGTCGGGGAAGCCTTGCTGACCAAGGAACCGCTGTTGATGGCTGTCTGAATGTCTTTTGCTGCCTGCTCCATACATTCACCGTCGGCAGAGTTGCTGACATGGTATTCGGAGGGGTCGAGCAAGTGGTCGACAACGGGAGGGTTGCCCCAGTATGTGGCGAGCCAGAAGTGGGCGAAACCGCGGAAGAAGTATGCTTCGGCGATGCACTGCTTCATGAAGGGAGTCAGATTCTCGTTGGCACCCACCTTCTCAATGACGAGATTGGAATAGTAGATCAGAGTGTAGAGACCGGAGTAGTCGCTTTCGACACGGCCGTTTTCCGTTCCGATGTTGTAGTTGTTGAGCTGATGATAGTCCGGATCATCGCCGGAGTCGCCACCACCGCAATAGATGTCGTCGGAGAGCATGTCGGCAGTCCAAGCTATTCCGTTGTAGAGATTGGTCCACTGCCAGTAGCAGAGAGCGATGGCAGAGCGTGCGTCGTCATCGGTGTGGTAGTAAGCGGATTCCTCACCCTGATTACCCTTCTTGGGTATATCGAGGTCGCTTGAGCAGGAAGCCAGCGGGCCTAAGAGCATGGCTGCGGAAGCCAATGCAAGAAATATTTTTTTCATTGTGATAAATTCAAGCTTTAAGATTAGAAAGTGATATTGAAACCGACAACTACCTTCTTGGAGGTAGGATATGTGCCCATGTCGACACCCTGTGCAGAGCCGGTTCCGGCGGAAGCTTCGGGATCGAATCCGGGATAGGAAGTGAATGTGAAGAAGTCGTCGAGCGAGATGTATGCGCGGAGGTTTTCAACAAAGAATTTGCGTGTGATGTTCTTTGGAATCGTGTAACCGAGCTGGAGCTGACGAATCTTGAAGAAGTCGCCGCTGAATACCATTGCGTCGCTATATAGATAGTGAGCGAGGTCTACGTTAGCAGCGGGGAGTTTGGCGGGATTTTCAGGGCTGTTGACACCGGCCACCCAGCGATCTTTGTAGAATACGTCTGTCATACGGTTGGAAGTGGGTTTGTCCTGACGCTGTATAGCCATGAAGATATCGTTGCCGGATGTTCCGCTTCCGAATGCTGTGAAATCGAATCCCTTGTATGCGAGATTGATAGTGATACCGTATGTGAAATTGGGGATTGCAGATCCGATATCGGTTTTGTCGTCGGCAGTGAGGCCGGGTGCGCCGTCCACCATGTCGTCGAAGATGGCTTCGCCGGTGTTCTGGTCAACGCCGAGATACTTATAGCCGTAGAAGTGCCATACTTTCTTTCCTTCCTCGAAGAGTGTGATGGTGTTGTTGGAGAATCCCTGTCCGTTGATCAGAGGTACTGAGGGATGAAGCTCTTTTACTTTGTTGTGGAGAGTGGACATGTTGAAGTTTACGCTGTAGCTGAAATCGCCGATGTTGTCATGCCATCCGAGGTCGAGCTCAAAGCCGGAGTTCTGAACCTTACCGGCGTTCATGGGTGATGCGACACCTCCGACAGAGAGCGAGGGGATGATTCCGTAGAGGAGGAGACCTTCTGTGGTCTTGACGAAGTAGTCCATACCGACTGACAGGCGGCTGTTGAACAAGCGTGCGTCGATACCGAGGTCCCACTGAGCCATTTTCTCCCAAGAGAGGTCGGGGTTACCCATTGTCTGTGGGGCGTTGCCCTGAGTATAGATATAGTTATTGGTGAGCCAAGTATAGACAGCAGGCTGGTTGGGCCAGAGGCTGTTGTAGCGGAGAGCGATGTCAGTGGCATAGGCGTATCCGCTCAACGGAGCGACGGAACCGTTCTTACCCCAGCTGAAGCGGAGTTTCAGGAAGTCGAGAGCGGGACGCGACCAACCCATGAAGTTTTCCTGCGAGATCACCCAACCGGCGCTGACAGCGGGGAAGTAGCCCCAGCGGTTAGACTTCGGAAGTTTGGAGAGGTCGTAGGCATCGGCACGGAGAGAAGCCTGAAGCATGTACTTGTTGTCGTAGGAATAGCCCACGCGGCCGAACCATGAGTATTGTGTGGCATCGGTTTCGAGACCTCCGACACCGAGAGTCGCACCCTGCTGTGCATAGTTGAGGTAGCCCCAGAGTTCGGGATCTGGAATTGGGATACAGGGAACGATGGTGACGGCACCGGTCTCGGGATCTGTCACTTCGGTGGACGCAGCCGAGCCGTAGGTGTTGTTGTAGACGGTCTTCTGGAAACTCATACCGGCCATTGCGCTCACGTTGTGAAGCTCGTTGAAAGTCTGGTTGTAGTTAGCGAAGTTTTCCCACTGATAATAGATGGTCTGATTGTTCTCGGAGGAGATGCTGTTGAGACCGCGTGATTGGGCGATACTACCGTAGTAGGCCTTGTTATATGTGCGGTTGTGCCATGCGCTGAGACGGAAACCGAAGCGCGATGTGATGGTCAGGGGTTTCCATGGGTTGAGATTGCCGTAGACACTTCCGGTCACGTTGAAGCCGGTATTTTTGTTGATTGCCTGATCGCGCATGATGAGGGGGTGAACCTGTTCGCCGGCATAGTAATTAGACACTGCATAGTAGTCTCCGTTGTTGTCGGTAAGAAGGAGGCTCTTGTGAGGAAGCATCCACGCCGGGAGATTGTCGGGAGCGTATACCGAAGGGGTGAGAGGGTCAAGGGTGTAGACGGAGGTCATGAGCGAGCCGTACTCGGAGTTGGAGCTCACGCCTTCGCTCTGATAGCGCTCGAAGAGGGCGGTAGTACCTATCTTGAACCAAGGTTTGATGCTGTAGTCGGCGTTTATGGTACCGGTGAGACGCTTGTAGATATCGTTGTCACCACGCACGGGGCCGTTGTTGGTTAGGTATCCGATAGAACCGTAGAAGCTTCCGCGGTCGTTGGCTCCCTCGAAGGTCACGTTGTGTTTGAACATATCGCCGTGGCTGAAGGCTACGTCGTACCAGTCGGTGTCGGTTGTGCCGTCCCAACCGAGAGACATGATCTGATCTTTGGTGTAATATCCACCCTCTGTCATGTAGTCTACGTACTGAGCGGAAGTCATCATTTTGGGGCGATGGCCGAAGGTCTGATTGGCATACTGGAAGTCGTAGCGTATTGTGCCGTAGCCGGCGTCGGCGCGTTTTGCGCTCTTTGTGGTGATAAGAACGACACCGTTACCGGCCTGCGCGCCGTAGATTGCAGCGGAAGCGGCATCTTTGAGAACCTCCATGGATTCAATGTCGGCGGGATCGATGCCGGAGATGTCGCTCATGCGGATACCATCCACAACGTAAAGAGGTGAAAGGTCGGAGTTTGACGAGTAACCGCGCACACGGATTGCGGGAGCTGAACCGGGAGCGCCGGAGGGAGTTACAACCTGCACACCGGAGGTCTTACCTGTGAGTGCTGCCTGCGGGTTGGTGATAGTACGGTTCTCGATGTCGGATGTGTTTACGGAAGCGATAGCACCAGTCACATCACTTTTCTTCTGGACGCCGTAACCGATAACCACGAGGTCATCGAGTACCTGTGTGTCGTTTGCGAGCTTTACCGTTACGCTGCCGTTCTTGGCAAGGATTGTGGCCGGCTTCATACCAACGTATGAAATGACGATCTTGGCATTAGGTTTTACGGTCAGCGAGAAATAGCCGTCGACATTTGTCGAAGTGCCGTTGGTAGTGCCTTCCTCCATGACGGAGGCTCCGATCACGGGTTCGCCGCTTTCGTCGTAGACAGTACCTGTGGTGGTCCATCCCTGCGAAAATGCAGCGAAGGAGAAGAAACATAGAGCCGTCAGAAGCATCAGAGAGCGACCGATGGCTTGTTTCGCTTTAGTCAGGTTTTTCATTCGAGTTGAATATTTGGTTAAACTTATGTTAGGTAATTTAATCAGGTTTAATTTTGGGTCTTAAGCGATTGGGAGAGCCATACCCCTGTGTGGTATTTTGCAAAGTTAATAATCTATAAAATTTCTGCAATATGCTTTACAACATCAAGTAAAGGCTTTTGCAGATAAGTTATTGATTATAAGACAGGAGTGTGGGTGGGAGAGTAAAAGATGCCGTAGAGGATCTTCTCCGGGAATGTGAAAAAAGATTACAGGACGCCGCCTAAGGAGCGACGTCCGGCAAGTCTGTCGCATCAGCGGACCGCGATGCGTGAGGCTTTTGTGCCACACTTGGCGATATAGAGACCGGGGGCAAGGTTTTCGGCATTTACCTGAACTCCGCTCATAGTGAAGACTGCGTCAGCACCTATGATGCTGTTGCCTTCCACCCTGATACTAATGGACTCGTCATTCTCTATTCCTTCGACGGAGACATCTCCCGTACGGGTCATCTTCAGCGATACGAGTTGCATTGAGCGGCTGGGAGCGATACGGAGCGTACCTTTGCCGCTTTCCGGGATATTTACGCCACTTACTTTGCGGTTGTCGAAATTGCCGGCTCCACCAGTTGTCTCAAGGGCGTAGTTGGCCAAGACAAGGGTATTGTTCCAGTAGATGTCAATCGCCGTATTTGTTCTTACCGCGGCATTGATGTCGAGGTCATAGCTGCCGCTCTCAGCAAATTCCATCTGCCAGTCAATATATTCGGTCTTGGATCCGTTGCCGAAGTCATCGATACAGATTTTATAGTCGTCGAAAAGGGGGTGGTCCTTAGGCAGCGGTATCACTGAAACGCCGAACATTGCTGAGTAATCGACAGCACGGAATTGCTCAAGAGGATTGTGGAAGTAATCTTGCGGGAATGTCCACATATAGGTGAAGGCATATCCGAGATTTGTAAGCGTACCATGATTAGGAAAGGAGTTGAGAAGATTGATGGCGTTCCAGTCTTTATTAGAGGTACGAGCCATGAACCATGCGTAGCGGAACACGTCGGGGTCCTGTTCGAGAGCTTTCAGGGTATTAAGCATGTATGACATCTGGGTAGCCGTGCTGTTTGAGATGTTGCCCGAAGCAGCGCAATACTCAGTCACCCAGATGGGTTTGCCGAATTTTTTCAAGCGGTCTACATTCTGCATCAAAGATTCGGCGGTCGGGACGTAGAAATGGCAGGCCACATAGTCGATTTTCTCACCTTTGTCGGGGAGGAGACTGAAGAATTCCTCGAGCCATTTCACCGGGTCATTGTATTGCGACCATGAGCTCCAGTTGACGGCCGGACTGACAATTTTAAGGTTATGGCTCAAAGCCCATTCCTGAAACCGTGGCCAATCGGCGGCTGCCTGTGCAGGAGTGAGGTGAGCCTGATCCGTGAAATTCGGTTCGTTATATCCGAGCACGTACTTGATATGGCTTCCATATTTTTCATACACCTCTTCGAGACGTTCTACGGTGTAGTTAGTATTCCAGACCATTGGGCAGAATTCGAGGTCATGGTTCATGAATGTAGGGCCTTCATCACCCGGAGGATTTGTCGACCAGTCGTAGAACCAGCTTCCCCCCGGTTCCAAAGCAATATAGTCGATTTCAGTCATTGAGTTGACACTGAAACCACGTTTATCGCTCTTTGTGGCGGCCCAAGCGGATGCTCCGAGTATGGCTGCTGAAAGAAGGATTATAGATTTTTTCATTTTTGTAATAAAATATGAATAAAGTAGATTTATGGAAATGGGGGACAGGGTTGTTACTAATAATCCCTATCCCCCTATTGAAGTCTAACTTATGTCCGCCGGTTTATTTTGCTACTTTCACAGTCTTTACAGCACCGTTATCGAAAGTTTTCTTCACGAGATAGATTCCTTTTTGAGGAGCTTCGGCCATCTTGATGCCGTCGAAAGTATAGTATTCTTCAGCCACGACCTCACCTTCGGCAGCGATAGCCTCTACACCATCTTCTTCTGTATCGAAGTAGAAGTACATGTCGGCTATAGCGTAGCGGCCACCTGCGACGCACCCATCGGTAGATACAGCCGAGAAAAGATTGACGTCAGTCCAGTTGCGGAAGAAGAGCATGTAGATCATATCCTCTTCGGTGTTGGTGAATTGGTCAAGAAGGTCTGTCATGGGGAGGTCAACCGTATTCCATGTTCCGTCAAACTTGTAGTCGGAAGCGGAGGTATAGGCGAATTCTGCACGCTGGCCACCGATTTCAGGACCGAAGCCGATTGTGATCTTGCAGTCCATGTCGGTTTTCCACATGAAGTGAACTCTCCATTGGTCCGTCATATCTTTAGCGGGGAAAGGTTTAACACCTGTCGGATTGCCGCTGTCATCCTTTGTCTTGGGAATGTTGAGACCGCAACCTGCCCAGCCTTGGTTGCATACGAAATTCTGATATTCGCCGACTGTATTGTCCATGCCGCCTTCAACGCTGAAAGTATTCTCCCAGATATAGAAGTGGTAGTCACCGGGTACATCGTTGTTTCCGGGAAGAGCATCCATGATGACATCCTCATTGGGTGCATGGTTGATGTAGGGTCCCCACATCTGGAGACGTTTCTGTACGGGGACTCCGGCAAAAGCGGAAGTTGCGAAAGCTGCGAGCGCAAGGGTAGTAAAAAGTTTGTTCATGTGAGTTGTATTAAGTTTATAGATTTATTTCAGTTAACACTCCGGATAGCCAATCGTTATCCTTAGGATTTCAAAAGCAAAATTAATACATATTTGCAGAAAAAATCTCCTTGGAAAGATTCAAGTAAAGGAAACTATGGCTAACCGGGTGAGTAGTAAGCATATAAGGAGATTGAAAGGTAGAGAATCTTAAGTCCTTTCAATTGAGATTCACGCGGACTGAGGCAGGGGTATCAGCTGAAGAATTGCCTATAAGAATCTTGAATTCTCCCGGTTCCGCAACCCAGCCTGTCTCGCGATTATCGGATGAAGATCTTGCAGGGTCGAAGAACATGAATGCCTCCGGTGTAAGTGTCACGACTGCATCCGCTGTCTCGCCGGGTTCAAGATATACCTTGGCAAATCCTTTAAGCTCCTTGTCGGGGCGGGGAAGAGAGCTGAATGTGTCGGAGACATACACCTGAACAACCTCCGCCCCGGGGCGTTTGCCTGTATTGGTCACGGGTATCGTGACCGTTACGCTTTCACCTTGCGAGAAGCTGGTTTTGTCCACAGAGGGTTTGCCGAGTTTAAAGGTCGTGTAACTGAGTCCGTGTCCGAACGGGAAAGTGGCATTGATTTCGGGATAACGGTAGCCGACATTCATTCCTTCGGAATATGTGACGACTCCATCAACTCCGGGATACAGGGAAGCGTCACCGTTCTTGTGAGCCGGATAATCGGTCAGGTTTTCAGCGAAGGTGAAGGGGAGTTTGCCTGAGGGATTAACTTCTCCGAAGAGGACACGTGCGAGTGCATTTCCGGCTTCGCTGCCGGAATACCAGCCTTCTACGATTGCCGGAACATTCTTTTGCCACGGAGTTGCCACCGCGTTTCCGGTCAAAAGCACTACTACTGTGTATGGATTCGCCTTTGAAAGTGCCTCGATAAGTTCATTCTGTTCGTAGGGCAGATTATATTCCAATCGGTCGACACCCTCGCAGTCCTGAAAACGGTTCTTGTTCAATCCTCCGATGAATATTACGGCGTCTGCTGACCGGGCGGCCTCCACGGCTTTCGAACGCAAGTCCGCGTAGTCGATGGGATGCTGCTCCTCGACTTTCGCGTCCGGTCTGTCCTGAGGTGCCTCTGCCGGGGACTCGTAGCCGACGGCATACTCTACCTCGCATGTGTTGCCTACAAGGTTGCGTATTCCCTCGAGGGGGGAGACTTCCCTGAAGGTTTTGAGTTGCGATGACCCTCCGCCCAGTGTCATACAGTGGACAGCGTTTTCCCCGACCACGAGTATTTTTTTAAGTCTTGCTGTGTCCAGAGGGAGTGCGGGGGTCTTGCCACGTCCTTTTACTGCTCCGTTCTTGAGGAGTACGATCCCTTCCTCTGCTATCTTTCGTGCGATCGCTGCATTTTCCTCAGTGGCAAAGGAACCGAAAGGGCGATTGCGATCCATCGTGGTACGCATCGAAAGACGGAGTACCCGACGCACTTTGTCGTCCAGATCAGACATGGAATATCTCCCTTCCTGCAGTCCTTTCAGGTAAGGTGTGGCCATGTAATAATTATTATAGGCGTTGCTTTCGCCCCAGTCCAGTCCGTTGGTCCACGAACCGAATTCCATATCCAGCCCGTTGGCCACTACTTTGTCTGTGTTGTGTACGGCACCCCAGTCGGATATGGCTACTCCATCGAATCCCCAGTCACCCTTCAGGATGTCAAGAAGCAGGCGTCGGTTCTCGCAGGCATGGTCACCTTCGTATTTGTTGTAGCCCGGCATGATAGACCATGTACCACCTTCTTTTACAGCGGCTTTGAAAGCGGGGAGGTAAATCTCGTGGAGTGTACGATCGTCGACACGGACATCTATGTGGTCACGGTCCACTTCCTGATTGTTCAGAGCGTAGTGCTTGACACAGGTTGCCACACCGTTGCTCTGTACCCCTTTGATATATGGAACGACCATTCTGGAAGCAAGATATGGGTCCTCTCCCATGTACTCGAAGTTGCGCCCGTTGAGCGGGGTGCGATAGATATTGACGCCGGGGCCGAGGAGGACGTTTTTATTGCGATAACGCGCTTCCGACCCGATTGTCCGGCCGTAGAGCTCGGCCATATCCGGATTCCATGTTGCAGCCAAGGCCGTCAGGGCAGGGAAGGCCGTACAGGAGTCGTTTGTCCAGTTGGCCCAGTTCCACTCGTCCCAAAGCACCTCGGCGCGTACTCCGTGAGGTCCGTCAGTCATCCAGTTTTCCGGGATTCCGAGCCTGCGCACCCCCGGGGAGCTGAATTTACTTTGAGCATGGATGAAGGCAACTTTCTCAGCTGTAGTCATACGGCTCAGAGCATCTTCCACACGTTGTTCGATCGGGAGGGTGTCATCAAGGTAGGGGAGAGGTTTTTCAGCCGAAGCAGTCATGGAGACTGCCGACAAGGTTAACGCTAAAAATATACTTTTATGCATTCTTCTATTTTTGAATTGAATACCTGTATTACTTCTTTACTTCAATCTCATGGACTTTATGTAGTCCTCATGTCGGAGCATCTTTTCTGCGGAGGCTCCGTCGATGTAATCATACAAGGCTTTTTTCACCTTTTCGATGTCGACATTCTCGCGGGCTTTACGTATTTCGGAAAATGTGCCTCGAGGTGCCTCTGCGAAATCGACCAGCATCTGCCAGTTGTCCGGTGTTTTAATTCCGGTCATTGCGCTGTCGTTTATTTTCTTATAAGGCCAGAATGTGTAGCCTATGTTGTTGTCTTCCATTACTTTGCTGAAGGTCTCCTGCCAAAGGGTCGTATTATGGCCTATCTCCCCCATGTACATCGGAAGTCCCGTTTTGTCACGGAATTCTATGAAAGAGCGGATCGCTTCGGCTGAGGCATCTCCACCGTAGCGATGGCATGTGAACATTATGTTGTCATCGAATGACCAATCCGTCAGGGGTTCGAAGTTGCTGTTCCATTGAGCTCCCCCAAGCAGGATGATATGGTTGGGATCCACCGTGCGTATTGCTTCGACAGTACGACGGTAGAGGGGCATCAGGGCATCATTGAGCTTGTCGCGTTCCTCGCCCTCCCAGTATGTGGCTATGGGTTCGTTCATGAGCTCGTAGCCCAGAATCGTGAGTTCATCCTTGTATCGCTTGGCTATCTCCACCCAAAGATTAATGTATTCCTCTTGGGATGTCTCGTCGGTCATCAGGAACGGATATCCGAAGGAATCATCGATGTTGTCACCGGTTTGTCCTCCGGGACAATCGTGCATATCGAGGATCAGTCGAAGATTGTTGTCGCGGGCTTCTCCGATAAGCTTGTCGAGCATGGAGAAACCCTCTTCTGCTGAAGTGCTTCCCATGTAGGGCTCATCGGTGAAAAGTTTGTAATGGAAGGGGAAACGTATCGTGTTGGCCCCTTGCGATGCTATGAAGGCGATGTCTTCTTCCGTGATATATTTATCCCGGAATGTCTGCCAGAATCGGGAAGCTTCTGCCGGGCCTAAAAGCTGGCAGATCAGATCGTTGATCATGCCGTATGAATTGGCTTTGCTGAATCCGAACATATAGCCTTCGGGATTCACCCAATTCCCCAAGTTAGTTCCTTTGATAAAGAATTTTTGTCCATTGCTGTCGACGATATTTTCCCCTTTAACCCGTAGAAAGTCTATCTCCGGATTTGTAGAAGCCTGCGAGATAGATACACCTGTGGCAAGAAGTATCGGACACAGGAGCTTCAATATCAGCGATGAAGCTGAAAGCTTTGTCAGGTTCATGATTTCAGATTGTAGAAAAAAGTTGAATTATTATTTCGCAAAAAACTTGATTCAATATAATTGGGATTCGTGCGGTCGCCTGTTTTAGCAAGTCTGACTTGGACGACCGCACGAACAGCGATGTTATCTGTTGGGTGTGTCCCATACCTTTGTAGCGGTGCATGTCGCCTCTACATGCTGATTTCCGCAAAGGAATGTAAACTCACCCTCTTCAAGAATCCAACGGTTATCATAGCCTACGAAAGATAGCTCATCTGCCGGAATTTCAAGCGTTACGGTCTTGGTCTCTCCGGGTTTAAGGCTGACCTTGTCGAAGGCGCGGAGACGCTTTACGTCCGGGGAGACGGATGCGACGAGGTCTGAGCTGAAAAGAAGAACAGGCTCCATACCCTCGCGGTTGCCGGTATTGGTGATGTCTACAGAGAAGCGTAGTATGTCGCCTGATACGAAGTTACTCCGGTCCACACGCATATTGCTGTAGGTATACGTCGTGTAGCTGAGGCCTTCTCCGAATTCCCACTGCACGTCCATCTTCGCATCGTAATTATAGTTGCCCTGCATGGTGCCTTGATTCTCCATGGGTTTATAGTCGTAGGTATGCAGTGAGTTTAGCCGGCGGGGGTATGTGAAAGGGAGTTTTGCGCTGAAGTTGTTGTCGCCGGCAAGCAGAAGCGCAAGCGCATCGGCTCCATAGTTGCCCGGAAGCATCACGTCTACAATCGCCTGAGCCTTACCGACGATTCCATCGATGATGCGTGCGCGCCCTTCATTGAGTATCAGTATCACCGGTTTTCCTGTGGCGGCAAGCCGGGTGACAAGCTCACTCTGATTGGCTGAAAGCGAAAGGTCGTCGGTATTGCCCGGAGTTTCACAATAGGAATTCTCACCGATGCATGCCACTATCACGTCACAATCTCCTGCAGCTGCTACAGCAGCATCGAAATCAGGTTCCATTTCTTCAAAATATTGTCCGTCTTCCTTATAGAGCACGCCGGGAGCATAGACAATATTATCCTCGCCGAAGCGATTGCGCATTGCTTCGAGGATGGTGTTGTACTGTTCGTGGTACTTCTTGTCTGCCGATCCCTGCCACGTATAGCTCCATCCGCCGTTAAGGGCACGCATAGAATCAGCATTCGGTCCGGTGACGAGAATCCTTGTGCCCTCTGCAAGCGGAAGTAAACCATTGTCGTTCTTCAGCAGGACTTCGCTCTGAAGTGCCATGTCAAGAGCCACGGCCGCATGTTTCTCCGATGCGAAGTCCGGATATTTCTTAAGATCAGCATACTGGTCTTTCCACAGATTCAGACGAAGCTTCATCCGGATAATGCGCTTTACGGCATCGTCAATACGGCTCATGGGTACTTTCCCCTCGTTTACTAGTTCGGTAAGGTAGGTGCAGAAGTCTACGTCGTAAGGGGTCATGGCCATGTCTATACCGGCGTTTATACAGAGCATGATAGCCTCCTTGTAGTCTTTGGCCACCCGGTCGCGCTTCCAGACATTGTTGATGTCTGCCCAGTCTGTCACGATCACACCGTCCCAGTTGAGTCCTTCCTTGAGCCATCCCGTGAGGTATTCCTTATTAGTGTGGAAGGGTACGCCTTTATTCATGCCTGAATTGACCATCACAGACAGTACACCGGCTTCCGCACACTCCTTGAATGCATAGAAATATTTCTCACGCATGTCCTGCTCCGTGACAGAAGAAGGGGTGCGGTCCTTCCCTGTGACTGCTGCTCCGTAGGCCATGTAATGCTTCGCACAGGCCGCAACGTTGTAGGGTCCGATGTGATTGGGATCCGTGCCCTGCATGCCCAGAACGAGCTCGCGCGCAAGTTGCCCGTTGAGATAAGGGTCTTCGCCGAAGCTCTCCCATACCCGGGGCCAAGCTGCGTTACGGGCCAAGTCCATCACTGGAGCATAAGACCATGGGATGGAGCTGGCGCGGGTTTCGTAGGCGGAGATTTCACCTATCCTGCGTGTAAGGCTTCGATTAAAGGATGCGGCCATATTGATTTCCTGAGGGAAAAGCACACCGCCGGCAGTGTAGGTAGTTCCATGGATTTCATCGACTCCGTAAATGTCGGGTATGCCGATATATTTCATGGATGCGTCCTGTACATCCTTGATTACCGACCGCCATACCTGAGGGGTCTGTGCTCCTCCGAACGGCACATTCAGAATCGAGCCGACCTTATATTGCTCGAAAGCCCAACGGAGTTTGTTCTTGTCAATGGCGGGGCCACCTTTAGCCTGAAAGTCTGTCACCATATCTACGGTGAGCTCACACATCTGGCCTATTTTCTCTTGAAGTGTGAGACCCGACACTATCTTGTCGACCTCCTTCTCAAGCTCTGCATCGTAGGGTATTGCCGGCTTTACCGGAGAGCCGACAGCTGCGCAAGCAGCCATAGTCAGCATTGCAAGTGTTGCGATTGTTCTCATGATAGAAAAGCGTTGTTAGGTTTTGTCACGAAATTAGAAACTTTACCGCTAACTGCAAAATTTTTTCCGCGCGTACGTACAATTATATTTTACCTTTCGGCTTGTGTCTCTTCCATGCAGGGCGATGCCCTTTGCAGGTATTTTCTTTATATTATAACTGGTTAAATATCAGGAATATGTATCTTTATGAAAGTAAAAAGTGTATTGCGTTTCCGGTGTTATGGAGAGCGAAATCTTTCTACTTTTTCGGGTCTTTTTTGTTTAAGCTGTAACTGCAGGGAAGGGGTGTGGGAGTTGTTTCTTTTCCGGATTTGATAATTTAGTTGGAAAATCACACATATATTTACTATATTTGCATGTCGGTGACGTCACAGGCTGTGTTTGTACAATAAATGTATATCGCCGACATATCCTGTCTATTATAAGACAGATAATGCTCTCATACGCACTTACATGTTGGCGGCGACTCTTACGTCGTGAGGCTTAATATAATATTTGGCACTTTCTACACATTAAAACTACCATGGTTAGAACTCGTGTAACTGGTTTAATATATTTTCTTTCAGGTCTGGCTTGTATCGCCATCCTATCTCTTTCTGCGGATAAGGCCTTTGCCCAACCAGCAAATTCATACTTATCTATGCCACTCGACAGCTTATACTCCACTCTCGACCGTATGGTAGCCAATCGGGAGAAATTTGTCAGCGATCGCGAAGCTCAGATACGGAAGTTGAAGTCTGACTACCGCAACGCCACCAATAGACGGGAACGATATGTCTACCTCTCCCAACTCTACTCTGAGTATTCATATTTCAATCCCGACAGCGCGCTGAAATATGCCGATCTGGCCTATAACGCTTCCGAGAAAGATGACAATGCTCTCACAACATGGAATATCAACAAAGCTGATATTTACAGCGCTGCGGGTCTTTTCCCTCAGGCAAAGGCTGAGCTTGATATGATTGATCGTAACTCCATAAGCCCTTCGCTTCTACCTAATTACTTTAACTCTCTCCAATACCTCTATTCCCATAATGCGCACTATGCCAACGCCGACAAGGCTCTGTCTGAGAAACTCGCCCGGGAAGCTAACGCATACAACGACTCAATAGGGAAATACCTCACGCCGGATCACCCCTTCAGTATATGGTATGATGTCATCAAGGCCAATGGGAAGCCCATTTCTGCGGAATCCTATAAAAAGCTGAAAACTTATGTCGACAAGTCCGAACTCAACTCCCGCAACGATGCCATAGCGGCTTATTGGCTCAGTCGGGCTGCGGAAGCGAAAGGGGATCAGGAAACACGTCAACGCTATCTTATCCTTTCCGCTTTGGCCGATATACGTATCGCCAACTGCGACATCGCTTCCCTCGAGGAATTAGCCAACGAAATGTATACCTCCGGAGGGATTGACCGGGCTTACGCCTATGCCAACTATTGTGCCGAAATGGCCCGCATGTACCATAACCGAATAAGGATTGTCAGTCTCGCCGAGTTGCAGGATAAGCTCCATAAAGCCTATCTCGATACGATCAATAATCAGATGGCCACTATCGAGAGTCAGAAAACAGGTCTCACGGTCTTCCTTGTACTCGCTTGTTCGCTTCTTGTGATATCGCTTATATCCATCTGTTTCGTTATCGTGCTGCTGCGACGCAACAGACGCCGCAGGGAAGAACTCAATACAGCCAATCTCGAGTTGCAACACAAAATAGAAGAGCTGAACAAGGCTCAGGCAGCTCTCGACAAAGCTCATAAAGAGGAACAGGAACTCAATGCTTCCCTTGCACTGGTCAACGACAATCTCAAGGAGGCCAACAACCTCAAGGAACAATACATAATGTACGCGTTCAGCATGGCCTCCGACTTCATCAACGATGTCGACTCCCTGCTTAAGAAAATGCTTCGGAAAGTCAAGACAAACCAATATGGAGAACTGCGTAATGAACTTGAAAACCCCGGCTTCCTTGCCGGCGAGATGAAGAAATTCTACAGCACATTCGACCGTATGTTCCTGTCCATTTATCCCGATTTTATAGACGAGATCAACGCTTCGCTACCCGAAAACGAAAAGGTGGAACTTAAGGATGGCGAACTGCCAAACACAAAAATGCGTATCTACGCCCTTAGAAAACTCGGAATTACGGAAAGCTCGAAAATAGCCAAAATGCTCCGATGCTCTATTCAGACCGTCTATAACAACCGTCCGAAGAATTCATGACAATGGTGCGATCCCGGCTAAGTCTCCATAATTTCGGTGAGACTTCTCTAAAACTCAGAGAGATAGAAATAAAAAAGTCTATCTCTTTTCACAAGGAGATAGACCGAAACCTTAATCTTAATTTAATACTATGAAAAACACACTACAAAGCTAATGCGTTTTTTTCACTTATTCAAATTTTAATCCGAAATACTCGTGAATTTAAGATTGTTTAACGTTATTTCAACCCTCTCCCTCATTATATAAAGTCAGGAATCTGAAGATATTACCCTTTCATAGAATTATACTTTCCCGGTCATGGAAAAGATATTGCAATATGCTTGGAAATGGCGCCTTTACGGCAACTCCGACCTCCGATTGACAGACGGACGGAAAATACGTATCCTTGACCCCGGAACTCTGAATACTTCCGATGGCCCCGATTTCTTCAATGCAAAGGTAATCATAGATGGATTTGAATGGATTGGAAATGTCGAATTACACGTCAGGGCATCCGACTGGTGGAGACATAATCATCATCTCGATCCGGCATACGCCAATATAATCCTTCACGTCGTAGCTGTCAATGATGCAACACTAATGCGTCGCGATGGACTCGAAGTACCCCAGCTGCATTTCCCTCTCTCTCCCTACCTGATAGAACTTTACTCCAACCTCACCGCAGATGCTTCGCAGCCTCCTCCCATAAGATGCTGGTATAAAATAGGGCAGGTTCCTGTCATTCTCACCACAGATGCCATAAATACGGCCGCAATCGAACGACTGATCGCCAAAAGTAACCGAATCATATCCATCCTTCGGAGACTTGACGGAGATCTCGCACACACATGTATCGTCGCCTTGGCCCGCTCCCTCGGATTCGGACTCAACTCCCAGCCATTCGAGCAACTTGCCCTGCGGCTTAACCTCAATCATTGCATGCGTCACTCCGACGACCCGATGCAACTCGACGCCTTGGTGTTCGGAACAGCCGGTCTTCTCAGTCGGGTGCCCGTAGATCCCCATCCCTACTTCCGGCAACTTCAATCCGAATTCAACTTCCTCGCCCACAAATACGAAATCACACCCTTACAGGCCAAGGTCTGGAAAACATCCGGTATTCGACCCCCGAATTCACCCGTTCGCCGGCTCGCATACCTTTCCCGCCTCATACCCAAAGCCTCATCACTGTTGAGCCGGATACAGGCGACCAACCATACGATAGAGGAAATTTCCGACATACTCAATATCGAGTTCGATGGCTTCTGGGCCGAGCACTTCACCTTCTCGGAGAAGACATCCTCCGGAGTGCCGCAAAAAGCCCTCAGCGACAACTCCCTCCAGCTAATAATGATAAACGCTATTGCACCGCTCCTACACGCACTCGGAATACTTCAAGGACAGACTCAGCTCGAAGAGACAGCCATAGACCTCCTTACCTCCATCCCCCCGGAGAGAAATAATATCATCCGTGACTGGCAACGTGCCGGAGTGAAACCTCGTAATGCGCTTGATACACAAGGTCTTCTTCAGCTTCGCAAAGAATACTGCGACCGGAACGAATGTCTCAGATGCCGCATAGGCAACCGGCTCATGCGCAACTCAGCCTTACCCGTTCTTCCCGTCAAAGACAAAGACGCCTAACCCTCCGGGGATCAGATAGATAAGAAAAAACAAATAAAAAAACGCAACAACACTTGCACACACCGTAAAAAACCATTAACTTTGTGCCTGAAAAAATCAGGTCCTATAGCTCAGTTGGTTAGAGCACCTGACTCATAATCAGGGAGTCCTAGGTTCAAGCCCTAGTGGGACCACCACAAGCGAAAGCAAATCGCGCAAGAATCCTGAAAATCAGCGATTTTCAGGATTCTTTCTTTTTACCCTCCACCGCAAAATCCGGCAAAACGAGGCATTCCGCGTTGGACTATCCGTTGGA